>CAMFGZ010000003.1 GCA_945952105.1 uncultured Rhodospirillaceae bacterium | reverse complement strand
TCTCGACCGCTCGGGAATCCCCTTCGATTCACTCAAGCCATGAAACGCTCTAACGGCGATCTCTCATTGGAGCGCGCCACTCCAGTGGCGCTCTTCAGTCGCCGACGAGCAGGGCATGAGCGCAACTGGAGTGGCGCGCTCCCTTGATCGTCAATCCCCGGCGATCAGGCCTCGCACCGTCAGGTCGAGCGCCTGGTCGGCGATGCGCTTGTGATCGATGGCTGAGCGACCACTTTCGGGGCTGTTGGCGATCCGGAGATAGGCCAGCCCCAGCCACTGCGCATAGATCGCGCCCGCCAGCGCCTTGAAGTCACGCCTGGGAATCTCGCCCTGGGCGGCAGCATGCGTCAGGGACTGCTCGATGATCGACTGGGCCTCGGAGAATTTCTCGCCAATCAGGGCACCGAACTGGCTGGGCAGACGCTCCTCCCGCCCCGGCAGGTAGTACCAGGAGAAGCGCTGGAAATATTCCGCATGGCTCTCGAGGAAATTCGCATAGGCCTTCGCCAGTCGCCGCAGGTTCTCCTGCAGGTCCCTCGCGGGATCGTAGGCGGCGCGGAAAGCATCGACCAGGAGTTGCGCGTCGGCCACCAGGATGGCGCAGTAGATGTCGAGCTTGGACTCGAAGTAGCTGTAGACCGTCACCTTCGAAAGCCCGACTTCGGCGGCGATCGCCTCGACGCTCACCTGGCTATAGGGGCTGGCGAGGAACATCTTCCGGGCGACGACGACGATCTCCGTGCGGCGCTTGCCGGCACGACGCTCCCGCCGGTCAGGCTCAGCGCTTCTGTCTTCGCGGACCGTCATTGCGACGCGATCCTAGCGCAGGCGGATCGGCTTCGTCAGCCCTTGCCGATACCGCCGATCCGCTCCGCGATGATACGCGTCAACAGGGGCGCCACGAAGAGGACGACGAGCAACCGCACCGTCTGCATGGCCATCACGAAGGAAACGTCGACGTCGGTCGAAGCCGCGATGATGGCGATCGAGTCTGCACCGCCCGGACTGGTCGCCAGATAGGCGGTGAGCGGATCGACGCCAGCGACGAACACCATGAAAGCCGCCACGCCGCCGCACAGGCCGAGCATGGCGAAGATGCAGAGGAGAATGCCGGGGAGCTGGTGCAGCACATGGACCAACAAGGCGCCGGTGAAGCGCAGCCCGACGTTCCAGCCGACCAGCGCATAGCAGCCGGCAAGCAGCCAAGTCGGCAACTCGAGGCGCAGCCATCCCATGTGCGTGAGTACGATGCCGCCGACCAGCGGCAGCAGGAAGGCGCCCGCCGGAACGCGGAACACGCGCGCAACCCAGGATCCCACAGCCGCCAGGGCCACGGTCTCGACGAGCGGCACCCAGGCGACCTCTGGAAACCAGACGATCGCATCTGGCGCGTGCTGCGGTGCCGCGCCGAAGAAGCGGGCGACCGCCGCGGCAACGGCGGCGACCATGACGACGCGCAGATACTGCATGAAGGCGACCATGCGCATGTCCGCCCCATAGGCCTCCGCCATGTAGGTCATCATGGAAGCGGCGCCAGGGCTGACGCCCCACAGCGCCGTCGTCCCCGGCAAGGTCTGCCAGCGCGTCATCTGCCAGCCGACCAGCGTGCTCGCCGCCACCACCGAGACGACCCCGACTCCGAACAATGCCCAGTGGCCCAATATGTCGCCGACGATCGACAACGGCACCATCTTGGCGATCATGCTGCCAACGATGCCCTGCGCCACGCCGAACACGGGGACGGGATAGTTAACCTTGCCGCCCCACGAAGCGAAGACGATGCCCGAGATCAGCGGCCCCAGCATCAGCGCCGCCGGTGCATGCAGCCACAGCATCAGCGCCGTCACCGGAACAGTGATGGCGATCAACACCGGCCATGCGGCGAGGTGTCGGGTGAAGGCTTTCAACGCGCCGTCCGCGTTTCGGACGAAGGCGAAAGGTCCCTCGCTGCGCTCCAGGGCGGGGCTACCCCGCCCGCGGTGACACCTGCGTCAGCATCAGCACACAGCGCCACTTCCAACGTCATCCTGAGCGCCGCGAAGGAACTTTTCGCCGACGCCAAATACAGTTCAAAGAACGACGATCGCGTCAGGTCACAAACTCCTCGGCCTCGCCGTTCATGCCGCGGATTGTCTCCATCAGTTCGACGGCGGCCGCGGCCAGCCTTGCATCATCCGTGCCGCGCAGGACCAGTGAGACACTGGGCTTGCCGTTGCGGAAAGCCGGATAGGACCCGATGTCGAGGTCCTCGTAGCGCTTCTGCAGCGCCCCCAGCGGCTCGGCGATGATGCCTTCGGGCAGGTTGGTCCGCACGGTGCGCGAGAGAACCGGCACCCCGCCGACCAGCCGGTGCTTCATCGACTGGAACATCGCCTCGGCGACCTTGGGGATGCCGGCGAAGGTGAAGACGTTCTCCATCTGGAAACCCGGCGCGACCGACACCGGATTGTCGACCAGCACGCCGCCATGCGGCACCCGCGCCATGCGCCGACGGGCCGGCGTGAACAGCGCCGGGTCGCCGTAGTGCCTGGTCATGCGCGCCACCGCTTCGGGATGCTCCGAGATACCGACGCCGAAGGCCTTCGCGATGCAGTCGGCGGTGATGTCGTCGTGGGTCGGGCCGATGCCGCCGGTGGTGAAGACATAGTCGAACTTCGCCCGCACCTCGTTCAGCGTCGCCACCACGGTCGCCTCGACGTCGGGAACGATCCGGGCCTCCATCACCCGGACACCGAGTTTGCCCAACTCGGTCGCCAGGTACTGGATGTTGGAATCGCGGGTGCGGCCGCTCAGGATTTCGGTGCCGATCACGAGGATGCAGGCGGTAACGATTTTTGCCGGGTCTGACATGAGTTGCCTGCGTAATTATCGTGTGGTTTCAGGACCCTAACGGACGCAGGAGGATGGGCCAAGCCGTCGTCCCGGCCTTGTTACCGCCCGTATCGCATGCCAAATAGGGCGCATGACCAATTCACGCGAGTTCGTCGACGACAGCGCCGACTATTGGCGCCGCGACGAGCGCACCATCAAGCTGCACGGGCCGGAAGGCTTCACGGGCATGCGCAACGCCGGCCGGCTGGCCGCCGAAACGCTGGATTTCATCACGCCCTACGTGCAGCCGGGGGTGACGACCGAAGAGCTGAACACGCTCTGTCACGACTTCATCCTCGACCACAAGGCGATCCCCGCCCCGCTGAACTATCGCGGCTTCCCCAAGTCGATCTGCACGTCGATCAACCATGTCGTCTGCCATGGCATTCCGGGCGAGAAGCGGCTGCAGAACGGCGACATCGTCAACATCGACGTGACCGTGATCCTCGACGGCTGGTATGGCGACACCAGCCGCATGTACTATTCGGGCGATGTCGGCGTGAAGGCGCGGCGCCTGTGCGACGTGACCTACGAGGCGATGATGCGCGGCATCGCGGCGGCCAAGCCCGGCGGTCATGTCGGCGACATCGGCTACGCGATCCAGTCCTATGTCGAGGCGCAGCGCTTCTCGGTCGTGCGCGATTTCTCGGGCCACGGTCTCGGCCGCATCTTCCACGACGCGCCGAACATCCTGCACTATGGCAAGAAGGGCACCGGCCCGGTTCTGAAGCCCGGCATGTTCTTCACCGTCGAGCCGATGGTGAACGCCGGTACCTGGCAGGTGAAGATCCTGAGCGACGGCTGGACCGCCGTGACCCGCGACAAGCAGCTTTCCGCTCAATTCGAGCATTCGGTCGGCATCACAGAGACCGGCGTCGAGTTCTTCACGCTCTCGCCCAAGGAACTCAGCAAGCCGCCCTACGACGTCGAGGTCAAGCCGCTTCAGGCGACGCCGGCGTAGCCGTCGCCTCGCCTCGACGGAACGTTCAAGGCGAAGTTCCACCGCCAGCCACGACAACCCTGCCTCCCTTCCCGCGCCTGGCGCGATCGAACGTGTGCGTGCCAAGATCGGCACCTGCACGCCACATTGAAGGGAAGGAAGGCCAATGTCGTTCTACCGTGGCATGACCTGCACGAACGTCACCCTGACAGGGGACAAGGGCGCCTCGATCACGGCCTACGTGGCCAAGCCGGAAGGCAAGGGCCCCTTCCCCGGAATCGTGCTGATCCATCACCTGCCAGGCTGGGATGACTTCTACATGGAGACGACGCGCCGCTTCGCGCACGCCGGCTACCATGCGATCTGTCACAACCTCTACGAACGCGAGGGCGGCCAGAACAATCCCGACGACGTCGCGGCCAAGGTTCGCGCCGAGGGCGGCATCGCCGATGCCCAGATGGTCGGCGACACCGAGGGCGCGGTGCAGTGGCTGCGCGCCCAGCCCGAATGCAACGGCAAGGTCGGCGTCATCGGCTCCTGCTCGGGCGGCCGCCACGCCTTCATCTATGCCTGCCAGAAGAAGGACGTCGATGCCTGCGTCGATCTGTGGGGCGGTCGGGTGGTGATGGGCAAGGAGGAGCTCAACGCCAAGACGCCGGTCGCGCCGATCGACATGACGAAGGACCTCTCCTGCCCGCTGCTCGGCATCTTCGGCAACGACGACCGCGCCCCCAGCCCCGAGCAGGTCGACTTGCACGAGGCCGAACTGAAGAAACTCGGCAAGAACTACGAGTTCCACCGCTACGACGGCGCCGGTCATGGTTTCTTCTACTGGCACCGGCCGCTGTATCGGATCGAACAGGCGATGGACGGCTGGGCCAGGGTTTGGGCGTTCTTCGGCAAGCATCTCGCCAAGTAGGGATCGCGCCCATGTGCACCTCGATCGTCGAGATCACTTCGGCCGAAGGCATGGCCAAGCGCGGGGACGAGTGGTTCCCGCTCACCCAGGCCGTGGTCGCCTACGACCATGCGCGGCACGCTCCGCTGGGCGATGTCATCACCCTCGACTTCTTCAACGAACATCTCGATGCCAGCGCCCGCGCGGGTGTCGAGATTACCCTCGAATCGGCCAAGGCCCTGCGTGCCGCCCTCGACCGCGCCATCGCCGCGGCCGAATTGGAGGAAACCAAAGTGCGCGGCAAACACGCACCGGTACGGGTCGCTCGCGCAGGGTGACGCAACGGCGCCACATCCTCGCCCGTCCACGTTGCCCGCCCCAGTCTTCCGCCCTAGCATCCGCGCGGCTTGGGGGGAGATTTTCATGCAGGAATTGCCAAGGCGCGGACTTCTGGTTGGCGCCACCGCAGCCGCTTCGATGTTGGCTGGAGCCGGCACCCCCGCCCTCGCGCAACCACAGCCCCCTGCACCGGCCAAGCCGCCGGTTGCAGCACGCGCGGAATTGCGCGAGCCGGTGGTTCTCGCTTCGCTGGACGGCGTGCTCGAAATCAGGCTTTCGGCTGCCCAGGGCGAGGTAAAGCTCGATACGGTCGCGCGGCCGGTGAAGAACTTCCTGCTGTTCAGCTACGAACTGGTGCGCGGGGCGGCGTCCGACGGCCGGAAGTCGGGCAAGAATCTCTACCCCGCCCCCACCTTGCAGGTCTTCCCCGGTGAACGGCTGATCGTCCATTTCGAGAACGGGTTGAGCGGCCTCACGATCCGCGACTTCTACAGCCCGGCCTATATCGCCAACGACAAACCGGTGCCGATCTATCCCGAGCAGCTCACAGAATCGCCGCTCAACCTGCACACGCACGGCCTGCACGTCAGCCCCAAGGGCAACGCCGACAACGTGATGCTGCACATGCAGGCGGGAACGTCGAATACCTTCACCTACGACATTCCCAAGGCACACCCGCAGGGCGCCTACTGGTATCACAGCCACCTGCACATGCTGACGACGGCGCATGTCTACCTGGGCATGGTCGGCCTGCTGGCGATCGGCCGTCTCGACGGCGGCCTGCCGGTCGTCACCGAGAAGCGCATCCCGATCCGCAACATGATGCTGCAGTACAACTATGTCTTCGATCGTGCGGGTGGCAGCGCCCAGCTCAACAACCCCTACTGGCCGCAGTTCGTCAGCACCATCACGCCTCCCAAGGAAGACGAACTGGCCAAGGGCACCTATCGTCCCTTGCTGGCTCCGACCAATTTCACCGAAACGGGCAAGGGCACGCGGTACACCACCGTGTGGTATGCGGGCCCGCTCTCGATCGACAACAGGCGCGGCGCGTTCCAGTACATCCCCACAAACCTGATGAGCTTCACGGCGGCGGACGGGCGCACCGACATGAACATGCCGGCCGATCCCTCGCTGCCCGACGACAAGCGCGACATGCAGTTCACGGTTAACGGGCAGTTCCAGCCCGTCGTCCGGAGCAAGCCCGGGCAGACGGAGATCTGGGTCCTCTCCAACGTGAGCGACATCGCCTACATCAACGTGCAGCTTACCGAGACGGCGACCGGCCGGCACCCGCCGATCGCCATCGTCGGCCAAGACGGCGAGCCCTACGGCGCCGTGGAACATCCGCCGACCGACAACGGCACGCGGTTGCTGATCCCGCCGGCCAGCCGCTTCGCCATTGCCGTGACCATGCCGGCCAAGGGCGATCTCGTGCTGGAAATGCCGGACCGCGGCGGTGGCGCTCGGACGATGACCATGCCCGGCGTCCTCTACACCAACGACGGCACGGAAAATCCCCCCGCCGTCCTGGGCAGCCTCACCGTGCTGCCCTCCGCGATCAGCTATGCCGACGGCTTCTTCGTCTTCCCGACGCAGGTCCTGGCGCGTGCCACGGCGCCGCAGGGGTCGGGGCCGGGCGTGACGGTGCCGTTCGCGAAGGGCCAGCCCTTGCGCGGACGGACGCCCTTCACCGACCTCTCGCGGGCGGCACCCGACGTCACGCGCAAGATCATCATCAGGGGCGGCTTCCTGAACGACCTCGTGACGAAATCGGACGCCAAGTCCTTCACCTACGCCTTCGACGGCGCCGCCTTTCCGAACATGCCCCTGATACAGGCCCGCCTCAACTCGATCGAGGAATGGCAGTTCCTGAACCACAACAATGACGAGCACCCGATCCATGTGCACGTCAATGACTTCCAGGTGACGGCCTATCACGACCCGACGACGGGCCTGCGCACCGGCCCGGACAAGTTCTTCGTCGACAATGCCAACGTGCCGGCACCGGTGATGATGCCGGACGAGACCGTGGTCCAGCCGGGCTACATGGCGATGCGCACGCGCTTCGACGATTTCATCGGCCTCTACGTCATGCATTGCCATCGCCTCAACCACGAGGACAACGGGCTGATGGCCCTGGTCAACGTGATCCCGGCCGTCTCGGCCTATGCGGTGGTTGTTCCGGGAGGCGGCGGCAAGGCGACGACCGTGCGGGTGCTCGATGCGAATGGCGACAGGCTCATTGCCGCCGTCACGCCTTTCCCGGACTACGAGGGCATCGTCAGCGTCGCAATGGGCGATCTCGACGGCGATGGTGTGCTCGACCTCGTGGTCGGAGCCGGCAGGGATCATGCTCCCAACGTCGTCGCCTATGCGGGCAAGGCCCCAGCCGGCAAGGCCGCCTACTCGACCGAGCTGGCGCGTTTCTCCGCCTTTGGCGCCGATGCGCGCGGCGGCGTCAGCGTCGCGGCCGCACAGATCGACGGCGCGACCTCGGACAATATCATCGTCGGTTCCGGCGCCGGCATGGCGAGTGAGATCAAGGTCTACGGCACCCGGCTCCCCGGGCCCGGGATGCCCCCGCCACTCTTCACGTCCTTCGCGCCCTACGCCGGCGATTCCAGCGGCGTCACCCTGGCCACGGGCTTTGTCGACTTCTCGACCGGCCGCAACAGCATCGTGGCCGCACCGGGAGCGGGCAGCGTGGCCGAGGTGAAGGTGTTCGTCTTCCCGCTGCTCGACCAGACCGGCGCGGCTTCTCCGGCATCACCGCAGCCGCAGACGACCGCGAGCCTGAGGCCGTTCGGCGACGCGTACAGCGGCGGTGTCTCGCTGGCGACCGGCTGGCTGGCAGGCAACCTGGGCGGCGCCAAACGCATCATCGTCGGCCAACTCGCCGATGGCGCTCAGGTGAAGGTCTATTCCAGCGGATCGGCGCTGGACGGCGGTCCTGCGATGTATCTGCACAATCCGGCCCATCACCAGCACGCCGACTTTCGCGAGGTCGCCAGCTTCGCGCCGTTCGAGGGAACCGGTGGCGTGCGCGTGGCAACGACCAGCACGACCACCGGCGCCGACCTGCTGGTGAGCGGCATCTCGGCACAGGGCGTGGCCGGCGTCGCGAAGTACGACTTCACGCGCCCCGACCCGAAGGCCACTACGCTGCAAGCCGTGAAGCTCGGGGACATCGCCGCAGCGGGCGCGGCCGGCGGCGCACCGGTGCCGCTCGCCGGCGACTGACGGCGATCAGCCGACGGCAGCCGACAGCACCAGCTTCTGGATCCCGCCGTCCGCCTCGGGCGAGAGCGTGACGGTGCCTTTCAGGCGGCCGTTCACGCAGGCCAGGACGAACCGTCCCGCCAGCGCATGGATCGGCTCGATCCGTTGGAGACGCCCCTCGCCCAGCTGCGCCTTCAACGCGGCCAGCTCCGCGTTGCGCAGCGGTGCCGGCGTATCGAGGAGGAAATTCACCGCAAAAGGATGATCGGTGCCCTCGATGCGGCCCGAGCCATAGGCGGCGGTGATCGCCTCGATCGCGCGCGCCAGCACGGGTGACGGCGGCTGTATGGCAGGCGGTGGGGACGCCGCGTGCAGCATTTCCGCGATCTGAAGCGTCAGGCGCGACATCGGCGCGTAGGTCCGGTTGCCGAAAGCGAAGATTCCCCAGCCGCGTTCCGGCAGCATCAGCACGTGCGAGCCGTAGCCCGGCAGGCCGCCGGCATGGTGGATTCGCATGCCGAGCAGCGCGTCGCTCGAATGGGTGAGCCCATAGCCATAGGCGCTGGGCTGCGGTGAACGGAGATCGGGGAGAGGATCGGGCAGGAAGGGCGGCGCGTGCCACAGTACCATCTCGCGCACGCTCGACCGGCGGACCGGCCCCGTCTCGGGATCGTCGCGCGCCGGCCAGGCATCGAGCAGGAAGGCAACGTAGCGTGCATAGTCGGGCACGGTCGTCGCGAGGCCGCCCATGGCGCCGACCTCGCCGTCCGGCTCGATGCGTTCCCGTGACCATGTCTCGCCGTCCAGCCTGTATCCCCAGGCATAGTCACCCGACGCAGCGGCTGGCGCGTCGAAGGTGGTGCGCGCCATGCCCAGCGGCTCGAGGAAGGTGCGGCGCATGAAGGCCTGGTAGGGCTCGCCGCTCACATTGGTGAGCACGCGGCCGAGCAGCGCGTAGCCCAGGTTGCTGTATTCGAAGGCGAGGCCAGGCGGACGGGCGAACAGGTGCCCGGTGGACATTACCTGGTCGAGCTCGGCCGGGCTCATGCCCAGTACGCGATCGCCCCAGGGATCGTCGGTGACGAAGCCCGCCGTGTGGGTCAGCAGGTGGCGCACGGTGACAGGCGCGCTGTCGCGTGTCGCGGGCTTCACCGCCGCGAATTGTGGAACATAGTGCGACAGCGCCGCATCGAGATGAAGCCAACCCTTGTCGCGCAGCGCCAGGATTGCCAGCGCCGTCATGTTCTTGGTCATCGAGGCGATGCGGAAAGCTGTCCCCGCCGTCACCGGGCGGCCGACCTCCCGGTCGGCAAGGCCCAGCGTCGTCACATGGACGAGCCGCCCTCCCTGCACGATCCCGGCCGCGAGGGCCGGGACCTTCTCGTGTTCGGCAAAAGCGGCGCAGGCCGCGTCGATCTCGGTAGAATTCCGGGCTGACATGCGACCAGCCTACAGGGCTGTGCTGCAGGCTTCAGCCCTTTCCTGTCACTTCCAGTGAAACGTGAAATCCCTCGGCCGACCCTCCTCGGCACCTTCGTAGATCACGAGCATGCGCAGGCCGTCCTGGGTCTGTTCAAGGGGCAGGATCGCTTCGGGCTTGGGATAGCTCGACTTGTCGCCCTTCTGCTTCGGGTACACAGGGACGTCGACGCCCGACCCGGTGACGTCGCCCGCGCCTGTCCATCTGTAGAGGGAATATCTGCCGGCTTCCTCATCGTTCAGGGCAAGTGCGGATCCCGCCAGAACGATGAACTCCCCTTTGCAGACGACGAGATCGCGGATGCCGTTCCCCGGGCCGATCGTCAGCGAGTGCAGCGTCAGATTCGGAACGCCGGAAGTTTCGTCGAACAGCGCACTTACCGGAACACTGGCCACCACGGCCCGGCCATCCAGGAGCGGCGCCCGCAGCCCGGCATAGAGGATGCCGTTCCTGATCGCGACGCCTTCGATGGTGAGCCCGTAATCGTCCAACTCCCGGTTGGCGAAAGCTTTCAGTTTGGGGTGGTTTGCCAAGGCCTCGCGCAGCTTTGCCGTCGCCTTGATGGCGGGCGGTTTCACATGACCTTCCGGCGAAATGTCGTCGCTGCCGAGCCGGATCCGGATGAGCTGGCTGCTGGCCTTGATCCGTGCGTCGAGCTTTGCCGTGTCTTCGATCTTTTTGCGCGGCCTGCCGTGCGAACCCATCACGTAAAAGTAGCCGTCGGCAAAAGCCACGCCCTCGCCATCCAGCTCCAGTGGCTTGCCGCCATAGGTGTCGTCGATCAATTGAATCGTCTGGCCGGCGACGATCCTGTCTTCATGAACGATCACCACCTGCGCCCATTGCACCTCGTCGTCGATCACGAGGCACTTGCGGGGAAAGCCGGCCTCGGTGATGCAGGCGATTCCGCTGACGTCCTTGGCCTTGTCGCTCTCCTTGCCTTCCACCCTGCCCTGGACCTTCCATTCCCGAGCCTCCCCCGGCACCGCCAGGACCACGAGGAGGGAGGCGACAGCTACGCCCATCCAGAAGGTGTGGAAGCGCTTGCCCATCTGCCCCTCCCGAAATCGCAAACGCCGTGATATTGCCTTGCTCACGCGACAAGGTTGCAAATATGGCAAAGAGCCGCTCACAGCTGAAGCCCGCCGAGTCTCCTGTGCCGACGCCGGGCCCCGACGACGCGGCCCTGATTGCGCTGCTGGCGGCCGGGCTCCGTCTGCAATCCTCCGACGGGCTGTGGCGCGTGAGTGGCAACACCCTCCCCCACCGTGTGTTGCTGCGTGAGGCCGGCGGCACCTGGAACCGGCTCGATCAATGCTGGGATTTCACAGGTGAAGATCCGACGACCAGGCTCGCGGCAGCGATCGAGGCATCCCCCGCTCCGGCCGGCCACAACAGCGGCGAAGGCGAAGCACCGAAGCCTCACTATCACGGCCATCGCGGCCGGGTTCGCGAGCGGGTGATGAAGGCTGGAGTCGAGCCGCTGGCCGACTATGAACTGCTCGAGCTGCTGCTGTTCTATTCGATCGAGCGGATCGACACCAAGCCGATGGCCAAGGCGCTGCTGGAAAGGTTCGGCACCCTGGGCGACGTGTTCGCCGCCGAGCCCGCGCAACTGCGCGAGTTCGACGTCGACCAGCGCACGCTGGTTCATTTCAAGGCGATGCGCGAAGTCGGCCGGCGGCTGGCCGAACGCAAGGTGAAGGACATGCCTGTCCTCACCAACTGGCAACAGCTCATCGACTACTGCCATGCCGCGCTCGCCCACGAGAAGACCGAGCAGTTCCGCATCCTCTTTCTCGACCGCAAGAACGTTCTGATCGCCGACGAGGTTCAGCAGCGCGGCACCATCGACCACACGCCAGTCTATCCGCGCGAGGTCGTGAAGCGCGCGCTTGCACTGAATGCAGCCGCGTTGATCCTGGTGCACAACCACCCCTCGGGCGACCCCAAACCCAGCCGCGACGACATCGAGATGACGCGGGAAATCAAGACTGCAGCCGAGGCGTTGGGCATCACGATACACGATCACCTCGTGATCGGCCGCAAGGGACATGCGAGCTTCAGGAGTCTGGGACTGCTTTAAGCAGGCATGCGCGAACGATGTTGCCAGCGCGGACATGCGCGACCACATTTACCTGCCGAGTCCCCAGAATAGTCGCGCTGCAGGCTCATGCCCAAGTTTCTCCGCATCGGAGTTCATCAATCCAACGTCTCCGGCTACACGTCGAAGGCGTGGTGCATTCGCCGGATCGGCTCGACGGTTTACCTCAAGTGGGGTGCCGTCGAGGTCCAGGGCGCGGGTGACGGACGCAAGGTCTACTGGACTGTGCCGCCGCGCGAGAAGGAAATCCGCTGCAAGGCGTTGAAGGCCGCCGACGACTATGTGCGTAACGCGATCGCCCGGCGGCGCAGCCACAGTTACGAGCCGTTGGCGTCGATCATCGCCACCCGTCGGCGGCCGGTCCGTCGGATCGCGGACACGGACCAAGCGCTCGCGACGATCCTGATCGTCGACATCGTGCGGTCCACCGAGAAAGCCGCGCGGCTGGGCGATACGCGGTGGACACAGGTGATGAACCACTACTACGCCGCCGTCCGCAAGGAGCTGAAGACCTCGCGCGGAAAGGAGATCGTGACGACGGGCGACGGCATGCTCGCGCGCTTCAAGGCGCCGGCGGCGGCCGTCCAGTGCGCCAAGACGATCCGCGAGGCCGTGCGCACGCTGGGTCTCGAGATCCGGGCGGGGCTGCACGCGGGCGAATACAAGGTCAGCGGGCCAGATACCGTC
Source organism: uncultured Rhodospirillaceae bacterium (assembly GCA_945952105.1). Classification (GTDB taxonomy): domain Bacteria; phylum Pseudomonadota; class Alphaproteobacteria; order Reyranellales; family Reyranellaceae; genus Reyranella. The sequence goes on along the minus strand of CAMFGZ010000003.1, from coordinate 304,637 downwards.
GGACTCGCGCTGCACATCGGCTCGCGGGTCGCCGCAAAAGCGCGCCCCGGCGAGGTCCTGGTATCGAGCGCGGTCAGGGAGCTGATGTCGGAATCCGACGTCAGCTTCAAGGATCGCGGCGTTCACCAGCTGAAGGGGGTGCCGAAGCGGTGGCGCCTCTACCGGGTCATCGCCTGACGGAAAATCCGGGTTGGTCGGCGTGCTTTCTTCGATCAGGATGGCGGCGATCGTTCTCCGGGAGGGAACACCCTATGACCGTCACCATCACCCAGCTCACGCCTGTCTTCGCCGGCGAAGTAGGCCCGATCGACCTGCGCCAGGTCCATGATCGCGAGTCGCTGGAAGCGATCCGCGCCGGTATGGACAAGTATGCCGTCCTGGTCTTCCGCGACCAGAAGTTCACGAACGAAGAACAACTCGACTTCGCGCAGCGTTTCGACGGCACCTTGCATGCCCGCACCTCTTCGTCCGCGATCGGCGCCAACCGCTTCGGCAACGAGGCCATCGCCGACGTTTCCAATGTCGACAAGGACGGCAAGATCCGAGACGCCAATAACCGCATGCGCGCTTCCGCGGTCGGCAACCGGCTGTGGCACACCGACGCGTCGTTCGTCGATCCGCCGGGCCGATACTCGATGCTGTCGGCGCGGGTGGTGCCCTCGGTGCGCGCCGACACCGAATTCGCCGACATGCGCGCGGCCTACGACGCGCTCGACGAGGAGACCCGCGCGTCGCTGGAAGGGCTGCGCGTCCATCACACGATCGTCTATTCGCGCCATGTGCTGGGCTTCGACTTCAACGACGATGAGAAGGAAAAGCTGAAGGGCGCCGTCCATCCGCTGGTGCGCACCATTCCCGGCTCGGGGCGCCGCGCCCTCTACCTCGCCTCGCATGCAGAGCATATCGTCGACATGCCGGTGCCGGAGGGACGATTGCTGCTGCGCGATCTCACCGACCATGCCACGCAGCGGGAATTCGTCTATCGGCACATCTGGCGGCCCCATGATTTCGTCATCTGGGACAATCGCTGCACGATGCACCGCGCCCGGCCGTTCGACGACCAGAAGCACCGCCGCGAGATGCGCCGCACCACTACGCTCGACCTGCCGCTGCCGGCTTAGCGGCGAAGGCGGTCTGCCGGACGAATCTCAGGAGCCCGGGATTGCCGTGACCGCGACGGGCGCCAGCAGCCTGTCGAGATCGCTCTGTGCGAAAGGCTTCTTGATGATCGGCAGTCCGGCCATGGCGCTGTCGGACGGAAACCAGTGAGACAAGGTCGTGGACGACAGGATCACCCGTGTTTCCGGCCGGTTGGTTCGTGCCCATCGGGCGAGCGCCGCACCATCGCTGACGCCGATCCAGTCGAGATCCGCCAGCATGTAATCGAAGGATTGGACCACGGCCGTCCGGATGGCCTGACCGCCATGTTCGGCTTCGACGATCCTGAAGCCATGACGTCGCAGATGGTCCAACAAGACACTCCGCGCCTCAGAATCGCTCTCCACGACGAGAATCGACAGGCCCAGAGCGCCTGCCTCACTGGTATCCGTCACTACCCACCCCAGTACTACGCGCGGCTTCCCACGGCCGCAGCCCAAGCTACGCACGTGAGCCGTCTGCGGATGCGCGAATGGGACCGCAGATCGGAATTTCCCTTCCTTTTTTGCATTGTTCAGTCAGGAAGATGACCGTCGCCACCCACAGCCCGGCCTCGGCGATGTGAGGCTATACTCCGCGGCATGAGTGGAAAAATCCTTGTCGGCATCGGTGGCTGGACCTTCGAACCGTGGCGCGGGGTCTTCTATCCCGATGACCTCACGCAAAAGCGCGAGCTGGAATATGCCAGCCGCCAACTCACCTCGATCGAGATCAACGGCACCTATTATTCGAGCTTCAAGCCCGCGAGCTGGGCCAAGTGGCGCGACGAGACCCCCGACGGTTTCGTCTTCGCGGTGAAGGCCTCGCGCTTCTGCACCAACCGCCGCGTGCTGGCCGAGGCGGGCGAATCGGTGCAGCGCTTCGTGACGCAAGGGCTCGTCGAACTGAAGGACCGGCTCGGTCCGATCAACTGGCAATTCATGGGCACCAAGAAGTTCGACCCCGAGGACTTCGAGGCGTTCTTGAAACTGCTGCCCCGCGAGGTCGGCAAGCTGCCACTGCGGCACGCGCTGGAAGTACGACACGACAGCTTCAAGGACGAACGCTTCTACGATCTCGCACGCAAGTACAACGCGGCAATCGTCTACGCGCACGACAAGGATTTCCCCGAGATCGACGAGCCGACCGCCGATTTCACCTACGCCCGGCTGATGCAGTCCGAGGAGAACGTGAAGACCGGCTACAAGCCCACCGGCATCGACAAATGGGCCAAGCGCGCCAAGGCCTGGGCGAAGAAGGGCGACGCTTTCGTTTACTTCATCTCCGGCGCCAAGGTCCGCAATCCGGCGGCAGCGCAGGCGCTGATCAAGAAGCTGGGTTAGCCGCGGACTTGACTGCAGCACGGGCGGCGCCTAACCGTTAACCAAATGGTTAACTCTCAGAATACCACCCTCGACCGCACCTTCGCAGCCCTCGCCGACCCGACGCGCCGGGCACTCCTGGCCCGGCTCGACGTCGAGCCGGGCGTGACCGTCAGCGAACTGGCGCGGCCGTTTCCCGTGTCGCTGCCGGCCATCATGAAGCATCTCGACGTGTTGTCCGCCGCCGGACTGGTTGAGCGCTCGAAGTCCGGCCGCGTCGTGACGTGCACGCTCAAGGCCCAGCCCATGGAGCAGGCGATGAGCTGGCTCGCCCGCTACCAGCATTACTGGACGCAGCAACTCGATCGCCTCGCCGCCTTTCTGGAGGAAGACGCCCCATGGTCAGCAAGCCGAGCCTCGCCCTCAAGCGCCGCCTCAACGCGCCGCTCGAGAAAGTCTACGAAGCCTGGACGCAGCCGGAAAAGATGATCCGGTGGTGGGGCGTCACCGGCCACCACCGGACGCCCGTCGCCGAGACCGACTTGCGTGTGGGCGGCCGTTTCCGCGTCCAGTTCTGGACGCCCGACAACGAGCACCACAGCGTGAGCGGCATCTATCGCGAGATCTTGCCACCGACGAAGCTCGTCTTCTCCTGGGCCTGGCAAAGTACGCCGGAGCGCGAGTCGCAGGTCACGATCGATCTTAAGCCGGACAATGACGGCACGATCCTCACCCTGACGCACGAACAGTTCTTCAGCGAGAAAGCGCGCGACGATCATCGCGGTGGCTGGAACAGCGGACTCGACCGGCTGGAGGCGTTGTTCGCATGAACACCCGACCGTGGCTGACGCCTGAAGGCCTGAGTTCGCCCGGCGATCGCGCCGGTCTAATCGCCGGTCTGCCGCAGGGACCTGCCGCATTGGCGGAGATCGTGCAGGGGATCCTCATGCACGAGCATGTCGCGCCGACCTACGGCGTGCAGCTCGATGCCGACCAGCATGAACAAGCGCATCTCCGATCCGTCGAAGAAGTGCTCGACGGCATCGCCGGGCAGGATGCGCGCCCCCTCACGGTCGCGCGGGGGCCGGGCGAGCGCCAGGTCGGCGTCTGCCGCCATTTCTCGCTGGTCCATGTCGCGATGCTGCGTGCGCAGGGCATTGCGGCACGCGCGCGCTGCGGCTTCGGCGGCTATTTCGAGGTGGGCAAGTATTATGACCACTGGGTCACGGAGTACTGGAACGCGGACGAGAAGCGCTGGGTGCTGGTCGACGCGCAGATGGATCCACACCAGATGAAGCTCTTCGGCGTTGCCATCGATCCGCTCGACGTGCCGCGCGATCAGTTCCTCGTCGCGGGCGATGCCTGGGCGCTCTGCCGCGAGGGCAAGGCCGATCCGGATGCCTTCGGCATCCTCGACATGAAGGGCTGGTGGTTCATCGCGAGCAACGTGATCCGCGACGTGGCCGCGCTGAACGGCCGCGAGATGCTGCCGTGGGACGTGTGGGGCGCCATGGTGGCGGACAGTGACAGGATCGACCGGGCCTTCATTGACCGGCTGGCCGCGCTTTCCAGCCATCCCGATGCCGATCCTGCCGCGTTGCGCGTCGCCTACGAGGACAGCCGGGTCGCGGTGCCACCGGTCGTCTTCAACAACGTCCTCGGCCGCGACGAGCCCGTAGCGCAGAGCGGCTGAAGCCGGAAAATCCCGCTGCCACGAGGCCAGCGGATTGCTGTAAACTTGGGCCCATCCGGACCGAAAGATTGGGAGAAGCTCGCATGACCGCACTCTCGCTCGACCACTACAACATCTACTGCACCGACCTCGACGCCACCGTTCGCTTCTACGAACGCTATGTCGGCCTGACCAACGGCGAGCGTCCGCCCTTCCCGTTCCCGGGCGCCTGGATGTACGCTGGCGAGAAAGCGATCCTGCATCTCGTGTCGGAGACCGGCCGCGCCGACCAGGGCAGCGGCGCCATCGACCACATCGCCATCAACTGCGCCGACATCCGCGGCACGCTCGACCAGATAAAGAAAGACGGCGTGGCCTTCGAGGTGAAAAAGGTACCGGCGCGGCCGCTGCAGCAGGTCTTCGTCCACGATCCCGACGGCGTGATGATTGAACTGAACTTCTGGCACGAGGAAGACGTGGCCGAACTCGCGGGCTACGACCCTATGGCCAACAAGGTCACGGCCGAGAAGCAGAAGGTCCCGGCCTAGGATGCTTCGGGCGGCGCGCACCGCCGCCTGCGTCCTGCTCGCCTGCGCCTTGTTTCTCACGGACACGCAGGCGCAGCAGCGCGAAATCATTTCCTTCGAAAGCCGGCAGAAGGGGCAACCCGTCCAAGTGACGGCCGAGATCACCTGGCCGGCAGGTGCGGGCCCGGTACCGGCGATGGTCATCCATCATGGCAGCGGCGGCGTCGGCGAGCGCGAGGCGCGCTACGTCCGCGAACTGGTGCCGATGGGCGTCGCCACCGTGGTCATCGACTCTTTCAAGCCGCGCGGCGTCACCTCGACCGTGCTCGATCAGTCGGCCGTCACCGGCCAGGACTTCAACCTGGATGCCCTCGCGGCCCTCAAGGCCCTCGCGGCCAACCCGCGCATCGACCGCCGCCGTATCGGCATCATGGGATTCTCAAAGGGCGGCACCTCGGCGCTGATGGCCTCGCACGAGCAGCTCATCCTCGCCGCCGGCGGCATTCCGGGCGGCCCGCGCTATGCGCTGCACGTGCCCTTCTATCCCTCGTGCAGCGCGCAATACTACCAGCCGCGCACGACCGGCGCGCCGATCTATCAACTGCTGGGCGGCGCCGATACCTATGTCGGTTTCGAGCCCTGCCAGGCCTACGGCGAGGCGCTGCGCGCCGCTGGCGCCACGATCCAGACCAAGGTCTTTCCCGGCGCCATGCACGGCTTCGACTACGGTCCGCCCTACTTCAATCCGCGTGGCGAGAACTATTCGAAGTGCGTGAACCAACAGCAGCCCGACCGCTCCTGGATCATGCGTGACAGCGGCATCCCGACCTTCGGCCCCGACGGCAAGCCGATCCCAGGCGCGCTGACCAAGGCTATGGCCGCCTGCAGGACGCTGGGCGTCAGCGGCGGCGCCAACGACGCGGCCGCGAAACAGTCGATGGAAGATCTGAAGGGTTACGTGCGCCGGCACCTGCTGGGCGGGTGACAGATCATGTCATCCTGAGCGAAGCGAGGTGTCATCCCGAACGCAGCGAAGGATTCGTGCTCCCGGGCTGGTCAATCGAACGTCGGCGTTGCGGCGAGTTGGTCCCAGTAATCCGGCGGCAGCAGGTCTCGGCCTGCCAACAGGCAATCGAGATAGGCGCGCGGGGGCTTGAGGCCCTCGCCTTGCATCAGCGCGATGTAGACGATCGCGTCGACCGCCTCGCCAGTGTCGGACCGCACGACACGGATCGTGCGGCGTTCGTAATGGCCGCCCAAGACGCCTTCGTAGATGTCGAGGACCTCGAAGCCGGCGTCCGGCAGCGCATTCAGGGTGCCGTGGACGACTCCACCGTCGGAGACGACGATGTTGGCCGCAGCGCTGCCCACGATGCTGCGCGAGGGCTTGTCGAAGACGAGCTTCCAGCCATCGAGGCGACCGCCGATGCGTTCGCCGCGCGGCACGCCCTTCGGCGCCAGGCGCTGCTCGAAGAGGCGCGCGGCATCCATGTTGGAGCCGTAGGCGAAATACCAGGTCAGGCCATCCGCCATACCCGCACCTTTTCCTCGTAGCCACGGATCTCGACGGGACCGAGATCGACGGCGCCGTCGCAGGGCGTGGCGTCATGCACCGACTGCGACACCAGGAGCTGCGCGCCCATTTCCTTGGTGAGCTGCTCGAGCCGGGCCGCCAGGTTCACCGTATCGCCGATCACCGTGTATTCCTTGCGCTGCGGCGAGCCCACCGTGCCCGTCACCGCCTCTCCGAGATGGATGCCGATCCCGACGCGCAATGCCCAGCCGGGGTGAGTACGGTTCCATGCCTCGACCGTTTCGATCATGGCGCGCGCCGCAGCCAGCGCATTCTGCGCCGCCGAGGGATCGGCAAGCGGTGCGCCGAACAGCGCGAGGAAGCCGTCGCCCAGGAACTTGTTGATGATGCCGTTGTTGCGGTCCACCACGTCGATCATCCGGGCAAAGAAGGCGTTGAGCAGCGCGACAGTTTCGTCGGCCGACCGCCGGCGGGTCATCGCGGTGAATCCCCGGATGTCGAGAAACAGCACGCAAACCGTGCGAATCTCGCTCGGGGGCTCGCTCTGCGTCGCCAGCAACCGGTCGACCACCGCCGGCGAGACGTGCTGGCCGAACAGGTTGGTGACGCGGTCGCGCGACGCCACGGCGCGTACCGACTTCTCGAACTGGGTACGCAGGCTGTCGGCGACGAAGCCGGCCACCAGGCCACTTGTGAACAGGACGAGGGTCCGGCTGAAGTGGAACAGCAGTGTTTCCTGCGGGATGTTGCCCCACGGTTCGATCGGCAGCAGCCACAGCACCAACACCATCTGCTGCACGGCCGCGACGCTGCCGGTCCAGACCGACAGCCAGAAATCGAGCCGCAGGGTCGAGAGGAGGATGAAGATGAAATAGAGCAGCGGCGGCCAAAAGCCGAAGACCAGCAGCGGATCCATGTAATGGCTGAGCGTGATGATGATCGCGGCCGGCAGGGACGTCTCTATGAGGGCATTGGCCAAGCGTCCGAACCGCGGGAAATCCAGGCCCCTCGATGCGCGATATCCCAGGAAGGTAAGCGAGCCCAGTTCGTACAGCAGAAAAGGCCCGATGCCGACGAACGGAAGCCAGCCTGGCACATCGCGCTCGAAGATGCGCGACGTGTAGGACGGGAAGAGGTTGGTGACCGCCAGCGACAGTGCGAGCAACGCGGCCAGGATGATGGCCAGCGCCCGCATGCGCCGCTGCTCGCTGCGGATGATCTCGCGGCGGAGCGCGTCGGAGAAGAAGTCGGGCACCGCGGCAGCCATCGTGCGCAAACTAGCCAGAGCCGGCGGGCTCCACAACGGGCGGGCACGGTGCTAGTTACACGGCATGTCGATGAAGGAGATCGCGCGGGAGCTTCAGGGCAAGGTGGCCAACCTGGCTCTGCGCATGCCGATTTCCTGGGTGAATATCCTGGCTGGCCCTCCGGTCGGCGTGGACGGACGCACCCTCGACGGCCGCACCCAATGGTTCCTGAAGCTGCTCGCCTATGGCGGCCAGCCCGCTGTGCACACGATGAGCGTCGCCGACGCACGCGAGGATTTCGACGCCTTCATGCTGCTGCTGGGCGGCAAGCCCGCGCCGGTGAGTTCCATCCTCGACCGCACCCTGCCCGGCCCGGCCGGCCCCATGAGGATCCGCATCTACCGCCCGGCCGGGACCGTGGCCCGCCTGCTGCCGACCGTCCTGTATTTCCACGGCGGCGGCTGGGTCATCGGCAGCCTCGAAGGCTACGACCTCGCCTGCCGCTATTTCTGCGCCCGCTCGGGCTGTGCCGTCGTCGCGGTCGACTACCGGCTGGCGCCCGAGCACAAGTTCCCTGCCGCGGTCGACGACGCGGTGGCATCCTATCGCTGGCTGGCGGGCGAGGCGGTTTCGCTCGGGCTCGACCCCGACCGCATCGTCGTGGCAGGCGATTCGGCGGGCGGGACGCTGGCCGCCGTGGTCGCCCAGACGGTGCGCCACGAGCCGCAGCGGCCCTGCCTGCAGTGGCTGATCTATCCCGCCACCGACATGGCGGGCGACACCGCCTCCCACAAAAGCTGCGGCGATGGCTTCCTCCTTACCCAGGCGGACATGGCGTGGTTCCGCATGCACTATCTCGGCGCGGCCGCCACAGAAACCGACGATCCCCGCGCCTCGCCCTTGCGGGCGACCGATCTCTCGGGCGTGGCGCCGGCGCTGATCTTCACCGCGGGCTTCGATCCGCTGCGCGACGAGGGGCAAGCCTATGCCGCCCGCCTGCAGGCCGCCGGGGTCAAGGTGATCCATCGCGAATTCGAAACGCTCATACATGGATTTGTCGGCATGAGAGGGGCCGTCCACGCCGCTGCAAGGGCGTTGGACGAAATGGTGGCTGGAGTGCGCCACGAACTCGCGCAGCTTGGACGATGACGGGGCCTGGAGAGGAGCGGCGGAACATGGGCGGCGACGGCACGACACCAACCGAACAACGCGGCGAACGCGCCGGGCGCCGCGAACAGAACAAGGCGGAAAACCGCACGGCCTTGCTGAAGGCCGCTCGCGGCGTGTTCGCCGAGATGGGCTATGGCGCGGCCAGCGTGCGCGACATCGTGCGCCGCACCGATCTCGCCTCGGGCACGTTCTACAACTACTTCAAGGACAAGGACGAAATCTTCGAAGCCGTCGTTGGCGAGCTCACCAGCGTACTGCTGCAGCGCCATAACGACGGCCGCGCCAAGGCGACCTCGACCGAGGAATTCGTGCGCCTGCACTATGCCGCCTACTTCAACTTCCTGGCGGAGGATCCCGAGCTTCTGGCGCTGGCCCGGTCGAGCTTCACCGCCGTGCGCACCCTGCTCGACAAGCCCGACGTCCGGGCGCTCGCCAAGGCCCTGAACGACGACATCCGCGCCGCGATCGCGCGGGGCATCCTGCCCAATGTCGATGTTTCCTATCTCAGCGCGTCCATGGCGGGCATCGCCTTCGAGATCTCCATGGTCATGGTCGCCCGCGACCCGGTCGATCCCGACGCCGCCGCGGAGTTCGCCACGCACCTGATGCTGGGCGGCCTCGACAAGCTGCCGCGGCGTTAGCAGCGGTTACGATTTCCCTGTCTTCCTGAGCGAAGGATCTCGCTCCAGCTACGCAGTCATCTGGTCGATCTGCAGGGTCCCTCGCTTCGCTCCGGACGACAGTTGCCAAATGAACAACGGCGGCCCCTTCGGGACCGCCGTTGGTCTTCAAGCGATATCCGAAGAACGATCATGCCCCCTGGGCGATCGTGTTGCGCAGGGTCCCGATGCCCTCGATCTCGACTTCGCAGACGTCGCCCGGCTTCAGCCAGGGCTGCGGCTTGCGGGCCATCGCGACGCCCGAGGGCGTGCCGGTGATGATGATGTCGCCCGGATCGAGCGTCATGCACTTGCTGAGCTCATGCACAAGCGTCGGCACGTCGAAGATCAGGTCGTCGGTGTTGCTGTCCTGCATGGTGACGCCGTTGACGCGGGTCGAAATGCGCAGCGGCGCGGCGCCCTTGGGCAGCTCGTCCGACGTCACGATGTCGGGACCGAAGCCGCCCGTCGCGTCGAAGTTCTTGCCCAGCGTGAACTGGCCGCCCGACTTGCGCTGCCAGTCGCGGATCGAGCCGTCGTTGAAGCAGGCGTAGCCGGCGATCACCGACAGCGCCTTTTCCTTCGGCACGTTGCGGCACTTCTTGCCGATGACGATGGTGAGCTCGGCTTCCCAGTCGAACTCCTTCGAGTGAGTGGTCGAGAGCATCTTGCCGTTGTGCGGCACCAGCGTGTTGTTGAAGCGCGTGAACACGACCGGATAGGTCGGGATCGGGCTGCCGGTCTCCTCGGCGTGCTTGCGGTAGTTGAGGCCGATGCAGAGGATCTTGCCGGGCGCGGGGATCGGCGTCAGGTACTTGGCCGACTTCTCCGACACGGTGGCGCCGGCCTTGGGCTTGGCGCAGGCCTTCAGCACCGCCTGCTGGAGCTTCTTGCCGCCCGACAGGATCTCGACCACCGACTTCGGTCCGCGCGGCATCTGCTTGCTGAGATCGACGATCTTGCCATCGCCCAGTTTGACGCCCACAGCCGGCTTGCCGCCGCTCAGGATGGTGCAAAGACGCATTGAGTTTCCCCCTTGAAGAATTCGTCCGAAGTACGGCCGGCGCGTAAACTCCTCCCTCCCGCATCATCGGTCAAGCACGCCTCTTTTTTTGCTAGAGTCCGCCCATGCGCCCCCTTCTGCTTATCGTCCTTCCGCTGATCTTCCTGGCCCTCCCCGCTTCGGCGCAACTCGTCGTGCCCCTCACCACGCCGGACGGTCGCGTCGCCTGCACGCAAGGCAAGACCGGCATCGGCCGCCCCGCCGACTGGCGCGCCGTCGCCGATCCGGACGGACCCGACGGCTGGGCCCTGGTCGAGAGCGAGCCGGATGCCACCGATCAGCGCTTTCCGCTGTGCATTTCCGAACAGGCGCAGGGACGCGACTTCGACGCCACGCTGCGCTTCAAGATCATCTCGGGCTCCCGCGACCAGGTGGCCGGTTTCATGTTCCGGGCCCAGAGCGCCAGCGACTATTACGTCGTGCGGGTGAATGCCCGCGACAACTCGGTGCGCCTCTACCGCATGGACAAGGGCAAGCGCAGCCAGCTCGGCACCAAGGAAGCGCCCGTCGAACTCGGCAAGTGGCATTCCCTGCGCGTGATCGCCGCCAACGACCGCATCGAGGTCGCGCTCGACGGCAAACCGCTCTTCGGCATCAACGATCGATCGCTGGTCCAGGCCGGCGCCGTCGGCGTGTGGAGCCAGAGCGACAGCGTCACCCGCTACGGGTCCCTGCTGATCGCCCCGCCGCCCCCGACGCGCTGACTACCGCCGCGCCGCCAGCAACGCTTCGGCGAGTTCGACGAAGCCCTCTCCGGAGCGGCCCACGGTGATCCAGCGCGGCCGGTATTGCAGCCGGTCCGCGAAGTCAGCGACGTTCGCCACGCCGACGGCATTGGGAAACCATCCGAACATCGGCGCGTCGTTGGGTGAATCGCCCGCGAAGACGTAGTTCCCGCGTTCGGAAGTCAGGTCGATGCCGAAAAGCTCGCGCATCATCGCGCGGCTGGTCGTCAGCTTGTCGTAGTCGCCGAACCAGCCATTGACGTGGATCGAGCTCACCTTGGCGTGAGCCCCGTGGCGCTCGAAAATCTCCACGATGCGCTGAATGTCGGCCTCCGCCAGCGGCGGTACGTCCTCACGAAAATCCACCGCCAGGTCGGCTACACGATAGGGCTGGTCGGAGGCGATACCGGCGCCAGGCACTTCCCGCAGCACGTCCGCGCGCACCCGTTCGAGCCTTTGACGGCCCTCGGCACGCTCGGCTTCGGGCTGAATGAAGCGCGTGCGCAGCCTCTTCTGCCCGTGGTCATGCCACATCCAGAAGGCGCCGTTCTCGCCCACCACCGCATCGACGGGCCAGAATCGCGCGATGTGGTCGCACCAGCCGGCCGGCCGGCCGGTCACCGGCACGATCAGCAGGCCAGCCTTCTTCAGCGCCTCCAGGGCGCCATAGGCGGCGGCCGTCAGCGCGCCCTCGGTGGAGACGGTGTCGTCGATGTCGGTGAGCACGCCGCGGACGGCGGCGAGGGTTTCGCGGGGGCAGTTCTTCAGGGGCTCCATGCGGCGACTTCTAACATGGCGCCGTCGCCTCTTCGGCGCTAAAAGCCGCGCATGATCCCGCGCTATTCGCGGCCGCAGATGGCGGCCATCTGGACGCCCGAGAACCGCTTCCGCATCTGGTTCGAGATCGAGGCCCATGCCTGCGATGCCATGGCCGAGGCCGGCATCATCCCCAGGGAAGCCGCCAAGGCGATCTGGGAGGGCGGCGCCAAGGCGATGGCGGCCCTGAAAGCGGACCCCGCCGGCAATGTCGAGAAGATCGACGCCATCGAGCGCGTCACCAAGCACGACGTCATCGCCTTCCTGACCTGGCTGGGTGAGTTCATCGGCCCTGAATCGCGCTTCGTGCACCAGGGCATGACGTCTTCCGACGTTCTCGACACCGGCTTCGCCGTGCAGCTCACCCAGGCGGCCGACCTGCTGCTGGCCGGGACGGATCGCCTGCTCGAGGCCTTGAAGAAGCGCGCGTTCGAGCACAAGGATACGGTCACGATCGGCCGCAGCCACGGCATCCATGCCGAACCCACGACGTTCGGCGTCAAGCTTGCCGGCCACTACGCGGCCTTCGCGCGCAACCGCAAGCGGCTGGAGACGGCGCGCGCCGAGATCGCGACCTGTGCGATATCCGGCCCCGTCGGCACCTTCGCCTCCGTCGATCCGCGGGTGCAGGATCATGTCGCCCGCAAGCTCGGCCTCGCATCGGAGACCGTGTCGACGCAGGTGATCCCGCGTGATCGCCACGCGGCCTTCTTCGCGGCCCTGGCCATCGTCGCCTCTTCGATCGAAAACCTCGCCACCGAGATCCGCCACCTGCAGCGCACCGAGGTGCGCGAGGCCGAGGAGTTCTTCTCGGCCGGCCAGAAGGGCTCCTCCTCGATGCCGCACAAGCGCAACCCGGTGCTGACGGAGAATGTGACCGGGCTCGCGCGCGTCGTGCGCTCCGCCGTCGTGCCGGCCCTGGAAAACGTCACGCTCTGGCACGAGCGCGACATCTCGCACTCCTCGACCGAGCGCTACATCGCGCCGGATGCGACCGGCACGCTCGACTTCGCCATCAACCGGATGGCGGGTGTCGTCGAACAGCTCGTGGTCTATGCCGACCGCATGCAGGCCAACCTCGACTCACTGGGCGGCCTGGTCTTCTCGCAACGTATCCTGCTGGCGCTCACGCAGAAGGGCATGAGCCGCGAAGCCTCCTACGCCGCCGTCCAGCGCAACGCCATGGAAGCCTGGCGCGGCAACGCCTCGCTGCTGGCGCTCTGCCGGGCCGACAAGGAGATCGGCGAGTTCCTGGCCGACGACGAGCTCACCGCCCTGTTCGACATGCGCCATCACACCAAGAACGTCGACACGATCTTCCAGCGCGTGTTCGGCTGACGTCTCACGTCAGCAGGCGGACCGTCGCCAGCGCGAGGCCCGGGAAGGCCATCACCAGGCCGAGGCGGATGATGTCGGCGGCGATGAAGGGCAGCACGGCGCGGTAGATGCGGGTGAGCGCCACGTGCCGGGCGATCGCCGACACCACGAAGACGTTGAGCCCGATCGGCGGTGCGGTGAGGCCGATGCCGACCACGATCAGGACGAGGATGCCGAACCAGATCGCGACATCGTCCGCCGCCATGCCGAAGTCGAGCGCCTGCACGATCGGAAAGAAGATTGGCAGGGTAAGCAGGATCATGGCCAGCTCGTCCATGACCGCGCCCAGCAAGATGTAGAACAGAAGGATCAGCGCCATGACGCCGTAGGGCGTGAAACCGGAATTGCCGATCCATTCGGCGGCGGCGACGGGAAGTTGCGACAGTGCCAGGAAGGCGTTGAACACGTCGGCTCCCAGCAGGATCAGGAAGATCATCCCGGCGGTCTCGGCGGTCTGCAGCAGCGCGGCCTTCAGCCCGGCCCAGCGCATGCCACCGACCAGTACCGAAACGACCAGCATGGCGATGACGCCGACCGCAGCGCCCTCGGTCGGCGAGAAGATGCCGCCATAGATGCCGCCGAGCACCACAAGCGCCACAAGGATCGCGGGCCAGACGGAAGCGACGTCACGCAGCCTCCGGTCCAGCGGCACGCGTGGCAGAGCCGGCCCCAGCTCCGGCCGGCGGCGCACGACGAGGGCGATGACGATGCAGTAGAAGATCGCGGCCATGAAGCCCGGGATGAAGGCTGCCATGAAGAGCTTGGCGATGTTCTGTTCGGTCGAGATGCCGTAGACGACGAGGATCACCGACGGTGGGATCAGAATACCCAGCGTGCCGCCCACGGCGATCGTGCCGGTGGCGAAGCCCGCGTCGTAGCGGTAGCGCTCGAACTCCGGCAGCGAGGCGCGTGCGAAGGTGGCCGTAGTGGCGACCGAGGAGCCGCAGATCGCACCGAACGCCGTGCAGGCCGCAATCAGCCCCATCGCCAACCCGCCGCGACGATGGCCGATCAGACTCGAGGCCGCGCGGAACAAGGATGTCGAGAGACCCGACTTCTCGGCGAGCGCGCCCATCAGGATGAAGAGCGGGATGACCGAAAGCGTGTAGTTGGAGAAGTCGTGATAGGGCGTCGCCTTGATGTAGTTCAGGAAGGTAGGCCACCCACCCAGCCAGGCGTAGCCCGCGCCGCCGACGAACAGCAGGGAGAGTCCGATCGGCATGCGCGCCGCCATCAGCAGCAGCATGATGACGAAGCCGAGGATCGCGGCGGACGTTCCGGTCACGACTCGGTCCCGAAGCGGCCGGCCGCGGTGACCAGCGACGCCACTGCGAGCAGGCTCGCCATAGCGGCGCAGGCCATGATCGCCCACCCTACCGGCAGGCCAAGAACCATCGTGGTGGTTTGCGAGCTGATGGCATCCGTCGCCCCGACGGCGAGCCGCCAGCCCAGCAGCGCGGCGGCGGCGGCATAGACGATATCCCAGAACGCGTCGATCGCGACCACGGCACGCGGCGGAAGCCGGATGGTGAACGTGTCGACCAGCATGTTTCCGCGGCGGAGCTGCGTGTAGGGCAGGAAGGAGAAGATCGCGAGGGCGACCGCCATCTGCACTGTCTCGAAGTCGCCCGGCAGGCCGCTGGAGGTCACCCAGCGCAGGCCCACGCTCACCGTCACGAGCCCTGCGATGAACAGCGACAAGGCAGCGCCTGCCAGCGCAAGCGCCGCCCCCAGCCTTTCTGCGCTTCGGACCCAGCCCATGCGGGGCTCAGGACACCTTGTACTTCTGGACCAGAGTCCGCACCGCCTCGACCAGCTTGGTGCCGTCGAGGTTGCGATCCTTGACCGACGCGATCCACGCATCGATCACCGGCTGCGTCGTCTTCCGCCACCGCGCCGCCTCGTCGACCGAGATCTCGCTGATGACGTTGCCGCTGCGCTTGGAGACCATCTCGAGTACCGCCGCGCCGGCGTCGTCCCAGGTCTTGCCGGCCATGGCGGCGGCCGCCATGCCGGAGTTGGCGTCGAGCACCTTCTTCAGGTCGGCCGGCACCTTGTCGTAGCTGCCCTTGTTCATCGCCAGCACGAAGGTCGCGGTGTAGAGGGTCGGGGAGCCGGGAATCCCGGTATGGTACTTCAGCAGCTCCTGCACCTTGATGGCGGGCACGACCTCCCACGGCACGACGCAGCCGTCGATGACCTTTTGTGCGAGACTTTCGGGCACCTGCGGGATCGGCATGCCGATCGGGCTGGCGCCCAGCGCCTTAAGCGCCTCGCCGGCCTGCCGCGTCGGGAAGCGCAACTTCAGACCCCTCAGGTCCTCCATCGTCTTCACCTGCCTGTTGGCGTGGATCAGCCCCGCATCGTGCGCCCAGGCGCAGATGAGATGGACCTCCTTGAATTCGTCCTTGAGGTAGGTGTCGGCATACTCCTGGAACGCCTTGGCATTCACGATGCCGAGCTTGTCGGCGACGAAGGGCAGTTCCATCGCCTCGCTCGCGGGGAAGCGGCCTGGCGTGTTGCCCGGCAGCGTCCAGACGATGTCGGCGACGCCGTCGCGCGCCTGATCGTAAAGCTGCGGCGGCGCACCTCCCAGCTGCATCGCCGGGAAGATCGTGATCTTGATCCGGCCGTTCGACTCCGCCTCGATCTTCCGCACCAGCGGTGTCAGGAACTTCTGATGGATGTTCGAGGCGGCCGGCAGGAAATGGTGCAGCTTGAGGTTCACCTCGGCGGCCTGCGCGTAGCCTTCGCGCAGCAACGCGGGCGCGGCAAGAGCAGTGCCGGCTAACGCAAACACCTTGCGACGATTGATCGGCATCGATGCCTCCCTGAGACTTTTCTTATGGGAGACAGGCTACCACAGGCAGGGAGAACTTGAAGACCCCGCCGAGGAGTCGACTAGAGCGTGCCGCCAGCCAGCATATCGAACCGGTTGCGAATTTCCGCGACGCTCGGCGCCTTGTCGACGGCCAGTTCGGGAATTTCTCTCGCCACCTCGGCCCGGTCGAACTCGTCGAGATGGAGGTCCGCGGCCGCGTGATCGTCTGGAAGCGCCTTCAGCGCATTGTGCAGGTGGAAAATGTGCCAGTGCGCAGGCCCCGCCAAGGCGCCGGATTCGAGATGCGCGAGGCGTTCCTGAAAGCGCTGGAATACCTTCTTCCGTTCCTCCGACATAGCCTGCCCTCTCGCTTCTTGTGATCCGCACATGGTGCGCGACACCACGCGAAACGGCAAGCCGCCGGACACTCGCCGGGCATTCTCAGCGCTTGAATACAGCGATTGCGAGAAGTGCAATGAAGGAAGCAGCCCCGGCAGCGAGGCCGGTGCCGATCGTGAAGGGAATGCGCCGGCGCCGATGCTTCTTGGTGAGCAGGCTTAGATGCTCCCGTCGCGTCATGCCGCCTGGAAAATCGTACTTGTCTGGAGGGTTCTCGATGTTTTTCGTGGCTCGCCACCACCCCCAAGCGGCACCGCCCAGAGTACAAACGGCCACGATGATGAGTATCTCCATGTCTCATCCTAGCAAATCTCTCCGAACGAAGAAGCTGCAGACTTCGCGAATTCCAAAATTGCACCCGCGCAAACCAAATGCATCGATGCTGAATTTTTTGTGAGAGGAAGGGCAGCGCCCGATTCCGATGCAACTGATTTTAACGGGGCGGACCAATGTTGGTTCCGCGCAATTTCCATGAAACATCCACTGTGTCTTTTGCGTTTGAATCTCATACGGAAGGAGACAAACATGCGAAAGCTCAGCTCTGCATTCATCCTCGCCGGTTTGGCATTGGCTCCCGTGACAGCGATGAGTCAGGAACTCGCCTCCGTGCCGAACACACCGGTGTCCGATCACATGGTGTTCATGGACAAGGGCGATACACGCGTTCCTTCGTCCGCCATGGAGACAATCCGAAATGCGGCGGATGCCGCCAAGTCGGCGCCGATCCGGATCGAGGGTCGGGTGGACCATGCCAACGCCGTGAAGCAGGAACTCGTCCGCCAGGGCGCGCCTGCGGAAGCGATCACGGTCCGGCCGACGCCCACCAAACCGCTCGTGAAGGTCGGCGACGGAGTCGCGGATCCGACCGAACGGCGGGTGGATATCAAATTTTAGCCATCCATCGAACCGAATGACAAACGCCCGCCGAATTACCGGCGGGCGTTTTTACGTGCAGTTGGGCGCGAAATGGAAAGCCCGCCCTGGGTTTGCCAGGACGGGCTCCTGCAGCCCCTCGGGGGAGAGGGACGGTTACTCGAACCGCCAAAGGCTGCACCCGAACAACGCAGCCCCCAGCAATAAGTTCCGAGAAATTCAGAGAAACGGCAGCACTACCAGGAAAGAGCCGAATGCCATCATCAAGGTCAGGAAAATCGACGGCGCCCACCCCAAATCCACTTTCCCTTTTCCCCCGATTTAGGGCCGCCCAGCCGCCAGTCTCGTTACTCGGCCGAAACGCGGCCTTCCCGATCGACCGTGAGAACGACTTCGGTCTTTCCGCGCAGGGCGCGCGCGCGCCATGTCCCATCCGGTCCGGGCGTAATGTTCTTAACGAACTTGTAGCCGTCCGCTTCGATCGCGCCTTTTGCAAAACTGTTGCCCTCGGGGTCCGCCATCGGCGTGGGCGGCAGCGGAGCCGTGGCGGAGGCGGTTTCGACGGCCGGCAGGACGACGGGGGGCCGCTCACGCACGAGGATCGGGACCGGGGCCTGCCTCGTCTCGACGAGGACCGGTTTCGCGGACGGGAGCTGACCGGTGGAGGTCTGTACCGGCTGAATGGTCCCGGTGGCCGCCTTGGCGGAACCACGTTGCGTGCCGTCGGGTAACGGCGCGGCGATATGGGCGGCGGCCACAGTGGCCAGCAGAACGGTGGTGGAGATTGCGAAAACGATGCCTTGGTTCATGGACGTCGGCCCCTGGGATTCGACACGCCTAACGCTGAAGGGGCGGGTGACGTTGCGAGTCGACCGGTCAGTCAGTATCGATGGAGCCGGATCAACCCCCTCAGGCTGCAAATGGCGCTTCCGTCAGGCATCTCCTTCTCCACGGCCCATTCGGTCGAGTTGCCGGCCCGGTTCAACGTGGCCGTCCCCTTCATCGACCGGCACGCCGGAGAAGGTCGCGGTACGAAAGCGGCGATCCGGACCTCTCGGGAAACGGTGAGCTACGCCGAACTGGCCGAACGGGTGAACCGGTCGGGCAACGCGCTGCTGGCCAGCGGGCTGAAGCCCGGCGACCGGCTGCTGATGGTGGTGAAGGACTGCCCGGCCTTCTTCTATCTCTTCTGGGGAGCCATCAAGGCAGGCATCGTGCCCGTGCCGCCGAACACGCTGCTGCGTGCACCGGATTATGCCTACATGATCGACGATTCCGGTTGTGGGCTCGTCGTCTATTCCTCCGAGTTCGCGGGCGAAATCGGGCCCGCCCTGAACCAACTTGGCATCAGGGCCCCGCAGGCCATGGAAGTCGATTCCTTCCTGGCCGAGATGGCGAAAGCGTCTCCTGCTCTCGAGCCGAGGCTGTCGGCGCCGGAGGATGACTGTTTCTGGCTCTACTCGTCGGGCTCGACCGGCCGCCCCAAGGGCGCGGTGCACGCGCAGCGCGACATGGTCGTGACCAGCGAACTCTATGGTGTGCGCGTGCTCGGGATCGGCGAGACCGATGTAAGCTACTCCGCCGCCAAGCTCTTCTTCGCCTACGGGCTGGGAAACGGCATGACCTTCCCGCTGTGGGTCGGCGGCACCGCCGTCCTCGACGATCGGCGACCGACACCCGACACGACCTTCTCGAACATCGAGACGTTCAAGCCGACGATCTATTACGGCGTGCCCACCCTCTACGCCGCCCAGCTCGCGGCGCTGGAGACGCAGAAGCGCGATCTCTCGTCTCTGCGCGCCTGCGTTTCGGCCGGCGAGGCGCTGCCCGGCGACATGTTCCGCCGCTGGAAGGAACTGACCGGCACGACCATCCTCGACGGAATAGGCTCGACCGAGGCGTTGCACATCTTCATCGGCAACCGGCTCGACGACTATCGTCCCGGCACCAGCGGCAAGCCCGTACCGGGCTATGAAGTCCGCATCCTGGACGAGAACGGCGATCCCGTCGCGAAAGGCGAAAGCGGGCGTTTGTGGATCAAGGCGGAGTCTGCCGCCAGGTATTACTGGAACAAGCCCGAGAAGACGGCGGAGACGATGGTGAACGGCTGGCTCAACACCGGCGACACCTACCGCGAGGACGATGACGGCTACTTCATCTACGAGGGCCGCAGCGACGACATGCTGAAGGTCGGCGGCATCTGGTGCTCCCCCGTCGAAATCGAGAACTGCCTGGTCGGCCACCCGGCCGTTCTCGAGGCGGCGGTGATCGGCCAGGCCGACGAGCAGTCGCTGATCAAGCCCAAGGCGATCGTCGTCCTGAAGCAGCCGGGCGAGGCAGGCGCCGGCCTCACCGACGCCCTGATGGCCCACTGCAAGCGGACGCTCGCGCCCTACAAGTACCCGCGGTGGATCGAATACGTCCCTGAGTTGCCCAAGACCGCCACAGGCAAGATCCAGCGGTTCAAGCTGCGGGGCTGAAGGAAGGCCGGCGACAGGCGTCGCACCCAATATGCCGTTGTTGGAGCCTGTTTTTTCAGCTTTTATACGAACAAGGGAAACAGGGAGCGTGGGCTCATGAAGAACAAATTGTTTGGGACCGCAACGATTGCGGCCGTGGCTGCGCTCAGCCTGCCGGCGGCGGCACAGAGCCCGATCAAGATCGGCTTCGTCAGCACGTTTTCGGGTCCGCAGGCCGCGATCGGCGAGGACATGCGCCGGTCGGTCGAGCTGGCCAAGGAGCATCTCGGCGGCAAGATGGGCGGCAAGCCCTTCGAGATCATCTACGAGGACGACCAGTTCAAGCCCGACGTCGGCAAGGCGCGCTCCGAGAAGCTCGTCCAGCAGGACAAGGTTAACTTCATCGCCGGCTACATCTGGTCGAACGTGCTGCTGGCCTCGCTGAAGGCGGTCGCCGACGAAGGCGACACGATCATGATCTCGGCGAATGCCGGCCCGTCGCAGATCGCGGGCGAGCTCTGCAACAAGAACTTCTTCTCGACCTCGTGGCAGAACGACCAGACGCCGATGGCGATGGGCGAGTATCTCAACACCAAGGGCGTGAAGAGCCTCTATCTCGTTGGCCCCAACTATGCCGCCGGCAAGGACATGCTCGCGGGCGTGAAGCGCACCTACAAGGGCAAGATCGTCAGCGAGGACTTCACCAAGTGGCCCGACCAGCTCGACTTCTCGGCCGAGCTGACCAAGATCGCCGCCGCCAAGCCCGACGGCATCTTCATCTTCTACCCCGGCGCGCACGGCGTTCAGTTCGTGAAGCAGTGGGCGCAGTCGGGCCTCAACAAGACCGTGCCGCTCTACCAGGTGTTCTCGATCGACGCGATCACCCTGCCGCAGCAGGGCGATCTCGCCATCGGCACCCTGGGCGCGCAGGAATGGGTCAACGACCTGCCGAACGAGGCCAACAAGAAGTACGTCGAGGACTTCAAGAAGAAGCACGGCGTCTACCCGTCCTACTACGGTGCGCAGAGCTACGACGCGATCATGCTGATGGCCTCGGCCGCCGAGGCGCTGAAGGGCGACCTGTCGAACAAGGACAAGGTCCGCGCCGAGATGAAGAAGGCGAACTTCAAGTCGGTCCGAGGCGACTTCAAGTTCGGCAACAACAACTTCCCGATCGAGAACTTCTACATCCAGGAAGCGGTCAAGGATCCGCAGGGCATGATGACGGTGAAGACCATTGCCACCGCCGTGAAGAACGCGGTCGATCCCTTCGCCGAAAAGTGCCCTATGAAGTGAAGTTCGTCGTCGAGACAATCGACGGGAGCGCGGCGACGCGCTCCCGTTTTGTTTGAGAGCGTGAGAAGAGAGAGAGCGTAACGGGCCAAATGGAATACCTGCTGCTCCAGGTGCTGAACGGCGTGCAGCTCGGCCTGCTGATGTTCCTGCTCGCCGCCGGCCTGACCCTGACCCTGGGCATCATGGACCTGGTCAACCTGGCGCACGGCTCGCTCTACATGATGGGCGCCTACATCGCCTGGACGTTGATCGGCGTCACCGATTCCTTCGTGCTGGGTGCCTTGCTGGCGCTGCCCGCGACCTTCCTGCTGGGCGTGATCGTCGAGGCCGTGGTGATCCGGCGCCTCTACGCGCGCGACCATCTCACCCAGGTGCTGGCGACCTTCGGCCTGATCCTGTTCTTCAACGAGCTGGTGCGCGCGCTCTGGGGTCCCGGCGGCAAGAGCATCGCGGTGCCGGGCTTCCTGAACCGTACCATCGAGATCCTGCCGGGCGTGCCCTACCCCGCCTACCGCTTCGCCATCATCGTGGTCGGCGCGGTCGTGGCGATCCTCCTGGCCTGGCTGGTGGCGCGCACGCGGCTCGGCATGCTGATCCGCGCCGGCGCCTCCAACCGCCGCATGATCGGCGCGCTCGGCGTCAACATCGAGCTGCTGTTCACCCTGGTGTTCGGCCTGGGCGCGGTGTTCGCAGGCCTCGCCGGCCTGATGGCCGCGCCCATCGCCTCGGTGCGCATCGGCATGGGCGACGACATCCTGATCCTCGCCCTTGTCATCATCGTCATCGGTGGCATCGGCTCGATCAAGGGCGCCTTCATCGCCGCCATGATCGTGGGCCAGATCGACATCGTGGGCCGCGCCTTCCTGCCCGACCTGCTCAAGACCTTCATGAGCTCCAGCGCCGCCTCGAGCGCCGCGCCCGCCATCTCGCAGGTCCTGGTCTACGTGCTGATGGCCGCCGTGCTGGTGTGGCGGCCGACCGGCCTGTTCGGCCAGCGCACATGATGGCTGCCCTTCGCACGCCGCGCGGGATCGCGACGGCGCTGGTCCTGCTGGTGCTGGCGGCCCTGCCGCTGCTCACCCAGGCCTTTGACCAGCGCTACCTCCTGTCGATCGGCACACGCATCGTCATCTGGTCGATCGCAGCGGTCAGCCTCAACATGATCCTGGGCTATGGCGGGATGGTGAGCTTCGGCCATGCGATGTTCTTCGGCATCGGCGGCTATGCGGTCGGCATCCTGTCGGCGCATGGCGTTTCCAGCGGCTGGATCCAGTGGCCCATCGCGCTGCTCGCGGCGACGGCGTGGGCCGCGCTGATCGGCGCGCTGTCGCTCCGCACGCGCGGCCTCTACTTCATCATGATCACGCTCGCCTTTGCCCAGCTCGTCTACTACGTGGGCAGCGGCCTCGAGGCCTATGGCGGCGACGACGGGCTCAACATCAGCCGCAGCCGCTTCCCCGGCCTGATCGACCTGCGCGACAAGGCGAGCTTCTACTGGCTCTGCCTCGCGCTGCTCTGCGCCAGCCTGTGGTTCTGCAGCCGTTACGCCAACTCCCGCTTCGGCCTGGTGATCCGCGGCGCGAAGTCCAACGAACTGCGCATGACGGCGCTCGGCTTCCCGGTGTTCCGCTACAGGCTCGCCGCCTTCACCATCGCCGGCGCGCTGGGCGGCCTCTCGGGTATCCTGCTGGCCAACGAGGGAGCCTATGTCTCGCCCGCCATGATGTCTTGGATGAAGTCGGGCGATCTCATCGTCATCGTCGTGCTGGGGGGCATGGGCACGGTGTTCGGCCCGCTCTACGGCACGATCGCCTTCTTCGTGCTCGAAGAATCGCTGCCGCCGATCCTCAACCTCGTGCACAAGGGTTGGGGTGAATACTGGATGATCGTATTCGGCCCGCTGCTGGTCCTGATCGCGCTCTACGCACGCGGCGGCATCGATTCGCTGCTGGGGCGCCATCATGACTGATCCCCTGCTGCGTACCGAGCGACTCGTGAAGCGCTATGGCGGCCTTCTGGCCACCGACAATGTCTCCATCGACGTGCGGCCGGGCGAAATCCACGCGCTGATCGGGCCCAACGGCGCGGGCAAGACCACCCTGGTGCATCAGCTCACCGGCGTGGTCGCGCCCGACTCGGGTGCCATCCACTTCGCCGGGCAGGACGTCACGCGCGTGCCCACGCATGCGCGCGTGCGGCTGGGCCTCGGCCGCTCCTTCCAGATCACCTCGGTGCTGCGCGAGTTCACGGCGCTGGAGAACGTGGCGCTGGCCGTGCAGGGCCATGCCGGCCATTCCTTCCGTTTTCTGGCCGATGCGCGCCGCGACGAGAGGCTGCGCGCACCTGCCCGCCGCCTGCTCGACGAGGTGGGGCTGGGCGGCCGGGGCGGTACCCTCGCCTCGGCGCTCAGCCACGGCGAGCAGCGCCAGCTCGAAATCGCCATGGCACTGGCCGGCGATCCCACCGTGCTGTTGCTCGACGAGCCGATGGCCGGCATGGGCGTCGAGGAGAGTCAGCGGCTGATCGGCTTCCTGCGGGCGCTGAAGCAGAAGCACGCCATGCTGCTGATCGAGCACGACATGGATGCCGTCTTCCAGCTGGCCGACCGCATCACCGTGCTGGTTTACGGCCGCGCCATCGCCACCGGCACGCCCGACGAGATCCGCACCAACCAGGACGTTCGCCAGGCCTATCTCGGCGAGGAGATGGCCTGATGCTGCGCGTCCGCGATCTCGACGCCTTCTACGGCTCCAGCCAGGCGCTGTTCGGGATGGAACTGGCCATCGAGGCCGGCCAGGTCGTGACCCTGATGGGCCGTAACGGCATGGGCAAGACCACGACCGTGCACACGATCATGGGCCTGCTGCCGGCGCGCCGCGGCGCGGTCGAGTTCGAGGGCAGCCGGGTCGACGGCATGCCCGCCTTCCGCATCGCCCGGCTCGGTCTCGGCCTCGTCCCGGAGGGACGGCAGATCTTCCCTAACCTCTCGGTGCGCGAGAACCTTCTGGCAGCCAGCGCCAACCGCACGTCCCGGCCGAGCCCCTGGACCATCGCGCGCGTCTTCGAGTTCTTCCCGCGCCTCGCCGAGCGCCAGCGCAACATGGGCAATCAACTTTCGGGCGGCGAACAGCAGATGCTGGCGATCGGCCGCGCACTGATGACCAACCCGAAGCTGCTGATCCTCGACGAGGCGACCGAGGGGCTGGCGCCGCTGATCCGCCAGGAAATCTGGTCCTGCCTCGGCCGATTGAAGACAGAGGGCCAAGCCATCCTCGTCATCGACAAGAACGTGTCGGCCCTGATCCCCCTCGCCGACCGCCACCACATCGTCGAGAAGGGCCGCGTCGTCTGGGCCGGTTCTTCCCAGGCGCTGGCCAGGGACAAGGACCTGCAGCACAGGTATCTTGGCGTCTAGACGTTAGAGCACGCTGGGCCTGCCAAGGCCGAACAATCACCAACCTCATGCTGAGGAGCGCTCCAAAGGAGCGCGTCTCGAAGCATGGGAACGAGCACCGCGCCTGCAGCCCATCCTTCGAGACGCGGCCTGCGGCCGCTTTTCAGGATGAGGTTGGGGGCGCCTCCAGCGAAGCCAAACGGCTCTAGGCTATGCACAATCGAATCCGGAAGCATGCGCCGCGAGGCGACGGCACATGATCGAGGCGCCCGCCGAATGCCTCGACCCGTCGCCGGGCGATGACGAGGCCGAGGCCGGTGCCGCCGGTGTTGCGGGCCGTCGTGAAGAAGCGATCGAAGATGTGGGCGGCATTGCCGGCGGAGATGCCGACGCCGTCGTCGCTCACCTCCACGACGACCTCGTCCTGAACGACACGCGCGATGACGTGAACGGAGGCCGAAGGGCCGGCATGCTGCCGCGCGTTCTCCAGCAGGTTGGAGAGCGCGATCTCAAAGGACGGCTGGTCGATCGCCGCGCGCAAGGTGATGGGCGCTTCGATGGCGATCCGATACCCCTCCTGCTCCAGCCCGCCCGCCATGTCCTTGAGGACCGCCGCGACATCGCACGCCTCATCACCGCGCGGCGTCAGCGAGTCCGCGCGCGCGAGGTCGAGGATGCGCCGCACCAGCCGGTCGAGCCGCTCGGTGTCGGCGAGGATGTTCGACAGGAACCGGCTGCGCTCCTCGTCCGACATCTCATGCAGGTGATCGCGCAGCAGCTCGGCGCTGCCGCGGATCGCGGTGAGCGGCGTCTTGAACTCGTGGCTGATGCCCAAGGCAAGATCGCGCACATAGTCGGCGCGGGCCTCCAGCGCATGCGCCATCGTGACGATCGATTCCGACAGCGACTGGAGTTCGTGCGTCATGGGATGGGCGAGCGGCTCGACGGATCTCACTTCGCCGCTCGCTACGCGGCGGGCCATCGCCTCGAGCTGGCGCGTCGGCCGTGCGATGGTGCGGCCGGCAAACCATGCCAGCGCGAGGACGGAAGCGATGAGCACGGCGGCAAGGCCCAGCAGGGCATAGCGCTTGCCGTAGAGGGTCTGCACGATGTTGCGCGGCGTGCGCGACACCAGCACGGCGCCCAGCACATGCCCCTCAGCCACGACCGGTACGGCCACGAAGACGCGCACATCGGTGTTGCGGCTGATCGAGTCCCATCCCGGATCCGGCGATTGCGTCACGCGCTCGCGCAGTACCGCGATGGGCGCGCCCTTCAACGCGTGCGCGACTTCCGTCTGGCCGGCCAGGCTGAGATCGAGTTCGCCACCGGTCGAGGCGACCACGATGCCCGTCGAGTCCACGACGCGCACGCCGGCCAGGGTCATCCGGCGAACCTGCCCGACGACCGACGACAGCACCCCGGCAACCCGCGTGGCCACGGGCTCCGGCCGCCGGTCGGTCACCGTCGCATCCGGCGCGCGCGGCAATATCTTCGTGTCGGCAAAGTCGAGCTGGGGCTGCAGCACGAGCCCCTGGTCGATGGACCGCGCAGAGGAAGACGTCCCCCACGGAAGTGTCACCTTGGGCATGGCCTCCAGCGCGCCCGGCGGCGCATGCTCCAGCCAGCTCGACCGATACACCGCTGACAGGACCGCAGCCTGCGCGAGCAACTCGGCCTCGGTCTGGCGCAGCAGGGCGCTCTCATAGAGCCTCAGCATGCCGATGCCCGCGACCGGCAACAGCAGGACCGTGAGACAGGTACCGAGCAGCAGCGTGCGGATGCGCGGCAGGCGTCGGATCGCCAGCTTCATCTCAGGCAGCCGCCAGCTTGTAGCCCACGCCGTGCACCGTCTCGATCGGATCGCCGCCGACCGCGCCGAACTTGGAGCGGATGTGCCGGACATGGCTGTCGATCGTGCGATCGCTCACGAAGCGGCTGCCCGGATAGGCCGCCGCCATCAGATTGTCGCGCGTGAAGGCCCGGCGCGGCTGGGCGACGAAGACCTTCAGCAAGGCGAACTCCGTCGCCGTCAGGGCGACTTCACCGCCGTCCCAGAGCGCGACATGGGCTTCGAGATCGATCACCAGCCGGCCATGCACCAGCCGCTGCGTGTCAGCCACCGCGGGCTGGCCGTGACGGCGCAGCATCGCCTTCACGCGCGCCACCAGCTCGCGCGGGCTGAACGGCTTCACGACATAGTCGTCGCCCCCCAGTTCGAGGCCCAGGATGCGATCCATCTCCTCGTCGCGGGAACTGAGGAAGATGATCGGCACGTCCGACGAGGCGCGCAGCTGCGTGCACACCGCCGTGCCGTCGAGTTCGGGCATGACGATGTCGAGGACGATCAGCGACGGCTTCTCCCGCGCGGCCACGTCGAGGGCCGCGGCGCCGTCGGCCGCCTGGATCGGATCGTAGCCGGCGCGGCGCAAAGCGAAGCACACGACTTCGCGAATATGCGCATCGTCGTCGACGACCAGGATCTTCTGCATGGAAGCGACTGTAGCGCAGGCAGGGGGCGTGTCGACCGCAGCGCGCGCTTTTGCACGAAATCTCCACAAACCCTGTGCCCCGCCTGCACCTCGGGTCGCCAGCTTGGCTCGTGTCCTACACCGGAGGCATTCGATGATAGATCCCGCCGTTCCTCCTGAGCCGCCAGTGCCGCCGGCTCCGCCGTCTCCGCGCGAACCGGGCTTCCTGCTGACGGTCTATCGCTATCTGCTGGCCGGCAGCCTGCCGGCGCGGGCCGTTATCATGGCCGCTCTCACTCTTGC
Organism: uncultured Rhodospirillaceae bacterium; assembly: GCA_945952105.1. Classification (GTDB taxonomy): domain Bacteria; phylum Pseudomonadota; class Alphaproteobacteria; order Reyranellales; family Reyranellaceae; genus Reyranella. The sequence goes on along the minus strand of CAMFGZ010000003.1, from coordinate 277,372 downwards.
TCTCACCGTGCCCCTCGGCCTGATCGGCGGTGTGGTCAACGACCGGCAAACCTTCCAGAAGGAAGCCACGCAGAACATCACGGAATCCTGGGGCGGGTCGCAGACTTTCACCGGTCCGATGCTCGCCCTGCCTTACAGAGGCAAAGAAACCGATAAATATAGCCGGACACTGACGCTTCTCCCTGAAAAGCTGACAATCAATGGCCGCATCTTGCCGGAACAGCGTCGCCGCGGCCTGTTTGCCGTGACCGTCTATGCGACGACTCTAGACGTGGTCGCAGAATTCCGGACCAAGGCTATAGAGGCCGCTTTTTCAGACGGACGACTACTCGATTGGCAGCATGCAAGCCTCGAGATCGGCGTCACCGACGTAAGATCGATCGATGCCGGAAAGGTTGACGTCGACGGGCAGACATCGGAATGGATGGCCGGTTCAGGCAGGCTTCTGGCGTCGCTCCGGGCAGCCATCGGCTCAGCAAGCGTTGCTGCAGCAGAGACGATTACCGTCCGCTTCCAGATATCGCTCGCCGGCAGCAAGAACTTCGCCATCACGCCATTAGGCCTTCGGACGGAAGCGACGATCATGTCCCCATGGCCCTCGCCGAGCTTTACGGGCCGAAACCTGCCAACAACACAATCGATCGATCGAGACGGGTTTCGCGCGACATGGATCACGTCTCATCTCGGCCGCCCCTACAGTCAGCTTTGGGACAGCGCCACCCCCGACAACGATCCCTCATCGATGACCGTCATCAACTCGTCCTTCGGGGTCACGCTGCTCTCGCCAGTCGACGCCTATCGCGAGACCGACAGGGCGATAAAGTACGGCATCATGTTTATCGGACTGACCCTTGCCGCCAGCCTTATCGTCGAGATGGCCACCGGTAGCCGGCCGCACCTTATGCAGTACGGACTTATCGGCCTCGCGCTGTGCATCTTCTATTTATTGCTTCTGTCGCTCAGCGAACAGATCGGCTTCGGACCCGCCTATGTGGTCAGCGCAGCAGCCGTCGTGATGCAAGCGGCGATCTACAGTTGGGCGCTTCATCGCAGACGGGCCGCCGCGCTGGCCTTCGGCATGGTCCTAGCGTGCCTGTATGCCGGACTCTACAGCCTACTGCAGCTCGAGGATGTCGCCCTCTTGGCGGGCTCGCTGATGCTCTTCTCCGTGCTTTCCCTCGCCATGTGGTTCACTCGGAACCTCCATCGGACGTCACCGGTATAAAAGGCCGTAGAGCGGCGGGCTGCGTGGCAGCTCGCCGCTTGCCTTTCACAGGGGCGGCCGGAATGATGCGCGCGGTCATTCCGGAGCCTCCGATGCGTCCTTCCGTCCTGTTTTCGCTGCTCGGCCTCGCCGCCGCATCGCTCGCCGCGCCGGCCTTCGCCCAGGGCCAGGTCAACGTCTACAACTGGTCGGATTACATCGCCGAGGACCAGCTCAAGGACTTCGCCAGGGACACCGGCATCAAGGTCAACTACACGACCTACGACAGCAACGAGATTCTCGACGCCAAGCTGCGCACCGGCAAGTCGGGCTACGACATCGTCGTGCCGACCGCCTCGCCGTTCTTCGTGCGGCAGCTCCAGGCCAACATCTTCGCAGCCCTCGACAAATCGAAGCTGAAGAACTGGAACAACCTCGATCCCGAGATCATGAAGGCGCTGGCCGCCTACGATCCCGGCAATGCCCATGCCGCTCCCTGGATGTGGGGCACGATCGGCATCGGCTACAACGTGGCGGAGATCAGGAAGCGCCTGCCGGACGCGCCGGTCGATTCGCTGCGCATGATCTTCGATCCGGCGGTCGTCTCGAAGTTCCAGGATTGCGGCGTGATGCTGCTCGACAGCGCCACCGACATGCTGCCGGCCGCGCTCAAATATCTCGGCCTCGATCCCGATTCGAAGAAGCCGGAGGATCTCGCCAAGGCGGCCGATGTCATCAAGGCCGTGCGGCCCTATGTCCGCAAGTTCCATTCGTCGGAGTACATCAACGCGCTGGCCGGCGGGAACATCTGTCTCGCCTTCGGCTTCTCCGGCGACATCTTCCAGGCGCGCGACCGGGGCGCCAAGGCTGCCAGCAAGGTCGAGATCGAGTACGCGATCCCGAAGGAAGGCGCGATGCTCTGGATCGACGTCGTCGCCATCCCCAAGGACGCGCCCAACCAGGCCAATGCCTACCGCTTCCTCGATTTCATGCTGGAAGCCAAGGTCGCCGCGGCCTCGACCGAACTCACCGGCTACGCCAACGGCAACAAGGCGGCCTTCGCGCTCCTGCCGAAGGACATCTCGGAGAACCCGCTGATCTATCCGCCGGCCGACGTGCGCGCAAAGTTCTACACGATCACCGCCGGCACCGCCGAGCAGACGCGCGACCGCACGCGCCTGTGGACCTCGGTGAAGACGGGCCGCTGAATTGACTACCGGGCCGATCGTCCGCATCGAGGGATTGACCAAGCGCTTCGGACCGATCGTCGCCGTCGATCGCGTCGACCTGGAGATCGCGCGCGGCGAGCTGTTCGCGCTGCTGGGCGGCTCGGGCTGCGGCAAGACCACCCTGCTGCGCATGCTGGCGGGCTTCGAGACGCCCGACGAGGGCCGCCTGTTCATCGACGGCCAGGACATGACGAACGTGCCGCCCTACCGGCGGCCGGTGAACATGATGTTCCAGTCCTATGCCCTGTTCCCGCACATGGATGTGGCGGCGAACGTCGGCTACGGACTGCGCCGCGACGGCGTGAAGGCGCCCGAGATCGCGGATCGGGTCGCGGAGATCCTTGAGCTGGTGCGTCTGCAGGACCATGCGAAGCGCAAGCCGTCGCAGCTTTCCGGCGGCCAGCGACAGAGGGTGGCGCTCGCGCGCGCGCTCGTGAAGCGGCCGAAGATCCTGCTGCTCGACGAGCCGCTCGCCGCACTCGACCGCAAGCTGCGCGAGGCCACGCGCTTCGAGATGGTGCGCCTGCAGGAACAACTCGGCCTCACCTTCGTGATGGTGACGCACGACCAGGAAGAGGCGATGTCGATGGCGACGCGGCTCGCCGTGATGAATGCCGGCCGCATCGCCCAGATCGGCACGCCGCACGAGGTCTACGAGCGTCCGGCCTCCCGCTTCGTCGCCGACTTCATCGGCATCGCCAACATTCTCGACCTCCCCGGCGGCGGTTGGCTTGCGCTGCGGCCGGAGAAGATCACGCTCGCCGCCAGGCGGCCCGACCTGCCGCTGGCGGTGAGTGGCAAGATCGTCGACGTCGCCTATGAAGGCGACCGTTCGCTCTATCACGTCGCGACCAACACCCATGGCACGATGATCGTGTCGACGGCCAACACAAGCCGCGCCGCCGGCGAAGGTTTTGCGCGCGGCCAGCCTGTCTGGCTGGGCTGGTCCGAGGGTGCCGGCCAAAGGCTGGAGGCCTAGCGCATGCGCTTCGTCATCGGCCTGCCGTTCCTGTGGCTCGGGGTCTTCTTCCTCCTGCCCTGCCTGCTGGTGCTGGCGATCGCGCTCGGCACCAACGCGCCCGATTCGGTGCCGCCGGTCGAGCTTGGATTCAGTTTCAAGAGCTTCGCGCTGCTCTTCTCCGACGATCTCTACCTCGCGGCCTGGCTCTCCTCGATCAGGATCGCGGCCACCTCGACGCTGGTCGCGCTGCTGCTGGGCTATCCCATGGCCTATGCCATCGCCCGTACCGCACCGAACCGCAGGCCCCTGCTACTGATGCTGGTCGTGCTGCCCTTCTGGACCTCGTTCCTGATCCGCATCTACGCCTGGATGGGCCTGCTGGCCGACAACGGGCTGATCGAGCAGTTCCTGCGCTGGACCGGCCTCGCCAGCAATCCAGGTACGATCCTCGGCACCGAATGGGCGGTGCATCTGGGCATCGTCTACGCCTACCTGCCGTTCATGGTCCTGCCGCTCTACGCCACGCTGGAAAAGCTCGACGACAGCCTGCTCGAAGCCGCGGCCGACCTCGGTGCCCGGCCGCTCGCCGCCTTCCTTACCGTCACGCTCCCACTATCATTGCCCGGCATCGTCGCCGGCTGTCTCCTCGTGTTCATCCCGGCGGTCGGCGAGTTCGTGATCCCCGACCTGCTGGGCGGCACCGGGACGCTGATGATCGGCAAGGTCCTGTGGGACGAGTTCTTCACCAACGGCGATTGGCCGCTCGCTTCGGCCGTCGCGGTCTGCCTGCTGGTGCTGCTGGTCGGCCCGATCGCGATCTTCCAGCGCAACCAGGCGCGCAGCCTGGAGCGGCGCGCGTGAGCGCCGTCGCATGAGGGGCCGCGCCCGCTTCGCCTTGAGCATGCTGGCCTTCGGCTATGCCTTCCTCTATCTGCCGATCGCGCTGGTGATCGTCTATTCGTTCAACGAATCGCGCCTCGTCACGGTCTGGTCGGGATTCTCGCTGAAATGGTGGCGGGCGCTGTTCGCCAACGAGGCTATGCTGGAGGCCGCCTGGCTGTCGCTGCGGATCGCGCTGGTGAGCGCGACCGGCGCGGCTTTGATCGGGCTGGCCGCCGGCTACGCGCTGGTGCGCGCACCCCGCTTCCCGGGCCGCACGCTGTTCGGCAGCCTCGTGATCGCGCCCATGGTGATGCCCGAGGTCGTGATGGGCATTTCCATGCTGCTGCTGTTCGTCGGCTCCGAGCAGCTCTTCGGCGGCCCGGACCGCGGCTTCCTCACCATCGCCATCGCCCATACGACCTTCTCGATCGCCTTCGTGGCCATCGTCGTGCAGGCCCGGCTCACCGACTTCGACCGGGCGCTGGAAGAAGCGGCGATGGACCTCGGCGCCACCCCCTGGGTCACTTTCCGCACCATCACCCTGCCGTTGATCGCACCGGCCGTCGGCTCGGGCTGGCTGCTCGCCTTCACCTTGTCGCTGGACGACCTGATCCTGACCCAGTTCGTCGCCGGCGCGCAGTCGCAAACGCTTCCGATGCGCGTCTATTCCAGCGTCCGCCTCGGCGTCGATCCCCAGATCAACGTACTCGCGACCATCGTCGTCACGATCGCGGCCTGTGCATTGATCCTGTCGGGCTGGCTGACGCGGCGGAAAGTTTGAGCTAAGAATCCTCCGTCAGGGAGGAAAAAATGCTGCGTTCCGGAACGTCCAAGGCGTCGCGTCGTAATGTGCTGAAGGGGGTCGGTATGGCCACTATCGGTGCTTCGTTGCCGCCCGTCGGGTCGGCCCTGGCTCAAGGCGCACCGGCCGCCAAGGGGCCGAAGCTGCTCGAGATGGAGGGCAAGGCCAAGCTCGCGGTGCTGGGCGACAAGCCGCTCGTGGCCGAAACGCAGGCCGAGTTGCTCGACGACAACGTCACGCCGACGAACAAGCTTTTCATCCGCAACAACGGCCAGGTGCCGGACGTCACCGGCGATCCCAAGGCCTGGAAGGTTAAGATCGACGGCGAGGTCAACACGCCGGTGGAGATCAGCGTCGGCGACCTCATGAGCAAGTTCCCCGCCGTCACCTACCAGCTCATGCTGGAATGCGGCGGCAACGGACGCTCCTTCTTCTCGCCCGACGCGCGCGGCAACCAGTGGACCAACGGCGGCGCGGGCTGCCCGATGTGGACCGGCGTGCGTCTGGCCGACGTGCTGAAGAGCGCCGGCCTGAAATCCTCCGCCGTCTACATTGGCAGCTACGGCGCCGATCCGACCTTGGCCGGCGAAACCGACAAGCCCACCATCTCGCGCGGCGTGCCGATCGCCAAGGCGATGGAGGAGCATACGCTGATCGCCTTCAAGCTGAACGGCCAGGATCTGCCGCTGATCCACGGCGCGCCGGCCCGTCTGGTCATTCCGGGCTGGCCTGCGTCGGTGTCGACCAAATGGCTGAAGCGCATCTGGGTGCGCGACAAGGAGCATGACGGCCCGGGCATGGGCGGCTTCTCCTACCGTGTCCCCAAGACGCCGATCGTGCCCGGCAGCAAGGGCAACGAGAAGGACATGGCGATCCTGGAATCGATGCCGGTTCGCTCGGTCATCACCTTCCCCGCCGACGGCTCGAAGCTCACCTCGCGCAAGCTCGACCTGCGCGGCCATGCCTGGGCCGGCGACTTCGAGGTCAAGACCGTCGACATCTCGACCGACTACGGCGTCACCTGGAAGCCGGCCAAGGTCGACGCCCCTGCCAACAAGTATGCGTGGCAGAACTTCAGCGCATCGATCGAGCTGCCGACGACCGGTTACTACGAGGTGTGGGCCAAGGCGACCGACAGCAAGGGCGTGACGCAGCCCTTCCAGGCCGCCAACTGGAACCCGCAGGGCTACGGCGCCAATCCGATCAACCGCATCCGGGTGCTCGTCGAATCTTGACCCGGATCAACATCACGCATGCGGTCGTCGTCACCCTGACGGCGACGTTCATCCTGCTTGCCTTCGACCGCGCCGGCGAATTGCGCAAGGACAAGTATGTCTACGCGCCACCGGCGCCCAAGGCCGCACCGGTCGCCGCGGCCGAGCCCGATCCCGACAAGGGCAAGCCGCCGCCGCACAACGACAAGGTTGAGGATCTGCCCGAGGGCAAGAACCGCGAGCTGACGTTCTACACCTGCACGGCCTGCCACGGCGTGGCACTGATCAAGGCGCAGGGCCTGACACGCGAACTGTGGGATTCGACGCTCGACCTGATGGTCGACAAACACCGCATGCCGCCGATCAAGGCCGAGGAACGTAGCGAGATCCTCGACTACCTCGCCGAGCACTTCCCGCCCCGCCGCAAGGGCCGCGGCAGCGACAATCCGTTCCTGAAATAGTCAGCGGACGGCTTTGGCCCATTTCTCCGACCAGACATGCAGCGGCAGGAACAGCCGCAGCAATTCGTTGCCCAGTGCCGTGAGCCGGTAGCCCGCCGCCTCGTCGAGCTCGACCAGCTTCGCCACGCGAAGCTCGGCGAGCCGCGTGTTCACGATGGTCGGGCTGGCGCCGATCAGGTCCTGCAGCTCGCGGAAGCGCCTCGGCTCCTCACGTAGCTCCCAGACGATGCGGAGGGTCCAGCGCCTTCCCAGCAGGTCGAGCAGCACCATGATCGGCCGGCCGGTCGTCGAGCCGCGCACGCGCTTCACCATCTATTTCACTCCGTTACTACAATTTCTGTAGCGATCCCGAATTTCCGTTGCTACTGAAAATGTAGCATCACCGCCGGAGACCAGCCATGCCGCGCATCGCTCCCGCCGAAGCGCCCTACGCACCAGAGATCGCTGCCGCGCTGGAGCGCATCATGCCGGCGGGCATGGCGCCGCTGGTCCTGTTCCGGACGATGGCGCGCAATCCGCGTATCTTCGACAGGATGTTTGCCGGCGGCCTGCTCGACAAGGGCGCGCTCTCGCTGCGCCAGCGCGAGCTGGTGATCGACCGCACGACGGCGCGGCTCGGCGCGGAATACGAATGGGGCGTCCACATCGCCTTCTTCGCCGACAAGGTCGGCCTCGATGCGACGCAGGTCGCGGCCACCGTCCACGGACCTGCCGACGCATCCTGCTGGACCGCAGGGGAGCGGGCGCTAATGTCTGCCGTCGATGACCTCGTCGATCACCACACGATCAGTGACACGACATGGGCTGCGCTCGCCGCGCATTTCGACGAGGCGCAGGTCCTCGAAGTCATCGCGCTCGCGGGCTACTACCACACGATCAGCTTCCTTTGCCGTGCGCTAGAACTGCCGCTCGAAGCCTACGGTGCGCGCTTCCCTAGCGCTTCTTCTTCGTGAGCCGGTCGACCGTCAGGATCAGCAGGCCGAAGACGAGGCCCCAGAAGGCCGAGCCGACGCCCATCAAGGTGACGCCCGAGACGGTGACAGCCAGCGTGCCCGCCGCCGCGAGCCGATCCTGGTCGCCCGCCAGCGCAATGCCCAACGCACCCGCCATCGAGCCCAGCAATGCCGTACCCGCGACGGTCGCCAGCAGCGCTGGCGGCAGCGCGCCGAACAGGCCGACCAGCGAGGCGCCGAACAGCGCGATCAATCCCCAGAACACGGCGTAGAACGGCCCGGCCTTCCAGCGCTGCGCCGGATCAGGATGCGCGTCGGGTCCCGTGCACAAAGCCGCCGAGATCGCCGCGAGGTTCGAGGTGTGCGCGCCGAGGAACGCGGTCGCGAGCGAGGCCGCGCCCGTGACACCCAGAATGGGCTGGGTCGGCGGCTGATAGCCCGAGCCGCGCAGCACCGCGAAGCCCGGCAGGTTCTGCGACGCCATGGTCACGAGATAGAGCGGCACGCCGAGGCCGATCAGCGTAGCGACGTCCCAGACCGGTGCAGTCACGACCAGCGTCGAAAGACCGATTGGCGGCAGCGGCTTCACCAAGCCCAGCGACCAGGCGAGCAACGCGCCCGCCACCAGCACGATCAGCGACACCAGCGCCGGGAAGAAGGCCCGCGCCACCAGGAACAGCGCGATCAACGGCAGGACCAGCAGCGGCGAGGTCGGCACATGCTCGACCATCGCCATCACCAGGCGCAGCAGGATGCCCGCGAGCATGGCGGCCGCGATACTGGCCGGAATCCTCTCGATCAACCGCCCGATCGGCCGCACCGCCGCCGTGAGCAGGATCAGCAGCGCCGCCAACACGAAGGCGCCGACCGCCGCCGCGAAGCTCGGCACGCCGGAAGTCGAGGCGATCAACGCGGCACCCGGCGTCGACCAGGCGGTGATGATCGGCATGCGGTAGCGGACGCTGAGCAGCAGCGCGCTCGCTGCCGTGGCGAGGCCGAGCCCTGACACCCACGAACTCGCCTGATCGGGCGTTGCGCCAACGGCCTGCGCCGCCGCCAGCACGACCGGCAAGGTCCCGCCCACGCCGGCAATCGTCGCGACCAGCGCGGCGGCCGCGACGGAGATGAGTCCGCCGGATTTCACTTACGCATTCGCCCGTTCGACCATCGCCTGCAGCAGGATCTGCGCGCCAGCGCCGACGTCGCCCTTGCTGGCGTCCTCGATCTCGTTGTGGCTGACACCGTCCTTGCAGGGCACGAACACCATCGCCGTCGGCGCGACGCGGCTGACATAGCAGGCGTCGTGGCCGGCGCCGCTCACGATGTCCATGTGCGGATAGCCCGCCTGCTCGGCACCGCGACGCACGGCGTCGACCAGTTCATTCGCGAACGGCGACGGCGGGAAGTACCAGATCTGCTCGATCTTCACTTCGAGCCGATGGCGCCTGGCGATGTCGGCTGCGGCGGCGCGCATCTCGGCGTCCATCTTCGTCAGTTCGCCATCGTCGGGATGGCGGAAATCGACCGTCATGAAGACGCGGCCCGGGATCGTGTTGCGCGCCTGCGGCAGGCTGTCGATCACGCCGATGGTCGAGCGCCCATTCGGTCGGTTGCCGATCGTGCGCGCGGCGACGATCAGCTCGGCCGCGCCGACCAGCGCATCGCGGCGTCCCTCCATCGGTGTCGTACCGGCATGGCTCTCCATGCCCGTCCAGTTGATCTCGTACCAGCGCTGGCCCTGTGCGCCGGTGACCACGCCGATCGTCTTCTTTTCGCGCTCCAGGATCGGGCCCTGCTCGATATGCGCCTCGAAGAAGGCGCCGACCGGCCGGCCGCCCACCGGCTCCTTGCCGTCATAGCCGATCTGTTTCAGCGCCTCGCCAAAGGTCACGCCGTCGCGATCCTTGATCGACAGCGCATGCTCCAGGGTGAAGGCCCCGCCGAACACGCCCGAGGCGACCATTGCCGGCGCGAAGCGGCAGCCTTCCTCGTTGGTCCAGACCGCGACCTCGATCGGCGCCTCGGTGACGTAGTTGGAATCGTGCAGTACGCGCAGCACCTCCAGCCCGGCCATCACGCCATAGGCGCCGTCGAACTTGCCGCCGGTCGGCTGGGTGTCGAGATGCGAGCCGGTCATGATCGGCGGCTTGGACGGATCGCGGCCCTCGCGGCGGGCAAAGACGTTGCCGAGCTGATCGACCTTGATGGTGCAGCCCGCCTCCCTGGCCCAGCGCACGAACAGGTCACGCCCCTGCCGGTCGAGATCGGTCAACGCGATGCGGCAGACACCGCCCTTCTCCGTGCCCCCGATCTGCCCCAGCTCCATCAGGCTCGACCACAGCCGGTCGTGATCTACGCGGAGATTGGGGCGGTCGGCGGTGGTCATGGCGACTCCGTTGTCATCAAGCCTTTAACGGACTAAATTCAGTCCAAGGTCAGGAGGACCCTACCATGAAGTACTCCACCCGGATCAAGCCCATCAGCTACCTCAAGGCGAATGCCGCAGAAGTCGTGCGCGGGCTCGCCGAGAGCGGTGAGCCAATGATCATCACCCAGAATGGCGAAGCCACTGCCGTTATTCAGGACATCGCCAGTTACGAGGAAACACAGGAGACGCTCGCGCTTCTCAAGATTCTTGCTCTTGGCGAACAGCAGGTCAGAGAGGGCAAGACCGTACCCGTCGCCAAGGCGATGCAAAGGTTCCGCGATCAGGTGAAGCGAACAAGAGCGAAGGAATGAAACACTACAAGGTAGTGCTGGCAGAGCAGACCGTTCTCGATCTCGACGACATTGCCCGTTACATCGCGCTCCACGATTTACCGCAGAAAGCGGAGCAGGTCGCACACCGGATCGAGGAGGCGCTTTCATCGCTTGCCAGCTTGCCGAACCGGGGAGCGTATCCGCGAGAGCTTCTGGCGGTCGGGAATCGAAATTTCCGGGAAATCCACTTCAAGCCGTACCGTATTGTCTACCGAGTCTACGATCGAGAGGTCGTCGCATTCCTCATCGCGGATGGACGCCGCGATATGCGTGCCCTTCTAGCCAGACGCCTGCTGGGCGCGTGAGCCAACGCTGGCAGGATCGGTCACGCGCCGCTATTGCTCGAACCTCACAACATTGGATGTGTAACCGCATGCTTCCGCTGTCCGATACGCTCGTTCTCGACCTCACGCAGGTCATCGCCGGTCCCACCGCCGGCCAGATCCTCGGCGACATGGGCGCCGACGTGATCAAGGTCGAGCCGCTGAACGGCGAGCATTTCCGACCGCATTTCGGCGGCGCCTGGGTGCCGTCGATGAACCGCAACAAACGCGGCCTGGCGATCGACCTGCGGAGCGAGGGCGGAAAGGACGTGCTGATGCGGCTGGTGAAGAAAGCCGACGTGTTCATGGAAGCCTTCACGCCGGGGGTGATCGACAAACTCGGCTTCGGCTGGGATGTCGTCTCCAAGGTCAACCCGCAAGCCATCTACGCCTCGATTTCCGGCTACGGCCAGACCGGCCCCTACTCGCCGCGCGCCGGCTACGATCCCTGCATCCAGGCCGAGATCGGCCTGATGGACGCGACCGGCCCCTACCAGGGCGAGATGTGCCGCGTCGGCACCGCGCCGATCGACTATTCGACCGGCCTCGCCTGCGCCGGCGGCATCGCCTTCGCGCTCTTGCACCGGATCAAGACCGGCAAAGGCCAGCGGCTCGACCTGTCGCTGTTCGACGTCGGCATGCACCTGATGAGCCACTGGATCACCAACCATGGGCTGACCGGCGAGAACCCGGAGCGCATGGGCACGTCGAACACGATCCTCTGCCCGCTGCGCGTATTTCCGACAAAGACGCAGCCGGTGTTCGTGGCCGGCACCAACGATGCCTTCTGGCGCCTGCTCTGCACGGCACTTGGGAAGCAGGACTGGCTGAACGACGAGCGCTTCAAGACCAACGCTGGCCGCGTCGCCCATCGCTTGACGCTCGAGCCGATGATCGAGGCCTATTTCAGGGAGCACACGGCCGACGAACTCCTGGACAAGCTCATTCCTGCCGGGATGCCCTGCTCCGCCGCCTACAAGGTGAGCGACGTGATGGCGAGCGACCATGCCCGGGCGCGCGGCAGCGTGCTGGAGATCGACTATCCCGGGATCGGTCCGGTGAAGTCGGCGGCCAACCCGATCAAGCTGTCCGCCGCACCGGTCGAGACGCGGCAGAAGTCGCCCGGCATCGGCGAGCACACGGTCGAGATCATGCGCGAGGTCGGCTATAGCGATGACGAGATTGCCGGCCTCAAGTCGGCGAAAGCCATCGCCACGACCTGAGGTCCCGCCGTGAAGATCGTCTACTCCGAGAAGCACGCCCAGCACGACCCGCAGAACTTCGTCGTGCGCGGCACCAAGCAGCGCAGCGCCGAGCAGCCGGAGCGCGCGACGCGCCTGCTGGCCGCCGCCAAGGCATCCGGCCATGCGATCCTGCCGCCGCAGTCGTTCGGCCCCGGCCCGGCCGCGACGGTGCATACGCCGGAGTATATCGACTTCCTGCAGATCGCCGCGCGCGAATGGTCGAAGCTGCCGGGCGCCAGCCCCGAGGTCGTGCCCAACGTGCATCCGGCACGCGCCCATGCCTCCTATCCGAAGGCGCTGGCCGGCCGGGCCGGCTGGCACCAGGTCGACATGGCCTGCCCGATCGGCCCGCACACCTGGGAGGCCGCCCTTGCCGCCACCGAGGTGGCCGCGACCGTGGCCGACATGGTGCTGGCGGGCGAAAGCCACGCCTATGCGCTCTGCCGGCCGCCCGGCCATCACGCCTATGCCGACATGGCGGGCGGCTTCTGCTTCCTGAACAACACCGCCGTGGCCGCGCAGCGCCTGCGCGGCCGGCACCAGCGCGTGGCGATCCTCGATGTCGACGTGCATCACGGCAACGGCACGCAGGGCATCTTCTACGAGCGAGACGACGTGCTCACCGTCTCGATCCACGCCGATCCCGACAACTACTATCCCTTCTTCTGGGGTCATGCGCACGAGCACGGCGCGGGCAAGGGGGAGGGTTTCAACCTCAACCTGCCGCTGCCGCTCGGCTCGCCCGATGCCCCCTGGCTCGAAGCCGGCGACAGGGCGCTGGCGCGGATCAAGGAATTCCAGCCGACCGCGCTCGTGGTGGCGCTCGGCCTCGACGCCAGCGAAAGCGATCCGCTGCAGGGCCTGAAGGTCACCGGCGCGGGCTTCCACGCCATGGCCGAGAAGATCGCACGCCTCGGCCTGCCGACCGTGCTGGTGCAGGAAGGCGGCTATCTCGGCGACGATCTCGGCCGCAACCTCGTGCAGTTTCTCAACGGCTTCGAGAAGGGGCGCGGCTAGCCACGCCCCTCTCCAATCCGGCGCCGTTGGTCAATCCACCTGCGCTCCGGCCGCCATCACGACCTTGCGCCATTTCTCGATCTCGGCCTCGACGAAGGCTTTGGTCTCGGCCGGCGTGAGCTGGTCGCTGGCTTCCACGTTCAGCGCCTTCAGCCGCTCGCCCAGCGTCTGATCGGCCAGCGCCTTGTAAACCGAGGCGTTGAGGCGGCGGACGATGTCGGCTGGCGTGCCCACAGGGACTGCAATGACGTTCCAGGTGCCGCCCACGAAGTCGGGCAGGCCCGCCTCCTTCATGGTGGGGATGTCCGGCATCACCGTGCTGCGCTTGTCGGCCATCAACGCGACCGGCACGAGTTGTCCCGCCCGCACATTCTCCATCACCGGCCCCAGCGTGCCGAACATCAGCGCGTGGCGGCCGGCCAACAGGTCCTGCAGCGCCGGGCCTGTCCCGCGATAGGGCACGTGCAGGATGTCGACGCCGGTGCGTGTCTTGAACAGCTCGCCGGCGAGATGATTGGTCGTGCCGTTGCCCGACGAGGGATAGCTCGCCTTGCCGGGCTCGGCCTTCAGCTTGGCGATGAGGTCCGGCAGCCTGGTCGGCTGTCCGGCGGGCACTAGCAGCGCCATCGGCGCGAGGCCGACGAGTGCCACCAGCTCGAAGTCCTTCACCGGGTGATAGGGCAAGGTCTTGTAGAGCGAGATGTTGATGCCGTGCGTCGCGGCCGTGCCGAACAGCAGCGTGTAACCGTCGGCTTTCGACTTGGCGACCATCTCAGTGCCGACATTGCCGCCCGCCCCGCCCTTGTTGTCGATGATCACTTGCTGGCCGAGATCGGCCGCCATGCCGACTGCGACGACGCGCGCGATCAGGTCGGTCGGACCGCCCGGCGGGAAAGGCACCACCATGCGCAGCGGCTTATCTGGATACTGCGCCGAGGCTGGGCCGGCGGACAAAAGCGCCACGGCACCAACGAGAAGCGAAGCGAGAACAGAACGCATATCAATCCACCTTTGCGCCCGCGGCGCGGATGACGTCGCGCCACTTGGCGATCTCGGCCATCACGAAGGCACGCGTGCTGGCCGGCGTGGAATCGGTGACCGCCTCGATGCCGAGCTGCTGCAACCGCTCCGCCACCACGGGACTCGTCAGCGCCTTGTTGATGGCGGCGTTCAACCGGTCGACGATTGGCTTGGGCGTACCCGCCGGCACCGCCACGATGTTCCAGGTGCCGCCCACGAAGTCGGCGAGCCCCGCCTCCGCGGCGGTCGGCACGTCGGGCCGCGCCTGGCTGCGCTTGTCGGCCATGATGACGACCGCATGGAGCTTGCCGGCCTTGATCTGCTCCAGCGACGTGCCGAACGAATCGAACATGAAGGTCACGCGGCCACCCATCAGGTCCTGCAGCGCCGGCCCCGACCCGCGATAGGGCACATGCGTCGCCTCGACACCGGCGCGTGTCTTGAACAGCTCGCCGGCCAGATGGTTGGTCGTGCCGTTGCCCGACGAGGCGTAGCTCGACTTGCCTTTCTCGGCCTTCAGCTTGGCGATCAGCTCGGGCAGCGTGCGCGGCTGCTCCGGCGAGACCAGAAGCACCATCGGCACGAGGCCGGCCAGCGCCACCAGCTCGAAATCCTTCAGTGGATCGTAGGGAAGCTGATCGTAGAGCGAGACGTTGATGCCGTGCGTCGCCGCCGTGCCGAACAGCAGCGTGTAGCCGTCGGGCTTCGCCTTGGCGACCTGCTCGGTGCCGACCGTGCCGCCGGCGCCGCCCTTGTTCTCGATCACGACCTGCTGGCCGAGCTGCTCGGACAGCGCCACCGACAGGACGCGCGCGAAGACGTCGGTCGGCCCGCCCGGCGGGAACGGCACGACGAGCTTCACGGGCTTGTCCGGGTAGTGCTGCGCCAGCGCGGGCGCGCACGACAGCATCAGCGCCAGCCCTCCGGCCAGCACACGCCTCGTCAACGTCATGTTTCCTCCAGTTATTCTTTTCTTGGTTCGGGCACAGAGCGTGACGAGGCGTCAGTGGGTCGTCACCTCCTTCATGGTGACGAAGTTGTAGGACGGCGGACGCGGGCTGCTGCGCCACTTGTCCATGTCCTCGTAGCGGTCGCGCAGCGACGCGGGATAGTCGGTGAAGGCCGACGTGCGCAGCCACAGGCGCAGAAGGTGCCGCTTGCGCTCCTGCTCGGCGTGATCGACGTAAGCCGTGCGCGAATGGAGCACGCAGTAATTGTTCACGAACTGCATGTCGCCGCGCTCCAGCTTCATGTCGAGGCGGAACACCGGATCCTTGCAGTAGGCCGCCACGGTATCGAGCGCCTCGATCTGCAGCTTGGTGAGGCGCGGCACTTCGTTGAAGCGCTGCGCGGAGTCGATGAAGGTGCGGTTGAAGCGGTTGAACATCCGGCCCTTGTGCCAGATGAAGATCGGCGTGATGTAGTAAGGCTTCTGCCCCGCCGATTCCTCGCCGCGCCGGTCGGCATAGAAGGGCTGCGAGAGAACCTTCACGAGGTCGGGGCGCGAACGCAGCATCGCATTGTAGACGGCGACAGAACTGGCAACGGCGGAGAGGCCGCCGCTCTGTGCCGTCTCGAGGCAGCAGAGCCCGACGATATCGCAGGAGTCGTTGTGGAACGGCAGCAGCGAGGCGGTCTGGTAGCCGCGCGCATGCATGTCCTTGTACTGGTCACGGCCGAGATCGCGGACATGGCCCAGCACGTCGCCCTGCGCGTTCTGCGCCACCGCACGCCCGAAATGCGCACCGATGCCCCAGTAGATCAGGCCCATTTCCTCGGCGCTGTAGCTGTCGCGCGGCAGACCGCGGATCAGGAGTATGCCCAGGCCGTTCTCGATTTCCGTCTGGAGCAGTCGCAGCGTGCGCGCGAAGCGCTTCAGCGGGAAATCCTCCTTGCCGATGTCCGGAATCTGCTTGCCGGTCTTTTGGAGGGACTGCAGCGCCTCGTCGATCTCGGCGATCTCCGCCTCGCTCAGTCGATAAACCCACTGGTCGCTCTTCTGCAGGTCCTGCCCCAGCCAGGCCGAGCGGCTGACGACCTCCTCCAATTCCATCTCTTTCACAGGCGCTTCCTCCATCCGAATGTCGACATTATTAATTATCGACATTCGGGCACGTACTGGCTGGAAGCAAGGGAGAAATCCCGCTAGAGGATTCCCATCCATGGCGATGACCGTCCAGAAGACCTACGATATCTATGCCACCCTGCCCGCGCAGATCGCGGTGCGGATCGGACAGGCCATCGTCGAAAACGAATTCAGCCCCGGCCAGAAGCTGCGCGAGGTCGATCTCGCCTCCGCCTTCGGGGTCAGCCGGGCGTCCGTCCGGGAGGCGTTACGCATCGTCGAGCGCGAAGGGCTGGTGACCATCCTGCCCCAGCGCGGCGCGCAGGTGACGGCACTCAGTGTCGACGAGGTCCAGGACATCTTCGACATCCGGGCCCAGTTGATGGGTCTTGCCTGCGAACGCCTGGTCGCCGCCCTGCCCGCATCCGGGAGACCCGAACTGGAGCGCCTCTATGCCGACCTCGAGAGGTCGTTCGACGATGCCGAGGCCTATGCCCGGGCGAGCCTGGCGATCAGCGAGTTCTGCGTTCGCAACGCCGGCAGCCGGCGCCTCGCCGACCTGGTCCTGTCCTTCGGCCGCCAGACCGCGCGCTACACCAAACTCAGCCTCTCCACCGTCGAGCGCCGCCGCCAATCGATCGCCAACTGGCGCGGCCTCGTCCAGTCGATCCTCGCCGGCAATGCACGGGAGGCCGAAGGCTTCGCCCGCCAGCTCGTGTTCGACACCCGCGACACCGCGCTCAGCATGCTGGCCAGGGGGATGCCCGAAACGGCCAGGGGCTGACCTGCGTCAGTTTCTGAGGGCGGCCGATGCGAGACGGGCGACCGCAAGGTCGAGCTTGGGCGTATCGCCATCGTCGATAAGCCACACCGCGGACAGGCAGGTGAAGGCGAGCGTCCATCGCAGCAGCCGCCTGCGATCGAGGCTGGAGGCTTCTGCGATCACGCCGACCTGTCGCTCAAAGCGGCCAGAAGCAAGGGCCGTTGCCTCGTCGGGATTGCGCAGGATGTTCACGAAGTCGAAGGTACGTTCACCGAGAAGCCCCTTGGGATCGATCACGAGCCAACCACGCGGGCCGGCATCCAGCACGTTTTCATGATGGATGTCGCCGTGGAGCACCACGGCCTCGTGTTGCCCGGCCAGAAGATCGCGAGCGATGGTGCAGGCTTCATCGATGAGGTCACCTTGGTTCGATGCCTGCAGCAACGGCTTGAACCATGTGTCGAGCGGCACGAGACCGGACGGAGGTGATGCGCGGTGATCGTGCAGGCGTCTCGTGGCGGCGCAGAGGATGCGCGTCGCCTCGTCGTCGCCGTTGCCACCCGCCCTCGCCATTGCAGCCAGCGAGCGCGGACCGGTCGCGCGTTCGAGCAGCAGCACGCCATCGTCCTCGGCCAGCACGCGGGCCGTGCCGTCCCCGTTCCACCAGGCCATCAAACGGCAGCCGCGGCGCTCTTCCGGCTCATGCGCGAGCTTCAGCATGGCCGGCACGCCGTCGTGACGCACCGGCAGCAGCAGACTGCTGTGGGTCTTCAGCGGCTCGCCGTCGGCCAGAAGATTCCAGCGCGCGAGCCAGGGTGCGGGATCGGCCGGATCAGTCGCCGCCATTCCCGCCGACGACGTAGACGGTGAGCTTCTCGGGCAGCGTGTCGTGCGCGACCTCGATGGTGCGGCGATCGGGCCAGATGAAGACCGCGTCCTGGTCCTGCATCAGCTCCTCGAAGCGCGCGACCTGGCCGCGCCCCCAATAGTGCATCGGCAGCACGATGCGCGGCTGCACCTGGCGGATGACCTCGACCATCACCGGCAGGCCGACCGTGTAGGCGCCGTCGATCGGCACCATCAGCACGTCGATGCGGCCGAGCTCGTCGAGATGGTCCTTGGTCAGCCGGTGATGCAGGTGGCCGAGATGGGCGATGCAGAGATCGCCGATAGTGAAGGTGAAGATCGAATTGCCGTTGATGCGCGCCGAGCCGCCACCCCAGTCGCGCGCGTTGGTCGGCAGGTTCGCCACCTTGAGATCCTTGAGCGCAACGTCGTGGCGCGCCTCGGTCTGGCCGGCCTCGCTGGGCCAGCCGCGCAGCACGTAGGTGATCCCTTCCTCGGGCGTGTCGGTGTAGTGCGTCGAATGCGCGTTGTTCATCGTCACGATGTCAGGCTTGCGGCCGAAGCCGTTCAGACCGTTGTAGTCGGTGATGGCGCGCACGCCCTGCGGCGTGTCGATCTCGAAACTGGCATGGCCGAGGAACGTGATGATCGCGCGGCTTGCCGTGTCGGCCGCCATCCGCACGCCGTCGAGCGAGGCCATTTGCACGCCGCGCCCCTGCAGGATGGGTCCCAGCTCGACGAGGTTCTTGGAGCAGCGGGCCAGGGCCGGCCCCGCCATCACGGCAAAGGCGGTGGCGCACAGGGCGACGAGGGACAAGCGCAGGGTCATGGAGCCTCCGAGGCAGGCATGCAGCTTCCCCCCAGATGCACTCGATATGCCAGCCCTGACTCCCGTTGACTCCCGGATTTGACGGAACTAGAACAAAAGAAGAACATTTAATCCCCAACCATATCAGCCTGCGAGGGGGCGATGCCGGTCATTTCCCCGAATGTCTTTGCTTCCTCTGCTTCCAGGGTCGCCAACGATGCGAGCGCCGCAGTGGCCGCCGCCCTGCGCGAGAAGGTGCGGCGGCTCGAGCGGGCCAACAGCGTCCAGCGCCGCGGCCGTGCCGCCGGAGTGACCTTGGGGATTCCCGCCATAGATGCGCTGCTGCCCGAAGGCGGCCTGCTGACCGGCGCCCTGCACGAGATCGAGGCCGGTTCCGGCCCGTCCGGCCGCGTGGCGCCGCACGATGGCGCGGCGCTCGGCTTCGCCGCCAATCTGTTAGGACGTTTCGGGCCGGGCACGATCCTGTGGTGCCGTCGCGCCTCAGGGGGCGCCGATGCCGCGCCCTATGCACCGGCGCTCTCGTCCTGGTTCGATCCCGCGCGGCTTCTGATGGTCACGGCGGCGCGCGACGAGGATCTCTTCTGGGCGATGGAGGAAGGACTGCGCTGCCCCGGCATCGCGGCCGTGCTGGGTGAGACACGCTCCGTCGATCCAACGGCCGGCCGCCGCCTGTCTCTCGCCGCCGAAAAAAACGGCGTCCCCGCCCTGCTGCTGCGCGGGCAACCCGCATCGCCACAAAGCGTGTGCGCAACGCGCTGGCGGATCGCCTCCGCTCCCTCGACGTCGACGCCGGGCCTCACCGATGTCGGCGCTGCCCGCTGGCGCGTGGAATTGCGGCGCAACCGTTTCGGCGTGCCGTCTGTCGATGAAGTCCCGTCCTGGCTCCTGGAGTGGAACGATGAAACGCATTGTCTCGCTGTGGTTCCCCAAGCTCTCCATGGACCGGCTGGCGCGCGTTTCGAAGAAAGACTGGTCGGATAGAGCCGCCGCCACCGTCGCGTGGGACGACGGGTGCCCGCGTCTCGTCGCCCTGAATTCCCATGCCCGCGCCGCCGGCCTGCGGCCACGCATGCGGCTGGCCGATGCACGAGCGCTCCTGCCCGATCTCGTCACGGAAGCGGGGGAGCCACAGGCCGACCTTCGCCTGGTCGAGGCGATCGCAAGCTGGTGCGATCGCTATACGCCCTGGGTAGCGATCGACCCGACGGGCGGTGCGATCGCTCCGGAAATCGAGACGGCCTGCAGTGCCGGCGGATTCGGCGGCGATGCCGGCCTGCTGCTCGACGTGACGGGCTGCACGCATCTCTTCGGCGAGGGTGAGAGCGGCGAACGGGCACTGCTGGCCGATCTGGTCACACGCCTGGCCCGCCGCGACCTCTCGTGCCGGGCCGCGATGGCCGACACGGCGGGCGCCGCCTGGGCGCTGGCCCGCTTTGCCGAGCGCCAGGCCGATCTCTTCTGTCCCGCGCGCGGCCAGCGCGATGCCCTCGCCTCCTTGCCGGTCGAGGGATTGCGCCTCGAGGCACCGATCCTGGAAACCTTCCTGAAGCTCGGCCTGCGCCGCATCGGCGATCTCTATCCCATGCCGCGCGGGCCGCTCGTCCGCCGCTTCGGCGACCAGCCGGTGCGCCGTGTCGATCAGGCGCTAGGCAGGCTCGACGAGCCGATAGAACCGCGCCGCCTGCCGCCCGCCTTCCGCACGCGCCTCGCCTTCGCCGAGCCGATCGGCCGAGCCGAGGACATCGCCGCCGCGACCAGTCGCCTGCTGGCGGCCCTGTGCCGGCAGTTCGAACAGGCCGGCGTCGGCGCCCGCCAGCTCGAGATCGCGCTCTACCGCGTCGACGGCTCGGTGGACCGCACCTCGATCGGGACCAGCCGGCCCAACCGCGACAACCCGAAGCTGATGAAACTGTTCGAGGAGAGGCTCGGACAACTCGATCCCGGTTTCGGCGTCGAGTTGATGATCCTCTCCGCGCCCGAGGTCGAAGCGTGGAGCGGTACGCAGGATGCGCTGCCCGACCAGGAATCGCCCGGCGTCGCTTCGGGCGTGGACGGCACGATCGATCTGGCCGACCGGCTGGCGCTGCGCCTCGGCGCAGAGAATGTCGTGCGGCTCCTGACCCGCGACAGCCATCTCCCCGAGCGCGTCCAGGTCCCGGCCCCTGTTTCAGCGAAGCCCGCTGGCGAGGGAGCCTGGCGCCGGATTGCGAATCTCAAGAATGCGCGGCCGACGCGGCTGCTGCAGCGGCCCGAACTCGTGGAAGTCACCGCCTTCGTGCCCGACGACCCGCCATCGGTGTTCCGCTGGCGACGCCACGCGCATCGCATCGTGCGCGCCGACGGGCCGGAGCGGATCGCCGACGAATGGTGGCGGCCGCGGCCCGACGGCAGCCGACCACCGGCCACCACCCTGCCGCCGGTGCGCGACTATTACCGGGTCGAGGACGATGACGGCGGCCGCTTCTGGCTGTTCCGCGACGGCCCCTACCAGCTGGCCGCCAACGGCCAGCCGACGGCCCGCTGGTTCCTCCACGGTTTCTGCGCCTGAAGGAGAGAAGGAAATGGAAACGGCAACAGCAACAAACAAGCGCGGCACCACGCTCACCATCCGTGGCCTCGACGGCGCGATCATCGACCGCCTGAAGGTCCATGCCCGCGCCAAGGGGCGTTCGCTCGAGGCCGACCTGCGCGACCTGCTGACCTATGCGTCGGGCCAGCCGCTGGTGCTCGACGCCCTGGCCGAGGCCGACCGCATCGCCGCCATGACACCGCCAGCCGTCCTCGCGCACAGGGGAGGCGGCAAGTGATCGTCGTCGTCGATCCCGGCGTCGCCATAAAATGGTTCGTCGAGGAATCGCTGCGGCCGCAGGCACGTTCCCTGCTGGCCAACCGGCACGAGGTGATCGCGCCCGACATCCTGATCGCGGGCGTCGCCGAGCTGGCCTGGCAGAAGACGACGCGCGGCGAGATCTCGGCCGAACAGGCCGAGCCCATCGTGCGCAACATCGCGTTGCCGTCGTTCATCTCGGCCTTCGTCGAATCGCAGCAACTGCGCAACCGGGCGCTGGCCATCGCGCTTCGGTGCAGGCGGCCGGTACACGAATGCTTCTACGCCGCGTGCGCCGAAGCGGCGAAGGCACCGCTGGTCAGTGCCGAAGAAGAGTTCCTGCAGGCCTTGAAGAGCGAGGGGATCGATGTGCGCGGCGTGCCGCTTTCCGAGGCGCACGAACTCGTCGATCCCTGAAGCCATGGACTACGCCGAGCTGCAGGTCACGACCAACTACAGCTTCCTGCGCGGCGGCTCGCACCCGCAGGAGCTGGTCGAACGGGCCATCGAGCTCGGCCACACCGCCATCGGCGTCACCGACCGCAACACGCTGGCCGGCGTCGTGCGGGCTTTCGCGGCATCACGCCATGAGGAAAAGCCGAAGGACCCCGGGTACGACCGGATCAGGCTGCTGGTCGGCAGCCGTCTCGAAACCCGGGACGGCTATTCGCTGCTCGTCTATCCGACCGATCTCGACGCCTACAAGCGCCTGTCCCGCCTGCTGACCCTCGGGAACCGGCGCACCGAAAAGGGTCAATGCGACATCGGCTTCGACGATCTCGCCGAGTATGCCGAAGGTCTCCTGGCGATCGTACTGCCGCCGCGCAAGCCGGACGAACCGGCCTTTCGCGAGCGGCTGCGGAAGCTCGCCGAACTGTTCGAGGATCGCTGCTATCTCGCCGCCTCCATGCTCTATCGCGGCGACGATGCGCGCCGCGTCGCCCTGCTCGACGATCTTGCGCATCGGCACGGCGTGAAGCTCGTCGCCACCAACGACGTGCACTATCACGTGCCCGAACGGCGGGCGCTGCAGGACGTCGTGACGGCCATCCGCCTCGGCTGCACGGTCGAGGCGCTGGGTTTCCGCCGCTTCGCCAGCGCCGAGCGCCATCTCAAGGACCCGGCCGAGATGGCGCGCCTGTTCCGTCGCCATCCGCATGCCATCGCGGCCACGCAGGAGATCGTGAAACGCTGCGGCTTCTCGCTGCGGCAGCTCACTTACCAGTATCCGGTCCTCTATGAGGGCGGCGAGACGCCCATGGACAAGCTCACGCGACTCACCTGGGAGGGAGCGGACTGGCGTTATCCTGGCGGCGTTCCCGAAGAAGTGAGGAACACGATCCGCAAGGAATTCTCGCTCATCGATCTCAAGAAGATCGCGCCCTACTTCCTGACGGTACACGAAATCGTCATGGAGGCGCGCAGGCGCGGCATTCTCTGCCAGGGTCGCGGCTCCGCCGCCAACTCCGCCGTCTGTTATTGCCTCGGCATCACGTCGGTGAATCCCGATGAGACGGACGTCTTGTTCGAGCGCTTCCTGTCCAATGCCCGCGACGAACCACCCGACATCGACGTCGATTTCGAGCATGAACGCCGCGAGGAGATCATCCAGTGGATCTATGAGGAGAAGCACCGCTCGAAGGCTGCCCTGGCGGCCACGGTGATCTCCTTCCGGAGCCGCAGCGCCATTCGAGAAGTAGGCAAAACGCTGAGGCTTTCACCCGACACGGTGGGCGTGATGGCCGATACGGTCTGGGGCATGGGATCGAGCGGCATAAAGGTCGAGCATGTTCGTGAGGCCGGCCTCGATCCGATGGATCCCCGCATCATGCTGGCACTCGAACTTTCGGCGGCCCTGTGCGGCTTCCCCCGTCACCTCTCCCAGCATGTTGGCGGCTTCGTGCTAACCCAGGACCGGCTCGACGAACTGGTGCCGATCCAGAACGCGGCGATGAAGGATCGCACCGTCGTCGAGTGGGACAAGGACGATCTCGACGTGTTGAACATCTACAAAGTCGATGTGCTGGCGCTCGGCATGCTGACGGCGTTGCGCAAGGGTTTCGCCCTCATCGAGAAACATTTCGGAGAGAAGCTGTCGCTCGACATGCGGCCGGATGATCCGGAAGTCTACGAGATGTTGTGCAAGGCCGACTCGGTCGGCGTCTTCCAGGTCGAGAGCCGGGCACAGATGTCCATGCTGCCGCGGCTCAAGCCCCGGGAATATTACGATCTCGTCGTCGAGGTGGCGATCGTGCGGCCGGGCCCCATTCAGGGAGGCATGGTTCATCCCTATCTGAAGAACCGGGCGAATCGCGACGCCGTCGTCTATCCCAAGCCTGAAATGAAGGCGGTGCTCGAACGCACGCTGGGCGTTCCCCTGTTCCAGGAACAGGCGATGCAGATCGCCATCGTCGGGGCCGGTTTCACGCCGGAAGAGGCCGACAGGCTGCGTCGCGCCATGGCGACGTTCCGGCACAACGGCACCATCTACAAGTTCAAGGAACCGTTCATCGCAGGCATGGTGGAGAACGGCTACGAACGCGATTTCGCCGAGCGTTGCTTCAAGCAGATCGAGGGCTTCGGCGAATACGGCTTCCCCGAAAGCCATGCCGCGAGCTTCGCCATCCTCGTCTACGCCTCGTCCTATGTGAAGCATTACTATCCCGAGGTCTTCGCCGCGGCCCTGCTCAACTCCCAGCCGATGGGTTTCTACGCCCCGGCCCAGCTCGTGCGCGATGCGAAGGATCACGGTGTCGAGGTGCGCCCGCCCGACATCAACACCAGCGACCGGGACTGCACGCTGGAGCCGGGAAAGAACAATCGCTGCGCCCTGCGCCTTGGCCTGCGCCAGGTCACGGGGCTTTCCGAGGAGGCGGCCAATCAACTGGTCGCGCGCCGCGGCGACGAACCCTATCGCGATCCTGCCGACCTGTGGCGGCGCAGCGGCCTCACCAAGCGGCAGATCGTGGCGCTGGCCCGGGCCGACGCCTTCGCCTCCCTCGGCCTCACGCGCCGCGACGTGCTGTGGGCGGTACGCGGCTTTCCGGAGGGGCAGCTGCCGCTGCTCGACACACAGCCGGAGGCGCGCGATCTCGAGCCTCCCGTCATCCTGCCGAGGCTCACTCTCGGCGAGCAGGTGGTGGACGATTACGCCAGCTTCTCGCTGTCCCTGCGCTCGCATCCGATGGAACTGCTGCGCGCGACCTTCGCGAAACATGGATTCTCCAGCACCGAGGCCTTGAAGACGGCGAAGAATGGCGCGCTTCTCACCCTGGCCGGCCTCGTGCTGGTACGGCAAAGGCCCGGTACGGCCTCGGGCGTGGTGTTCGTCACCCTGGAAGACGAATTCGGCATCGCCAACCTCGTGGTCTGGCCCAAGGTGTTCGCAGCCTATCGTCGCATCGTGATGGGCGCCCGCCTCATGGGCGTGCGCGGCCGCATCCAGTGCGAGGGCGAAAAGGAATACAAGGTGATCCATCTCGTCGCCGAGGAAGTGTGGGACCTCTCGGCCGACCTCGATTCGATCTCCGAACTGGACCTGTTCCACTTGACCCATGGACGGGGCGACGCCGTCCGCACGGATTCCGCCGACCGGCGGGTGAAGACTCCGGAGGCCAATGCCACCCGGCACCGGTCGAGCCAGGGCGTTGCCGCCAGGCCCGGCTACGATAGGACCCGCATCGTCCTCGACCGGCCGAAGATCAGGATCGCCTCGCGCGACTTCCACTGAAATCCGCGGGCGGAGATTATTTCGTCTCGATCAGGAACGAGAGCAGGCGCCGCATCGCCGGCATCAGGAGCAGCATGATCGGAAAGGCGACCATCCAGGACGCCATCCACGATTCCATCCAGCGGGGCACCATGCCCGTCTCGAAGCCGATGGCGCGGATCGTCGAGATTCCGGAAACAAGGAAGGTCATCACGAAGGTCAGCGCCAGCGGCAGGGCGATGTGCATCGTGCGGGCGGGGAGTTTCTTCACGGCAGGCCGGACAATATGGTACGGGCTTGAACCTCGTCCATCCTCCTTGCGGAAGCCCTCCCATGTCCCTCGCCCTCCCGTTCCAGACCGCAAAGCAGCTCGCCGCTGCGGTCCGGAAGAAGAAGATCGGCTGCCTGGAACTGCTCGACCTCTATCTGAAGCGGGTCGAAGCCTATAATCCCGAGCTCAACGCCATCGTCGCGACCGATATCGAGGGTGCCCGCAAGCGCGCCAAGGCGGCCGACCGCGCGGTCAGGGCCGGCAGGAAACTGGGGCCCCTGCATGGCGTGCCGATGACGATCAAGGAATCCTTCGATGTCGCGGGATTCCCCACCACCTGGGGCGACCCGGCCTTCAAGGACGAGGCCGTGACGCAGAATTCACTGGTCACGCAACGCATGCTGGACGCGGGCGTCACCCTGTTCGGCAAGACCAACGTGCCCCTGAACCTCGCCGACTGGCAGAGCTACAACGAGGTCTACGGCTCGACCAACAATCCCTGGGATCTTGGCCGCACGCCGGGCGGTTCGTCGGGCGGCTCGGGTGCGGCGCTGGCCGCCGGTCTGACCGGCATCGAGGCGGGCAGCGACATCGGCGCCTCGATCCGTAACCCCGCGCACTATTGCGGCGTGTGGGGCCACAAGCCGAGCTGGGGCGTGGTCTCCCCCAAGGGTCATGCGCTGGCCGGCGCGGTCGCCTATGGCGACATCGGCGTGGTGGGTCCGCTGGCCCGTGGCGCGGAGGATCTCGAGATCGCGCTGACGGCAATGGCCGGTCCCGACTCGATCGACGGTCGCGGCTGGACGCTCTCCCTGCCGCGTTCGAAGAAGACGAAACTGCGGGACTTCAAGGTGGCGGTGCTGCTGACCGACCCCAACGCCGAGGTCGACGACTCGGTTCAGGAGCAGATCTCCAAGCTCGCCGCGTTCCTGGCAAAGAACAAGGTGAAGGTAAGCGACAAGGCGCGGCCGGCCATCGACACGGTCGAGCTGAATGACGTGTACATCCGCCTGCTGCGCGCGGCGACCTCGGCCCGCATGAGCGACGCGGTCTACGAACAGGCCGTGAAGGACGCGGCCAGCCTGCCGGCCGACGACATGAGCTACTTCGCCCGGATGCAGCGCGGCAATTCGCTGCCGCACCGGACCTGGCTGCAGCTGAACGAGAAGCGCCACAAGATGCGCTGGGCCTGGGACGCCTTCTTCCAGGACTACGACCTGATGCTGTGCCCGGTCGCGGTGACGGCGGCCTTCCCGCACGACCAGGCGGGGCTGCGCCACAAGCGCACGATCATCGTGAACAACAAGCAGGTGCCGGTAGTCGACCAGATCTTCTGGGCGGGCTACTCGGGCGTCACCTGGCTCCCCTCGACGGCCGCCCCGATCGGCCAGAGCAAGGACGGTCTGCCGATCGGCGTGCAGATCATCGGCCGGCAGTATGGCGACTACGAATGCATTCAGTTCGCCAAGCTGCTGGAGAAGGAATATCGCGGCTTCGAGCCACCCCCGGCCTATAGCTGAACGCAGGAAGCAGAATGTCCAAGGATATGGATCTCAAGAAGCACATCCGCTCGATTCCCGACTTCCCCAAGCCGGGCATCCTCTTCTACGACATCTCCACCCTGCTCGCGCATCCCAAGGCCTGGCACGTCACCATCGAGCGGCTGGCCGACCTGATCCGGCCGCACAAGCCCGACGTACTGGCGGGCATCGAGTCACGCGGCTTCCTGCTGGCGGCGCCCCTGGCACTCGCTCTGGGCACGGGCTTCGTGATGCTGCGCAAAAAGGGCAAGCTGCCGGGCATGACCGTGCGCCACACCTACGCGCTGGAATACGGAACCGACACGATCGAGATCCAGCAGGATGCCGTGCACAAGGGCGCGCGCGTCGTGCTGGTCGACGACCTTCTGGCGACGGGCGGGACGATGGCCGCCGCCGTGGAGCTGCTGGAAAGCGTCGGCGCCGTCGTTCCGACGGCCGCCTGCATCATCGAGCTCACCTTCCTCGAGGGCCGCAAGAAGCTGAAGCCGCCGGTCGAAACGCTGCTGCAGTACGATAGCTAGACCGGGGGCCGACTTCCCGGCCCGCCGTCAAACCGGCTAGCATGGCGGCGGGAGGAACCAGATGTTCTCAGTGTCCGCGTGCTTTTCCGAAACCTATGGGGAAGCGCGCCCCAAATTCTGCGCCGCCGCGGCCGAAGCCGGCGGCGCCCTTCGCTCGTGGCTCAATCCCAAGGCGCTCGGCCCCAACCGGGAGAGGCTCTTTCTGGATACCGCGCGCTTCGGCGCGGCCGATGCCGAGAACATGCTGGTGCTGATCGCCGGCACCCACGGCGTGGAGGGCCATTGCGGTTCCGGCGCCGAGATCGCCTGGTTGCGCTCGGGCGGCCCGGCGAAGCTGCCAACCAATACCGGCGCGCTGCTGATCCATGCCCTCAACCCCTATGGCTTCGCCTGGACGCGCCGCGTCACCGAGGACAACGTCGACCTCAACCGCAATTTCGTCGACCATGACAAAGGATATCCCGCCAACGACGGCTATCTGGCCATCGCGAAGGCGGTGCTGCCCGATACGTGGGACGACGCGAGCCGGGCCGAGACCGAGATGGTCTTCGCCTCCTATGCCCAGGCGCACGGAGCCTTCGGCCTTCAGGGCGCGATCAGTGGTGGCCAGTACACCCACCCCGACGGCATCTTCTTCGGCGGCACGGCTCCCACCTGGAGCAACCGCACGGTGCGCGCCATCGCGCGCGAGGAGCTGTCGCGGGCCAGGCGCGTCGGCATCATCGACTTCCATACGGGCCTCGGCCCCTTCGGCCACGGTGAACTGATCTGCGCGGTGTCGCCCGCCGCGAAATCCTTCGCCCGGGCGAAGGCCTGGTATGGGGACGAGATGACCTCGCCCGAGAGCGGCACCTCGACCTCGGCCGTCGTCGTCGGCGTCATGACCGATGCCTTTCCGCAGGAGCTTCCGGATGCCGAGGTCACGTCCGTAGCTCTCGAATACGGCACCTACACCGTGCCCGAAGTGCTGACGGCCGTGCGCGCTGACAACTGGGTGCATCATCGCGGCGATCTCGGCTCGGCCCAGGGCCGTGCGCTCAAGGCCGATATGAAGGAGCGCTTCTTCCCGGCCGGCGACAAGTGGCGGGAGATGGTCTGGACGCGTGCCGATCAGGCCATCGGCTGGGCGCTGAAGGGGATGACCGGGGGATGAGCCTCGCCGAGCCGAGCGAGGATACCGCACGGCAGCGGCTGCAGAAGGTCCTGCAGCAGACGCCGCTGTTCGCCGACCTCGATCCCGAGGCGCTGAAGGTCGTCGAACACGAGTTGACCTTGCTGGTGCTTCCGGGAGGCGCTTCGCTGTTCCGCGCGGGCGAACCGGCCGACGCGGTCTATGTCGTCACGAGCGGCTGCCTCGGCGTCTTCCGCCACGAATCGGAAGCCGAGGCGCTTGAACCGGTGCTGATCGCCGAGGTCCCTCCCGGCAACCTGGTCGGCGAGATGTCGCTGCTGTCCCAGGGCAAGCGGACGCGCAGCGTGGCCGCGCTGCGCGACAGCGAAGTCTGGCGACTGCCCCAGACCAGTTTCAACGCCCTTACGTCGCATCATCCGGAAGTGCTGCCGGCGCTGATGCGCAGCGTGGTCGCGCGCAATGCCGCCGACGCCGGCAAGCGCCGGCGGCAGCCGCGCACCTTCGCCCTCCTGCCCAGCGGACCCGACGTTCCGGCGGCGCGCTTCGCCGTCCTGCTGGCCAACGCGCTCGCCCGCATCGGCGACCATGTGCAGATGCTGGGATCGGAATCGCTCGACCAGGAACCGGAATGGTTCGCGCGCTGCGAACTGGAGTCGTCTTTCGTGCTCTATCGCGCCGATCCGACGCTGACGCCGTGGACCGAACTCTGCCTGCGCCAGGCCGACTGCCTCGTCGTTGTCCGCAACGCCGACAACGACGCGCCGACCCGGGTGCCGTTCGAGATCGAGACCGCGCAGAGCGGCGCGGTCTTCCATCGCCGCCGCGAACTGGTTCTGCTGCACGAGGGACATGATCCCAAGGCGGGTTCCACCGCGCCCCTGCTGGCCGGTGGCCTCTATGGCCATCACCATCACGTCAGGCTCGACATCCATGCCGACATCGACCGGCTGGCCCGCATCCTCACCGGCCATGCGGTGGGTGTCGTCATGGCTGGCGGCGGCGCGCGTGCCTTCACGCATATCGGCGTCGTAAAGGCGTTGCGCGAGGCGGGCGTGCCGATCGACCTGGTGGGCGGAACCAGCATGGGCGCCATCGTCGCGGCGGGTGTCGCCTCGCGCTGGAATGACGAGGAACTCGATGCGCGGTTCCGCCGGGCCTTCGTCGACAACAACCCGCTCAGCGACTACACGGTGCCGCTTATTTCGCTGTTCGCCGGCCGGCGGGTCACGCGCCTCCTGCGCATGGCCTTCGGCGAGAAGGACATCGAGGACCTGATCCTCCCCTACTATTGCATGACCGCCAACCTCACCACGTCGAAGGCCGACATCCATACGGTCGGGCGGTTGTGGCGGTGGCTGAGGGCGTCCGTGTCGATCCCCGGCGTGATGCCGCCGTTCAACGAGGCCGGCGAGGTCCATGTCGACGGCGGCGTCATCGACAATTTCCCGGTGCGCGCCATGCAGCGCCTGGGACGCGGAGTCACGATCGGCGTCGACATCGACACCGGCGGCGCGCTGGCGGCCGGCGAAGGCGTGATGGAGCCGTGGTCGGCCTGGCAGTTCTTCCGCCGCCTCGTCTGGAAGCGCAACGAGACACTGCCCATTCCCTCCATCGTGCGCATCCTGTTGCGCTCGGCGCTGGTCGCCAGCACCTCGCGGGCCGCGGAGGATCGCGGTGCCGCCGAACTGCTGATCGTGCCGCCGATGACCCACATCGACCTGCTTGACTGGACGAGCTTCGACGCGGCGATCGAAGTCGGCTACCGCACGACCATGGAAGCTCTGGAAAAGGCCCGCACGCTCCCCGTCGGAGCGCGTCTCTTCCTGTCGTGAACGCGGTTGCTTGACAGCAGCGCGACGACCGCCTTTATTTTACCCAACGGTTAATAATATTGAGCAGCCATGACACGAACGAGCGACCGGCTGACCGCCACCTTCTCGGCGCTCGCCGATCCGACAAGGCGGGCCATCCTGGCCCGGCTCGCACGGGGCGAGACCTCGGTCGGGGAACTGGCCGAGCCCTTCGACATGTCGCTGCCGGCGATCTCCAAGCATCTCAAGGTGCTGGAGCGCGCCGGGCTCATCTCGCGCGGCCGCGATGCGCAGCGCCGCCCCTGCCGCCTCGCCGCCGAGCCGTTGCAGGAGATCTCCGACTGGGTCGCCACCTACCAGCGCTTCTGGGAGCAGCGGCTCGACCGGCTGGAGGCCTACCTGGAAGAGAGCCAGGCGTCCCCGCCAGCGCGCAAGAAAAGGAGACGGATCGATGCCCGCAAGAGCAGGTGAAACGACCCTTCCCGCCCGCCGCGAATTCACTCTGAACCGTGTGCTTCAGGCGCCGCGCCCGCTCGTCTTCCGCGCCTTCGTCGAACCGGAGCGCATGAAGCTGTGGTGGGCACCGCACGGCTTCCACATCCTGTCCTGCGCCCTCGACCTGCGCGAGGGGGGTGCCTGGCGCATGCGTATCCAGTCCGAGGCCGATGGGGCCATTCAGACCGAAGTCGGCACGTACCGCGAGATCGCCGAGCCCGATCGTCTCGTCTTCACCCATGCCTGGGTGCGCCGCGACGGCTCGCTGACGCCGACGACCCTCGTCACCGTGACTTTCTCGGACCATGATGACGGGACGGAAGTCGTCTTCACCCAGTCCGATTTCCATTCACGGGAATTCTGCCGATCGCACGAGGAAGGTTGGAGCCAGTCGCTGGAACAGCTCACCAGATACGCGCCGCGCATGTGAACGAATGGAGCCAGGACGGAGGAAGTCATCGTGACGGACGACAAGGCGCGGCATCTCGCGACCCTGCAGGATCTCAACCATCACTTCGTGCGCTCGGTCGGCGAGGCCGACGTGCGCTGGTTCGACCGGAACCTGTCGCAGGACTTCTACAACACCAATCCCGACGGCACGCTGATCGACCGCGCGGCCTTTCTCGCTCAGATCGGGCGTGGCTCGGCGGTCAAGGGCATCCGCGAGCATGACGTCAAGATACGCCTGCTGGGCGACTTCGCGATCATCCATGCCCGCACCAGCTACACCAGGCCCGACGGCAGCCAGGGCGGCGGCTGGTACACCGACGACTGGCGCCTGGAGCCGGAGGGCTGGCGCTGCGTGTCGGCCCACGTCAGCCGGTCCTGAGCGCGTCCGGAAGCATGAGGCCGGGTCCGGCCGCCGACACGTCGCCGGCTGCCTGGCGCGTCGTCTTCGCCTGCTTCGTCTCGGCCGTGTTCGCCTGGGGCTTCGGCTTCTATGCCCACGGCATCTATCTCGTCGAACTTCAGCGCGAGCACGGCTGGTCGACCGGCTTCATCTCGTCCGTCGTCACCGCGCATTACGTGCTGGGTGCCTTCCTGCTGCCGCGCATCGCCGAAGCGATCGGTCGCTTCGGCCCTCGCGCCATTTTCCTCGGCGGCCTCTCGATCACCACCATGGCGCTGCTGCTTCTGCCCTCGGTCACCGAACCGTGGCAGCTCGTCGTGCTCTACATCGTCATGGCTCCGGGCTGGAACGCGACCAGCGTGGCGCCGATCGCCGCCACCGTCGGACAATGGTTCGACCGCAAGCGCGGCCTCGCCCTCAATCTCGCGCTGAGCGGCGCCACGGTCGCCGGCCTCGCCGTCACGCCGGTCCTGCTCGCGGCCATCCCGCAACTCGGCTTTGCCAAGGCGGAAAGGCTGCTGGTCCTGAGCGGCATCGTCCTCGCCGCCGGTACCGTCGCGCTTTTCGTGCGCAAGGGGCCTCTCTCCCCCAAGCGGACGACGACGCGACCCAATCGATGGGCGCCGCTCCGCCAGTGGCACTTCTGGAGCATCTCGGCACCCTTCGCGCTGGTGCTGCTCTCGCAGGTCGGCTTCCTTACGCACCTCGTTCCGCTGGTGACGGCGCGTGGCGACAGCGGCGGCCCGACGATCGATCCCGCACTGGCCGTCAGCATCAACGCCATGACGGCACTGGCCGGACGCCTCCTGCTGGGCCTCGTCATCGACAGGCTCGATCCGCGCCGTGCCTCGGCGATCTGCTTTCTGGTGCAGGTCGGCGCCATCGCGGTGCTGGCCTACGCGCATGCACCGCTCGCGGTCTATGGTGCCTGCGCCGTCTACGGCCTGTCGGTCGGCAACAACATCACCCTGTCGCCGATGATCGTGCAGCGCGAATATGCGCTCGACCGGTTTCCCGCGATCGTCGCGCTTTCGACCGCGGTCGTGCAGACCCTGTATGCCTTCGGGCCGGGCCTCCTCGGCATCCTGCGCGACCTGTCGGGCGGCTACAGCCTGCCGCTCCTCGTCTGCATCGGGCTCAACATTGCGGCCGCAGCGCTGATCCTGATGCGACCGCGCCGGCAGGCCTAGGACAGGAACTTCAGGCCGTTGACCACCTTGTCGATGGTCTTGCGCGGCCCATGCACGCCGATCCCGACGAAATTCATGGCATCGGCCGGCGCCGCAGCCACGGCGGCGCGGTTGTCGGCGTCGTTGGTCGTGGCGAACATCGGCTCGATGTAGATCGCCGGCACGAGCTCGCGCGACAGGGCCCGCTGGTGGGTGCGCTGCAATTCCTCCAGCGTGGCGCCGTAGACGAACATCGGCTCGCGGATCAGGGCCGTGTAGGCCCGCCCGCCGGCATCGCGATAGGGCTCGCCCATCAGATGGGAATGGGTGCCGGCGAGGCCGCCGGCCAGGAACGCGGAGACGTTGGCCATCTGCCAGGAGGCCAGGTCCTTGCGCAGGATGAGGGCTGTCTTGGTTTCGTAGATCATGCCGCCGATATGGGGCATGCTGGCCTCACCGTCTTGAACATTCGTGCATGACCGCCGACCAGATCCGCCTCGACCAGCCGACCGCCGGCCTGCAGCGCCTCGCGGCTCGCTTCGGCGGCCATGCCTACGACCTGCACCGTCACGAAACCTACGGGATCGGCCTCACCCTCTACGGCGTGCAGCAATTTCACTATCGCGGCAGCCTGCGGGCCAGCCAGGCGCGACAAGTGCTGGTCCTCCATCCCGACGAGCCCCATGACGGCCACGCCGGCGAAGGCGGCGCCTTCGCCTATCGCATGCTCTATCTCGATCCGGCGGCGATCTCCCAAGCGCTCGACGGCGCCAGCC
The DNA here is from genome assembly GCA_945952105.1 of uncultured Rhodospirillaceae bacterium. GTDB lineage: Bacteria > Pseudomonadota > Alphaproteobacteria > Reyranellales > Reyranellaceae > Reyranella. Next base: position 243,697 of record CAMFGZ010000003.1, on the reverse strand, counting down.
CGCCCTACGTTTCCGAAACCGTCGCACATGACGAAGCGACGGCGCGCGTCCTCGACGAGGCCTTCGTCGACTTTCCGCAAGCTCTGGAGCCGATCGCAATCGATGCGCTGATCGACCGCCTCGCCGACCTGATGGCCCGACGCAGCGACGGCAAGCCGCGCCGCCCCCGCGGCAGCGTGGCTCAGCGCGCGGCGACGCAGGCCCGGGATTTCCTGGTGGCCGAATCCCATCGCATCGTCGGTTCTGACGAACTCGAGCGCGTGAGCGGCCTCGACCGCTTCACCCTTGCCCGGCACTTCCGGTCCGCGTTCGGCACGTCGCCACATCGTTTCCAGGTCGGCCAGCGCCTGATGCGCGCACAGGCGATGATCGTCGAGGGTGTCTCCCTGTCGGAGGCCGCCGCCGCGGCGGGCTTCGCCGACCAGAGCCATCTCACGCGGCACTTCTCGGCCCGTTTCGGCGTCACGCCCGGCCGCTTGGCCGCGCTGTCGCGCCGCGGCTAAAGCGGATAGCGGCCGTCGGCGTCGAGCGTATCGGTCGCGAACCAGCCACGGCGCAGTCCCGCCAGGATGGTCGTCATCATCGGCCGGACGACCGGCGCCTGGCAGGCATGGCGCATCACGAGATCCCGCAGCGCACCCAGCGCCTGGACGTCGGACTGGAAGAACGGCGTCAGCAGATGGCTTGCGCGGCGATAGAATCGGCTGGGCGGTCCGCGACGTTGCGCGAAGAGATCCATCGCCTGGGGAAGATCGACGGCTTCGGCGAGGCTGCAGCCGAGCGCATGGGCATCGAGCAGGCCGAGATTGGCACCCTGCCCGAGCTGGGGGCTGGTCCCGTGTGCGGCGTCGCCCATGAACAGGACCGGCCCCTCGTTCCAGCGCGGCAGCGCCACATGGCGGTAGGTCGCGCGCGAAAAGTCGCCGGCCGCTACCGCATACTCGATCGTCGGCCCCGCCTCCGGCCAGAGCCACAGAGCCGCGTCCCGCATTGCCTCCAGGTCAAGCTGGTGATGCGGCGCAAGGTCGGCAGCGGGAAGGCTCCAGAACATCGTGAGCTTGTCCGGTGCGACCGGCAGGAGGCCCATCATCGTCGTGGAGCCGGCGAAGCGCTGGCGCAGCAGGCCCACTGCGCCGAAGGCCTGTGTGTCCTCCACCGTCGTCCAGACGCACCCCCACGGATAGAGCGGTGCGCGCGCCGTCGGCATCAGACGGTCGCGCAGCGTCGAGTGCGCGCCATCGGCGACGATCAGCAGGTCGAAGGGACCATGGCGGCCACCCTTCCAGTCGACGGCAACTGCCCGCGCGCCTTCCCGTGCGACATCGACGATCTCGGCGTTCGTGACAAGGCGGGCGCCAGAGGCAAGCAGGCGCTGGTGCAGCAAATCGAAGAGCGCGAAACGGCGGATGCCCAGCCCGAAGGCGTCGGGATGCAGATCGCCATAGGCAAGGTCGAGCACGGGCCGCCCCTTGTGGGTCTCTCCGAACAGCCCGTCGATCCTGGCGCCTGCAGAAAGGGCGCCCTCTTCCAGGTCAAGCGCTCGCAGGACGGCCAGACCGGTCGGCTGCAACAGAAGGCCGGCACCGACGGGACGTGGCTCCTCGAAACGCTCGAGCACCGTGACGCGATGGCCCGCGTCGCCCAGCAAGCTCGCAACCGCCTGTCCGGCAACGCCGCAGCCTACGATACCGACGTCCAAGAACCCCAGCCCCATGCGGCCATCCTACACGGGAAGCGTGCATAACGAAAAAAGGGCGGCCCCTGGGCCACCCTTCCATTCCGTTCGGCGTCGGATCGCGATCAGAGGCCGCCGTTCACGACCAGGCACTGGCCGCTCACATAGTCGCTGTCGGGACTGCAGAAGAGATAGACCGAGCCGGCCGCTTCCTCGGGCAGGCCGCCGCGGCCGAGCGGGATCATCTGGTTCATGGCGGCGATACGGCCGCCCTGGACGCCGATCTTCACCGTGCGGCCCTGGACCTCGATTTCGCCGGCCTCGCCCTGGGCCAGCGGCTTGGTGAGGCGCGTCTGGATGTAGCCGAAGGCCACGGCGTTGACGGTGACGTCGTAGCGGCCGAATTCCTTGGCCAGCGTCTTTGTCAGGCCGACGATGCCCGCCTTGCCCGCCGCGTAGTTCGACTGGCCGGCATTGCCATTGACGCCCGAGGTCGAGGAAATGTTCACGACCTTACGGACGACGCGCTTGCCCTCGGCCCGCTCTTTCTCGACGGCAGCGCGGAAATGCTGCTGGAACGCCCGGAGGATCCGGAACGGCGCCGTCAGGTGGACGTCGAGGATGGCGTACCACTGCTCGTCGCTCATCTTCTGGATGACCGAGTCCCAGGTATAGCCGGCATTGTTCACGACGACATGGCAGTCGCCGAACGCATCGACCGCCGTCTTGATGATGCGATCGCCGAAGTCGGGCTTGGCGACGTCGCCGTTGCAGGCCACCGCCTTGCCGCCCATCTTGATGATCTCGGCAACGGTCTCCTCGGCCGGCGCGTCGTCGATGTCGTTGATCACGACGCTGGCGCCGTCGCGCACCAGGCGCAACGCGATCTCCTTGCCGATGCCGCGTCCCGAACCGGTGACGATCGCCACCTTGCCATCCATCTGACCCATCTATCTCTCCTTCGTCTTCGACTCGCGGATCAAGCCAGCGCGACCGTGGCGATACCCTGCAGCGTGTCCTGGCCGTTCTGGTTGGTGCAGCGGACTTCGAGATCGACGAGTTGCTCGCCGTCCTTCTCGCGCTTGCCCGTCACCTTGCCGCTGACGGTGATGACGTCGCCGACCCAGGTGATCGAGGTGAAGCGCGTGCCGAGCCCGCGCACCTGCTTCTGCGGGACCCAGCTCGTCACCAGGCGGCCGAGGAAGGCCATCGACAGCATGCCGTGGGCGAACACGTCCTTGAATCCGAACTTCTTGGCGAAGTCGATGTCGACATGAATCGGGTTGTGATCGCCCGAGCCGCCGCAATAGAGGGCGAGCTGGTGGCGGCTGATCGGCGGCAGCACCAGCGGCGTCAGTTCGTCGCCGACCTTCACGTCGGCAAATTTCGGAGCGGTTGCAGTAGCCATGATTGCCTCCTTACTTCTTGCCCGCGTCGGGGTTGCGCACGACGGTGACGCCGCGGCCCTTGGCCAGCAGCTTGCCCGCCTGGTCCTTCATCTCCATCTCCTGGACGACGAACCACAGGGCGCCGCCCTTCTTGTCGTAGATGTCGACGACCTTCTCCTGGCAGGTGACGACGTCGCCGACCACGACCGGTGCGTAGTATTCGAAGTGCTGCTCGCCGTGCAGGATCAGCCCGATATCGACGTTGAGCAGGCGCAGCAGGCCGCCCTTGTTGGGATCGTCGGCCTGCAGCGCGCGCAGGAAGGTGAGGGGCGCGGTGATGCCGCGATAGCCTGCCGCTTTGGCCGCGACCTCGTCGCTGTAGATCGGGTCTTCCTCGCCGATGGCCTTGCAGAACAGCTTGATCTTGCCGGCCTCGACGGTGGCGGTGAACGGCTTGAACTCGTGGCCGATGAGCTTCTTGTCGAGCTCCATGAACATCTCCTCCTCTGACGCCAAAATAAAACGCCCTCGCCTTGCACGGAGAGGGCGCCAAGCACTTGCTGTCATCCCGAGCGTAGCGAGGGACCTTTGCCTTGAACGAAAGGTCCCTCGGCTGCGCCTCGGGATGACAATGTGCGCGTTACTCGTAGCGGCCGACGATGGCGACACTCGACACGTTCTCGCGCGGCGCGCCGCCGAGATTGTGCGTCATGCCGATGCGCGGGTCCTTGAGCTGGCGGGCGCCGGCGCGGCCCTGGAACTGCAGGTACATCTCGTACAGCATGCGCAGGCCCGAGGCGCCGATCGGGTGGCCGAAGCACTTCAGACCGCCGTCGATCTGGCAGGGGATGGTGCCGTCGGCGTCGTAGAAGCCGTCGAGCACGTCCTTCCAGCCCTGGCCCGGCTTCGAGATGTGCAGGTCTTCCATCGTCACCAGCTCGGTGACGGAGAAGCAGTCATGCACCTCGAACATCGAGACTTCCTTGCGCGGGTCCTTGATGCCGGCCTCTTCGTAGGCCTTCTTCGAGGCGATGCGCGTGGTGTGAAAGTAGCTGCCGTCCCACGAATTATGGCCCGACTCCGAGCCGTTCGAGACCGAGAGCTGCAGCGCCTTCACCGAGACGATGTTCTGCTTGCCCATCGCCTTGGCGATCTCCGGCGTCGTCACGATGGCAGCGGCCGCTCCGTCAGACACGCCGCAGCAGTCGAACAGGCCGAGCGGTGAGGCGATCATCGGCGCGTTGAGGATGGTATCCATCTCGACGGCCTTCTGGAGATGGGCCTTCGGATTCTTGGCGCCGTTCTGGTGGCTCTTCCACGAGACGTGGGCGATCGCCTTCTTGAGGTCTTCACCCGAGACGCCGTGCGCGGTCATATAGGCCGTGGCGAGCTGGGCGAAGTTACCCGGCGCGGTGCCGTTGGCGTTCCAGAGCTGCTGCAGCGGCGCGCCGCGGCCGCCCGGCAGGCCGCCGTAGCCCGTGTCCTTGAGCTTCTCGACGCCCAGCGCGATCGCGATGTCGGCCGCACCCGAGGCGACGGCGTAACAGGCGCCGCGGAAGGCCTCGGTGCCGGAGGCGCACATGTTCTCGACGTGCGTGACCGGGATGTTTGGCAGGCGCAGCGTGGTCGACATCGGGATGCCCGACTTGCCGACATGCACCTCCTCGATCGCGGTCGAGAACCAGGCCGCGTTGAGCTGCTTGGGGTCGATGCCGGCGTCGGCAATGGCTTCCTTGTAGGCTTCGAGCATCAGCTCTTCGGCGCCGCTCTCCCAGCGTTCGCCGAACTTCGAGCAGCCCATTCCGAGGATAGCGACCTTGTCCTTGATACCACGAGCCATTGCAGGTCTCCTTGGTGGTGAGGTTGAACTCTAAATACTAACGAGACACTTGAACCGGGAAGGCGATCCGAGCCGTCAGGCTCAGACCGGTGCCGCCTTCCAGAAGTAACGCTTGAAGCCGCCGCGCATCTGGTCGTTGTCGCGGATGCGGAAGGTCATGCGCATCTTCGCGCCGACCTTCACCTGTTCCTTGTCGCTATCCGTGAAGTCGGCCATGAAGCGGCCGCCCTCCGGGAAGGTGATCATGCCGTAATAGGCCGGCGGATCGGGCGAGAAGGTGAGCGAGTCCGCGGTGAACGACATCACGGACGCTTCGAGGCCCGCCATGTTGTACGGCTCCTGGCTGTCCATCGCATGGCAGTTCGGATTGACGCAGACCGGCGTGCGCGGGAACTGGACGGTGCCGCAGACTTTGCACTTGCCGCCCACCAGGGCGTAGATCATATCGCGCTTGCGCCACAGGATCGACATCGCGGTCTTCTTGTCGAACTCGGCGCGCATGCCCTTGTCGATCGGCAGCATGTCGTTGAAAGCGAGGAACTTCATGTAGTTCTTCTCTTCCTTGCGACGCGCCATCCAGCCCGACAGGCCCTTGCGCTTCGGCAGCTTGGCGTTCTCGGGCGTGACCTCGAACACCAGTACGTCGACGCCCTGGCCGAAGGCGACGATCATGATCTTGTCGCCGGCCTTGGCCGTCTCGAGCGCATCGACCAGCATGACCAGCGCGTGCGCGCAGCCGGTGTCGCCGAGGTTGGCGCCGAGCAGGTCGCGCACCGCGCCCTCGCCCACGCCGCAGATCTTCGCCATCTGCTTCGGCACCGCCGGCATCAGGCTCGGCATGATGAAGTGGGTAATGTCGGCGCCCGTGAGCTTGCAGGCCGCGAGCGCCGCCTTGACCGCCGGCGGGACGATCTTCGAGTAGCCCTCGTCGCGGATCCAGCGCTCTTCCCAACCGTAATCGAAGTCGGCGTCCTCGCCCCGGAAGTGGTCGACGAAGTCCATCGAGACCGAGTGATGGCCGACCAGCTTGGCGATCACGTTCTCGGTGCCGCACAGAAGCGCGGCGGCGCCGTCGCCATAGTTCAGCTCGGTGTTCGAGGCGACGCGCGTCAGTCGCTTGTCGGCCGCGGCGATCAGCGTCGGCTCGCCGCCCTTGGAGGCGTTGAGGCCTGCGATCAGCGCCGAGGTGCCGGCCTTCTGCGAACCGCCGACGTCGGAGGCCAGCAGGTTCTGCTCGATGTTCAGTGCCGTGCCGATCACGCCCGCGTTCTGGCGGTCCTTGAAGGGATGCGTGGTCGAGGCGAAGTAGAGGTTGCGGACGTCCTCGGCCTTGTGGCTGCTCAGGCAGTCGCGCGACGCCTCGACCGCCATGGTGATCGAATCCTCGTCCCAGTTGGCCATCGAGCGCTCGCCCTTGGCGAGGCCCCGCAGGCCCGGCGCGAACCACTTGTTGGCCTCGTAGACGGCCTGACGGTTGAGACGAAGGCGCGGCACATAAGCGCCATAGGCCACGATTCCGACCATCGTACTTCTTCCTCCACCTGGTCCGACAAAAGTCGGTTCATGAACGAGCGTTTATGGCCCCGCTCTTAGCGCGGCCGCCCGTTCCGGGCGAGCCGCTTTTGCGCTCATGGGTCCTCTCTGCGGAACTACCTTCCGGCTTGCGGAACCCCGCCGGCGGCCGGCATTTCGCGCACGAGGTTGCGGTAGCCCGCCCCCTCCGGAATGTGCAGGAACTTCTTGCCGTCCCGCGCCTCGACCCAGGGCTGCACGGTGACGATCTTCCGTGCCTTCGCCGCGGCGATCGCGCCGACGACGGTCCCGCCCTCGGCCAGCAGCTCCAGGTTCTTCGTCGTGGCGTGAACCAGCGTGCGCTTGCCGGCCATCGCCTCGTCGATCGCTTCCTGCGCACCGATCCAGACCGAATCGGTCGATTCCGATCCGTCGTGCAGCGCGACCTGATCCTCCGGCGCCTCGGCCAGGAAGAACCAGGTATCGAAGCGCTTCGGCACGAAGGTCGGCGTGATCCAGTGCGCATAGGGCGTCATCAGGTCGGTCGCGATCTCGAGATCCTCGGCCTCGACCAGGTCGACGATGCTCGCCTCGTCCTTGGCGAGCCTGGCGCGCCAGCGCTCCTCGATCCCTTTGAGATCGGCCGCCCCGATCAGCGCGCGCTGGCCACGCTTGCGGGCGAGCAGCACGCCGCATTCCTCGAAGGCCTCGCGCACGCCGGCCACCCGGAACTTGAGCTCCGCATCGTCGATCTTGTCGGCGCCGCCGCAACGCGCGCGCAGCGACGCGGCCCCATCCGCATCCTCGAGCTTGCCGCCGGGGAAGACCAGCGCGCCGGAGAAGGAATCGATCTGGTGATGGCGAACGACCATGAACACTTCGAGCGGCGAGCCGGCATCGCCCGGCCTGGACGGGCGCAGCAGCAGTACGGTGGTGGCTGGACGCGGCGGCGACGCCTCTTTCTTCGGTTCGGTCATGTCTTCCTGCATTCGTGTGACGGCGAAGTGTCACATACAAGCGGCGACAGTGCCAATGGGCGGGTGTATCCTGACAGCGTCCATTCCGCTCTGAAGGAGCACGTCATGACCCTGTCCACCAATGGCCCCCTGCCTCCCAATCTTGCGGAAGGACTGAAGGTCCTGCGCGCCAAGTGGGGATGGATCGTCGCCCTGGGCGTCGTGTTCCTGATCGCCGGCTTCATTGCGCTGGGCAGCGCCGTCGCCGCTACAGCTTCCGCCGTGATGATCGTCGGCATCATGATGATCATGGGTGGCGTCGCCGAGATCGTGGCCGCCTTCAGCGTCAAGGGCTGGGGCAAGTTCGCGGTCTGGATGCTGCTCGGCCTGCTCTATGTCGGCGCCGGCTTCATCGCCCTGATGAACCCGTTCGCCGCCGCGACCATCCTGACCCTGATGCTCGGTGCCGCCCTCGTCGCCGGCGGCGTGCTGCGCATCTTCCTCGCTTTCAGCATGAAGGCGGCCGGCAAGCCGTGGGGCTGGATCGTGGTCTCCGGCCTCGTGACCCTGCTGCTGGGCGCGATGATCATCGCCCAGTGGCCGGCCTCCAGCTTCTTCGTGCTCGGCATCTTCCTCGGCATCGACCTGATCTTCATCGGCTCGGGCTGGATCACGATGGGCCTCGCGCTGAAGAACCGGCCCGCCGCCTGAGCGCTCCTTCCGGGTCGGCTACCTCCGGGTCGGATCGTCGGCGACCTGCACCAGCAGCTTGCCGAAGTTCCGGCCCTTCAGAAGACCGATGAAGGCCTCGGGCGCGTTCTCGATGCCCTTCACGATGTCCTCGCGATACTTGATCTTGCCGGCCTTCACCGCGGCCGGCACTTCCTTCCAGAAGTCGGCCATCTGGCCGAAGTGATCGGACACGATGAATCCCGTCACCGTGGCGCGCTTGATCAGCAGCAGGCGCCAGTCGGGACCCGGGTTCATCTGCATTTCGTTGTACTGCGAGATCAACCCGCACAGGGGCACGCGCGCGAAGTCGTTGAGCTGCGGCACGACGGCGGCCTGCACCGCACCACCGACATTCTCGAAATAGATGTCGATGCCCTTGGGCGCCGCCGCCCGCAGTTCCTTGAACAGGTTGCCCTCGGCCGCGCGATAGTCGACGCAGGCATCGAAGCCCAGCTCGTTCACGACGTAATCGCACTTGTCCTTGCCGCCAGCGATGCCGACCGCGCGGCACCCCTTGAGCTTGGCGAGCTGACCGACCACCGATCCGACGGCGCCGGACGCTGCCGACACGACCACGGTTTCACCCGCCTTGGGCTTGCCGATCTCCATCAGTCCCCACCAGGCGGTCATGCCGGGCATCCCCAGCACCGAGAGCGCGGTCGAGAGCGGCGCGGCGCCGGGATCGAGCTTCATCGACATGTCGCCGGTGGAAACGGCGTAGCTCTGCCAGCCGGCATACTCGACGACATAATCGCCTTCCTTGAAGCGCGGATTCTTCGACTTGACGACCTGGCCGACCGTACCGCCGACCATCGCATCGCCGAGATTGACGTTCGAGGCATAACCCTTGGCCTCCGCCATGCGGCCGCGCATATAGGGATCGAGCGACAGCCAGATCGTGCGCGAGAGATACTCGCCGTCCCGGGGCTCGGGAATCGCCTGGTCGACGATGTCGAAGTTGGCGAGGGTCGGTTCGCCCTGCGGACGCGACTTCAGCAGCACGCGACGATTGGTGGCCATGGCATCCTCCGTTTGTTTGCGGCACGCTAGCACGCCGATGAAAGCCCCGAAAACGTTGCGGCTCGTCCTCGCCCTGCTCGTTCTGCTATGGACTGGCGCCGTGACAGCCCAGACCCTCACCGCCGACGAGCGCGCCCTGATCGAGGCGACGCAGCGCAACGACGTCGAGACCGCCCGCCGACTGATCGCGGCCGGCACCAGCGTCAACGCCCAGGACGAGAAGCGCGACAGTGCTTTCCTGCTGGCGGGCGCAGAAGGGCGCCTGGACATCCTGAAGCTCGCCCTGCAAGCCGGCGCCGATCTCAAAAGCACCAACCGTTACGGTGGCACTGCGCTGATCCCGGCCTGCCATCACGGCCATGTCGAGACAGTGCGCGAGCTGCTGAAGACCGCGATCGACGTGAACCACGTGAATCGGCTGGGCTGGACGGCCCTGCTCGAGGTCACGATCCTGGGTGACGATGGTCCGGCCTATATCGAGATCGCGCGCTTGCTCCTTGCGCACGGCGCCAACGTCAATCTTCCCGACAACCAGGGCGTCACGCCGCTCGGTCACGCACGACGGCGTGGCCTGCGCCAGATCGCCTCGATCCTGGAGGCCGCCGGCGCGCGTTGAATGAGTAAGCCCCGTACCTATGTCTGTCTTCCCGGCGCCTGGATGGGCGCATGGTCCTGGAAATTCGTGCTCGAAGGCCTGACGGCGGCCGGTCACAACGCCCGCGCCCTGCCCTTTCGGGGTGTGGGCGAGCGCGCGGCGGAACTGTCGCCCGAGCTCGACAACGACGTGTTCCTGGCCGAGACGATCGCCACGCTGGAGAAGGAGGACCTGCGCGACATCGTGCTGGTCGGCCACAGCTTCGGCAGCCTGATCGCGACGCTGGTCACCGATCGGATTCCCGACCGGATCGGCCATCTCGTCATCATCGACGGCGGCATCGCGACCGACGGCCAATCCATCTTCGGCCGTATCCCGCCCGAGATCGTGGCCAAGCGGAAGAAATTGATAAAGGTCGTGAAAGATACCGAGGTGCTGCCTTTCGCTCCGGTCGGCAGCCTGATCATCGACGATCCCGAACTGGCGGCGTGGACGCACAGCCATCTCACGCCGCATCCGGTCGCCTGCTACACCAAGCCGATCACGCTGCATCATCCCGCGGGCAACGGCCGACCGATGACCTACATCGCCTGCACCAAGCCGCGCTATCCCGTGTCGGCCGGCATGCACGAGAAGGTCCAGGCGATGCCGCACGTCCGCTATCGCTCGATCGAAGCCGGCCACAACTGCATCATCTCGGCACCCGACCTCGTCATCGGGGAGTTGCTCGCAATTCCCTGATCGTCAGAACGGCTCTTTGTAAGGCCGCAGGTCGATCTCGTGTGTCCAGGCGCTGCGGTGCTGGCGGTGCAGGTGCCAGTAGCTGTCGGCGATCGCGTCGATGTTCAGCAGCCCGTCGGGTCCCGCCTTCTCCACGCGGTCGGGCATGCGCGAGAGCAGACGCTCGCCCTCGATGCCGCCATCGATGATGGCGTGGGCGACATGGATGCCCTGTGGGCCGAACTCACGCGCCATCGACTGCACCAGCAGGCGCAGCCCACCCTTGGTCGCGTTGAAGGCAGCGAAGCGCGGCCGGCCGCGCAGCGAGCCCGAGGCACCGGTGAAGATCACGGTGCCACGGCCGAGCGGCGCCAGCCGGCGCATGGCCTCGCGACCGAACAGGAAGCCGGCGAAGCAGCCGACCCGCCAGGAATCCTCGAAATGCCGCGCCGTCATCTCGCGGAAATCGACGGCGGCATTGTTGCCCATGTTGAAGACCAGCAGGTCGGCCGGCGCGCCATCGGCATCGTCGGCCATCGCCTTGTCGAACAGCGTGACGACATCTTCTTCCTTCGTCCCGTCGACCACGATTGCCGTCGCCGAGCCACCGGCATTGCGAATGCCCTGCGCGACCTTGTCGATCTTCGGCCCGGTCCGGCCGGCCACCAGCACGTGATATCCCTCTTTCGCAAAGCGCCGGCTCGCAGCCGCCCCCAGCCCACGCTCGGCGCCCACGCCCAGTACGACCGCCTTCGTCTTCTTCGCCATGTTCGCTCCTCGCAATGGTGTTGCGCAGAACTTGCGGTGCGACCGGCCCCTTCGCTACGGTCGTTCACATGAAATTAGCTCCGTATCCCATGATCGATCTCGACCTCACGGCACCGCTCGATCGCCATCCCGCCACCGTGCTGCCCGACTGGATCGACTGGAACGGCCACATGAACGTGGGCTACTACGTCGTGGCCTTCGACAAGGCGACGGACACGCTCTGCCAGCAATTCGGCTGCGGGTACGAATATACGCGCGACAAGATCGGCATGACCTTCGTGCTGGAAGCGCACGTGACCTACGATCGCGAGGTCAAAGAGGGGGATCCGCTGCGGATCACCACGCAGATCCTCGACCACGACGCCAAGCGCATCCACTACATCCACATGATGTATCATGCGAAGGAAGGCTATCTCGCCGCCACCAACGAACTCATGCTGATGAACATCGACTACAACACTCGCCGCTCGGCGCCGTGGCCCGACTTCGCCATGGAGCGCATCGAGAAGCTCGCCGCGGCGCACGCCGCCCTTCCCCGCCCGGCCCAGGCCGGCCGTCTCATCGGAATCAAGAAGAAGTAACAGCGTCCATGCTTCAGTCCCTGCCGTACGAACTTCCCGAACTGATCACCCGCGCCCCGCTCGACACCCACCGCTCCACGGTCATTCCGGAATGGGTCGACTGGAACGGCCACATGAACGTGGCCTTCTACGTCGCGGCCTTCGACCAGGCGTCGGGCGCCTTCATGCGCAACATGGGACTGGGCCGCCGCTATGTCGACGGCAAGCTCGGCATGACCTTCGTGCTCGAGACCCATGTCACCTACGACCGCGAGGTCCGGGAAGGCGCGCCGCTGCGCTTCACCACCCAGCTTCTCGCCCGCGATGCCAAGAAGGTCCATCTCTTCCACGAGATGTATCACGCCGAGCAGGATTACCTGGCGGCGACAAACGAGACCATCGTGATGAACATAAACTACGAGACGCGGCGTTCCGGCCCCTGGCCGGTGCCTGTGACCGAGCGCCTCGACGCGATCTGGGAGACCCACAAGTCTCTTCCCAAGCCGGCCAAGGCCGGAAGGGTCATGAGCCTTTCGAAGAAGAGCTAGCGAGCGCGCTCAACGCCTCGCCGCTCAGCCGGTAGGGCAGCCAGTTGCGGATCCAACGATAGCCCAGGCGCTCGTAGAAGCCGCGCGCCGGATTCCAGTCGAGGACATTGAGGTCGATGCGCTTGTAGCCCTTGGCGACGCACTCCCGCGCGAGGCCCTGCATCAGTGCGCGGGCGACGCCGGCGCGTCGCTCCTCCGGCACCACCCAGATATCCTCGATGAAGACGCCGCGCGCCGCGGTCCAAACCGAGTAGTTGAACGTGTAGAGAATGAAGCCCACCGGCTTCCCTGCCCGCTCTGCAATCAGCGCAGCGAACTGCGGATTCTCGCCGAACCCGTCGCGCGCCAGGGTCTGCGGCGTCGAGCCGACGGCATCGGGCTCGTCCTCGTAGGTCGCGAGATCGACCGAGAAGCGGTGCAGCGTGTCGACATCGTCAACCGTCGCCGGCCGCACCACGAGCTTTTCCGGATCAGACGCCAAGATACCCTCCATCGACCGGCAGGATGGCGCCGGTGATGTAGCTCGCCGCCTCCGAACACAGGAACACCACCGGCCCCGCCAACTCCTCCGGCTGCCCGACCCGCTTCATCGGCACATGGGCGAGGAACCCCTCCAGTTTCTTCGGATCGGCGCGCGTCACTTCCGTCATTGCCGTGGCGATGATGCCCGGCGCCAGAGCGTTCACCCGCACCCCGTCGGGCGCCAGTTCGCTGGCCAGCGCGCGCGTGAACTGCGCGACCGCACCCTTGGACACCGGATAGACGCCGCTGCCGGCCGGGGCCACGAACGAGTTGATCGAGGCGATGTTCACGATGCTGCCCTTCGTGTGCTTGAGCTGTTCGACGAAAGCCATGGTGACATTGAACGGTCCCTGGACATTCACCTCCATCGTGCGCTCCCAGCGCGCACGGCCGTCCGGACCCGTCAGGCCGCCGCGCAGGAAGATGCCGGCATTGTTGACCAGGATGCTGATCGGACCGACCAGCAGCGAGATGTCCTGCGCCAGTTTCGTGCAGCTTTCCTGGTCGGTGACGTCTAGCGCATGGCCGCGCGCCTCGCCGCCCGCCTTGACGATGCTGTCGGCGATCGTGCGCGCCGCCTCGAGGTCGACGTCGGTGACGATGACCCGGGCGCCGGCCGAAGCGAGCCCCCGCGCGATGGCGGCGCCGTTGCCGCGGCCTGCGCCCGTCACGAGTGCCAGGCGTCCGCTGAGCGTGTCCTTCATGCCTCCTCCATCGTCTCGCGGGCCGCGGCCAGCGCCTCGCGCAGCACGTCCTCGTCGCCGACGTGATTCGCCAAAAGCAGAATAAGGCGCGCGTCGAAGGCGCGGCATTGCTCGTCGCTGAGGTCGCGATGCGCATCGACGATTGCGTTATAAACGTCGTCGGGGCGGGCAAGGTTCAACGTGCGGCGCAGCGCGCCGGTCGGTGTCTCGGCCATCGCGGTCTCCTCAGCCGTTTCCGGTCGCCCGCTGGAGTGCCGTCGCGATTGCCGCAACGTCGAGGCGGCGCCAGCGGGCCGCAACATAGCGGTCGGGACGAATGAGATAGGTCGTTCCCGGCCGCGCATCGTAGCGCTGACGGGCCAGCCCGTCGCCCACGATGCAGAGGCAAGTCGCCTCGCGCGGCAGATCGACGACCCGAGCCTGCTCGTCGGCGAACGTCAGCACGGTGAACTCCGGTCCGAGCCCGTCGATCAGCCAGCCTTCACCCTCCTTTCCCGTCGGCGCGTCGAGCATTGCGCGCCCCGGCCCCGGACCGCGGCCCCAGCCGGTGTCGTCGTCCGGTGTATCGAGAGGCGATCCCGCCTGCGCCGTCGGCACCGACAGTCGGCCACTGTTGATCAGCGCACGGGCGAAGGGAAAGTCGCGCGCCAGCGACAGGGTGGCGTCGCGGAAGGCGCGCGAGGCCGGGAACTTCGGGGTGATGAAATCGGTGCTGCGCGTCGAGTTCAGGATATTCTCGCGCGCGGCCGCGCGGCGCTCGATGCAATAGCTCTCAAGCAGCGATGCCGGCGCGGTCTTGCGCACGATCATCGCCAGCTTCCAGGCGAGATTGTCGACGTCGGCGATCGCCCCATTGCCGCCGCGTGCCCCGAACGGCGAGACGACATGCGCGGCATCGCCGGCGAAGATCACCCGGTCGTGCACGAAGCGATCCATCATGCGGCAGGTGAAGGTATAGACGCTGGTCCATTCGTGCTCCCAGCGTGCCTCGGGACCGAACATCTGGCGCAGGCGCCGGTCGATGTTTTCTGGCTTCTTTTCCTCCTCCGGATCGGCGTCGGGACCGAGCTGGAAATCGACCCGCAGCACATTGTCGGCCTGGCGGTGCAGCAGCACCGAGTTGGTCGGATGGAACGGAGGGTAGAACCAGAAGCGCCGTTCCTTCGGCAGCTCGCTCAGCAGCCGGATGTCCGCGATCAGGAAGCGATCGTGAAAGACCTCGCCCGGATAAGGCAGATCCATCAGGTGGCGCACCGTGCTGCGCACGCCATCGCAGGCCACCAGCCAGTCTGCATCGAGCGTATAGCGGCCGTCCGGTGTTTCGACCTCGACGACGACACCGTCCTTGTCCGGCGTGATGGCGACCAGCTTGTTGCGGAAGCGCATCTCGATGAGATTTTCGTCGAGGCAGCGCCCGTAGAGATACTCCTCCACGTAGTACTGCTGCAGGTTCACGAAGGCTGGGAACTTGTGTCCGGGTTCGGGCTGCAGGTTGAAGCGGAAGACCGGCTTGTCATGAAGGTAAAGCTCGCCCTGCTCCCAGGTGATGCCCTTCTCGACCATGCGGCTTGCGACGCCGAACCGATCCCAGGTCTCGAGACTGTGCTTGGCCTGGCAGATCGAGCGGCTGCCGAGGCTCACCGTATCGTCCTCATCGAGCACGACGGAGCGCACGCCGCGCTGGGCCAGCGCCAGGGCGAGCGTGGGACCGGCCATGCCGGCACCCACGATCACGACCGCCCGGCGCTCGCTCCTGCCGTCGAGTTCGGCGGGCCGATGGTAGGGATAGTGACGGTAGGTGAAGGAAGCCATCGCCTACGGCGCTACTCGCGCGAACTTCGCGACGTTCTCGATCGCGGCCGCCTCCCCGGGTGATCCTACCAGTAAGACCGCTTCTGCGGGCCTCATCCACCGCGCCAGATCGTGCTCTGCCGACGTCACGAGCTCACCCGCCACATAGCGACACCAGAATGTAATGCCGATTGCCTCTTCGCGAGCGGCCCCCCGGTAGAAATGAAACGTGGCCACCGGTGCCTTGATCTCGACCACCAGACCGGTTTCCTCGAGCACTTCCCGTCTGACAGCTTCCTCCGCCTCTTCTCCATATTCCACTCGCCCCGAACCGGTCTCCCATGCTCCGGGCGCATGATCCTTGTCGATACTGCGCCTCAGCATCAGGATTTCGCCATTGCGCTCGATCACGAAGGCGACTGCAACGATGAACTTTGCGGACATGCGCCCTCACTGGAAAGACGGAGAGGGCCTATGATTTCTCCAGCGCCGCCCACATCTCGATGTCGCGTTCGGCCGTCCAGATGCGCGGATGGTCGAGCCCCTTGGCCTCGTCGTAAGCGCGGCTGACGTCGAACGGCATGCAGTGCTCGAAGATCACCCAATTGCCGTAGCGTGGCTGCAGCGCGGCCATCGCCTTGTCGTAGGCATGCTTGAGGGAGTCGCCGGCCGCGGCGCTCTTCTCCACCACCTTGTAGAGGTCGCTCAGGAACGCCTGCGTCCCGGCAATGCCTTCCTCGACGGGGCCTTCCCCGATCAGCGCGTCGCCACGGCCCGGCACCAGCGCCTCGGCCTTGAGGTCGCGCAGCTTCTGCAGCGTCTCGGGCCAGTCCTTGTAGTGGGCGTCGCCGCAATAAGGCGTGGCGCCATACTCGACGAGATCGCCGCTGAACAGGGTTCGCTCCTCGGGCAGCCAGACGATCGTGTCGCCCTTGGTGTGGCCGCGGCCGGCATGGATGATGTCGACCTGCAGCTTGCCCAGCCACAGCGTCATGCGATCGTTGAAGGTGATGGTGGGCCAGGTCAGGCCCGGAATCGTCTCCGCCGCCTGGAACAGGCGCGGGAAGCGCTGCAGCTCGGACTTGTAGTCCTGGGCGCCGCGCTCGACGATCATCTCGCGCGTCGCCTCGCTGCAGATGATGTGTTCGGGGTTGTAGCCGCTGGCGCCCAGCACGCGCACGGCATGATAGTGCGAAAGCACCACGTACTTGATCGGCTTGTCGGTGACGGTGCGGATGCGCTCGATCACCTGTTCCGCCATCTTCGGCGTCGCCTGCGCGTCGATCACCATGACCGCGTCGTCACCGACGACGATACCGGTATTGGGATCGCCTTCGGCCGTGAAAGCGTAGGCGTGCTCGGAAAGACGGCTGAAGGTGATCTTCTTGTCCGTCATATCCGCCTGTGAGGCGAACGCCTTGGCCATCGATACTCCCCCGTTCTGGTTGGCGTGACCCTATGCAGCGGCCGGCCACGAAGTCAAAGCGAGGCTGTGCACAGGGCCGTCAGTCGGTGCCGTATTTGTGATAGCTGCCGCGGTCCCCCGTCCGGACGGTCACGTCGAACGTGTCGTTGTCGCGTTCCATCTTGAGCTTAACCACCGACCCGGCCGGCCCGATCGCCCAGAGCTTGCGATAGAAGTCGCCGACATCGTCGAGCACTTCGTCGTTCAGCGCATGAAGGATGTCGCCGCGCTGCAGCCCTGCCCGGTCAGCAGGACCGCCTTCGGAAATGCCGCCGACCACGAGCTGGCCCATATGTTCGACCGTATAGAGGCCTAGCCAGGGGCGTGGCGGCGTCGCCAGGCGTCCATTGGCGACGAGTTCTCCGAAGATCGGCTTCAAGCGGTTGATCGGCACGTACATGTTGCCGGGAAAGGCAGGCGATCCCGGGCCGAGAGCTTCCTGGACCAGCAGCGAGCCGACGCCCAGCAGTTCGCCCTGCTGGCTGATCAGGGCCGAACCTCCCCACAGCGGATAGGCCGGCACGGTGAAGATGGCGTTGTCGAGCAGGTACTCCCAGTAGCCCGCGAACTCGCGCCGGCCGGCGACCTTGACCCTCAACGCCGCCTTCTCGCCGCCCAGCCCCGCCACATAGGCCTCGCCGCGAAGGGTCAGGGTGTCGGAATCGCCGAAACGCATCGGCTTCAGCTGGATCGGCTCGTCGGTGCGCACCAGGCCAAATCCGCTTTCGTAATCGTAGCCCACGATACGGGCAGGCAATTCGTTGCCGTCGATGTCGGTGATCGTGACGGTATCGGCCTCCGTGATGAGGTAGCCGATGGTGAGGACCAGTCCTTCCTCATCGACCAGGATGCCGTGACCTTCACGCTCCGTGCCCAAAGTCTGGGCCGAGCGGCGAGTCTCGGGAATCGTCGTCTTCACGCCGACCACCGCCGGCAGCACTTCCGACACCAGCAACGGCAGGTTCGAGCCTCCGCCGGGAGTCCGGGCAATCACGCCCTCGTCCCCGGGAGGCGGCCAGTGGCCTGCACCGTTTGCGGAACCGTTCAACCCTCGGGCCATCCGCACACCTCCGCGCGCACCAAGCGCGTCCACAGTCTCAAAGATAGGCGTCCGCCGCCCCGATTGCTATATGACGGTTCATGGCGCCCCCCGCCGATCCGTTCGAAATCACCGATGACCCCGTTCCGGCAGATCCTGTCCCGGCACGGCGCGCCGTCGCGCCCACGGCCCATCTCGAGGGGCTGAACGCCGAGCAGCGGCAGGCGGTGACGCATGCCGGCGGGCCTTTGCTGGTCCTTGCGGGCGCCGGCACCGGCAAGACCCGCGTGCTGACGACCCGCATCGCCCATTTGCTGCTGACGGGACAGACGCGGACCTCGCAGGTCCTGGCCGTGACCTTCACCAACAAGGCCGCGCGCGAAATGCTGGACCGCGTGGCGAGCCTGATCGGCGGCGCGGCCGACGGGATGTGGCTCGGCACCTTCCACGCCATCGGCGTGCGCGTACTGCGCCGCCACGCCGAGCTGATCGGTCTCAAGAGCAACTTCACGATCCTCGACACCGACGACCAGACGCGCCTGATCAAGCAGCTGCTGCAGGCCGAGGGGATCGACGACAAGAAATGGCCGGCGCGCATCCTCTCCGGAATCATCCAGCGCTGGAAGGACCGCGCGCTGACGCCGGAAAAGGTGTCGGGCGACGAGGCCGGCGAGTTCGCCAATGGCCGGGCCGCAGATATCTACCGCCAGTACCAGGAGCGACTCGCCGAGGTGAACGCCGTCGATTTCGGCGACCTGGTGATGCACTGCGTCACCCTCTGGCAGAAGCATCCGGACATACTGGCGGTCTATCACCGCCGCTTCCGCCACATCCTGGTCGACGAGTATCAGGACACCAACGTCGCGCAGTATCTCTGGCTGCGCCTGCTGGCCCAAGGCACGCAGGACGTCTGCTGCGTCGGCGACGACGACCAGTCGATCTACGGCTGGCGCGGCGCCGAGGTCGGCAACATCCTGCGCTTCGAGAAGGATTTCCCGAACGCCACCATCGTGCGGCTGGAGCGCAACTACCGTTCGACGCCGCACATTCTGGCCGCCGCCTCGCACCTCATCTCCCACAACGAAGGCCGGCTCGGGAAGACGCTGTGGACCGACGCCAAGGAAGGCGAGCGCATCTCGCTGCGCGGCGTCTGGGACGGTGACGAGGAGGCGCGCACCATCGGCGAGGAGATCGAGGCGCTGCAGCGCGACAAGCACAAGCTGTCGCAGATCGCCATTCTCGTCCGCGCCGGCTTCCAGACCCGCGAGTTCGAGGAGCGGTTCATCACCATGGGCCTGCCCTATCGCGTGATCGGCGGCCCGCGCTTCTACGAGCGCCAGGAGATCCGCGACGCGCTGGCCTATTGCCGCGTCACCATCCAGCACGACGACGATCTCGCCTTCGAGCGCATCTACAACACGCCGCGCCGGGGTCTCGGCGAATCCGCGCTGCGCACCCTGCGGCTGATCCAGCGCACGCAGAAGATCTCGCTGTTCGAGGCGACGCGGCGCGCGCTCGAGACGGACGAGCTGAAGGCTCGGCCGCGCAAGTCGCTGGGCGACCTGATCCGCAACTTCGAGCGCTGGCGCGCCATGCTCGACGGCATGAGCCATGTCGAGGTGGTCGAAACCATCCTCGACGAGTCGGGCTACACTGACATGCTGCGCATCGACCGCTCGCCCGAGGCCGAGGGCCGGCTTGAGAACCTGAAGGAACTCACCAACGCGTTGCAGGAGTTCGACTCGCTGCCGGCCTTCATGGAGCATGTGGCGCTGCTCACCGACATGGCATCGCGCGACGATACCGACATGGTGAGCGTGATGACCCTGCACGCCGCCAAGGGGCTGGAGTTCGACACGGTCTTCCTGCCGGGTTGGGAGGAAGGCCTGTTCCCCAACCAGCGCGCGCTCGACGACAAGGGCGCGGCGGGCCTCGAAGAGGAGCGGCGGCTGGCCTATGTTGGCCTGACGCGCGCGCGCAAGCGGGCCTATGTGTCCTTTGCCGCCAACCGACGCGTCTTCAACCAGTGGCAGGCCGCCATCCCGTCGCGCTTCCTGCGCGAGCTGCCGCCCGGCCAACTCGCCGAGAGCAGCGATGCCGGCCTCTACGCGACTTATTCCGCCGGCCATCACGGCGGCATGCGCGATCATGCCAGCGGCTTCGAATATGAGAGCCTGGGCGTCACCGGCCGACGCACCCGCTATCGCGACGAAACCGCCGACGATCGCCGCGCGGTCGACGGCGACCGGGTCGACCTCAGCATCGGCCAGCGCGTCTTCCACCAGAAATTCGGATACGGTCGCATCGTCGCCGTCGATGGCAACAAGCTCGACATCGAATTCGAAAAGGCCGGTCCCAAGAAGGTGCTCGACAGTTTCATCGAAGCAGCCTGATCGGAAGCTACAGGAGAGAAACGCCATGTTCCGCCGCTCTGCCCTTGCCCTCGGCTCAGCCCTGGGCCTCGTGCTCGCTTCCGGTGCCGCCTTCGCGCAGACCGGCAAGGTGACGGTTGTGACCTCCTTCTCCAAGGACGTGACCGATCCGATCAAGAAAGCCTTCGAGAAGGCCGTGCCGGGCGCCACGCTGGAAGTGCAGAACCGCAACACCAATGCCGGCGTGAAGTTCATCGAGGAGACCAAGGGCAACAACCAGGTCGACCTGTTCTGGGCCTCCGCGCCCGATGCCTTCGAGGTGCTGAAGGGCAAGAAGCTGCTGTCGGCTTACAAGCCCAAGGCCACCGGCATCGCCGAGAAGGTCGGCTCCTATCCGGTGAACGACAAGGACGGCTTCTATTCCGGCTTCGCCGCCTCCGGCTACGGCATCATGTGGAACGAACGCTACGTGAAAGCCAACAAGCTGCCTTCGCCCAAGGAATGGCAGGACCTCGCCCAGGCGCCCTATTTCGATCATGTGTCGATCTCCGCGCCCTCACGCTCGGGCACGACCCATCTCACGATCGAGACGATCCTGCAGGGCGAAGGCTGGGACAAGGGCTGGCGCACGACCAAGGACATCGCCGGCAACCTGCGCACCGTGACCGACCGCTCGTTCGGCGTGCCGGAGGCGGTGAACTCCGGCCAGGTCGGCTACGGCATCGTCATCGACTTCTTCGCCTTCTCCTCGCAGGGCGCGGGCTTCCCGGTGAAGTTCGTCTATCCGTCGGTCACGACGCTTGTGCCGGCCAATGTCGGCGTCGTCGCCAACGCGCCCAACAAGGCGGGCGCCGAGGCCTTCATCGAGTTCCTGCTGTCCCCCACCGGCCAGGAAGTGCTGCTGGAGCCGACGATCCGCCGCCTGCCGGTGCGTCCCGAGACCTATGCCAAGGCGCCGGCCGACTATCCCAACCCGTTCAAGGACAAGAACCTCCAGGGGCTGCTGACCTTCAACGCCGAGCTGTCGGAAGGCCGCACCGCCGCCGTCGACACGCTGTTCGACCAGCTCATCACCTTCCAGCTCGAGCCGCTGAAGGCGGTGACCAAGGTGCTGCACGAGGTCGATGCGGCGCTGAAGAAGAAGGACAATGCCCAGGCCCGCGCGCTGGCCAAGGAGGCGCGCGACCTGATCGCCGCCATGCCGATCACCGAAGTGCAGGCCGCCTCGCCCGAGATCAAGGCCGCCTTCACCGGGGCCAAGGAAAAGTCGGCCCGCCAAGCCGAACTCGAACAGCAGTGGGCCGCCTTCGCCAAGGAGAAGTACGCCGCCGCGAAGGCGAAAGCCGACGAGGCGCTGAAGCTGGCGCGCTAGTGAGAGGCTGTTGTCACCTGCCTCCCCATTCGAATGGGGAGCTGCCCGCGCCCTGCGCGGGCGGAGGGGTCATCACGTCGGGGATCGTTGTCCATGCCCCCTCGGCCCCTGATGACAGGTGCACCTCGCCATTTGAATGGGGAGGCGAATGAGACGCTCCCCCGGCCAAGTCGCACTCGCGCTCGGCATCGCGCTTTTCCTCGGGCTGTTCCTGCTCGCGCCCGTGGCGACGGTCGTCTACGTCGCTTTCACCGAGAAGGGCGGCGGCGGGCTCACCCTCGTCAACTTCCTCGATTTCGGACGAACCGAGCTTTTCGTGCGCTCGTTCTGGAATTCGGTCTACGTCTCGGGGATGACGGTCGTGTGGGCGTCGGCGCTGGCGCTGCCGCTGGCCTACCTCACGACGCGCTTCGAATTTCGCGGCGCCATGCTGGTGCAGACGCTGGGCTTCCTGCCGCTGATCATGCCGCCCTTCGTCGGCGCGGTGGCGATGCAGCTCCTGTTCGGGCGCAACGGCTCCGTGAACCTGCTGCTCGACGAGTGGTTCGATTTCAAGATCGGTTTCATGGAAGGATTGAACGGCGTCATCTTCCTGCAGGCCATCCACTATTTCCCGTTCATCCTGGTCAACCTCTCGGCGGCGCTGCGCAACATCGACCGCAGCATGGAGGAAGCGGCGCAGAACCTCGGCTCGCACGGGCTGCGCCTGTTCCGCCGCATCGCGCTGCCACTGGCCCTGCCCGGCTACATCGCGGGCGCCAGCCTGGTCTTTGTGAAAGTGTTCGACGACGTGGCAACGCCGCTGCTGCTCAACGTCAAGGAGATGCTGGCGCCGCAGGCCTATCTGCGTATCACCTCGATCGGCATCGACGATCCGATGGGCTACGTGATCTCGGTCGTGCTGATCCTCGTCGCGGTCGCGACCATGTGGGCCACCGCTCTGGTCATGAAGGGCAAGGACTACGCCACGACCCAGCGCGGCGGCGGCGGCCTCGCCCGCCGCCAGTTGCGGCCGCGCGAGCAGGTGCTGGCCTATGGCGTCGTGATCTTCATCCTGGCACTGGTGCTGGCGCCGCATGTCGGGCTGGTGCTGCTCTCGTTCGCCACGGTCTGGTCCTACAGCCCGCTTCCCGACGGCTACACGCTGGCGCATTACACGCGCGTGCTGGGCGACAGTTCGGTCTACATCAAGAACACGCTGCTCTATTCAGGTCTTGCCGCCGCCATCGATGTCGCGATCGGTGGCGCCATCGCCTATCTCGTCCTGCGCACGCGCCTGCCGGGACGCCAATGGCTCGACTGGGCGGCCAGCACTGCGCTGGCCGTACCCGGTGTCGTGCTGGGCATCGGCTACCTGCGCGCTTTCTACGGCGTCAGCCTGCCCGACGGCACGCCGCTCGCGACCCTGTGGATGGTGATCGTGCTGGCCATCGCCATCCGACGCCTGCCCTACGCGCTGCGCGCCGCCTACGCCGCCCTGCAGCAGATCTCGATCTCGCTCGAAGAAGCCGCGGAAAACCTCGGCGCCACCAAGGCGCGCACGGTGCGGCGGGTCGTGATCCCCTTGATGACCGGCGGGCTGCTCGCCGGCTTCGTCACCAGCTTCGCCACGGCCGCCGTCGAACTGTCGGCCGTATTGATCCTCGTGCAATCCAACTCGGATGCGCCGCTGGCCTATGGCCTCTACGTGCTGATGCAGACGCCGGCGGGACGCGGCGCCGGCGCGGCGCTGGGCGTGATCGCGGTGCTGATCGTGGCGATCTGCATGTGGCTTTCACAGCTCGCGGTCGACCGCTCGCAACGAGCCCGGGGGCTCGATATATGACGGAGATGACCATGTCGCAGGCTCCGAAGGCCCCGAGCGCCGTCGGCATCGAGATCACGGACGTGAACCTCTCCTACGGTGCGACGCATGTGCTGAAGGACGTCGCGCTCTCGATCCGGCCCGGCGAGTTCTTCGCTTTCCTGGGCCCCTCCGGCTGCGGCAAGACCACGCTTCTCCGATTGATCGCGGGCTTCGCGCAGGCTGAGACCGGCAAGGTGATGCTCGACGGACAGGACGTGGCGCCGCTGCCGCCGTGGAAACGCGACGTCGGTATGGTCTTCCAGAGCTACGCGCTGTGGCCGCACATGACCGTGGCCAAGAACGTCGCCTTTGGCCTCGAGGAACGCCGCCTGCCGCGCGTCGAGATCGACCGGCGGGTCGCGCAGGCGCTCGAACTGGTGGGCCTCGCCGCCTATGCCGAGCGCCGACCCGCGCAGCTCTCCGGCGGCCAACAGCAGCGCGTCGCCGTGGCCCGCACCATCGCCATCGAGCCCAAGGTGCTGCTGCTCGACGAACCGCTCTCGAACCTCGACGCCAAGATGCGGGTCAGCGTACGTCGCGAGCTGCGCGCGCTTCAGCAGCGGCTCGGCCTCACCACGATCTTCGTGACCCACGACCAGGAGGAGGCCAACACGATCTGCGACCGCATCGCCGTGATGGACGGCGGCCGAATCCAGCAGGTCGGCACGCCGATGGAGCTCTACGAAAATCCGGCAAACCTGTTCGTCGCCAACTTCCTGGGCTCCGCCAACATCCTCGACGAACGGGCCGGCGTGCCAATTCCGTCCGGCAAGCGCCTGGTGTTCCGGCCGCAGCATGCGGCCCTGTCGGCGCCGGAGAGCGCCTCCTTGCGCGGGCCGGTGACGCACCGCGAGTTCCTGGGTGCGACCGTCCGCTACGGCGTTCGCCTCGGCGAAAGCGAAGTGCTGATCGAGACGCCCTTCCAGTCTGGCAGCGAATTGCGATCGGTGGGCGACCAGGTGGGCGTGGACTTGCCACCCCAGCGCATGCTCTTCCTTCCGGCGTGAGGACATGGGCATGAGCAAGGTACGCAAGGCAGGTTTCGTTGCACCGGCGGCGCAACGCGCCGACTGGGAGGCCCTGCTGGAGGAACGGCTGGGGGAGGAAGGCTTCATCGTCGCGAGTTGCGAGGTGTCGCGCGACGGGCCCTGGCGTATCGACGTGTTCGGCGAGGGCGACGAGGCTCTGGTCGAGATGGCGATCGATGCCGCCGCCGAGGCGCTCGGCCTCGACGTGCCGGACTGGCGGTGGGAAGAACTGCCCGACATCGACTGGGTGGCCGAGAACCAGCGCTCGTTCCGGCCTTTCGCCGTCGGCCCGTTCTGGGTCCACCCCTCGCATGTGAACGACGGCCGCCCCGCCGGCCTTCTGCCGCTGCGCATCGACGCCGGCCTCGCTTTCGGCACCGGCACGCATGCCACGACGCGTGGCTGCCTGGAAATGCTGGCTTTGCTCGATCCCGCCGAGACGGCCAACGCCGTCGACGTGGGCTGCGGCAGCGGCATCCTGGCCATTGCCATGGCCAAGCTCTGGAGCCGGCCGGTGATCGGCGGTGACAACGACGCGGAGGCCGTGGCGGTCGCCCACGAGAATGCCGGCCTCAATGGCGTGGCCGGTCTGTGCGACTTCTTCGTTTCCTCGGGCTTGCAGGCCGACGCTCTTGCCGGTCGCGCGCCCTACGACCTGATCGTCGCAAATATCCTGGCCGGCCCCCTTCTGGATCTGGCGGAGACTTTCAGTGTGTCGGTCCGCCCCGGCGGGCGCGTGTTGCTGAGCGGCCTGCTGGTCGAGCAGGCCGCCAACATCCTCGCCGCCTACGGGCGCCGCGGCTTCGTGTTGGAACGCCGCATCGACCTTGAGACGGGCGGCGCCTGGTGGCGCAGCCTGGTCCTGCGCCAGACCTGACGCTCGAGAAGCACATCCGAAAAAACGAAAGGGCCGGCTTTCGCCGGCCCTCGTACGCTTACGCTACGCTACTCGACAATCGGCTACGCCGCACGGCGCAGGTTCTGGTTGGCCGCGGCGACCGGGCCCGCGACATGATCGAACGCGGGCGTCACACCCTCGGCGGCCTCGCGGACGGCGAAGTTGATATCCGCCCGGCACAGGCCCAGATCGGACAATTCGCGGTCGGTCATGCGATGCAGCTGGGCCTCAGCGGCGCGCAGCTTCAGGTCGGCCTTGATCCCGGCGGTGAGGCGGTCGTATTGACGGCGAACCCACAGGATCGCGTCCCCAATGCCGTTCGCCAGCATTTCGGCGCGGGCGTAACGAGCCCGCAGCTCGATCATGCGACGATCAGCGAGGGTGAAGCCGAACTTGGAATTTGCGTTTCCCCCCGCCGGCGCAGTTTCGCTGGTCAGATCCTTAAAGGTCCGAATCGGCTGGGTCATCATGAGTCTCTCCTTTTTTGTGCGATGCGAAAGTCGATGCTGCATCGCACTCAGCAAATATAGAGCCTTGAGTTCCAACAATAAGTGCAGAGCCTGAAGGTTCGATATGCGCTGTACGCATGGCGTACTATATTTTAGCATTTCGCACATGCGAAAGAACAAAAATTGCTCAGTTTGCCTGTAGTGACCTCCGCGCGTAGGGTCTTGGGAACATGAGTTCTGCTCCAGATGACGTCCTCGCCCTGCTCCGCAAGCAGGGCCGCAGCGCCGACCCGGCCGCGCTCGATTTGCTGATGCGCGGCGTGGCCGCCGCCCCCGAAAGCCTGTCCGGTCCCGAGTGGATCGAACTGATCGATCCGGCGCCTGACGCCGAAATGACCAGGGCTCTGACCGCCTGGCGGGCAGAGCTGGCGGCAGGTGACGATGGGCTGGAAATGAGTCCTGCCCCCGCCTCCCGGCTGGCCGACCTGCGGGCCGAGTTGCAGCGGCGGGGCCTCGACGGTTTCGTCGTGCCACGTGCGGATGAGCATCAGGGCGAATACGTGCCGCGCCGGTCGCAGCGGCTGGGATGGCTGACCGGCTTCAGCGGCTCGGCGGGCCTGGCCATCGTGCTGGCCGACAAGGCAGCAATCTTCATCGATGGCCGCTATACGCTCGCCGTCCGCGACCAGGTCGACGTCGCGGCCTTCGAGCCGCACCAGATCCCCGAACAGTCGGCCGAGCAGTGGATTGCGGACAACCTGGCCAAGGGCGGCAAGCTGGGTTTCGATCCCTGGCTGCAGACCGTCGATGGCTACGACCGCTTCGCGCGCGCCTGCCAGCGCGCCGGCGGCAGTTTCGTGCCGGTGGAATCCAATCCCGTCGATTCGGTGTGGCACAGCCGGCCGCCGGCGCCGCTCGCGCCGGTGCTGCCGCATCCCGTCGAGTTCGCCGGCGAGACCAGCGAGAGCAAGCGCAGCCGCATCGCCTCCATCCTCGCCGCCCGGAATGCCGACGTCGCGCTGATCACGGCGCCGGACTCGATCGCCTGGCTGTTGAACGTGCGCGGCGGCGACGTTCCCCGCACGCCGTTCGCCCTGGGCTTCGCCCTGATCCACGCCGACGGCCACGTCGATCTCTACATGGACCGCCGCAAGATCCCCGACCGTACCGTATCGTGGCTGGGCAATGCCGTGGCCCTGGCGCCATCCGAGGAGCTGGGCAGCGCGCTGGACATGCTGGGCAAGGTGGGCAAGCGCGTCCTGGTCGAGACCTCGACCGCGCCCTACTGGGCGTCCACTCGACTGCAGGCTGCGGGTGCGACCATCGTGCGCGACGCCGATCCCATCGCGCTCCCCAAGGCGTGCAAGAACGCCGTCGAGCTCGAAGGAATCCGAGCCGCGCATCGCCGCGACGGCGCGGCGGTCAGCCGCTTCCTCAGCTGGCTCGACCGGAAGTCAAGCGCCGGCACGTTGCGCGAGATCGAGGTGTCGGACCGGCTGCAGGCGCTGCGCGAGGAGACGGGGAAGCTGCGCGATCTCAGCTTCGACACGATCTCCGGCGCCGGCGCCAACGGCGCCATCGTCCACTATCGCGCGTCCGAGGCGACCGAACGCACGCTCGAACCCGGCAGCCTCTACCTGGTCGATTCGGGGGGCCAGTATCGCGACGGCACCACCGATATCACCCGCACCGTCGGCGTCGGCACACCCTCGCCCGAGATGCGCGACCGCTTCACGCGAGTTCTCAAGGGCCATATCGCGCTGGCCAGCGCCCGCTTTCCGGTGGGCACGACGGGATCGCAGCTCGACGTGCTGGCGCGCTACGCGCTGTGGCAGGTCGGCCTCGACTACGATCATGGAACCGGCCACGGCGTCGGCGCCTACCTCTCGGTGCACGAGGGCCCGCACCGCATCTCCAAGATGCCCAATTCCGTCGCCCTGCAGCCCGGCATGATCGTCAGCAACGAGCCCGGCTACTACAAGACCGGCGCCTACGGAATCCGCATCGAAAACCTCGTGGCGGTGAAAGAGGTCGAGATCGAAGGCGCCGACCGCCGCTACCTCGAATTCGAGACGCTGACCCTGGCGCCGATCGATCTTGCCTGCATCGAGCCGTCGCTCCTGACCGGGGCCGAGAAGCAGTGGCTCAACGACTATCACCGCCGCGTGCGGGAAACGGTCGGACCGAACGTCGATGACGCGACGCGCGCCTGGCTTGCCGAGGCGACGCGCGCGATCTGACACTCACCAGTCTTGTCATCCTGAGCGAAGCGACGGATCTCCCGTCCGCAAGGAAAGTCCGCCGCTCGCCAGGTGGATCCTTTGCTGCGCTCACGGCGACGGATTAACCGCTGAGCTTCACCCACTCCTCCTCGGTCAGTGTCTGGATCCCGAGTTCGGCGGCCTTGCGGGCCTTGGAACCGGCATTCTCGCCGACGATGACGAGGCTGGTCTTCTTCGAAACTGAGTCCGTGACCTTGGCGCCCAGTTCCTCGGCGCGGGCCTTTGCGGCGTCGCGGGTCATGGTCGACAGTTCGCCGGTGAAGACTACGATCTTGTCCTTGAGCTTGGCGTCCGCCGCGATCGCGCGGCGCTGCACCGGCTGGACATCGAGCTGCTTCAGAAGATCCCTGATGATCTCGACCGTGTGGCCTTCGGTGAAGAAGTCGCACATGGCGTCGGCCGTCGTGACGCCGATCTGCTCGACGTTGCACAGCCGGCCATAGCTTGGGCCGACGGTCTCGGCGGCCTTCTCCTTCTTCGCCGGATCGGGATGTTCGGCGCGCTCCTTCGCTGCGGCCAGCATCTCGGCCAGCCAGGTGTCGGCATCGCCGTATTCCTGCGCCAGGATCTTCGCGGTCGCTTCACCGATCAGGGGAATGCCGATCGCGTTGATGAAGCGGTCGAGCGAGATCGTTCGGCGGGCCTCGATGGCGGCGAGCAGGTTGCGCACCGACGTGTCGCCCCAGCCCTCGCGCTTCTTGATGTCGCGCTCATGCTCGGCCAGCCGGAAGATATCCCCGGGCACTTTAAGCAGACCGTCGTTGAAGAAGTTCTCGATATGCGTGCCCCCCAGCCCCTCTATGTCGAAGCAGTTGCGCGACACGAAGTAGCGCAGCCGCTCCACCTGCTGGAACGGGCATTCCAGGCCGCCGGAGCAACGCCGGACCACGCCGCCTTCCTCCGCCTTCACCTCGGTCTCGAGCGGACAGGGGCAGTGCGTGGGAAAGTGATACTTCCTTGCGTTCTTCGGCCGCTCGTCGGCCACAAAGCCCAGCACCTGCGGGATCACGTCGCCGGCGCGCTGGATCGTGACCATGTCGCCGACACGCACGTCGAGGCGCTCGATCTCGTCGGCATTGTGCAGGGTGGCCCGCGCTACCATGACGCCGCCGACGTTGACGGGCTCGAGATCGGCGACGGGCGTAAGCGCTCCCGTGCGGCCGACCTGAATGTTGATCCCGTTCAGCCGCGTCCGCGCCTGCTCGGCCGGGAACTTGTGCGCCGTCGCCCATCGTGGCGCGCGACTGACGAAGCCCAGCCTTTCCTGCCAGTCGATGCGATCGACCTTGTAGACAACGCCGTCGATGTCATAGGGCAGCGAGGGGCGCTCGACGCCGATCTTCTCGTGGAAGGCGCGCACCTCGTCCGGCGTCCGGCACAGTTTGGTGAGCGGGTTGGTCTTGAAGCCCCAGGCCTTGAGCAGTTTCAGGTATTCGCTGTGCGTCTTCCAGGAGCGCGGCTCGGCCTCGCCCCACGCATAGGCGAAGAACCGCAGCGGACGCTTCGCCGTGATGCCGGCGTCGAGCTGGCGCAAGGAACCGGCGGCCGCATTGCGCGGATTGGCGAAGGTCTTCTCCCCCGCCTCCTCCTGGCGCTTGTTCATCTCCTGAAACGCCGAGCGCTCCATGTAGACTTCGCCGCGCACGTCGATCGACTTCGGGAAACCTTCTTTCCCGTGCGCCTTCAGGGTGTGCGGAATATCCTTCACCGTCTTGAGGTTCGCCGTGACATCCTCGCCGGTCGTACCGTCGCCGCGCGTCGCGCCCTGTACGAACTCGCCCTCCTCGTAGCGCAGACTGATCGAAAGACCGTCGATCTTGGCCTCGCAGCTGAACGCGATCTCGTCTTCGGGACCGATGTTGGTCTCGCGTTCCAGGCCGCGGCGCACGCGGTCGAGGAAGTCCTGCAGCTCCTGGTCGGTGAAGCAGTTGTCCAGCGATAGCATCGGCCGGCGATGCGTCACCTTGGCAAAGGCAGTCGTCGGCGTCGGCGCGACCCGCTGCGTCGGGCTGAACATGTCGACGATCTGCGGAAAACGCGCCTCGATCGCCTTCAATCTCTGCCGGAGCTTGTCGTACTCCGCGTCCGAGATCTCCGGCTCGTCCTTCTCGTGATATAGCCTGTCGTGATGGACGATCTCGTCCGCCAGGCGCTTGTGCTCGCCGCGCGCCTGCCGCTCGGTGAGCTTGTCGACCTCGAGCGCCGCCACGACCTTCGCCGCACGAGACATTGCCGTTCTCCTAGCCTGCCGTCGCCAGCAACCGATCGGCCGCGGCCCGCGCCTCGACCGTCACTTCCGTGCCCGAGAGCATGCGCGCGATCTCCTCGCGTCGGCCCATGGCATCGAGCGCCAGTACGTCCGTGCTGGCCGCCGTCCGCGTGGTGGTCTTGCGGATCAGCCAGTGACGATCGGCGATCGCAGCGACCTGCGGCGAGTGGGTGACGACGAGCACCTGCACGTCCCTGGCCAGACGCTTCAGCCGCTCGCCGACGGCGGCAGCCGTGGCCCCGCCAATGCCCGAATCGACCTCGTCGAACACGATCGTCGGCGCGTCCCCGACCTTTGCCAGGCAGACCTTGAGCGCCAGAAGGAAACGCGAGAGTTCGCCGCCGGATGCGATCTTTGCAATCGGTGCCGGCGGCGCGCCGGGATTGGTCGAGACGGTGAACTGAACGCGGTCGGTGCCGGCGGACGACCATTCCTGTTCGGGCAGCGCCGCCACCTCGGTGACGAACTTTGCCCGTTCGAGCTTCAGCGGCGCCAGCTCGGCGGCGACGGCCTTGTCGAGCTTCGCCCCGCCCTTGCGGCGCGCAGCGGCCTGCGTTTCCGCGGCCGCGACATAGGCCGCGCGGGCGGCCTTGGCCGCCGCCGCGAGCTTCTTCAAGCCGGCCTCGCCGTCGTCGAGCGCCGCGAGCTGCGCCGAGAACTTCTCCGAAAGGGCCGCGAGGCCGGCCACGGCGACATTGTGCTTCCGGGCCAGCGCGCGAAGCGCAAACAACCGCTCCTCGATCTTCTCGAGCCGCGCCGGATCGAACTCCAGAGCATCGCGCGCCATCTCGAGCTGGGCCTGCGCCTCGGTCGCCTCGCTGAGCGCCCGGTCGAGCGCGGCGAGCGGCGCATCGAGCCGGCCCTCGGCCTTGTCGGCATTGCGCTCGATCAGGCGATGTGCCGTCCGCAGGCTGGCGACGGCGCCGCGCCCCTGTTCCAGCTCGCCCAGAGCCTGGGTAACAGCCTCGCCCAGTGCGCTGCCGGCGCGCATCAGCTGACGCTCGCTCGCCAGCTTCTCCTCATCGTCCACTTTCGGCGCCAGTGCGTCGAGTTCCTTCACGGCATGGCGCAGGAAATCCTCGTCGCGCCGCGCCGCCTCGGCGGCCGCCTGGGCGTCGGTGAGTTCCCGGTCGGCGGTGCGCCACGCGCTCCAGGCCGCGGCCACCGCAACGGCCTGCTTCTCAAGGCCGGCAAAGGCATCGAGCGAGGCGCGATGCGTGGCCGTATCAAGCAGGCCGTGCTGGTCCATCTGGCCCTGGATTTCGACCAGCGTGTCGCCCAGGCGACGCAGCAGCGCGACCGAGGCAGGCTGGTCGTTGACGAAAACGCGGCCTCGACCGTCGGCGCCGATCATGCGCCGCAGAGTCAGCACGTCCTCGCCGTCGAGCCCCTGCTCGGCGAGCACCGCACGAGCCGGATGATTGCGCGGCAGGTCGAAGGACGCGGCAATGGACGCCTGCGTCGCCCCGCGTCGCACCACACCCGATTCGGCGCGGGCGCCGAGCGCCAGGCCCAGCGCGTCGATCAGGATCGACTTGCCGGCGCCGGTCTCGCCGGTCAGCGCGCCGAGACCGCCGCCGTGAGCGAAATCGAGGTCGAGTTTCTCGATCAGCACGAAGTCGCGGATCGAGAGTGTGGCGAGCATGCCGGACGGTCAGAAGATGCTGGAGAACCAGCCGCGCTTCTCGTCGGACGGCCGTGTGCCCTCGCCGGTCATCAGGAAGTAGCTGTCCTGATACCATTCGCTGCCAGGGAAGTTGTAACCGAGCACGGCGGCAGCTTCCTGCGCCTCGCTCTTCACGCCGAGCGAGAGGTAGCTCTCGACCAGGCGATGCAGCGCCTCGGGCACATGCGTCGTCGTCTGATAGCGTTCGATCACCACCCGGTAGCGGTTGATGGCGCCGACATACTGCTGGTTCTTCTGGTAGTAGCGGCCGATATCCATCTCCTTGCCGGCGAGATGGTCGATGCAGAGCTCGACCTTGAGACGGGCATCGCGCGCGTAGGGCGTCTCCGGGAAGCGCTTCACGACCTCGGCCAGCGCGTCGAGCGCCTGCTGCGTCATGCGCTGGTCGCGACCGATGTCCGAGATCTGCTCATAGAAGCAGAGCGCCTTCAGGTAGTAGGCGTAGGGCAGATCGCGATGGCCGGGATGCAGCTGGATGAAGCGATCCAGCGCGATGATGGCTTCATCGTACTTGTTGGACTGGTAATAGGCGAAGGCCGCCATGATCTGCGCCTTGGTGGCCCAGACCGAATAGGGATGCTGCCGGTCGACTTCCTCGAAGTTCTTGGCGGCCGTCTTGTATTCCTGCTGGCCGAGTGCATCGAGACCGCGATTGTAGAGTTGCTCGACGGGGCGCTCGACATACTTGTCGTCGTCCGAGCCGCAGGCGGACAGGCCGAGCACTGCCAGCGAGAGCGTCAGCCCGGCAATGATGCGTCGTCCCTTACTCACAACCAACTTCGACATGTCCCATCCGTGATACTTCGGCCCGGCGCGTTATATCACGCGCCTGCGAAAAAAAGAGGGGCCGTCGGCCCCTCGAGAAGATGCGTGGATAACTGAAATTCCTGCGTCAGTTGGCTTGCCGCCGCAGGAAAGCCGGAATCTGCAGGTCGTCATCGTCGCGGGCGGGCTTCGCACGCTCCGTGACGTCGAGGCTGATCGAGGTCTGGACAGGCGCCGGGCGCGACACCGGCGCCTTCGGGGCCACTGCCACGACGTTTTCCGGCGCGGTGCGTGCAACAGGAGGCTCGACCGGAGCGGCGGCCGGCGCCGTTGCTGCAGGCTTGGGCGCCGAGAAGGCACCGGTGATGCGCTGGAAGAGGTTCGGCGCGCGGCTGTCGGTCGCCGGACGCGCGGCAACCGGGCGCGTGACCGGCTCGGCCCGGACAGTCGCCGGCTTCGGAGCGGACGGACGGCTGACACGCCAATCATTCTCGTCGACCAGAGGACGCTGCGGGGGCGCCTGGACGGGGGCCGGCGCCGGCGCGACCGCGACGGGTGCCGGGATCGGCGCGGGAGCCGGAGCGACCGGCGCTTCCATCACCGGCGCTTCCATCACAGGCTCCTCGATCATCGGCGCCTCGTAGACCGGCGCGGGCGTCGGCATAGACGCCATGATGGGCGCGGCCGGAGCGACCGCGGCGACCGGCGCGGGAGCGACGACCGGGGGAGCCGGCGGTGCGACCGCCACCGGCGGCGCAACGGGAGCGGCCGGCATAGCGGGAGCCGGCGCGGGTGCCATGGCGGCGGCCGGCATGGCGACGCGACCGACCGGCGCGGCCGGACGGCTGAGCGCCGGCTGGCCCGTCTGCATCGGACGGTTCATGTCGAGCGACAGGTAGTTCGGCGCGGGCTGCTGCGCGGCCATCGCGGCGATGCCGGTGGCAACCACCGACACGCGCATGCGGCCCTGCATGCCGGCATCGAAGGTCGAGCCGAAGATGATATTGGCGTCGCCGTCGACTTCCTCGCGGATGCGGTTGGCCGCTTCGTCGACTTCGTGCAGCGTCATGTCGAGGCCGCCGGTGATGTTGATGAGCACGCCCTTGGCGCCCTTCATCGAGTGATCTTCCAGCAGCGGATTCGAGATGGCCGACTCGGCCGCGACCCGGCTGCGATCCGGACCTTCCGCCTCGCCCGTGCCCATCATCGCCTTGCCCATCTCGCCCATGACGGTGCGGATGTCGGCGAAGTCGAGGTTGATCAGGCCGGGCATGACCATGAGGTCGGTGACGCCGCGCACGCCCATGTGCAGCACGTCGTCGGCCATCTTGAAGGCGTCGGCGAAGGTCGTCTTCTCGTTGGCGATCTTGAACAGGTTCTGGTTCGGGATGACGATCAGCGTATCGACCACCTTCTCCAGTTCCGTGATGCCCTGCTCGGCCGACTGCATGCGGCGGCGGCCTTCGAAATGGAACGGCTTGGTGACGACGCCGATGGTGAGGATGCCCTGCTCGCGCGCCGCGGCGGCGATGACGGGCGCCGCACCGGTGCCGGTGCCACCGCCCATGCCGGCGGTGACGAACACCATGTTGGCGCCGTCGAGGAGCTGGAGGATTTCCGGCAGCGCCTCTTCGGCGGCCTGGCGGCCGACTTCCGGACGGGCGCCCGCACCGAGACCCTGGGTGATGGTGATGCCGAGCTGGACGCGCCGGTCGGCAAGCGACTGGCTGAGCGCCTGCGAATCGGTGTTCGCGACGATGAACTCCACGCCTTCC
Source organism: uncultured Rhodospirillaceae bacterium (assembly GCA_945952105.1). Taxonomy (GTDB): domain Bacteria; phylum Pseudomonadota; class Alphaproteobacteria; order Reyranellales; family Reyranellaceae; genus Reyranella. The sequence continues at coordinate 209,119 of CAMFGZ010000003.1, read as the reverse complement.
AGCGCGGCGCTGATCATGTTGTTGACGGCGTTTCCGCCCGCACCACCGACTCCGACGACGGTAATGCGCGGCTTAATCTCCGACTCCGTCTGAGGGAGACTGAGGTTGATTGTCATTCGGCTTTCTCCACGCAAACGAGGGGTAATCTGCTCGGAGCAACGGCGTGGGCGTCCTGTTTGATTAGAAACCCTTCACCGCCACCGGCTTATTCTTGTCTTTATGTCTATAGCCTGTGGGATTTGCCTTATCCCGCACAACATATTGCCTAAAAGTTTTCTCGAATCCAACTGCCGATCCGGCCGATGCGACTCGCCGGCGCTTCGCTCGACGCCGGTTGGGCCTGCGCGACGGCGTGGTTCTGGAGCGCGAAGGAGAGAAGTCCGGCGGCCGCGGAAAATGCAGGCCCGCCAGTCGAATCCGCGAGTCCCGCGAGACGCAGCGGCGCGCCGGTACGAACCTTCTTGTTGAGAATCGCGGCGGCGACCTCCGGAACACCATCGAGTTGGCAGCCGCCACCGACCAGGACAGCGCGTCCACCGGCCAACTTATCCACACCAGACGCTTCGAGTCGGCTGCGCACGAGCTCGAACGTCTCCTCGACTCGCGGACGAATGATGCCGACCAGGATCGAACGCGGGATATGGTTGGGCCGCGTGCGATCTTCCTCGCCGATCAGCGGGACGTCGATGATGTCGTACTCGTCGTTGGGCTTGATGACGGCGCGGCCGATCTGCGTCTTCATCCGCTCTGCATGCGCGACCGGGGTCGACAGGCCACGGGCGATGTCGCGCGTGACGTGTTCGCCGCCGACGGGGATCGAATCCACGTGCACGAGGTGGCCCTCGTAGAAGACGGCGATCGAGGTCGTGCCTGCGCCCATGTCGATCAGGGTCACGCCGAGGTCACGTTCGTCCGAGACCAGCGAGCTCAGGCCGGCGGCATGGGCGGCGACCACGCGATCGGCGATCTCGAGATGGGCACGGCGCACGCAGACCTGCAGGTTGCGCATCGATCCGCTGGCGGCGGTCACCAGGTGGACATCGACGCCCAGCCGCTCGCCGAACATGCCGCGCGCGTCGCGGACCGGCGTGCCGTCGACCGTGTAGCCGATGGCGGCGGAATGAATGATATCCCGGTCGGCGGTCTCGGCGGGAAGCTGGATGTGCTGCTGGACGCGGCGGACGTCGCGCTCGCCGATCTCGTGATGGCCGATCGCCACTTCGAGGCTCTGGTTGTGCGAGGCCGCCGAGCCGCCGCTCACGCCGACGATGACGTCACGGACCTGCTCGCCGCACATTTCCTCCGCCGTCGACACCGCCGAGGAGATCGCGCGGGTGGCGGCTTCCATGTCGACGATGTTGCCGGAGCGCATGCCGAGAGCGGGCTGGTGGCCGATACCGACCACGCGAAGTCCCTGGCCATCGACCCGCGCCACGAAGCACACAACCTTGTTGGTGCCGATGTCGAGCGCCGCAATGACGCCATTTCTCGTCTTCGCCACGATGTCCCCCGTCTACGCGTACACTTCCGTTTTTCGATTCTACGCTGGCCCAGGCGTTCCGTCGCCAGGATTGCGCTTCCTGAGATAAAGTTTGTCGGGGAGTCGCAGATCGACGACTCCGAATTCACGCGACAGCAGCTTGTGCTGCCCGTCGAGCTTGGCGAGATGCTGCAGGGCAGCGACCGCATCTTCTTCCGGCAGCCAGATCTCGACGCCGTTGTTCAGGATGAGATTCCAGCGGCGCTGTCCGACCCACACGGCGGAGCGAAGCTGCTGGGCCACGGTCGGCTCGTAGGTGAGCAGCAGCAACAGGTCGCCGACATGGTCGGGAGCGCCAGGCCCGCCCAGCAACAGGAGCTTTTCGGCGCCGGGCGGCATACGGCTTGCCCGGACGGTACGGCCGTTCGCATCGATCAGCGTGTATTCACTGCCGTTCTGCCAGATGGCGACGGCCCGGCGCTCCTTCATCGTGACGTAGAGCGTATCCGGCAGGCGGCGCTCGACCGTCGCCCATTCGACCCAGTCGATTGCCTCCAGCCGCTTGCGGGACGCCTGCAGGTCGATGCCCAGCAGCGAATCGCCCCGGCTGACGTTCAGGGCGGCGAGCAGATCGGCCCGCTCGACATAGTCGCGGCCCTCCACGGTGACATCGGCCAGCTTGAACGGCGTGATGGCGCCGACCACGCTGTGCGAGATGGCCTCCAGGCGGTTCTGCGCCTCCACCAGCCAACCCTCGCGCCAGGCCCACCAGCCGCCTCCGCCGCCGCAGCCCAGCAGCAGGACGATGGCGCCCAGCAGCACCGGCTGCTTCCAGAACGGACGGCCGGTCTTGCGGATCGGCCCGCGCTTCTTTCGACGGTCGTAATCGCGCCGCGGCGCCGCGCCGGCCTTCGGGGTCGTCGTCTTCTTCGCGGCGCTCACGAGGGCTGCCTCGCATGTTCGACCATCCAGGTCATGAGCTGCGACCAGGAAATGCCGGCCCACTTCGCCTGCTCGGGCGCCAGCGACAGGGGTGTCATGCCGGGCTGGGTGTTGAGTTCGAGGATGACCAGGCCGGAGGTGCCGGGTTTCGAATCGTCCCAGCGGAAGTCCGCGCGGCTCAGCCCGCTGCAGCCCAGCTCCTGGTAGGCCGCCAGTGCCCATTGCTTGGCGGCCTCATAGACGTCTTCCGGCACCGGCGCCGGCACGAGATGCTCGGTGATGCCGTCGGTGTACTTGGCTTCATAGTCGTAGAAGCGGGTACGGGGCCTGAGTTCGGTGACGGCGATCGGCTTGTCGCCCATCACGGCCACGGTGAGTTCGCGCCCCGGCACGAACTTCTCGATCAGCACGCGCTCGCCGAACGCGGCTTCCGCGGCCTCGACCGCGGCCAGGTTGTCGCCGTCGCGCACGATGTGGACACCGATGCTCGATCCCTGGTCGATCGGCTTCACGACATAGGGGCGCGGCATGGGATCGCCGGCGGCGAGCGACCGGCGCTCGATCACGCGGCCCTCCGCGACCCGCAGGCCAAGCGACGCAAAGATGTGACGCGCCAGCGGCTTGTCCATGGCGATGGCCGAAGCCAGCACGCCGGAATGCGTGTAGGGCACCCGCATGATCTCGAGCACGCCCTGGATGCAGCCGTCCTCGCCGTAGCGGCCGTGCAGGGCGTTGAAGACCACGTCGGGGCCGCCGCCGGACGCCGGGCGCAGGAAATCGACCAGGGCGCGCAGATCGCGCTTCACGTCGTATTCGATCACCTCGTGACCGCCCTCGCGCAGCCCCTCGGCGCACGCCCTGCCGCTCACCAGCGAAACCTCGCGCTCGGGCGACCAGCCGCCCATCAGGACCGCGACGCGCTTCATCACTCTCTCCCCGCCGGTTCGCCGATGCGCCGGATTTCCCATTCGAGCTGCACGCCGGTCTTCTCCAGCACCCGGCGCCGTACTTCCTCGCCCAGCGCCTCGATGTCAGTCGCCGTGGCCTCGCCGAGGTTGATGAGGAAGTTGCAATGTTTCTCGGAGATCTGCGCATCGCCGATACGCAGGCCGCGGCAGCCGGCCTCCTCGATCAATTCCCAGGCTCGCCGGCCCGGCGGATTGACGAAGGTCGAACCGCCGGTGCGGCTGCGCGGCTGCGAGTCCGTGCGTGCGGCGTCGATCTCGGCGATGCGGCGGGCGATGACCAGCTGATCGCCCGGCGTGCCGCGCAGGCGGGCCGACGTGAAGATCCAGTCGGCCGGCGCATCGCTGTGGCGGTAGCGGTAGCCCATCGCACCCGCCTGCACCGTGTGTATCTTGCCCGCACGGTCGACCGCCTCGGCGGAGAGAAGGACCTGCGCCAGGTCGCCTTCGTAGGCGCCGGCATTCATGCGCAGCGCGCCACCGATCGTGCCGGGAATGCCGCTCAGGAATTCGAGGCCGGCCAGAGAGTGGTCGCGAGCCGCCAGCGCGACGTTGAGATCGAGCGCGCCCGCGCCGGCCGTGACGTCGTTGCCTTCGACAGTGATGCCGGTGAAGCCGCGCAACAGACGGATGACCACACCCTTCACGCCGCCGTCGCGCACCAGGATATTGGAGCTGACGCCCAGCACCGTCACCGGCACGTCCGTTGGCAGACCCGCCATGAAGCTCGCAAGATCCTCGACGTCGGCGGGCCGGAACAGGACCTCGGCCGGACCACCCGCGCGCAACCAGGTCTGCGGTCCGAGCGGCGCATCGGCGGTCAGCCGTCCGCGCGGCCTCGGCAGCCGGTCGATCAGGTGGGAGGTCGAGGTCGCAAGAGCCATCATGCAGCCGATCCGCCGTGGGGGCTCGCGTCGTTGGCAATGGCGCGCGGGCCGGCATGTTCGGCCGCGAGTTGCTGGATCTGGCCGGGCAGCGCATGCGCCCAGGCGGTGATGTTGCCGGCGCCGAGGCACACCACGACGTCGCCCGGGCGCGCCACCTGCCAGATCATTTCCGGCAGGTCGCCCGGCCCGCCGAGCGGCGCCACGTCGCGATGTCCGGCGCGCTGCACGAGGCCCACCAACATATCGCGATTGACGCCTTCGATCGGCGCCTCGCCGGCGGCATAGACGTCGGCGATGATCACGGCATCGGCATCGGAGAAGCAGGTCGCGAATTCGGCGCGCAGCGCACCGAGGCGGGAATAGCGGTGCGGCTGCATGACGGCGATGACCCGGCCCGATCCACCATAGGCCTGGCGGGCGGCGCGCAGCACGGCCGCGATCTCCACCGGATGATGGCCGTAGTCGTCGATCACGGTGATGCCGTGCGCCTCGCCGGTCTTGGTGAAGCGCCGCTTCACGCCGGCGAACGATGCAAGCGCGCGGCGGATCGTGTCGTCCGGCAAGCCCATCTCCTGGGCGACCGCAATCGCGGCCAGCGCGTTCTGGACGTTGTGCTGGCCGAACATCGGCAGGCGCATGCCGGTGATGGTGCGCGATTCGTTGGTGGCGCGGTTCTCGACCATGACGTCGAAGTCGGCGCCGCCGCGGTCGAGCTTCAGGTTGATGGCGCGGACGTCGGCATTGGCGCCGATCCCGTAGGTGACGATGCGGCGGTCGGTGACGCGCGGGATCAGCGCCTGGACTTCGGGGTGATCGGAGCAGAGCACCGCGAAGCCATAGAAGGGAATGTTCTCGACGAAACGCACGAAGGCGTCGCGCAGCGCGTCGAAGGTGCCGTAGTGGTCGAGATGCTCGGGGTCGACGTTCGTCACCACCGCAATGGTGGCCGGCAGGCGCAGGAACGAGCCGTCCGATTCGTCGGATTCGACGACCATCCAGTCGCCGTCGCCCAGACGTGCATTGGTGCCGTAGGCGTTGATGATTCCACCGTTGATGACGGTCGGGTCGAGACCGCCGGCATCGAGCATCGACGCCACCAGCGAGGTCGTCGTCGTCTTGCCGTGCGTGCCGCCGACAGCGATCGACCATTTGAGGCGCATCAGCTCGCCCAGCATCTCGGCGCGACGCACGACCGGCACATGGCGCGTACGGGCGGCCAGCACTTCGGGATTGTCCTTCTTGACCGCGCTCGACACGACGATGACCTGGGCACTGCCGACATTCTCGGCGCGATGGCCGATCATGACCTTCATGCCGAGCTCGGCGATGCGGCGCGTGTTCGCGCTCTCGGCGACGTCGCTGCCCTGCACCTTGTAACCGAGGTTGTGCAGCACCTCGGCAATGCCGGACATGCCGATGCCGCCGATGCCTACGAAATGGATGAGACCGAGGTCGAGCGGCAGCGCCCTCATGCGGCGACTCCTGACGGCGAGAGAGGAAGAGAGATCATTTCGCCCACGACATCGGCGAGCTTCGCGGCGGCATCCGGACGGCCGGCGGCATGCGCCGCCGCCGCCATCGCTGTAAGACGCTCCGGCGCCTCGATCAACGCCATGAGGTGGGCGAGTAGCGCGGCGGCGGTAAAGGACGCGTGCGGCATCACGATGCAGGCGCCCGTCGCCTCGAAGGCGCGGGCGTTGGCGGTCTGATGATCGTCTGCGGCGTAGGGATATGGCACGAGGATCGACGGCCGGCCGATCGTCGCCAGCTCGGCAACGGTCGACGCTCCGGAACGGCCGATCACGAGATGCGCCGCAGCGATGCGGCGCGGCATGTCCTGAAAGAACGGCGCCAGTTCGGCCACGACGCCCGCCTTGACGTAGCTGGTCCGGACCCGGTCGATACTCTCGGGCCGGCATTGCTGGACGATGCGCAGCCGCGCCCGCACCGCCTGCGGCAGGGCGAGCACGGCTTCCGGGATGACCTCGCCGAACGAGGCCGCGCCCTGGCTGCCGCCGAAGACGAGAAGATCGATCACCCTACCCTCGCCCGGCGCGCGATAGGGAGATTCCCGAAGGGCCCGCACAGTCTCCCGCACCGGATTGCCGACGAGGCGCGCGCGGCTGTCGTTTTCCAGATACCGGGTCTTGGCAAAGGAAGTGGCGATGCGGTTTGTGCCGCTCACCACGAGGCGGTTGGCACGGCCCAGCACGGCATTCTGCTCGTGCAGCATGGCCGGCAGCCGACGGAGCCGCGCGGCGATCATGGTCGGGACCGAGGCGTAACCGCCGAAGCCCACCACCGCGGAGGGGCCGATGCGGCCGAGCGCCCGCCAGGCGTCGAACAGGCCGCGGGCCAGCGAGAACAGCGCCAGCGCCTTCCTGGCCATCGAGCCGGTCGGACTTGCCGAATGCACGTAATGAATCGGCCGGCGCGACAGCGCGCCCTGCCACTGACGGCCCCGCGAATCGGTCACCAGCGCGAACGGCACGCCGCGCGCCTCGAGCTCGCCAGCCAGCGCCTCGGCGGGGAACACGTGCCCGCCGGTGCCGCCGGTCGCAAGGACGACGGGGCGCACTGCCGCCATCAGACGGCCTCCCTCAAGCCGGCATGTTCGCGCGTCAGCGACAGCAGCATCCCGACGCAGATCGCCATCGCGAGCGCCGAGGAACCGCCGTAGGAGATGAACGGCAGCGTCATGCCCTTGGCGGGGATGAGCTGAATGGTGGAGGCCATGTTGATGGCCGCCTGCAGGCCGAACTGCACGGCAAGGCCGGTGGCCGCCAGGGTGATGAACAGGCTGGTCTCCTTGGAGGCGCGCGACATCGAGCGCAGGGTCACGAAGGCGAAGAGCGCCAGGATCATCAGACAGACGACGAGGCCGAACTCCTCGCCGGCAACGGCCATCACGAAGTCGGTATGGGCGTCGGGAAGCTGGGCCTTGACCGTGCCCTCGCCCGGGCCGCGACCAAACAGCGACCCGTTCATGAAGGCTTCGAGCGAGGTGTTGACTTGGTAGTTGTCACCCGACGACGGATCGAGGAAGCGATCGAAGCGACTGCGCACGTGGCTGAACAGGAAGTAGGCACCGACCAGGCCACTGGCGCCGGCGATCGCGGCAAAGCCCGCAACCCACATCGGGAGGCCGACGACGAAGAGCTGAATACCCCACACGGCGGCGACGACGACGCTCATGCCGAGATCGGGCTGCATCACCAGAAGGGCCAGCACGCCGCCGACCAGCACCGTCGACATCAGGTACCCCGGCGCCCGCCGCTCGGTGCGGCTTTGCGCCAGCAGCCAGGCCGAGATCACGGCAAGACTGGGCTTCACGAATTCCGAGGGCTGCACGCTCGACAGGCCGGGCACCGATATCCAGCGGCGCGCACCCTTGATTTCGATGCCTATGACGAATGTGGCCGCCAGGAGCAGGATGCTGCCGCAGAATACCAGAAGCGCCAGCCTCCGCACATGCCGCGGCGAGGCCAGCGAGATCGCCAGCATGACGAGCAGCGCCAACGGCAGGAACAGGAACTGCCGCTTGGCAAAGATGAAGGAGTCGGCACCGATGCGTTCGGCGGCCGGCGGCGACGCCGCGAGCGTCAGCATCACGCCAAACGCCATGATCGCCAGTATGGCTCCCAGCGACCAGCGGTCGACGGTCCACCACCATTGTCCGATAACGCTTCGATCGTCGCGCGGAACCTGGATCATGCCGCTCTCCCCAAAACCTCGGCGCCCGGCAGCGCCCGCGCCATGGCACGGAACGCATCCCCCCGATGCTCGTAGCTCTTCCACTGATCCCACGACGCGCAGGCGGGCGAGAGCAACACGACGGCTGGACCCTTCGCTTCGCGTTGCGCCAGCGCGTGCGCGGCGTCGAGCGCCGACTGCAGGTCGCCGCAGCGGCTGTAGGGCAACTTGCCCTCGAGCTGGCCGGCGAACAGCTCCGTCGCCTCGCCGATCAGGAAGGCATGGCGGATACGGTCGAAGTATGACCCGAGCGGCGCCACGCCGCCCTCCTTCGCCTGGCCGCCCAGGATCCAGTAGATGTCGTCGTAGCTGGACAAGGCGCGCGCCGTGGCGTCGGCGTTCGTGGCCTTGCTATCGTTGACGTAGACGATGTTGCCGACGGAAGCGACGCGCTCCTGGCGGTGCGGCAGGCCGGCATAGGTCTTCATCCCGGCAACGATCACTTCACGCGGCACGTCGAGCCAGCGGCAGACGGCCCAGGCACAGGCCGCGTTCTGCCCGTTGTGGTCGCCCGGCAAGGTCAGGACGTCGGAGAACTCGACCGTATAGCCGTCGGCATCGACCAGCATTCCGGCGCGGTAGGAAATACCATTGGCCACCGGCCGGTCGAGCGCCACCGGAATGCAGGCGATGCCCGGCCGCCCCGCGATCTCGCGCTCGACGGCGCGGGAGGGCTCGTCCTCGACGCCGATCACGGCGCAGGCGCCTGCACGCTGGCGCAGGAAGATGTTCTTCTTGGCCGCGACGTAGCCCGGAATGTCGCCGTGCCGGTCGATGTGATCGGGCGTGATGTTCAGCCAGACGGCGACGTCGGCCCGGAAGGTCTGCAGAAGCTCGAGCTGGTAGGACGACAGCTCCAGCACATAAAGGCCGCCCTTGCCGAGCGGATCGAGGTCGAGCGCGCCGCGGCCGATATTGCCGCCGACCTGGCAGCGCAGCCCCGCCTGCTGAAGGATGTGACCGATCAGCGCCGTCGTGGTCGACTTGCCGTTGGTGCCCGTGATGGCGACGAAGGTCGCCTCGGGCTGGGCACGGGCCAGCAGCTCGACGTCGCAGATGATCGGCTTGCCGGCGACGCGCGCCGCGACGGCGACCGGATGCGGCACGGGCAGCGTGCTGGGGATACCGGGACTGATCACGAGGGCCGTGACGGCCGACCAATCGATGGTCAGCGGATCGACGACCCTGGCGCCGGCCTGCGCCGCCGCGTCGCGCGACGCCGCATTGTCGTCCCAGGCGATGCAGTCGATGCCGGCCGCCCGCAGGGCACGCACGGTCGCCAGGCCGGAGCGCGCGAGCCCCAGCACGACGAACGACGAGCCCTTGAGGACGGCGAGATCGATCATGCACTCACCGGAGTTTCAGGGTGGCGAGGCCGGCCATCGCCAGGATGGCGGCGATGATCCAGAAGCGGAAGACGATGGTGGGCTCGGCCCAGCCTTTCTGTTCGAAATGATGGTGCAGCGGCGCCATGCGGAAGACTCGACGTCCCGTCCACTTGTAGGAGAGCACCTGCACGATCACCGATACGGTTTCGAGCACGAACAGACCGCCCACGATCGACAGCACGATCTCGTGCTTGGTCACGACGGCGACCGCGCCCAGCGCGCCGCCGATGGCGAGCGAGCCGGTGTCGCCCATGAAGACCATGGCGGGCGGCGCGTTGAACCACAGGAAGCCGAGGCCGGCGCCGACCAGGGCCGACAGCAGCACGGCCAGCTCGCCCGAGCGCGGCACATGGTGGAGAAACAGATAGTTGGTGAGGATCGTGTTGCCTACGACGTAGGCGATCAGGCCGAACACGGCCGACGCCATGATCACCGGGCCGATGGCAAGCCCGTCCAGACCGTCGGTCAGGTTCACGGCATTCGAGGTCCCGGCGATCACCAGCACGCCGAAGGCGATGAAACCGACGATGCCCAACGGGATCAGCACGTCCTTGAGGAACGGAACCGCGAGCTGATAGCGCAGCGGCGCCGGAGAGGCCTGGGCGATCAGGTAGACCGCAATGGCAGAGGCGCCGACCGTGAGCGCGAGCTTGATCTTGCCCGGCACGCCCTTGGTGTTGCGCTTGGTGACTTTCAGAAAATCGTCCCAGAAGCCCACCGCGCCGAAAGCCAGCGTGACGCCCAGCACGATCCAGACATAGCGATTGGTGAGGTCCGCCCACAGAAGCGTGGCAACGGACAGGGTGATCAGGATCAGCAGCCCGCCCATCGTCGGCGTGCCTTTCTTGGTCATCAGATGGCTGGCCGGACCGTCGTCCCGGATGGGCTGCCCCTGCCTCTGCTTGCTGCGCAGCCAGCGGATCAACGCGCCGCCGATCAGGAAGCTCAGCACCAGCGCGGTAAGGAAGGCCGCGATCGAACGGAACGTCAGGTAGCGGAACAGGTTGAACGGCGCGAACAGGTCCGCCAGCGGATAGAGAAAGTTGTAGAACATATTACCGTCCCGCCTCGCCGCCGCTCGCCGCCAGGATGGCGTCCACGACGATCTTCATTTTTGAACCCAGCGAACCCTTCACCGCGACCACATCTCCTGCCTTGAGCGCCGCGGGGAGATCGCCCGCCAGCGCCGCCGAATCCGCCCGATGCACACCGCGCTGCGCGGGTGCCAGTTCCCGCCACAGAGCCTGCATGTGCGGGCCGCACAGGAAGACCTGCGCGGCGCCGCTCGCGGCCACCGCATCGGCGAGGCCGGCGTGATAACCGTCCGCGCCCTCGCCGAGCTCGCGCATGTCGCCCAGCACCAGGATCCGGCGCCCTCCGGCCTGCGGCTCGGTCCGCGCCAGGACCGCCAGCATCGCCCGCACCGAAACCGGATTGGCGTTGTAGCTCTCGTCCAGCAGCTCGATCGTGCCGCTGCCGAACTTGAGCATCCGGCGCGCCCCGCGACCCGGCGACGCTTTCACGTCGGCGAGAACGGCTGCCGCCTTGTCGACGTCGGCACCGATCGCCTCGACGACGGCCAGCGCCGCGACACTGTTCAGCACCCAATGCTCGCCGGCCGCGCCCAGCCGATACTCGATCCGGCGACCGTGGATCAAGGCTGCAACATCACTGCCCGTATCCTGCAGGTTGCAGGAGACAAGACGGGCTTCAGCAGCGTTGCTGCGACCGAAACCGACGATACGGGAAACGCCGAAATGACGGGCTTTTCCGACCAGACGCTCATAGTGGCGGCTGTCTCGATTGAGCACGGCGACTGCGCCTTCCGCCATGCCGGCGAACAGGCAGCCCTTCTCGTCGGCCACCGCTTCCTCGCTGCCCATGTGGCCGATATGGACCGGCCCCACATTGGTCACGACACCGACATGCGCCTCGACCTGGCGCGCAAGCGGCTCGATCTCGCCGGGATGGTTCATGCCGATCTCGAACACACCGTACCGCGCCTCGCGCGGCAGGCGCGCGAGGCTGACCGGCACGCCGACATGGTTGTTGTAGCTCGCGACGCTGGCCGATGTCGGCGCCTGGGCCGAGAGCATCGCGCGCAGCGCATCCTTGGTGCTGGTCTTCCCGACCGAGCCGGTGACGCTGGCGATGCGCGCCTTGCTGCGGCGACGCGCGGCGCGGCCGAGTTCGGCCAGCGCCTTCATCGTGTCGGGCACGCGGACCAGCGTGCCATGCGCGCCCTCGACGTCGCGCGACACGACGGCGGCGGCAGCGCCCCGCGCCAGAGCGTCGGCGACGAAGCCGTGGCCGTCCGTGGTCTCGCCGCTCAGCGCAAAAAAGAGATCGCCCTTGCCGACGGCGCGGCTGTCGAAGGTCACGCCCTCGGCTTCGAACGGCGCCGTGATCGACGCCGCCGTCAGCGCGGCCTTCACGTCGTCGGATGTCCAGCGCACGCTCATGCAGCGCCCCCGGCCAGGGCGCGCGCCTCTTCCGCATCGTCGAAATGATGCGTGACGCCCTTGATCGTCTGGCCGGTCTCGTGGCCCTTGCCGGCGATCAGCAGCAGGTCGTCGGCACTCGACAAAGCTTCCATGCCGGCTGCGATGGCGGCGTGACGGCCATTGGAGATCTCGATCCAGTTGCGGCGATCGTCGGCGATGCCACGCACGATCTCGGCGCGGATCGCGGCCGGCTCCTCGCTGCGCGGATTGTCGTCGGTGACGATCGCAAGGTCGGCAAGACGGGTCGCGATCTCGCCCATCACCGGCCGCTTGGCACGGTCGCGGTCGCCGCCGCAGCCGAAGACGACGACGAGCCTGCCCCGCGCGAAGGGCCGCAAGGTGCGCAGCACCGTCTCCAGAGCCTCGGGCTTGTGGGCATAGTCCACATAGACGGCCGCGCCCGTGCGATGACGGGCCACGAGCTGCAGCCGGCCGGGCGCCCCCGTCAGATGGGTGAGAGCGCCGACGGCACGCGCCGGATCGCCTCCCGTGGCGACGACGAGGCCGAGGGCGGCGAGCGCATTCGAGGCCTGGAAGCCGCCGACCAGCGGCAGGTCGACCTCGTGGCGCGTGCCCATGACTTCGAGCGAAAGGCGCTGGCCGGTCGGCGTCGGATCGTCCTTGAGGAGACGGAACTCGCTGCCCTTCGCGCCATAGGTCCAGAAGCGGATGCCGCGGCTGCGGCACAGCGCGCCCAGCGCCTCGGCACGGTCGCTGTCGGCATTGACGACGGCCGTGCTGTTGGGCGGCAGCAGCACGTCGAACAGGCGCGCCTTGGCCGCGAAGTACGCATCCATCGAGCGGTGATAGTCGAGATGTTCGTGCGTCAGGTTCGTGAAGGCCGCCGCGGCAAGACGAAGCCCGTCGAGCCGGGACTGGTCGATGCCGTGGCTCGACGCCTCGATGGCGAGATGCGATACGCCCTCGCGCGCCAGCGTCGCAAGGTCCTCGTGAAGCTGGACCGGATCGGGCGTCGTCAGCCCCCCGTCCCGCGCGAGACCCGGCGACACGATGCCCAGCGTTCCGACGCTGGCGGCCTTCAGGCCCATGCGTTCCCAGATCTGGCGCACAAAATGCACCGTCGAGGACTTGCCATTGGTGCCGGTGACGGCGGCAATGACGGCGGGCTGCAAGCCGGCGAAGGCAGAGGCCATCAGCGCGACGCGACGGCGCGGGTTGGCATCGCGCACGACCACGATGGCCGGATCGAGCGGCGGCAGAGCCGCGTCGGGCGCCGCAAGGATCGCCACCGCACCGCGTTTCACCGCATCGGTCACGAAGGTGGCACCGTCCTGATGACTGCCCGACAGTGCCGCGAAGAGATAGCCGGGCCGGACCTTGCGCGAATCGAGCGTCAGTCCGGCGAGAATGGGATCGCGCGGCAGCGCGGGAGAAATCGTGGTCGCGTCTGCGCTCCGGCGCATGAGCTCACTCAGACGCAACGCGGCGCACTCCCGGACCGGGTGCCGCCGCCGTCTGACCAGGGGCCGGGCGGACCGGCAGGGCCTTGCGATGATCGCCGGGCGAGCGACGCACGCTCGCCGGCACGACCTGCGCCGGAACGACGGGGGCCGGCACCGGAGTCGAGGCGATCTCGATCGGAGGCAGGCCCTCCTTCAGGTCGCCGGGCAGGATGCCGTAGAGCGACACGATCTGTTCGATGATCACCTTGACCGACGGTGCCGCGACCCAGCCGGCGGTCGCATAGCCACCGGTCTCTGGAAGGCCCTTCGGCTCGTCGAGCGAGACGATGACGATGAACTTCGGGTCGTTCATCGGGAACGCACCGACGAAGGAACTGATAAGCGCTTTCTGGCGGTAGCCGCCACGTCCCGGCTTCTCGGCCGTACCGGTCTTGCCGCCGACCTCGTAGCCTGGGACGTTGGCATTCTTGCCCGTTCCCTCGACGGCGTTCAGGCGCAGCAACTGGCGCATGTTGACCGAGGTCTTCTGCTGAATGACGCGACGGCCCTTGTCGCTGGCGGCCGTGCGCTTGACCAGCGAGGGCTGGTAGAGGATGCCGCCGTTGACCATCGCGGCAGAGCCCATCGCCAGATGCAGCGGCGTCACCGAGATGCCGTGACCGAAGGCGATGGTCATGGTGTTGATCTTCATCCAGTGACGCGGCCAGAGCGGTGCGGCGACTTCGGGAAGCTGGGTCGTGACCGGCTTCAGGAAGCCGATCTTGTCGAAGAAGGCACGCTGGCCCTCCGGGCCCATGACGTCGACCGCCATCTTCGCCGAGCCGATGTTAGACGAGTACTTGAAGATCTCGGGCACCGACAGAGGACGGCGCTGGGCGTGGTCGTCGTTGATCGTGAAGCGGTCGATCTTGATCGGCGACGTCGCGTCGAAGACGCTGGTCATCGAAATCTTGCCCGAATCGAGCGCCATCGCCGTGTTGAAGATCTTGAAGGTCGATCCCTGCTCGTAGACGCCGAGCGTGGCGCGATTGAAAAGCGCCTCGTTGGTCAGCGTCCGGGTGCTGTTGGGGTTGTAGGTGGGCAGCGACGCCATGGCGAGGACCTCGCCGTTGGTCGCATCCATCACGATGGCCGTGGCGCCGATCGCCGAGAATTTCTGGACGGCGCGCGCGATTTCCCGCTCGACGATACGCTGCAGGCGCAGGTCGATGGAAAGCTGCACGGTCTCGCCGCTCTGGAGCTGCTGGTCGAAGTAGCGCTCCATGCCCGCGAGGCCCGTATTGTCGACGCTGGCGTAGCCGAGGATGTGCGCCGCCGCCGTGCCCTGCGGATAGATGCGCCGCTCCTCGGCCTGGAATTCGAGGCCCGGAATGCCGAGGCGGTTGACGCGGTCATGCTCGCGCGGGCTGAGGCCTCGCTTGATCCAGACGAAGGTCCGGTCCCCTTCGAGCTTCTCGCGGACATCGTCGTACTTGAGGTCCGGCAGCGCCGTCACGATCTTGCGCGCGGCTTCCTGCGGGTCGAGCAGCAGGTGCGGATTGACGAAGGCCGACATGACCGGGACCGACGTCGCCAGCACGGCGCCGTTACGATCAACGATATCGGCGCGCTCGGACTGGATCGAGCCGCCGCGGGCCGCGACGCGCTGCGTCGGCTCGGCACCGTCGCGCAGCAGCGACACGTAGCCCATCCGCAGACCGACCGCGGTGAAGGCGATGCCAAAGATCACCGAGGCGATCATCAGGCGCTGCCGGGCGGTCTCCTGCGCATCGCCCTTCAGCCGCTCCTTGGCCGAGGCGTAACGCGCGCCGGCCGCCGCGTTTTCCGCGGCGGCCGGTTCGGGCGAGGCAGACTTTCGCCACAGCCTCATCGTGAACCCCCTTCTTTTCGCGAGAGGATGTCATCGATGGAGACTGCGGCGCTCTGGCCGTCGCCAACCGGACCCGATGTTGCCGGCTCTTGTATCTGGGCCGGTCGAGGGGGCGTCGTGGGTCCGGGGGTACGCTTGGAAAGGGGTGCGGAGGCCGGCGAGGGGCTGCCGGCCTCCGCTGCGACGCGGGCACCACCACCGGGCAAAGTCGACGAGGGGACGTCGTTGCCCGTTCGTGGGGGGGAAGGGAGTGGTGCTTCGCGCCGCGGGGGGACAGATTCGGGTTTGAGCTGATCGAGTCGGACGACCTGCTTGATGGAGGCCGACTCGAGCTTGAGATGTTTCTGGGCGAGCAGCTCGATGCGCTCGGACTCGTTCAGGTGAGCCCATTCGACGCGCAGGATGTGCGTCGCCTGCTGGCTCTCGATGATCTTCTGGTTGGTGCGGTCGATACGCTCCTCGAGGTCCTGCACCTTGTATTTCACGGTGAACAGACCCACGGCCGTGGCGACGGCGGCGACCGACCAGAACAGGAGGCCGCGATGGATCATGCACGGCCTCCCGCGCCGAGCTTCTCGGCGACGCGCAGGCGAGCCGACCGGGCGCGCGGGTTGCCCGCGACTTCCCCGTCGGACGGCAGGACCGGCTTGCGCGAAAGATCGCGCAGCGTCGCGGCGCGCGCCCCGGCACTCGGCGGTGCATGGCGCGACGGGCCCGGCGTGCGGCCGGCGCGGGCGCGGACGAATTCCTTTACGGCGCGGTCTTCCAGCGAATGGAACGACACCACGGCCAGCCGGCCACCCGGGGCCAACACCTGCTCGGCCGCGGCAAGGCCGCGCTCGAGTTCGCCCAGCTCGTCGTTCACGGCGATGCGCAGCGCCTGAAAGGTGCGGGTCGCGGGATCGCTTTCGTCCCTGCCCTGCGGACCGACCGCGCGACGCACAATCTCGGCCAGCTCGCCGGTGGTTTCGATGCGCCTGGCACGGCGCGCCTCGACGATGTTGCGCGCGACGCGGCGGCTGCGACGCTCCTCGCCGTAGCGCCAGATGATGTCGGCAAGCTCCGCTTCGTCGGCCTCGTTCACGAGATCCGCCGCCGATTGCCCGGTCCTCTCCATGCGCATGTCGAGCGGACCGGAGGCACGGAAGGAGAAGCCGCGATCGGCCTGGTCGAACTGCATCGACGAGACGCCGAGATCGAGCGCCACGCCGTCTACATCCTCGACACCTTCGGCCGACAGAAGCTCGGCCATGTCGCCGAAGCGGCCCTCGATCAGGCGCAGGCGCGGCGCATAACGCTCCGCCAGCTCCCGGCCGGCGGCAATCGCGTCGGGATCGCGATCGATGGCGATCACCTGGCAATCGGCGCGATCGAGCATGGCGGCGGTGTAGCCGCCGGCGCCGAACGTGCCGTCGAGATAGCGACCGCCGTCGCGCGGCTGTAGCGCATCGACGACCTCGCGGGCCATCACTGGAATGTGGCGAACGCCAATCATGCGTCGCCTCCGCTCAGGCCACGCACGAACGCCGCCATCTTCTCGCGCTCGGCATCGCGGCGCGCCTGCCAGCGGGCGGGATTCCAGAGCTGGAACTTCTCGACCTTGCCGACCAGCATGACGCCGTCGGTCGCGTCGAGAGTCTGGACGAACTCGGCCGGCATCGTGAAGCGGCCGTCGGGCTCAAGCGAAACGGTGCGGGCGCCGGCCGAAAGATAGCCCGCCGGATCGAACGCCTCGTCGTCGAGGGCGACCTTCAGCGAGCCCTTCGGTCCCAGCGCTTCGGCGCGCAGGCGGTCCAGCATGGCATCGAAGCCTGCCCGGGAGTTGCCGTTCACCAGTCCGGGAATCGTGGGGGAATGATAGAGCACGAACGCGCCACGATCGTCGGCAGGCAGTTCGTCGCGAAAAGCCGCGGGCAACAGAACCCGGCCTTTCTTGTCCAGCTTGATCAGGATCTCGGACCGGAATGCCACGGCCCATCTCCCCTCTAGACCCGCTGCAGGTGCCCCACGCCCCTGCGTCGTCTGTTACACGGGATACAATGGGATACCATGGGAAACCCAGGGATGCAATTATCAAAGGGAAGAATCCACAAGGAATCTGAAAGGCTTAGCCACAACATCTATTGTGCGCTCGCTGCATGCAAACGCAAGGGATTGTGTTTGAGGTGTTTGGGACGGAGGAAAAAGGAGTCAGACGGCCTGTAAGCCGGGTTCTGTCCTCGCCCGAAAGCGATGGATGACCATTCCTCTGGGACGCCCGTTACCGGGCGCCTCGCGCGACCGACCCGGGCGACGACGCGGAAACACCGCTGCCGGTCACCCGGCGTGTCGCCCCTATTTGGTCTTGCTCCCGGTGGGGTTTGCCATGCCGCTTCCGTTGCCGGTCGCGCGGTGGGCTCTTACTCCACCGTTTCACCCTTGCCGGCCTGGCGAGCCAGGCAGGCGGTCTGTTTTCTGTGGCACTTTCCCTGGGGTCGCCCCCGCCGGACGTTATCCGGCACCGTGTCTCCGTGGAGCCCGGACTTTCCTCACACGTCTGGTTGCCCAACCGTGTGCAGTCATCCAGCCGTCTGACCCGGCGCCTGACTAGGCCGCTCGCCCCAGCGGGTCAAGCAGCCCGGCCAGCAAGGAGCGCGTCTCGGGGTCGATCATGCCGTCGACCTGCGCCGGCCGGTAATGGCGCTGGAAGGCCTTCACGATCTCCTTGGGCGGCACCGCGAGCGGCGGCGCGTAACCGAAGCGCTGAAGCGCCTTGTGGAAGTCGCCGTCGAGCGGACGCGTACCGGTCTTTGGCCAGAGACCGATCCCCTGCTCCGCCAACGTCTTCCAGGGGAAGCGACGACCGGGATCGATCTTGCGCTGGGGGGCGATGTCGGAATGGCCGACGACATTGCGCGGTTCTATCGCCGGATGGCGCGCGACGATCTCCCGGCAAAGCTCGATCAGCACGTCGATCTGCTCGCGCGGATAATCGTGGCGGTCGCCATGGAGGTTGACGATCTCGATGCCGATCGAGGTGGCGTTCAAGCTCTCGCGGCCGCGCCACCACGACTTGCCGGCATGCCAGGCGGTGCGATCCTCCGGCACCAGGCGATAGGCGGTGCCGTCCAGGTCCAATACATAGTGCGAGCTGACGCGCAATTCGCGCGCCCCGTCTCGCAGAATGTCGAGCGATTCCTTCAGCGGAAGCTCGGTGTAGTGAAGCACGAGGATGTCGACGATCGCGCCGTCCGGTCTCGGCGCATGGTTGGGCGACGGAAGGTCGACGAAATCCACGCTCTCAAGCCGGGACGAGCCCGCGCTGCTTGCGCAGCCGGTCATAGGCGTCGTTGATCAGCGCGAGCTTGCGACTGGCCATGGCGATCGCCTCTTCCGGCAGGCCCTGCGCCATGAGCTTGTCGGGGTGGTTGGCCCGCACCTGCCGCAGCCATGCCTCGCGGATCTGTTCGTCGGTCGCCAGTGGATCGATGCCGAGCACGACGCAGGGCTCGCATTCCACGACGCCGAGCGCGGCGGCCTTCGCGCGCTCGAAGCGCGAGCTCGGCAGGCCGAAGATACTTGCGACCTTCGCGAGATAGTCGGCTTCCGCCGCATCGATCCTGCCGTCGGCCTGTGCGATGCTGAACAGGCCTTCGATGACGTTCTCGAGGATCTCGGGCGCGTCGGGAAACAGTGCGGCGACCTGCCGGGCATAGGTCTCGAAGCCGCCGGCATCGCGCTTGGCCAGGTCGAAAAAGCGCTCGACGTTCGCCTCCTCGCCCGGCGGCACCTGGAAGAAGTCGCGGAACGCCGCCCTTTCGACTTCCGAGACCTCGCCATCGGCGCGCGCCATCTTGGCGCCGAGCGCGATCACGCCGATGGTGAAGCCGATCTGGCGCAATCCCGGGTGCCCGCCATCGTCGGCCGGCGGCGAGGACAGGCCGAACAGCTCGGCGATACCGAGCCCGTTCATGCCTTCCACGATCCTGTCCCAGATCCTCATGACCGCCTTATATCACCAACGAGCCGATCGCGACGCCGACCAGAAGGAGCAATGCCAGACGACGATAGAAGGTCTCGCTGGCGAGCGGAAAGAGCCGCTCGCCGAGCAACCCGCCCAGGATGACCGCGGGCGCCAGGAACAAGGCCTGCACGCCGGTATTCCAGCCGATCAGATCACGCGACACGAAGACCGCGAGCGCGATCAGGTCGACGAAGACGAAATACGTCGTGAGGTTGGCGCGCACCGACGCCGCCGGATCGTTGCCCGCGAGGTAGTAGAAGGCGATCGGTGGCCCCGCCATGCCCGACAGCCCGTTCAGGAAGCCGCTGGTGGCACCGGCGGCGAGCGTCGCGGCGGCATTCGGCCGGCCGGAAAAGCGCCAGCCGCTGGCCAGCATGGCGACCGCGCTCAGGATGATGGCCGAGATCGCCCAGCGCATCGGCTCCGGCTCCACCGCGGTCAGTACGTGATTGCCGAAGGGCACCCCGACCGCCGCCGCCAGGAGCAGCAGGCCGATCCGCCGCCAGTCGACGAGCGGCAGGACGCGCGGCACCAGCGGCAGGGCCACCGCGATCTCCAGAAGCAGGCAGAGGGCGACCCCGACCGCCGGCCCGTGAATGGCCGAAAAGATCGGAGTCATCAGCATCGCCGCACCGAAACCGGCAAAGCCTCGCACCATGCCTGCAATGCAGGCGACGGCGGCACAGATCAGGAAGGGAAAGCTCAGCAGGTCGGGCATCGCGGCCGGGACGCTAGCATTGCCGGAGCCGCGGGCGCGCATCATATAATGGAGGCCATGCCCTCAAAGAATCTTGCGGTCCCCGCCATCCCGCTCCTGATGCCGTACATCCAACGGCGGCCCGAGCTCGAAGGCGTCACGCCCAGGCCCTTCAAGCTCGTGTCCGACTACACGCCGGCCGGCGACCAACCCGAGGCGATCCGGCAGCTCATCGCCGGCGTCGAGGGTGGCGAGCGCGACCAGGTGCTGCTGGGCGTTACCGGCTCGGGCAAGACCTTCACCATGGCCAACGTCATCGCGAGCCAGGGACGCCCGGCACTGGTGATGGCACCCAACAAGACGCTGGCCGCGCAGCTCTACGCCGAGATGAAGGGCTTCTTTCCGGACAACGCCGTCGAATATTTCGTGTCCTATTACGACTACTACCAGCCCGAGGCCTATGTGCCGCGCACCGATACCTTCATCGAGAAGGATTCGTCGATCAACGAGCAGATCGACCGCATGCGCCACTCCGCGACGCGCGCCCTGATGGAGCGCGACGACGTCATCATCGTGGCGTCGGTTTCCTGCATCTACGGCATCGGCCCGCTGGAGAATTACCAGGCGATGACCTTCCGCCTGCACAAGGGCCAGAAGATCGACCGCTCCTCCCTGCTCCGCCGCTTCGTCGAGCAGCAATACAAGCGCAACGACAACGCCTTCCAGCGCGGCACCTTCCGCGTGCGCGGCGACACGGTCGACCTGTTCCCGGCCCATTACGAGGACAAGGCCTGGCGTTTCGAGATGTTCGGCGACGAGATCGATTCGATCACCGAGTTCGACCCGCTGACCGGCGACAAGACGATCTCGCTGAACGACATCATCGTTTACGCCAACAGCCACTATGTGACCCCGAAGCCGACGATGCAGAAGGCCATCGACCAGATAAAGGCCGACCTGAAGCAGCGCCTGGAGGAGTTCAACCGCGCCGGCCGCCTGCTCGAGGCGCAACGGCTGGAGCAGCGCACGCTGTTCGACATCGAGATGCTGGAGACCACCGGTTCCTGCGCCGGCATCGAGAACTACTCGCGCTATCTCACCGGCCGCAAGCCGGGCGAGCCTCCGCCCACCCTGTTCGAGTATTTCCCCCAGGACTCCCTCCTGATCTGCGACGAGAGCCACGTCACGGTGCCGCAGATCGGCGGCATGTTCCGCGGCGACTTCAATCGCAAGAGCGTGCTCGCAGAGTTCGGCTTCCGCCTGCCTTCCGCGATCGACAACCGGCCGCTCAAGTTCGAGGAGTGGGACGCGCTGCGTCCGCGCACCACCTATGTCAGCGCCACGCCGGGCGACTGGGAGATGGAGCGCACGCAAGGCACGTTCATCGAGCAGGTCATCCGCCCGACCGGACTGATCGACCCGACCGTCCTCATTCGTCCCGTCGAGAAGCAGGTCGACGACCTGATTGCCGAGTGCAAGGACTGCGCGAAGAAGGGCCAGCGCGTGCTGGTCACCGTGCTGACCAAGCGCATGGCCGAGGACCTCGTCGAGTACATGCACGAGTCCGGAATCCGCTGCCGCTACCTGCATTCAGACATCGACACGCTCGAGCGCATCGAGATCATCCGCGACCTGCGGCTCGGCGCGTTCGACGTGCTGGTCGGCATCAACCTGCTGCGCGAGGGCCTCGACATTCCCGAATGCGCACTGGTCGCCATCCTCGACGCCGACAAGGAAGGCTTCCTGCGTTCGCCGACCTCGCTGGTCCAGACGATCGGCCGTGCCGCGCGCAACGTCGAGGGCCGCGTCATCCTCTATGCCGACAAGATGACGGACTCGATCAAGTACGCGATGGCCGAGACCGACCGGCGCCGGGCCAAGCAGAAGGCCTACAACGAAAAGCACGGCATCACGCCGGCCTCGGTGAAGAAGAACATCGCCGAGATCCTGCAGTCGACCGCCGAACGCGACCACTACACCGTCGATACCGGCGTGTCGGGCGACGTGCATCTGGTCGGGCACAATCTGCGCACCCACATCGCCGAGCTCGAAAAGCGCATGCGCGCCGCCGCCGCCGACCTCGAGTTCGAGGAGGCCGGCCGCCTGCGCGACGAGATCCGCCGCCTCGAAGCGCACGAGCTGGAACTTCCGGGCCAGGCCGCCAGCGCCAATGTCGGCGTCCATCTCGGCAAGATGCAGCATTCGCGAGTGTTCCGCGGCGTGCGCACGGGTTCAGGCGGTCGCGGGAAGCCCGCTCGACGCAGCGGTCGTTAGGAGGTCGAGATGCGCCCTGGTCCAATTGCAGTTCTTCTCTTCTTCCTCTGCATCGGGCCGCTGGCCGCACAGGATCGCCAGCAGGTGGTCCGCATCCCCGGCCCGGGTGGATCCACGCTGGTCGCAACGGTCATGCGGCCCCCGGGCGAGGGGAGAAGCCCGTTGGTCGTCATCAATCACGGCTCGCCGGCGGATGGTTCGCAGCGTGCCAAGATGGAACCGCCAAGGTTTACGGCCCTGTCGTCGTTCTTCGTGTCGCGTGGCTATGTCGTCGCCCTGCCGCTGCGTCGCGGCTATGGCGAAACAGGTGGCGCCTGGGCCGAGAACTTCGGCTCGTGCGAGGTACCGGATTATTTCAACGCCGGACTTCAGGGCGCTGCCGACATCCAGGCCACCCTCGACTTCATGCGTGCACAGCCCTACGTCGCAGCCGATCGCACGATCGTCGTCGGCCAGTCCGCCGGCGGCTGGGCCACCGTCGCCCTGTCGAGCCGCAACCCGCCCGGCGTGGCGGGCATGATCAACTTCGCCGGCGGGCGCGGCGGACACCAGAAGCTGGCGGGCGGCGGCATCGGCAACTGCACACCGAGGTCCCTGGTCGACGCCGCCGCGAAATACGGCGCTACGGCGCGCGTGCCGATGCTCTGGATCTACGCCGAAAACGACAGCTTCTTCGAGCCGTCTCTCGCCAAGCGGATGGTCGATGCCTATGACGGCGCCGGCGGCAAGGCCACGTACAAGCCGGTCGGCGCCTTCGGCGGCGACGGACACAGCCTCGCGGGATCGAGCAACGGCAATTCCGTCTGGTCGCCCCTCGTCGAGAGTTTCCTCGCCGGCCTCAGGTAGGTCGCTATAGTCGCGGCGCCATGCCCGCCGCCCCCACTGCTCCTACCGATCTTCGCCGCTACCTTATCGCCCTCGTCTCGCTCACCCTCGTCCAGGTCGTCTCGACGATGGTGTTCAACCAGGCCTCGGTGCTGGCGCCGGCTGCCGCGCAGGAACTGGGCGTGGCTGCGGCGGACATCGCCTACTACGTCTCGATCGTCTATCTCGCGGCGATGATCTCGACCGTGGGCGGCGGCACGATCACCCGCCGGCTGGGGCCAATCCGCTTCATCCAGACCGGTCTCACCATCGCGGCGCTGGGGTCCTTCGTCTTCGCGACAGGAGGCGTCGCGATGGCCGCGCTCTCGGCCTTCATCGTCGGGCTGGGGTCGGGGCCACTCACCATCGCGAGCTCGCACATCCTCGCGCGGGTCTCGCCGCCCCGCCTCGCCAATGTCACCTTCTCGCTGAAGCAGAGCGGCGTGCCGGTCGGCTTCGCAATCTGCGGCGCGGTCCTGCCGACGCTCGCACTCGATCTCGGCTGGCGCTGGGCCGCCGCTGCCGTAGGCCTTCTCTCAATCGCCGCGGCAATTTCCATCCAGCCCCTGCGCACCCTCTATGATGACGAGCGCATTGGCGGCAAGGCACGGCTGCCGACCCTGGCCGAGATCTTCGAGCCGCTGCAACTCGCCTGGCGCGATCCGATCCTGCGGCCGATGTGCTTCATCGGCATGCTGTTTTCCGCGACGCAGGCGATCGTCGTGAACTTCACCGTCGTCTATGCCGTCGACGGCCTACAGATGTCCTACGTGCTGGCGGGCGCGCTGCTCTCGGCCGCGACCGTCGCCGGCGCCTTCGGCCGCATCTTCTGGGGCGCGCTGGCCGACCTGCTGCGAAGGCCCTCGGCGGTGCTGGCCGGCATCGGCGCCATCGTCGCGGTGGCTGCCTCCGCCATGGCCTTCTCGACGCCGGCCTGGCCCACGACCGCCGTCTATATCGTCTGCACGATCCTGGGCGGCACCGCCGTCGGCTGGAACGGCGTGTTCATCGCCGAGAGCGCGTCGCGCGCCCCGCCCGGGCGGGCCGCCGAGTTCACCGGGGCGACACAGCTCTTCGTGTTCTGCGGCGCCCTGATCTCGCCGCTCCTCTTCCGCACGGTCCTGGCGATCACGGACGGCTACGAGGCGGGCTATCTCCTGCTGGCGCTGGGCGTGGCGACGGCGTCGTTCTTCCTCGGCCGGGCGGCGATGATACGCCGAGCCTGAACTACTCCTCGCTGAGCGCGCTTTCGTGCCAGCGGCGCAGCAGCAGGTGCGACAGCAGCGACAGGAGAAGGTAGATCGCGATGCCGGCCACCGAGATCAGCACGAGGGCCGCGAACATGCGCGGGATCTTGAGCTGGTAGCCCGATTCGAGGATGCGATAGGCGAGCCCCGACGCCCGGCCGCCTGAGCCCGCGACGAATTCCGCGACGACGGCGCCGATCAGTGCCAGCCCGCCGGAGATGCGCAATCCGCCCAGGAAATAGGGCAGCGCCGCCGGCAGGCGCAACTCGATCAGGGTGCGCAAACGGCTCGCGCCGTAGAGATCGAACAGGTCGAGCAGATTGCGATCGACCGAGCGCAGGCCCAGCACCGTGTTCGACAGGATCGGAAAGAAAGCCACCAACCAGGCGCAAATCAGCAGCGACGTGCTCACATCGTCGACCCAGGCGATGATCAGCGGCGCGATGGCCACGATCGGCGTCACCTGCAGGATGATCGCGTAGGGAAAGAGCGACAGCTCGATCCAGCGCGACAGCGAGAACAGCAGCGCCAACAGGACGCCTACGACCACCGCCGCAACCAGCGCCTGCAGGGTGATGCTGAGCGTGACCAGCAGCGCCGGCCAGAGCGTGCCCCAGTCCGATACCAGCGTCTGCGCCACCAGGATCGGCCCCGGCAGGATGTAGGGCGGGATCGCCATCGCCCGCACCAGCCCCTCCCACAAAGCAAGCATGAAGAGGCCCATCAGGACCGGCGCGACGAACCGGGCGCTCATGCTGCCATCGCTTCCGAGAGCTGCGCCGAGGCGAGACGGCAGAGCGCCGCGTATTCGGCCGATGTTCCGAAAGCTTCGGTACGCGGATAGGGCGCCGGGATCGCGAGTTCGGAGCGCACGCGACCCGGACGGGCGCTCATCACGGCGATGCGCTGCGACAGGAACACAGACTCGAACACTGAGTGCGTCACGAATATCGCCGTGAAGGGCGTGCGCTGCCACAGGTCCAGCAGGTCGGTATTGAGCTTGCGGCGCGTGATCTCGTCGAGGGCGGCGAAGGGCTCGTCCATGAGCAGGAGCTTTGGCGCGGTGACGAGCGCGCGGGCGATCGAGACGCGCATCTTCATGCCGCCCGACAATTCGCGCGGATAACTCTTCTCGAAGCCTTTCAGCCCAACGCCGGCCAGAGCCTCCGCCGCGCGCGCCTCGCGCTCGGACTTCGCCTCTCCACGCAGTGTGAGCGGCAGCGCCACGTTGCCCAGCGCCGTGGTCCACGGCATCAGGGTCGGCTCCTGGAACACGAAGCCGATATCGGGCCGGCCCTGAGGCCACTCGATCATGCCGGAGCTTGGCTCGGAGAGGCCGGCGATCAGGCGCAACAGCGTGGACTTCCCGCATCCCGACGGACCCAGGACGCTCAGGAATTCACCGGCGGCTATATCGAGCGAAGCGCCGCCCAGCGCCTGGACGCCGCTCGCGAAGACCTTGGAGACGTCGCTGAGTCCGACGAGCTTCATCAACCCGGAGGCAATGTCAGATCGAGACGGGCTGCCCAGACCGGCATCGGCAGGCTGTCGCGCGCCGCGAGATTGGCCGGCAACGCGGCGCGGTCCGTCACTTTTGCGAAGGGCAGGACGAGGCCGGCCCGCACCCCGAACACCGCATCGCCATCGAGATGTTCGTCATCCTCGGGGAAGAACTCGGTGATCAGCGGCGCATGGCCTGGCGCGTGGATCATCATGTGCAGGTGGGCGGGCCGCCAGGCGTCGCGGCCCAGCACGCGCAGCATGTCGCCCGCGGGACCGTCGTCCGGCACCTTGTAGGAGACCGGACGGACCGTGGTGAAGGAGAAGGTGCCATCGTCCGCCACGGTGAGGCGCGCATGATAGTTGGTCGGCGACTGGGACGGGTCCTGCTGGGCATAGAGGCCGTTGCCGGCATTCTGCCAGAGCGCCAGCACCGTGCCCCTGGCCGGCGCGCCCTTCTGGTCGACGACGCGACCGCTGACCACCAGCGGCTCGCCGACCTGGCGGCGCCACAGGTCGCCGCCGTTCGGCAACTCGGGCGCGCCCTCGATATGGAACGGGCCGAGGACCGACGATGGCGTGCCCGCGGGCGCGGCATTCACCATGTCGACCAGGGACGAGACGCCCAGCAGGTCGGAGAAGAGGATGTATTCGTTGCGCTTGTCGTCGGTGAATTTGGTGGCGCGGGTCAGCGCGTCGATTGCCGCCCCCCACTCCGCCTGCGTCACCTTGTTGTCGCGCACGAAAGCATGGAGATGGCCGGCGAGCGACGTCAGCAGCGTCCTGGCGCGTTCCGAAGGCGCGTTGCGGGCGTAGTCGGCAAAGGCCTGGGTGATCGAGGTTGGCGTGAGATTGCGCATGGACGCTCCTGGGGATCGGGGCTGGGGGTCGGGGCTCCGGCCCGTTACCGTGGCGCCCGCAAGAGAGCGTCGTAGTCGGCGCGCAGCAGCGCGAACAGCAGATGGTCGGCCCACTGACCGTTGATCCGGAGATACTGCCGCGCCAGCCCCTCTTCGTGGAAGCCGACTTTCGTCAGGACGCCCTTTGAAGGCTCGTTATGCGGCAGGCACGCGGCCTCGAGCCGGTGCAGGCGCAGGTCGTCGAACACGAACGGCAGGGTGGCGCGCAACCCGTCGGTCATCAGCCCCTGCCCGGCATAGGGCTGCCCCATCCAGTAGCCGACCGACGCCGTCTGGGCGACGCCCCGGCGCACATTGCTGAGGTTGATGCCGCCGACCAGCCGGCGCCCCTCGTTGGTGAAGACGAACAGGCCGTAGGCCTCGCCCGCCCGCCATTCCTTGGCCTGCTGGCGGAGCCGGCGGCGGAAATGATCCCGGGCCAGCGAATCCTCCGGCCAGGTCGGTTCCCACGGGGTGAGAAAGGCCCTGCTGCGGGCGCGCAATTCGGCCCATTCCGCCCAATCGTCCATGCTGGGCGCGCGCAGGAATACGCGCTTCCCGGCGATCCGGGTCATCCCTGACAGCGACAACGGGACGTCGGCAAAACGGAACATTCTGGGCTATAGTAGCGGCAATTCGGAATTCTTGCATGTTTTCCGGGCTTTGACGTGGGAAATTGGGACGGCGGAATTTTGAGACGGTCCGCCCCGCCCGAGGCCGCCAAACGAGCCGCCGCCGTTTGGACAAACGGGCATACTAAATCGTCCACAGGTTGAAAGTCCTCGAGGCACATCGGTCATGGAATCCGCAAGCAAACCCAACGTCGGTGAAAAGGGCAGATTTTATCTGACCAAGCACATCTGGCTTCCCCAACAGCCGCTGGAGGATTTCAACCTCAAGCTTTCCGACATGATCCTGCGCAACATGCCCAAGCTGCCGCTGGGCGGCGAGGACGCGCTGAAGACCTTCCCCGTCCTGGCCGAACTCAGGAAGAGCCACGACAAGATCAAGGCCGACCTGAACTATCTGCTCAGCCACCACGACGAGATCCCGGCGCTGCACGAGGTCCATCCGCGCGACCTCTACGTGCCCGGCCGGGCCTGGCGCACCTTCATCCTGAAGCTGTGGGGCCACGAGGTGACCGAGAATGCCGCGGCGGTGCCGGACACGATGGCCGCGATCGCCAAGATCCCGGGCGTTCATTCGGCGCTTTTCAGCATCCTCGCCGGCCGCGCCGAGATCGAACCCCATCGCGGCTCGGCGGCCGGCGTGATCCGCTTCCACTATCCGCTGATCGTGCCCAGCGAGCCGGAGAAGTGCTGGATCGAGATCGGCGGCCACCATTTCTTCTGGAAGGAAGGCGAGCCGCTGGTGTTCGACGACACGCGCGAGCATTGGGTGAAGAACCAGACCGACGAGACGCGCGTCGTGCTGATCATCGACTTCAACGCCACCATGCCCTTCCCGGTGAACCTCTACACCGGCCTGCGCTACAACGTGGTTCGCCGCAGCAAGGAAGTACTGACCGTCATCGAACGCGCCTCGATCGGCGTCCCGCCCCGTACGGCTCAGCCTGCTCTAGCCAAAGCGGCATAGTGAAGGTGTCTCATCGGAGCGCGCCACTCCAGTGGCGCTCTTCTCATGCTTGTTGAGCGCGACAGGAGTGCCGCGCTCCAATGACCCCGAAAGGCTGGCATTCTCGCGGATACCTGCCGCATTTCGACTCGCCCGAAGCGCTTCAGTTCATAACGTTCCGCCTGGTCGACAGCCTGCCAGCGGAGGCGGTCAATAAACTCCAGATCGCGTCCAAGTCCATCACCGCCGCGGAGCGCGATGCCTTTCTGGACGCGGGAGCAGGTGCATGTTGGCTCAAACAGCCCAAGATCGCAGAAATCGTCGAGAACGCTCTGCTGTATTTCGATGGAGAACGGTATCGCCTGATCGCTTGGACGGTCATGCCCAATCACGTCCACGTTCTCATAGAAATCAGTGAACGCTATTCACTTGGATCGATCGTCGGTTCCTGGAAGCGCTTCTCCGCTCGCTTGGCCAATCAGGCAATAGGACGGTCAGGACCGTTCTGGCAGGACGATTACTGGGACACCTACATCCGCGACGAGCGGCATTTAGAATCGACGGTCAGCTATATCGAGAACAATCCAGTCAAAGCGGGCCTTGTCGGCGACGCTGCGGATTGGCCTTGGAGTCATATCCGGCATCGGGTGACTACAAAGATATGAGCGCAACTGGAGTTGCGCGCTCCATGGCTGAGATTGCGCCCGAAGATTGCATGCTTCGATGATCAGGCGGCGAGGCGGGCGGCGATCTTGTCGAGGGATTCCAGACCGTCGATCGGACCAAGGGCCGCAAGCGTGAGTTCGCTCTTCAGCAGGCGCCGCGCGACGCGGCGTACGGCGTCCTGGTCGACCGCCTCGATGCGCGACACGATCTCCTCGTAGGGGATGGTGCGGCCATGGACGATCAGGTGGCGTGCCGCCTGCTCGCAGCGGGAGCCGCTCGATTCGAGCGCCATGAGGGTGCCGGCCTTGATCTGGTTGCGGGCGCGCACGAGTTCCTGCTCGTTCAGCGTATCGGCCACGCTGACGAATTCCTCGCACACGGCCGGGATGAGTTCGGCCAGATCGTCCTCGCCCGTGCCGGCATAGATGCCGAACAGGCCGCCATCGGCATAGGCGGTGTTGAAGCAGTGGATGCCGTAGACCAGGCCGCGATCCTCGCGGATGCGCTGGAACAGGCGCGAGGACATGCCGCCGCCGAACAGGGTCGAGTAGATGGCCAGCGCGAAATAGTCCGGGTCGCGATAGCCGATGCCCTCGCAACCCAGTACGAGGTGCGCCTGTTCGAGGATGCGCTGCTCGCGGCCGTCGCCGCCGACATAGGAGAGCGGGACCGGCCGGTCCGCATTGGCGGGCGTGCGCGGCACCGAGCCGAAATGCTTCTCGGCGAGATCGACGATCTGGTCGTGCTCGACGCGACCCGCCGCCGACAGGACCATGTTCGATGCCGTATAATGACGCGCGAGATAGGCAAAGAGATCGTCGCGACCGATCGCCTCGACCGAGGTCGCGGTCCCCAGCACCGGACGCCCGAGCGGCTGGCCGGGCAGCGCGGTTTCCTGGAACTGGTCGAAGATGATGTCGTCGGGCGTGTCGAGCGCCTGGCCGATCTCCTGGAGGATGACGCCGCGCTCGCGCTGCAACTCATCGGGATCGAACACCGAATTGCGCAGGATGTCGGAGACCATCTCGACACCGAGCGCCACGTCCTCCTTCAGCACCGAGGCGTGATAGGCGGTGATCTCGCGGCCCGTATAGGCGTTGAGGCTACCGCCGACATTCTCGATCTCCTCGGCGATGGCGCGGGCGCTACGGGTGCGCGTGCCCTTGAAGGCCATGTGCTCCAGCATGTGGGCCATGCCGTTCAGTTCGGCGGTCTCGTGACGCGTGCCGCAGGCGACCCAGATGCCGAGGGAGGCCGATTCCACCTCCGGCATCGGATCGACGGCGACACGCAGGCCGTTGCCGAGCGTCGTAACCTTCACATTGCTCACGTGCGCACCTTGCCTCGCGCCACGGGCGCGGCGGCCATTTCCTGGTGTTCGTCGATCATGGATTTGAGCGCCCCGACATCGTTGCGCAGACCATCGGATCGTTCGGTGCGCTCCAGCAGGTCGGCCAGGCGGGCCGGCAGGCGCGGCCGATGGCCGGTCGCCTTCTCGACGGCGTCGGGGAACTTGGCGGGATGCGCCGTCGCCAGCACCACCATCGGGATCGCGGGGTCGCGGCGATGCTGCTGCGCCAGCGCGTAGCCCACGGCGGTGTGCGGATCGATCGTCTCGCCGTAGCGCTTCAGGCAGTCTTCCATGGCGGCCAGCGTGCCGGCATCGTCGAGCCGGCCGGCGTCGAAGAGCTCGCGCACGCCCGCGAGGACGTTGCCGCCGACCTTGAGCGTACCGGTGCTGCGGAAGGTCGTCATGGCATCGGCCAGCGCCACGCCGTTGCGGTCGTAGAGGTCGAACAGCAGACGTTCGAAGTTGCTCGAGATCTGGATGTCCATGCTCGGGCTCAAGGTCGGCACGACCTCGGAGGTCGTCATCGTGCCGCTCTCGAAGAACCGCGCCAGGATGTCGTTGCTGTTGGCGCCGACCACGAAATGCGAGATCGGCAGGCCCATCTGCTTCGCGGCATAACCGGCATAGACGTTGCCGAAATTGCCGCTGGGCACGCTGAACGCCACCGGGCGCTCCGGCGCGCCGAGCTTCAGCGCCGCCCAGAAGTAATAGACGATCTGCGCCATCACGCGGGCGAAGTTGATCGAATTCACCGCCGTCAGCGCATGGCGGTCGCGGAACTCGAGATCGTTGAAGCAGGCCTTCGCGAGGTCCTGGCAATCGTCGAACGTGCCCTGCACCGCGATGTTGTGGACGTTGGACGCCAGCACCGTCGTCATCTGCCGCCGCTGGACCTCGCTCACGCGGCCCTTCGGGAACAGCATGAAGATGTCGATGGTCTTGCGGTCGCGCACCGCCTCGATGGCGGCCGAGCCGGTATCGCCCGATGTCGCGCCGACGATGGTCGCGTGCTGGCCGCGCGCCGTCAGCGTCTGGTCGAGCATGCGGCCGAGGAGCTGCAGCGCCACGTCCTTGAAGGCGAGCGTCGGGCCGTGGAACAGTTCGAGCAGGTGCAGGCCCGAATCGCCCAGCGGCTTCAGCGGCGCGACCTCCGGCGTCTCGAACGAGGCATAGGCCTCGCCGATCAGCCGGCGGAATGTCGCCTCGTCGAACGCAGTGCCGACGAAGGGCTGCATCACGCGGAAGGCGAGGTCGGTGTAGCCTAGGCCCTTCAGCGCCGAAATCTCGGCCTTGCTGAACTTCGGCCATTCGGCGGGCAGATAGAGACCGCCGTCGCGGGCGAGACCCGCAAGCATGATGTCCTCGAAGCCAAGCGGCGCAGGGCTGCCCTGCGAGCCATGGCGAGTGCTGATGTAATGCAAAAGAAACTCCGGCTAGGCGACCTGCCGACAGGCCTCATGATCCTTGCGGACCCGCTTGGTGGAGGCCGGGAATTTGGCCAACGCCTTCTCGGGGCGGGTCGGGCGCTTGACCAGATCACCGCCGCAGTTGGGGCAATGTCCGCCCAGCCGGATTCGCGCGCAGTCCGCGCAGAACGTGCACTCGAAGGTGCAGATCAGGGCGTCGGACGCGCCGTTGGGCAAGTCCTTGTCGCAGCATTCGCAGTTGGGACGGAGATCGAGCATGGTTCCCTCTTACGCCGGGAGATAGCGGCTTTCCAGATGCGCTTTGAAGGCGGCAGCCCCCAGAGGCGCCCCGGTGGCCCCGGCCAGGATTTCGTCGGTGGTGGCGATCGAGCCCTTTCCGTGGACATTCTCCCGCAGCCAGCCCAGTAGCGGGACGAAATCGCCCCGGCCAATGGCGTCGAGCAGGCCTGGATTGGCGCGGCGGGCGGCGGCGAAGAGCTGGGCCGCCGCCAGGGCGCCCAGCGTGTAGGTCGGGAAATAACCCCAACCGCCATCCGGCCAATGAATGTCCTGCAGGCACCCCAGCGAATCGTCCGGCGGCACGATGCCCAGAAGCTCGCGCATGCCGTCGTTCCAGGCACCCGGCAGGTCCGCCAGAGCGAGGTCGCCCGCCAGCATCGCGCGCTCCAGCCGGTAGCGCAGCATGATGTGCAGCGGATAGGTGACCTCATCGGCATCGACGCGGATGAAGCCCGGTGCCACGCGCGTGTAAATCCGGTGGATGTTCTCCTCGGTCCAGGCGGGCCCGCCCTTGCCGAAGGCCGCGCGCATGCGAGGCGCGGCGAAGGACACGAAGGCACCGCTGCGGCATGCCTGCATCTCCATCAGCAATGACTGGCTCTCGTGCAGGGTCATGCCGCGGGCATTGCCGACCGGCTGGCGGCGCCAGGCCTTGGGCAGGCCGGCCTCGTAGAGACCATGCCCGGTCTCGTGCAGCACGCCCATCAGGGCTCGGGCGAAGTCCGCCTCGTCGTAGCGCGTGGTGATGCGCACGTCGTCGGCCGTGCCGCCGGTGAAGGGATGCGCCGACACGTCGAGCCGTCCGTGATGGAAATCGAACCCGATCAGGCGGATCAACTCCTCGCCCAGCCGGCGCTGCGCCTCGACCGGGAACGGGCCTTCGAGCGGCAGCGGCTCGGGGCGGCTCCTCTGGCGCTCGATCACGCGGCCGAGCAGGTCGGGCAGGAAGCCGCGCAGTTCGGCGAACAACAGGTCGATGCGGGCGGAGCGGCCGCCGGGCTCGAACTCGTCGAGCAGGGCGTCGTAGAGCGTGGAGCCGAGCGCGGCGGCCTTGGCCTCGCCGACGCGGCGCATGATGTTCAGCACTTCGCCGAGCGTCGTCAACAGCGACTTGAAGTCGGCGTTCTTCTTCGCCGAGCGCCACGCAAGTTCGCAGGCCGAGCAGGCGCGCGTGCGGGCTTCCACCAGGTCGGCCGGCAGGGCGCTCTCGTGGACCCAGGCGCGACGCATCTCGCGCAGGTTTGCGGCCTGCCAGGGGTCGAGCGACGCCCGCCCCTCCTCCGCACGCGCCAGGAGATCGGGCATCTCCGGCGCGGCGATCATCTCGTGGGCGATCACGCCCAGGGTCGCGAGCTGGTCGGCGCGATCGCCGCTCGCACCGTCCGGCATCATGGTCGAACGATCCCAGTTCAGGATCGCCGCCGCGCGACCGACATCGCTCATCCGCGCGAAACGGCATTCGAGCTCGGCATAGGGATCGTTGGCGATCATGCGGCCTTCCTGCGGCCGTTGATCTCCAGCCTTCCATTCTCCCAGTGATAGGCGAGATAGACGCCGGCCAGCGCCAGCGCGATCAGGAACCAGGTGATGGCGTACTGGAGATGGTCGTTGGGAATCTCGAGCCGCGTCTGCCCGCCCACCGGCACGCCGCCCGGATTGGGCGTGGCATCGGCTTCGAGGAAGAACGTGTCGAGCTTCGGATCGGGCGGCGCTCCCGCCATCTTGCGCATCAGCGGTACGTCGGCCTGAAACCAGACGTTTTTCTCAGGAACATTCTCCGGCGCGAAGCGGGCCCTGATCTGCGAGCGGCGCACGATGCCGGTCAGTTCTACCTTGCCCGATGGCTGCACCGCGGCCTGCGTCGCCGCGGCCCGATCCGGCACCCAGCCGCGATCGAACAGGACGATGCGGCCGTCCTCGGTCCTGAGCGGCACGATGACCTGCAGGCCGACCTTGTTCTTCAGGCTGCGCGCCGCGAGGAAGAATTCATGGCCATGCTCGAACGTGCCAGTGACCTTCACGCGCCCGTATTCCTGGCGCAGCGGATTGCCGGACAGCAACTGATCGAGCGTCATCGCCGGTGCTGCCTGGTTGGTGGCGATGCGATCGAGGATGTCGCGCTTCCATTCGCGGCGCTCCATCTGCCACAGGCCGAGCCCCAGCGAGAGCACCAGGATCGGCAGCGAGACGAGCGTGGGCCAGAAAGCGGGCCTCAGCCGGATCATCGTATCTCCTCCAACCGTCGAGTTCGCCTAATCTTCAAGTTCGGTCGTGCGATGGACGAACTGCTGGGCGACCAGCAGGGCCTTCAGGAAGCGCAGCATCCAGACCGCCAGCGCGAAGGTGAGCGGCAGCCAGATCAGGACGTGCAGCCACCAGGGCGGCTCGTAGCGGAACTCCACCCAGAAGACGAGCATCATGATGATGGCGCCGAGTCCCAGGATGACGAAGACCGCCGGTCCGTCGCCAGCATCGTTGCCGCGCAGGTCGAGGCCGCACACGGCACAGCGGTCCACGACGTTCAGCAGGCCGGCAAACAGCTTGCCCTTGCCGCAGCGCGGGCAGGCGCCGCGCAGGGCGACGTCGAACGGCGATTGGCGCGGCCAGTCGGACAAGTGCCTCTCCCAAAAACGAACCGCCGGGGAGCACCCGGCGGTTCCAAGATAATCCGTATTCCCGCGTCAGTGCAGGGCGATCGGTGCCTTTCCGGCACCCCACCAGTAGATGCAGAAGAACAAGAACAGCCAGACCACGTCGACGAAGTGCCAGTACCAGGCAGCGGCCTCGAAGCCGAAATGCTGCCGGGGCTTGAACTGGCCCTTGGCGGCGCGGATCAGGCAGATGACGAGGAAGGTCGTGCCGACCAGAACGTGGAAGCCGTGGAAGCCCGTCGCCATGAAGAAGGTCGACGTGTAGATGTCCTGGCTGAACGTGAACGGCGCGTGAAGGTACTCGTAGGCCTGGATGCAGGTGAATACCGCGCCCAGGATGACCGTGCACAGCAGGCCGCGGACGGCGTCCTTCTGGTTGCCCTCGATGATCGCATGGTGCGCCCAGGTGCAGGTGGTGCCCGACAGCAGCAGGATCAGCGTGTTCATCAGCGGCAGGTCGAACGGCGCGATGATGCTGATGCCCTTCGGCGGCCAGATGCCGCCGGTCGCTTCCGCGCGGACCGGCATGTTCGGCGCGCCGGGATAGAGCGCGGCGTCGAAGAACGCCCAGAAGAAGGCCGCGAAGAACAGCACTTCCGAGGCGATGAACAGGATCATGCCGTAGCGCAGGCCGAGCTGGACGACGGAGGTATGGAAGACGCGCGACTCGGCGATGACGTCGCTCCACCACCAGTACATCACGCCGAACACCAGCAGCAGGCCGGGGGCGATCGCCCACCAGTGCACCGACTTCATGACGGCCTCGACACCCGGGCCCATCATGCCCGGATGCAGCGCGAGGCCGAAGCCGAACGCGAGGATCAGGGCCGCGAGCGAACCCAGCGCCGGCCACGGGCTGGGGTCGACCAGGTGATAGGGATGCTTCGGAGTACCGCCGGCCATGTTCATCCACCCTTTCCGATATCGTTGCCGGGCACGCCGCCGAGCAAGGTCCTGGCCCGTTCCGTCTTCGCCTCGAAGAATGTGTACGAGAGCGTGATGGTCCGGATGTTGTCGTAGCGCCGATCCTTGTCCAACTCGGGATCGACGAAGAAGATCACGGGCATGTCGACTGACTGCCCGGGCAGCAGCAACTGCTCGGTGAAGCAGAAGCACTGGAGCTTGTTGAACCACCCGCCGGCCGTCTCGGGGGTGACGTTGTAGGTCGAGGTGCCCACGGCCGCGCGCTGCGAGAGATTGGTGACGCGGTAATAGGCGAGATATTCCTCGCCCAGCCGGACCTTCACCTCGCGCTGCAGAGGCTGGAACTTCCACGGCAGCGCCGTGTCGACGTTGGAATCGAAGCGGACGTTGACCGTGCGATCGAGGATCGGGCGGTCGCCGGCCTGGGCGACGACCGGCGTGCCGCCGAAGCCCGTGGTCCGGCAGAACAGGTCGTAGAGCGGCGCCGAGGCATAGGCGAAGCCGCCCATGCCGGCCGTCGCGAGGAAGAGCCGGCGCGCGACCTTCCTGTTCCTGGCGGCGATGTCGGCCTTCTGGTCGCTCATCCGTAGCCGCCCATGCGCACGATCGTGAGCGCGAAGAACATGACCGCGAGGAGGATCAGGAAGCCTGCGATGAACAGGTTCTTGCCTCGCTGGCGGCGGTGCATGTCGGTATCGCCCGGGCGACGGTCCTGTGCCATGGCCGCGCTCATCCCGCGATCCGGCTCACGACCAGATCGACCGGCAGAGCCGCGAACAGCGCCGCGAGATAGATCAGGGAATAGCGGAACATCCTGCGCGCAGCCCCGAAGGCGCTCTCGTCGTCGGCGGTGCGCCACACGGCAATGGCGTGGCCGATGAATCCGAGGCTGAGCGCCAGCGCGACCGTGCCGTAGATCCATCCCACGGCGCCCAGCAGCGTCGGCGCCATCGCGACCGGCAGCAGCAGCAGCGTGTAGATCACCATCTGACGCTTGGTCTCGCGCGGGCCGGCGACGACGGGCAGCATCGGCACGCCGGCGCGTCGGTAGTCCTCGCTGCGATAGAGCGCGAGCGCCCAGAAGTGCGGCGGCGTCCAGAGGAAGACGAGCAGGAACAGCGCGATGCCGACGGACGAGATATCGCCGGTCGCGGCGGCCCAGCCGATCATCGGCGGAAAGGCGCCGGCGGCGCCGCCGATCACGATGTTCTGCGGCGTGCGGCGCTTCAGCCAGATCGTGTAGATGAAGACGTAGAACAGGATGGCCGCGGCAAGCAGCGCCGCCGCCACCAGGTTCGTCGACACCGCCATCAGCAGTACCGAGAAGATCGACAGCAGCACGCCGAGGCCGAGCGCATCGTCCGGCGCCACGCGGCCGGCGGGCAGTGGCCGGTTGCGCGTCCGGGCCATCAGGGCATCGAGGTCGCGCTCGTACCACATGTTGATGGCACCGGCGGCGCCGGAGCCCAGCGCGATCGCCAGCACCGCCAGCAGCGTCTTGAACGGATGGACATGTACCGGCGCGATCATCACGCCGATCCAGCCGGTGAAGACCACCAGCGACATCACGCGCGGCTTCAGCAGGTCGATATAGTCGCGCACGCGCGTGGGCGCGGTGCCGCTATCGATGCTGCCGGAGAGAGTGTGCGCGGTATCGCTCATGTGTCTTTCAAGGCGAAGGCGCCTTCTGGGGGCGCCTCCGCTCCGTTCCTAGTGATGCGCCGTCGGCGAGATGTGCGGCAGTTCCTCGAACGTGTGGAACGGCGGCGGCGAGTCGACCGTCCATTCCAGCGTCGTGGCCCCCTCGCCCCAGTAGTTGGCCCCGACCTTGCGGCCGAACAGCAGGGTGCCGAACACCACGAAGATCAGCCAGAAGATCGTGGAGCCGAACGAGAGGAACGCACCGATCGAAGACAGGTAGTTCCAGTGCGACATCGCGTCGGGATAGTCGACGTAGTGGCGTGGCATACCGGCCAGGCCCGCGAAGTGCATCGGGAAGAACGTCAGGTTCACGGCGACGAACGTCACCCAGAAATGCACCTGGGCCGCCCACTCCGGATACTGCCGGCCCGACATCTTGCCGATCCAGTAGTAGAAGCCGGCAAACATGCCGAACACCGCACCCAGCGACAGCACGTAATGGAAGTGCGCGATCACGTAGTAGGTGTTGTGCAGCGAGTAGTCGACGCCGGCATTGGCCAGAACGACGCCGGTCACGCCGCCGACGGTGAACAGGAAGATGAAGCCGATCGCCCACAGCATCGGGATGGTGAGACGGATCGAACCGCCCCACATGGTGGCGATCCAGGAGAAGATCTTCACGCCCGTCGGGACGGCGATGACCATCGTCGCGGCCACGAAATAGGCACGCGTATCGACGTCCATGCCGACCGTGTACATGTGGTGCGCCCACACGACGAAGCCGACGACGCCGATCGCCACCATCGCGTAAGCCATGCCGAGGTAACCGAAGATCGGCTTCTTGGCGAAGGTCGAGATGATGTGACTGATGATGCCGAAAGCCGGCAGGATCATGATGTAGACTTCGGGGTGACCGAAGAACCAGAACAGGTTCAGGAACAGCGTCGGGTCGCCGCCGCCCTCGGCCTTGAAGAACGAGGTGCCGAAGTTGCGGTCGGTCAGCAGCATCGTGATGGCGCCGGCGAGGACCGGCAGCGCCAGCAGCAGCAGGAATGCCGTGACCAGGATCGACCAGGCGAACAGCGGCATGCGGTGCAGGGTCATGCCCGGCGCGCGCATGTTCAGGATGGTCGTGATGAAGTTGATGGCGCCCAGGATCGACGAGGCACCCGCAATGTGCAGCGAGAAGATCGCGAGATCCATGCCCGCGCCCTGATTGATCGTGAGCGGCGGGTAGATCGTCCAGCCGGTGCCCACGCCGCCGCCGATGAGGGCGGACATCAGCAGCAGGATGAAGGCCGGGGGCAGCAGCCAGAAGCTGATGTTGTTCATGCGCGGGAACGCCATGTCGGGCGCTCCGATCATCAGCGGCACGAACCAGTTGCCGAAGCCGCCGATCAGGCCCGGCATGACCACGAAGAACACCATGATCAGGCCGTGCGCCGTCACGATCGTGTTCCAGAAATGGCCGTCCGGCGTGCCGTCCGGTCCGTTGAAGTACTGCACGCCCGGCTGCATCAGCTCGAGGCGCATGTAGACCGAGAAGCCCGCCCCGATCAGCGCCGCCATGATCGAGAAGATAAGGTACATCGTGCCGATGTCCTTATGGTTCGTGCTGTACACCCACCGCTTGAAGCCGGTCGGAGTGTGATGATCGTCGTGCCCGTGGGCGTTGTGGGCGGCGCCGTGCGCGGTGGCCATTCTTAGTCTCCTGCGGAGAAGCGCTTAGCGGTTGGCGGGAGGGGCGGCGGAGGCGACGTCGGTCGCGGGCACGAGCCCGGCGGCCTTCTTCTTGTCTGCCACCCACTTGTCGAAGTCGGCCTTGGAGACCACCTTGATGCCGATCGGCATGAAGCTGTGGTTCTGGCCGCAGATCTGCGAGCACTGGCCGAAATACAGGCCCTCTTCCTTGACGCTGATCCAGCCTTCGTTGAGGCGGCCGGGGATCACCGTCTTCTTGATGCCGAAGCCCGGGACGGTCCAGCCGTGCATGCTGCCGCCCTCGGCGGTGCCGACGATGCGGACGACCGTATTGGCCGGGATCACCATTTCCTCGTCGACGGCCAGCAGGCGCGGCACCTGCGGCTTCGTCTTGGCGCGATCGGCCTCGCTCAACATGCGGCTCTCGACCGTGAAATCACCCTGGTCGGGATAGTTGTAGGACCAGTACCACTGGTGCCCGGTGACCTTGACGGTCATCGCCGCGTCGGCCGCCTTGTCGCTGTAGTAGAGCAGGCGGAAGGACGGGATGGCGATAACGACCAGGATCAGGATCGGAATGATCGTCCAGGCGATCTCGAGCAGCGTGTTGTGGGTCACGTTCGTCGGCGTCGGATTGCGGCCGGCGTGGAAGCGCCACACGGCGTAGATCAGCAGCAGCAGGACGAAGATGCAGATCAGGGTGATGATCACCAGCAGAAGGTCGTGGAGCGATTCGACCCGCTCCATGATCGGCGTGTAGGGCGGCGGGAAATTCAGCTGCCAGTCATGCGGTACGCCGATGACCTTCTGCGCCTGGGCAGGCGCCGCGATGCCGAACCCGGCCATTGCCGCCATCAGTCCAAGAACGCCCAAAACGCGCTTAACGACCATGCATCCGTCCCCTCGGCGGTTAAGATCCGGCAGGTTTTCCGACCCGCAAAATCCCCCGCATTTCAAACGGGTTAGTACCAGATATAGCCGTGGGTGGTAACGGGTTTTCAGCCCCCGTCGGTATGTGGCGGCCGGTCGCAGCCGCGCGCGGGATGGGGACATTCGGGGGCCGGGGCGCACGGCCGGCGCCCCCTGCCCGGCGTCGCGCCCGCGTCCGCCCCGAAGTTGCCGCTTGTCTTTCGGGGATCGGCCTTTAAGGTCCCCGCGCCCACGGCCGGACCGTGGATTCGCCAAAGGAAACCGTCATGCGGCTCGCCATTCTGACGCCCGTCCTTGCCGTCATTCTCATGTTCGCAGGAGCAGCCTCCGCCATGGATAAGGAAAATACCCTCTACATCGACCTCAAGGACGGCCGCGTCGTTATCGAGATGCGACCCGACCTCGCCCCCAAGCATGTCGCCCAGATCAAGAAGCTGGCGCGCGAGGGCAAGTATGACGGCGTGGTGTTCCACCGCGTGATCGACGGCTTCATGGCGCAGACCGGCGACCCGACGGGCACCGGCACCGGCGGCATGGGCGAACTTCTCAAGGCCGAGTTCTCCAAGGAACCGCACGTCCGCGGCGTGGTCTCGATGGCCCGCACCAACGACCCGAACAGCGCCCGCAGCCAGTTCTTCATCGTCTTCAAGGACTCGAACTTC
The DNA here is from genome assembly GCA_945952105.1 of uncultured Rhodospirillaceae bacterium. Classification (GTDB taxonomy): domain Bacteria; phylum Pseudomonadota; class Alphaproteobacteria; order Reyranellales; family Reyranellaceae; genus Reyranella. The sequence continues at coordinate 168,615 of CAMFGZ010000003.1, read as the reverse complement.
CTCGACGGCCAGTACACCGTCTGGGGCAAGGTCACGTCGGGCATGGAGTTCGTGGACAAGATCAAGAAGGGCGCGCCGGGTTCGGGCGCCGTGTCCGCCCCGCCGGACAAGATGATCAAGGTTCAGGTCGCGGCGGACGCGAAGAGCTAGGCTCCCCGCGTCCGGACAGGACGCCTACCTGGTCACGGTGTGGAAGGCCTTGGCAATGACCTGCCAACGGCCTTCTACTTTTAGAAGCGTCAGATAGTCCGTGAAGTAACGCGGCGGGATCTGGCATTCGACCTTGGCGAAGGCGGTCGCCGGGCCCGAGAAATCGATCGACACGATACGATCGCGACGCTCGCTGCCGCTCTCCTTCGCCGATTTGCGGCTCTCCACCATCTTGAACCAGTCGGCGCGCGGCATGTCCGCGGCCTTGCCGTCGGGACCGGCGCTATAGAGGTGCGAGGCCGGATGGAAGGCTTCGCCGAGCTTCTGGGTGTCGCCCTCGTACAGCCCGTCGAAATAGACCTGAAGCACCTTCTCGATCGCCGCGACGTCGGAACTCATCTCTCTTCTCCCTCTCTATGATTCAAATCGCGCCGTTGGGCGCCACCAGGATCTTGCCGTTGCGCCCGCCCTTGTCGGCATGCGCCAGCGCATCCTTGATCTTCTCGATCGGATAGACAGTGTCCACCGGCGCGTGGAGCGTACCCGCCATGATCTGCCCGGCAAGCTCGGCATAGATCTCGCGGATCTTTGCGGCGTCACGCCTGGCCAGTCCCCGTCCCAGCATGAAGCCGGTCAGCTTGATGCCGCGATAGATGAAGTTGCTGCGCGTGACCCTCGGATCCTCGCCGCTCATCGAGCCGTAATGCACGACGGTGCCGTCGGTCGTGATGCAGTCGACGATACGGCCGGTTGCGGCGCCTCCGATCGCTTCGATACCCAGCCGGATCGCGGCTTTGCCGGTGGCGCCTGCCACGCGCTCGGCAAGATCGTCGCCATCGACCAGCACGACATCGGCGCCCAGCGCCTTCAGCTCCTCCGCCAATTCCGCACGGCGTACGACGTTGACCGTGCGCAGGCCCCGCTGGTGGGCCTGCACGATCAGCAGCCGCCCGACCGCCGAGTTGGCGACGTTCTGGATCACCCATTCGCCGGCCGCGAGATCGACGAAGTCGGACAGCATCAGCCGCGCCGTCGGCGGGTTGATGCGCACCATCGCGGCCTGCCGCAGGTCGATCCCGGCCGGCAGCGGGATGGCGTCGTCGCCCTTCACCCGGCGCTTCTGCGTCCAGTTCTCGCGCTGCAGGTTGATGACCAGGTCCCCTGCCTTCACGTGCTCCACGGCCGGACCGACGGCGGTGACGCGGCCGACGCATTCCGCGCCGGGGGTCGCCGGCAGGGGCGGCTTCAGCCGGTAGCTGCCCTTGCAGAACCACATGTCCGCGGGATTGATCGGGAATGCCAGAACGTCGAACACGACCTCGTCGGCCGCCGGTTCGCCCACGTCGGGCACCTCGGCGCAGCGCGCCACGTCCCACGGTGTCCCGTACCGATCGATCAGCACCTGCTTCATGCCGCGCCTCCGCCCGATATTCACGGGCACTTTGTTGGCCCGTCGATTGCTTATATGGTTATTCGACAGGGGGTGAAATGCCGGATGGCAGTCAAGGCATTCGATGAGATGAATTCGGGCACCGACGGTTCAGTCCGGGTGCCCTATCGCGGTGTCGCCGACTGGCTGGCGCGGACCTCGCCCGAGCGGGTGGCGGCCACGCGCGCCGAAGTCGACCTCTTCTACCGGCGACACGGCATCACCTTCGGCGCCTATGGCGCGGCCGAGGGGTCGGAAACGACAATTCCCTTCGACATCATCCCGCGTGTCATCGCCTATGATGAGTGGCAGTTCCTCTACAAGGGACTGTCGCAACGCGTGCGGGCGCTCAACGCCTTCCTGAGCGACGCCTACGGCCAGCGCGAGATCTGCCGCGCCGGCATCATTCCCGAGGAGCAGATCCTGATGAACGGCGAGTTCGTCGCCATGGCGCAGGGGCTGCAACTGCCCGGCGGCGTGCACGCCCATATCGCCGGCATCGATCTCGTGCGCGTCGGCGAGAAGGACTTCTACGTTCTCGAGGACAATGTGCGGACTCCGTCGGGCGTGTCCTACGTCCTCGAGAACCGCGAGGTCATGATGCGTCTGGCGCCCGAACTGTTCGCCGCCATGAGCGTGCTCCCGGTGGCGGACTACACCGAGGAACTGCTGGCGACCCTGCGCTCGGTCTCCTTCAGCGACGGCCACGAGCCCAACGTCGTGCTGCTGACACCCGGCCACTACAACAGCGCCTATTTCGAGCATGCCTTTCTCGCCGACGAGATGGGCATCGAACTGGTGAAGGGCTCCGACCTGTTCGTTGACGAAAGCCGCGTCTTCATGCGCACGCCGCGCGGCCCGCAGCGGGTCGACGTGATCTACCGCCGCGTCGACGACGCCTTCCTCGACCCGTTGGCGATGCGTCCCGATTCCTACCTCGGCGTCGCGGGCCTGCTGGGCGCCTTGCGGGCCGGCCGCGTGAACATCGTGAATGCGCTGGGCAACGGCGTGGCCGACGACAAGTCGACCTACACCTACGTGCCCGAGATGGTGCGCTTCTATCTCGGCGAAGAGCCGATCCTGCAGAACGTGCCGACCTGGCGCTGCGACCGCGCCGACGACTACAAGTACGTGCTCGAACATCTCTCGGAGATCGTGGTGAAGGAAGTCCACGGCTCGGGCGGCAAGGGCATGCTGGTCGGCCCGACATCGAGCAAGGCGGAGATCGAGGAATTCCGTGCGTTGCTGAAGGCACGTCCGGACAACTACATCGCCCAGCCGACGCTCTCCCTTTCCACCTGCCCGACCTTCGTGAACCAGGGCGTGGCACCCCGGCACGTCGACCTGCGCCCGTTCGTGCTCTCGGGCAAGAAGATCACCATCGTGCCGGGCGGCCTGACGCGCGTCGCCCTCAAGGAAGGCTCGCTGGTCGTCAATTCGAGCCAGGGCGGCGGCACCAAGGACACCTGGGTGCTGGCGCCCGACGAAGCGGACGGCAGGTAGCCCCACCATGCTGAGCAGTACCGCCAAGAATCTCTACTGGATGGGTCGCTACCTGCAGCGCGCCAAGTCGACGGCGCGACTGATCGAGGCGACCCAGCGCATGGCCCTGCAGTCGCGCGGCGAGGAAGCCGCCGGCGTCGCGGCCATCTTCGGCATGGAGGACGAGTTCCGCCAGAGCCAGGCGCAGGGGGAAACGCTCGCCAGCCTGGTCGACTTCCTCGTGCTCGACGAAAGCAACCCCTCCTCGATCGTCAGCTCGATCACCGCGGCGCGGCGCAACGCCCGCGAGGAGCGCAACAACATCACGGTCGACGTCTGGGAAAGCCTCAACTCGCTGTGGCTGGAACTCAGCGCCCGGCTGCGCGGCAACCGCGCGACCCTCGATCGCGGCGCGCTGATCGAGTCGGTCAAGAAGCAGGCGGTGATGATCTTCGGCGCGGCGCAAGTGACCCTGCTGCGCGACGAGGCCAACAACTTCCTGCAGCTCGGCGCCTTCCTGGAGCGGGCCGACAATACCGGCCGCATCCTCGACGTGAAATTCCACCTGCTCCGGCCCGACGGCAACCCCAGCGCCGAGGGGCTCGACTATTTTGCGTGGTCCGAGTTGCTGGCCTGCATCGGCGCCGTGCGCACCTACCGGCGCATCTATCGCAGCTCGCTCAACCCCAGGAAGGTCGCCGAGCTGATGATGCTGCGGCGCGACGTGCCGCGCTCCGTCCATCACTGCCTCTGGATGGTCGATCTCAACATGCGCGAGCTGGCCGATGCTTACGGCACGCGCGGCGAGGCGGACCGGCTGGCCGGCGAGCTGCACGCCCGGCTGCGCTACGCGCGTATCGACCATGTCTTCGACATCGGCCTCGCGAAGTTCCTGGGCGAACTGCGCGGCGACATCGGCACCCTGTCGAATGAAATCGGCCGCCAGTTCCTCCTGGATTGAGCAGAATGATGCGCTTCTCCGTCCATCACGCCACGCGCTTCCAGTTCGACCAGCCGTCCGGTCATTCGATCCACGACGTTCGCCTCACGCCCAAGCCCGCGGCGGCGCAGCGCATCGTGTCGTGGCGCATCGAAGGTCCCGGCAAGAAATCGGAATGGAAGGACGGGCATGGCAACCAGGTCACGACCTTCTCGGTCGCCCAGCAGCACGACAGCGTCGAGATCGTGGTGCAAGGGATCTACGAGTACAGCGGTGCCGACCAGTGGCTGCGCTACGCCGAGGAGCCGACGCTGCCCGCCCCTTTCTGGCTGCGCAACTCGGGCCTGGCGCGCCACGACGGGAGCTTCGATCCGCTGATCGAGGGGTTTGCGCCCCGTGCCGCGGATCCGACGCAGCGTGTCGCCGTCCTGCACGAGCTCATGAAGCGCATTTCCGAAAGGGTGGCCTACAAGACCGGCGCCTCCACGGTCGACACCACGGCCATCGAGGCCCTGACCCGCGGCGCCGGCGTGGCGCAGGACGAAGCCCACATCTTCATCGCCTGCTGCCGCCGCCTCGGCGTGCCGGCGCGCTATGTCAGCGGCTACCTGCGCAACGACGATCCCGAACTGCATGTCGGCCGCACCAGCCATTCCTGGGCGGAAGCCTGGGTGCCCGGGCTCGAATGGGTGGGCTTCGACCCGGCCAACGGCATCAGTCCGCGCGGCGACAGCCTGCGCGTCGCCGTGGGACTAGACTATCGCGACGCGGCTCCGGTCAGCGGTCGCCGCGTCGGCTTCGGTGATGCCAAGATGACGGTCGAGGCGTCGGTCTGCCTGATCGACTAGGCGGACGACTTCCCGCCTCTCCGGTGGCGCCAGAGTTCGGCGATCAGCGCAAAGACGTGCCGGACCTGGATCAGCGTTCCGATCGCGATCAGGACGATGGCGAGCGTCAGCAGCGAATACTCGTAGCCCACCGTGTTCACGATGCGGTCGGGCAGAGCGATCATGGCCACCGCGATTTCGGCGAACAGACCCAGCACGAGCTGGGCAACCCCGTATTCGTGGCACATCTCGTCGATATGGACCTGCCAGGCCTCGTCCGACCGGCCGGTCACGCCGAACCGCTTGCGGATCACCGCCCGCTCCTCCAGCGCCACGCCCCAGCCGATCATGATCAGCGCGATCGTGGAGGTGATCGTGACCGGCTCGTGGGTTTCGACATGCCGGTTCACGCTCTTCAGCACGTCGATGATCGTCAGCACCATCGGGAACAGGATCGCCACATTCACCAGGGCAATGAAGGCCGGTGAGATCAGCGGCCGCAGCGGTACGAACAGGAACTTCATGTCACCCCCTTGCCCTAGCGGCGGTACGGCCCGCCCGACGATAAATACCAGCCTGTCGCCTTGCGGAAACCTGGCGTCACGACTAGCTTCGCGCCGCTCTCAAAATGCCTGAAGGAGGCATATTCGTCATGGCTCTCATCGCCGATCGTCTCAGCCGCATCAAGCCGTCTCCGACCAATGCCGCGCAGGGCAAGTTCCTGGAGATGAAAGCGGCGGGCAAGGACGTGATCGGCCTGGCCGCCGGCGAGCCCGACTTCCCCACGCCCGACCACATCAAGGAAGCCGCCTACAAGGCGATCCGCGAGAACGACACGAAGTACACCGCCGTCGCCGGCACGCCTGCGCTGCGGCAGGCGATCGTCGCCAAGATGAAGCGCGACCACGGACTCGACTACAAGCCGTCGCAGACCGTCGTCACCTCGGGCGGCAAGCAGATCATCTTCAACGCCATGCTGGCGACGCTGAACCCGGGCGACGAGGTGATCGTCCCGGCGCCTTACTGGGTCTCGTATCCCGAAATGGTGATGTTCGGCGACGGCACCCCCGTCATCGTCCAGTGCAAGGAAGAGAACGGCTTCAAGCTGACGCCGGAGGATCTCGACCGCGCCATCACGCCGAAGACCAAGTGGATCATCCTGAACTCGCCCAGCAACCCGACCGGGGCCGCCTACTCCAAGGCCGACCTGCGGGGCCTGTGCGACGTGCTGCTGAAGCATCCGCACGTCTACATCCTGACCGACGACATGTACGAGAAGCTCGTTTACGACGACTTCGTCTTCGCGACGCCGGCCGAGGTCGAGCCGCGCCTTTACGACCGCACGCTGACGATGAACGGCGTGTCGAAGGCCTACAACATGACGGGCTGGCGCATCGGCTACGCCGCCGGTCCGCAGGAACTGATCAACGCGATGATCACGGTCCAGTCGCAGAGCACGTCGAACGCCAGCTCGATCAGCCAGGCCGCCGCGGTGGCCGCGCTGAACGGCCCGACCGACTTCATCCCGAAGAACGTCGCCGTGTTCAAGCAGCGCCGCGACCTCGTCGTGTCGATGCTGAACCAGTCCAAGGGCATCAAGTGCCCGCGTCCCGAGGGCGCGTTCTACGTCTACCCGTCGGTTGCCGGCCTGATCGGCAAGAAGACGCCGGACGGCAAGGTCATCAAGGACGACACCGATTTCGTGAACTACCTGCTCGAGGCCGAAGGCCTCTCGGTGGTTCAGGGCTCGGCATTCGGTCAGGGCCCGGCCTTCCGCATCTCCTACGCCACGGCGACGGAACTGCTCGAGGAAGCCGGCCGCCGCATCCAGCGCGCCTGCGCGGCGCTGAGCTGACGGCCGGCGGGCCGGCCGCCGGAAGACACATCACGCGCGAACCTCATCGCCACAATGCAAAGGCGATGCAGGCGGCGGTCAGGGTTCCCACGAATCCGAGGACGAAAAGGCCTCGTCCGATCCGGTCGACGATCAGCGTCGACCGGCTTTCGAGCCGTCTCTTCTCGCCGACGAGCGCGGTGATGATGCAGACCAGGCAAAGCGCGAAGAAGACGTAGAACCCGTATTCCACCGCGATCACATAGCCGACGTTCCCGAGCTGCGAATTGATCGAGGACAGCAGCACCGCCCCGGAAAGGCCCGCGGTGATCGCGACCGTGACCTTGGCCGCCGCCAGTGCCGGCGGGAAGTAAAGCGTGGCGAACATGATCAGGGTCATCAGGCCGATCGGCAGGAGCGTCTTGATGAGCGTCGTACCGATGTCGCGCTGCACCTCGATCTGCATGGCAAAGCCCGACAGTTCGCGCAGACGGTCGTAGCCGACCAGCGCCGGATTGCCGAGACCGGAACGGGAGACCAGAATCTCGCGCGCCTCGGTCACGCGAAGTGCCTGCCATTGGGTCAGGTTGCGGAACGCCTTGGGTGCTGCCGCGCCGCCGAAGGCATTGGTCGCGCCGAAGCCTGCATCGATGCCTTCGAAGGCGCCACGGTCGAGTACGTAGACCATCCGATCTCCGGCGGCGCGCGCGTTGAAGAAACGGATTTCCAGCTTCTGCCGGTCGGCCGGGTAATGGCGAAGGTCGAAGTCGTTCTTGAAATCTCCGCTGATCCGCCACAGGCGATAGGTCGTCCCGTCGTCGAGGTCGCGCTGGGCGGCAGGCTTGGCGCTGGCGAAGGCACCGCGGATCATGTCAGGAAACTCGAACTGCGTCGGATCGGCATCCGTTGCCGCGACGCCGCGCGCGAACCGCATCCACACGTAGAAGTCGGCCGAGAAGACCGATTGCGCGAGGTCGATGCGCGGAATCTCGTTCAGGTATATGCCCGTGTAGACGACCTGTTGCCGCCGTGCGTAGCGGCCGCCACCGATGTCGAAGAGCGTGCCCGCGGCGATTTCCTCCGCGGTCGAGACGGAAACGGGAACCAGCTGGATCGGCGCCGATTCGAACAGGCCGCCCTTTCCAAAGCGCCCCATCCTGATCGCGAGCGAACGCCCGCGCTCGGGGGTGAACCAAATCGGCCCGAGCAGGCCGGGCGCTGCACGGGTCGGACCATTCAGGGAGACGAGGTAGGCGAACGCCGCTTCCCGGCGGGCGCGCAGATCCGCGGCGCCCTTGCCCGTCACGGCGGCGCGAACGGCCGCGATGGCGAGCCGAGCCGAATCATAGGCCTGCACCGAAAGCCACGATATCGACGCATCCTGGCCAAAGCGCGCGCGATAGCGCTCGATGAAGGAAAGCGTATCGGCATTGGCGCTGTCCAGAATGGCCGGCGTCGCGAGGTAGAGATCCCTGGTGAAGAAGCCCGGCGCCCGGCGTTCCTCCGGAAGATCCTTGAAAAGGTTGAAAAAGGAGGTGTCGCTCAGGACGCCGGGACCGAGAACCGGCATATCGACGCCGGCGCGCCGCAGCCCCACCATGATGGGGGCGGCGTCGCCGTCGAGAACCCCGAGCACCACCGCCGGCCTGGCCGGATCGGCCGCCACCCGCCGCACCACTTCGTCCCGTTCTGCCGCTGTCTTGAAGGTATGGTAGGTGGCCGGAAGGCCCAGACGCTCCGCGCCCCGCTTGAAGCCATCGGCGATGGTGTGGCCGTACCCGTTGTCGGCGAAGATGACAGCGGCCGCCTTCCCCCCGAGCGCATAGCGAAGATAGTCGGCAACGGATTCGCCGAGATCGCTGTTGCGAAACACGGTCTGGAATGTCGTCGGGTTGTTGGTGACGAGATCGCTTCCCGCCGTCGAAACGATCGACGGGATGCCGGCTTGCGCGAAAACCGGACCGGCCGGAAGCGCCAGGATGGACAACACCGGTCCCACGACGGCGATGGCGCTGCTCTCCCCAATGCGTTTCGCGGCCTCGCGTGCACCCGACTCGGTACTGCGATCGTCCTGGATCTCGAGCTCGATGCGCGGTGCGGCGCCCGCCGCATTGGCTTCCTCGACGGCCAGACGGACGCTGTCCAGGAATGGTTTGCCATAGGAGGCTGCGAACTCGCCGGTCTGGCTGACAACGACGCCGAGCTTGGCAGTTTCAGTCTGTGCGCTTGCGGCCGAGACCAGCAGAAGCAAGGCGCCGACAAAAAGCGCCACGAACCGGGACGCCACCGGAGAAACGACTTTCGCAATCACGCTCTGGCCTCGACAGGAACGACGACGACGACGTTCAGCTTGGAGGCGCGCCCCACTCCGGAGCGTCGTGTCGAGATGCTGTTTACAGCAAAACCGTCCCCCAGGCTCGCATTGACTCCCTCCGGCCGGAGTGAAAGCATTTCCCTCGACAAAGGGCTTCGCTCCGGCTGAACGTTCGGAAGCGTCACGTCTATTCCGCGACTTTCGTCCGGAGCTTCTACGCTTTTGCGAAGAAGGAGGACGTTGTCATGGCCGAGTTCAAGACGGAGACGATCACCGGCGGCAGACCAGGCAGCGGCGCGCATCGCGTCGTGGCGCTGTGCGGGCCGTACCTGTCGGGCAAGACCAGCCTGCTCGAAAGCATCCTCTACGCCACGGGAGCCATCGGGCGGCGCGGTTCCACGCGCGCAGGGACGTCCATCGGCGATGGTGCCGCCGAGGCGCGCAAGCGCGGCATGGGCACCGAGATCAACGTCGCGTCCGTCGACTATCTCGGCGACCAGTGGACCTTCCTCGATGTCCCCGGCTCGATCGAGTTCCAGCATGACGCCTTCGCGGCGCTGGCGGTCTGCGACACCGCGGTCCTCGTCTGCGAACCCTCGCCCGAGCGCGTGACGGCGCTTACGCCGCTCCTCAAGTTCATCGAGGACCGGCACATCCCGCACATCATCTTCGTCAACAAGATCGATTCTGCCGAAGTCCGCGTGCGCGACATGCTGTCGGCGCTGCAGGCCGTCTCGCAGCGCAGGCTGGTGCTGCGCCAGGTGCCGATCCGCCGCGCCTCGGCCGACGGCAGCGAGGAAACGGTGGGCTATGTCGATCTCGTGAGCGAGCGCGCCTACCGCTACAGGAGCAGCGGCGCCTCCGACCTGATCGAGATGCCCGCCGAAATCCTGCCGCGCGAGACCGAGGCGCGGCGCGACATGCTGGAGACTCTCTCGGAGTTCGACGACATGCTGCTCGAACAGCTCATAGATGACATCGCGCCGGAGAAATCGCTGATCTACCGCGACTTGCACGACGAGTTCGGTTCCGACCAGATCGCACCCGTCCTGCTGGGCGCCGGCGATCGCGAGAACGGTGTGCGACGGCTGCTGAAGGCGCTGCGCCACGACACGCCCTTCGTCGCGCAGACGGCCGGACGGCGGGCGCTGGCAGAAAGCAACGGCGTCGCCGAATGCTTCAAGGTCCTGCATCAGAGCCATGCCGGCAAGCTATCGCTCTGCCGCATATGGTCCGGCACGCTGAACGAGGGCCAGTCGGTGGGCGGCCACCGGATCGGTACCATTCTCCGGCCCTTCGGCCAGCGGTTCGACAAGACCGCCGAAGCCCGCGCCGGCGAGATCGTGGCGCTGGCCAAGGTCGAGGCGCTGTCGTCGGGCCAGATGCTGGGATCCGACGGAATCGCCGCGTCTCCCGATTTCCCCGCAGCCGACGCGCCGGTCTTCGCGCTCGCCGTCTCCGCCAAAAACAGGAACGACGAGGTGAAGCTTTCCGGCGCCCTGCACAAGATCGTCGAGGAGGACCCCTCGCTGTCCTTCGAGGCGCGCGCCGAGACCCACGAGCTGCTGCTCGAAGGGCAGGGCGAAATGCACCTCAAGGTCGCCGTCGACAAGCTCGCGGGGCGCTACAACGTCGCGGTCGACACGGCGACGCCGCGCGTCGCCTATCGCGAATCGATCCAGGCCGGCACTCAGCAGCACGCGCGTTACAAGCGGCAGACCGGCGGTCACGGCCAGTTCGCCGACATCAAAATCGAGATCAAGCCGCTGCCGCGCGGCTCGGGCTTCCGTTTCGTCGACAGGATCGTGGGCGGCGTCGTGCCGCGCAACTTCATCCCCGCCGTCGAGCAGGGCTTGATCGAGTATCTGAAGGAAGGGCCGCTCGGCCAGCCGGTCGTCGATCTCGAAGTGACGCTGTTCGACGGCCAGTACCATGCCGTCGACAGTTCCGAGATGTCGTTCAAGATGGCCGCCCGCATCGCCATGAGCGAGGCGATGCCGAAGTGCAAGCCGGTGCTCCTGGAACCCGTTCTGAAGGTCACGGTGACCGGACCGAGCGATTCGACACCCCGGCTGCAGCGGCTGATCTCGGGGCGGCGCGGCCAACTCCTGGGCTACGATGCCCGCCCCGGCTGGCCGGGCTGGGACGAGGTCTCCGCCCTGATGCCGGAAGCCGAGATCGCCGACATGATCGTGGAAATCCGCTCGGCCACACAGGGGATCGGCAGCTTCCGGACCGAGTTCGACCACCTGCAGGAGCTGGCCGGACGCACCGCCGATCGCATCGTCGAGGAGACGCGGAAGCACCAGGCCGCTTAGGGACGCGGGTCCGCCCGGTCACAAGGCGGTGAGGCCGGGCCGGAGGTGCTTCTCCGGCCCCCATCGGCGCCTCATATTCGCCCTGTGGAATGGTTCCACAGGAGAATGGTTCATGTTGAAGAGACGGTCTCTGATGGTGGGTGGCCTGGTGATGGCCTCCGCATCGTCACTGACCCGCGTCGCGAATGCCCAGGCTGGGCGCCCGACGCTGGTGTTCGTCGGTCACGAACTTTGAGGCGGCTGCAAGATCTGGCGTGCCCAGTCAGAGCCTGATTTCCTCAAGTCGGACGCTTTCAAGAAGATGGACTACCAAGTCGTCCATCCGGCCAATGCAGACCTCGTGATGGTCGAAGGAAGCTGGCCCGCTCAGGCCAGGCCCATTCGGGCTGCTTTCCTCGAAAGCGAAGACGGCAAGAAGAGCCCCAATGCCACGCCACGCTTCATCCTGTTCCAGGATGGCAAGATCGTCCTCACCGTCACCGGCAACGGTGGCTGGAAGGACAAGATGTGGCCGAAGATCCAGGAAGTAACGGCCACCAAGGCCTAGTTTCCGGCCGACCGGCATTGCTCCATATTGTCCTCGTGGGATCTGCTCACGAGGGGAGACGTATTTCGATGCTGAAGAGACGTAGTGTGATCGCGGGCGGCCTCGCGCTGACCGTCGTGCCGATGCTGGCGGGCGTTGCCGCCGCGCAGGGCGCCGCGAAGCCCATCCTGATTTTTGCCGGCGATGAGACGTCCGAGGCCTGCAAGGTCTGGCGCACGCAATGGGAGCCTCTGTTCAAGCAGGCGCCGGTTTTCCAGAAGATCGACTATCGAGTCGTTTTCCCCAAGACCCCGCAGTTGCTGCTGAAGCCCGCGAGCTGGCCTGCCGACCTGCGCTGGGTGCTCGACGCCTTCCTGATGAGCCAGGTGGGCGTCGAACAGGGTGCCGAGACGCCGCGTTTCTTCCTGGTACAGAACGGCCAGATCACCTTCACCGCCGTCGGCAACAATGCGTGGCGCGACGTCATGTGGCCGACCCTGCTGGACGTCACCAACTCGCAGCCATAAGAGTTTCGTTACGTCACGTTGCGTCACAGTGCAGTGAGCAGGGTTGATTTGCGACCACCCTGCGCCGGGCCCATCTAGAGGACGCGGCGTAACAGGAGTTTGGCAGATGCTGATCAAGCGCACGAAAGGCTGGGAGATTCCGGAGTCGAAGGCGACGTCGGAGAGCCACTATCTCAACCGGCGTGCGATGGTGCGCGCGATGGGCCTGGGCGCGGCCTCGCTCACCCTCCCCGGCCCGCTCATGGCCCAGGACAAGTCGGCCGATCCCTCGGCCGGCCTGTACCCCGCCAGGCGCAACGACAAATACGGCGTGCCGACGCCAATGACGGCCGAGAAGCTGGCCACCACCTACAACAACTTCTACGAATTCGGCACCGACAAGAGCATCTGGCGCGACGCCCAGAAACTCGAGGTGCGGCCGTGGACCATCAAGGTCGGCGGCATGGTGGAGAAGCCTTTCGAGATCGGCATCGACGATCTCTTGGCCAGGGTGCAGCTGGAAGAGCGAGTCTATCGCCATCGATGCGTCGAGACCTGGTCGATGATCGTGCCCTGGAGCGGTTTCCCGGTGCGCTCGCTGGTCGAGGTCTGCAAGCCGCTGAGCAGCGCCAAGTTCATCGTGATGAAGACGCTGTCGAAGCCGTCGGTGATGCGCGAGCAGCGCGATCTCCTTTACCCCTGGCCGTACACCGAGGGCCTGGCGATGGACGAGGCGATGAACGACCTCGCCTTCATCGCAACCGGGCTCTACGGCAAGCCGATCCACAAGCAGAACGGCGCGCCGCTGCGCCTCGTGGCGCCCTGGAAGTACGGGTTCAAGAACGTGAAGTCGATCGTCAGCGTCGAGTTCACCGACAAGAAGCCCAAGACGTTCTGGGAGGGGCTGCAATCCGGTGAATACGGCTTCTGGGCCAACGTGAACCCTGAAGTGCCCCATCCGCGCTGGAGCCAGGCGACCGAGAAGCCACTGGGCAGCGACCAGCGCATCCCGACCCTGCTCTACAACGGCTACGCCGAGTTCGTCGCCGGACTCTACGCTGACCGCAAGGCGGAAAAGCTGTTCATGTAGCGCCCCCTCCTTTGCCTAGCCGCGCCGGGCCGCTAAAACGGAACCCGGCCGGACGAGGCCTCAGGAGGAAACGTGAAACTCAACCGTCGTACGACCCTCGCCGGCGCCGCCGCGATGGCCGCAGGCTCGCTGTCCAGGGCCGCCTTCGCGCAGGCGTTTCCGAACAAACCGATCAAGATCGTCGTGCCCTTCGCGGCCGGCAGCGCCACCGACCTGACGGCGCGCGGCCTGGGTGCCAAGCTGCAGGACATCCTGAAGCAGCCGGTCGTGATCGATAACAAGCCGGGCGCCAGCGGCCAGCTGGGCGCCTCCGCCGTCGCGACCGCGCCGGCCGACGGCTACACGCTGATGATGGGCACCAACACGACCAACGCCGCCAACGGCGCCCTGTTCAAGAAGCTGAGCTACGACATCGACAAGGATTTCGCGCCGATCATGCGCTGCGTGATGGGCGTCAACGCGCTGGTCGTGAACAACGACCTGCCGGTGAAGACCACTGCCGAGCTGGTCGATTACGCCAAGAAGAACCCCGGCAAGCTGAACTACGCCGAGGCCAGCGCCTCGCAGCGTCTTTCGGGCGAGATGTTCAACAAGCTCGCCGGGACCAAGATCGAACGGGTCCCGTACAAGGCAAGCCCGCAGGCGCTGGGCGATGTGGCCTCGGGCCAGGTCCAGGTCATGTTCCCCGACCTGCCGCAGGCGCTGACCCAGATCGAGGCCGGCCGCGTGCGCGGCCTCGCCACCACCGGTCCCAAGCGCACGACCGTCACGCCGAACCTGCCGGCGATCGCCGAAGCGGTGCCCGGCTATTCGCTGGTCTATTGGCTGGCCGTGTTCGCCCCGGCGGCGACGCCCAAGGACGTGCAGAAGGTCCTGGCCGAAGCCATCGCCGAGGCGTTGAAGGACCCGGCCACCGCCAAGGCGATGACGCAAGGCCGCATGGAAATCGCCCCGCTCGCTCTCGATGAGTTCGCGGCCTACGTGAAGTCCGAGACGGCCTGGTGGACCAAGGAAATCCAGGCCGCCGGCATCGAGCCGGAGTGAGCGGCGCCATGAACAAGGTCATCATCGAGAAGAGCGGCCCGGTCAAAACCATCTGGATGAACCGGCCGGAAAAGCGCAACGCCCTCGACAGCGAGCTGATGCGCGAAATGATCGGCGCGCTGCAGGCGCCCGTCGCAGCCGAGGATCGTGTCGTCGTGATTCGCGGCAAGGGCGAGGTGTTCTGCGCCGGCCTAGACATGGCCGAGCGCCGCGAGACGATCGGCGGCGGCAACGCGAGCGGCATCGAAGTGATGCTGCGCGCGGTGGAGCTTTGCCCGCTCCCTGTCGTCGCGGTCGTCCACGGCGACGCCATCGCCGGCGGCAACGAGCTGGCGCTCCACTGCGATCTCGTCGTGGCGAGCCACAAGGCGCGCTTCGGCATGTCCCTCGCCCAGGTCGGCCTCGCGCCCAACTGGTTCCTGGCCAAGAAGCTCATGGAAGTGCTGGGCCCGGTGACGACGCGCGAGATGCTGCTGCTGGGCGATCCCCTACCCTCGACCAAGCTGCATGCGCTGGGCCTGATCGCCCGCTGCGTGCCAGCCGACCAGCTCGAGGCAGAAGCCTCCAAGGTCGTCGAGCGGCTGGCGGCCAATGCGCCGCTGTCGCTCAAGGCCATGAAGGCGCTGACGGTGAAGCAGCTCGAGTTCCGCGACGGCATCAAGCATGACGACGTCGATGCGCTGGTTCAGGCGGCAATGAAGAGCCAGGACGCGCAGGAAGGCATGAAAGCGCGCCTGGAGAAGCGCACCGCGAAGTTCAGCGGCAAGTGAGCAGGGGCAGGTAACCATGTCCCTGCGGCTGCGCCTCGACAAACCCTGGCAGCCGTTGACCGCGGAGACCGCGCGGCGCCTGCCGGGACAGCTCGGCGTCTATCAGGTGGCCGATGCCACCGGCACCGTGCTTTTCATCGGCCAGGCCGGCGCGCGATCGCCCTTCGGCCTGCGCTCCGAGTTGCAGCGCGAGTACGTGGAACGAGGCGATGGCTGCCAGTTCCGCATCGAAGTGAACCAACAGTACCGTACGCGCTGGTTCGAGCTCCTGATGGTCCACAAGGCCGATCATGGCGCCCTGCCGCCCGACAACGCCAAGAACCCACCGCCTCTGGGACGGTTGAGTCCGAATTAGAACCCCTCCCCATTTGAATGGGGAGGAGAAAGGATTGAGATGGATTTCGAGCCTTCCGAAGAACAGCAGATGCTGATCGAGCAGGTCCGCCGCTTCGTGCGCGAAGAGATCATCCCGCTCGAGGCCAGGCTCGATCCCGACGCTTCCGAACTCGATCCCGCCGACCATGCGCGGCTGGTCGAGAAGACCAAGGCGATGGGCCTGTTCGGCATCGACATCCCGAAGGAATATGGCGGCCCCGACATCGACATCGTGACGCGCGTGCTGCTGGCCATCGAGATGGCCCAGCATCGCGCCGGCCTCTACGTGCCCTGCTACGGCACCTTCGGTGGCGCGGGCCTCGCGCAGATCTTCGAGGCCAACGACGACCAGAAGGAGCGCTACCTCTATCCGACCCTGCGCGGCGAGAAGAAGGCCTTCTTCGGTCTCACGGAGCCGTCGGGCGGCAGCGATCCGGCACGCGCCATCCAGACCAGGGCCGAACGCAAGGACAACGGATGGGTCCTGAACGGCGCCAAGATCTTCATCTCCAATGCCGATCGTGCGCAGTACGGCATCGTCTTCGCCCGCACCGATTCGTCGAAGGGCCGCGCCGGCATCACCTGCTTCATCATCGACAGCGACACGCCGGGTTTCCATGTACGCCGTGTCGTGCACACGTTGCGCTCCTCGCACTATGCGACCGAGCTCGAATTCAAGGATTGCTGGGTCAGCGACCACCAGGTGCTGGGCGAGGTCAACAAAGGCTTCGCGGTCGCCAACGATCGCCTCACCCGCCAGCGCATTCC
Organism: uncultured Rhodospirillaceae bacterium; assembly: GCA_945952105.1. Taxonomy (GTDB): domain Bacteria; phylum Pseudomonadota; class Alphaproteobacteria; order Reyranellales; family Reyranellaceae; genus Reyranella. Next base: position 152,242 of record CAMFGZ010000003.1, on the reverse strand, counting down.
CTACGCCGCGGGCTGCATCGGCGTCGCCATCGCCGCGCACGAGATGGCGATCGAATGGGCCAAGATGCGCACGACCTTCGGCGAGAAGCTGTCGCATCGACAGGCCGTGCAGTGGATGCTGGTCGACAACGAGATCGACATTCGCACCGCGCGGCACTTCACACTGGAAGCGGCCGAGAAGGCGCGGCGTGGCCTGCCCTTCAAGATCGAGGCCTCGATCGCCAAGCTGACTGCCTCCGAAGGCGGCGGCCGGGTCGTCGACCGCGCCATGCAGATCCATGGCGGCATGGGCATGACCAAAGACCTGCCGCTGGAGCGCTGGTATCGCGAGATGCGCATCCGGCGCGTCGGCGAAGGGCCGAGCGAGGTACAGCGCATGGTGATCGCGCGTGAGATCCTGGGGAGCAACCTGCGATGAACACGCCGTCCGGACCGCTCGCGGGCATCAGGGTCGTCGAGTTCGGCCAGAACCTGGCCGGCCCCTATTGCGGGCAGATCCTGGCCTTCCTCGGCGCCGAGGTGGTCAAGGTCGAGCGGCCCGAGGGTGACGACGCGCGCAAATGGGGCCCGCCGTTCGTCGAGGGCGACGCGACGGGCTTCATCGCGCTGAACCGCGGCAAGAAGTCGATCACCTGCGATCTCGCCGATCCGGCGCAGCGCGAGGCGCTGATCGAGCGCATCGGCGCGGCCGACATCTTCGTCCACAATCTGCGCGCCGACGTGCCGGCCAAATTCGGCTTCGACGGCGCGACGCTCACCAGACGCTTCCCGCGCCTGATCTATGCCGACCTCGGCGCCTTCGGCCATGCCGGCCCCTGGAAGGACCGTCCGGGGTACGAGCCGATCATCCAGGCCGTGGCCGGTCTCATCTCGCTGAACGGCGACCCGACGGGCCCCGAAGCGCGCATCGGCGTCTCCATCATCGACCTGTCGACCGGCATGTGGACGGCGATCGGCGTACTGGCGGCTTTGGCCAGACGCACGGCCACCGGCCAAGGCAGCCTGGTGAATACCTCGCTGTTCGAGAGCGGATTGATGTGGGCGTCGAACCATGTCGCGGGTTGGTCGGTCACCGGCAAGATGCCGCCGCGCCAGGGCACTGGACATCCTTCGCTGACGCCCTATCAGGCGTTCGAATGCAGCGACGGTCCGCTGATGATCTGCCCGGGCAACGACCGGCTATGGCGCAAGTTCGCCGAGGTGCTGGGCCATCCCGAATGGCCCGACGAGGAGCGGTTCAGGACCAACGTCCAGCGCGCTGAGCGGCGCGACCTGCTGCTGGGCATGATCGCCGACATCATGAAGGAGCATCCGCGCGCTCATTGGGCAGCCAAGCTCGATGCGATGGGCGTGCCCAACGGGCCGCTGAACTCCGTGCCGCAGGTTATGGAGCTGGCGCAGGTCGCCGCGCTCGCGATGTTCATGCAGCCCTATGCCGGATCGAATGCCCTGTTCCACGGGCTGCCGCTCAGTATCGATGGTCAGCGTGCCGGCGGGCTCGAGACGGCGCCGAAGATCGGCGAGCACAACGGGAAGGCCTAGCCGGCGAAGCTCAGGCAGTAGTCGCGCACCTGCTGGAGCGGGATGCGCGCATGGCTCTGCACGATGATGAACTTGCCGCCAGGATCGGTTCCGTTGGGCAACTTCACCAGCCTCTCGAAATCGTCGGCTCCCCAGACGCAGGATTGTTCGGAGAACAGGTGGACGTCCGCCGCGTAACAGGTGTCCCACTCGGCGTGATAGTCGTAGAGCGTGCCGTTGATCTCCGCCGCGCTGGTGTAGAGCGAGTATTCCGTCCACGGCACATGGCCGGGGCGGCTTACCAGTTTCAGCAGCAGCGACATCGTGGGGCTGAGATGGCCCCGCTTCAGACGGGCCATGGTCTGCCGGGCGAGATCGCCGTGAAGGATGTTCGGCGTCACCGAAAGCCCGTGGGCCCTGGGGTCGTAGGGAATGCCGATCACGTCGGCGGCACTGCGCCACCATTCATGATGCTGCTTGGGCTCCCAGCGCGACAGGGCCCGGTCGTGCTGCAGGAAGGTCTGTGAATCGAAGTCACCGACACAGCAGACATCGGAGTCGAGGGTGAGGAAGCCGCCGAAGCCCAATACGGCCGGCACATGCAGCTTCACGATCTGCTGCCGGTACCAGCCTGTCATCCAGTAGAACGGGCCGAAGGGCCGGAAAAAATCGCCCTCGGGACGAACACTGACGTCGATGTTCGGAAAACCCGGCAACTCTTTGCGCAGCAGGTCGGTGTCGGCATTGGGGGCGACGATCAGAAGCTCGAACGGCTTGCTGTCCCGCCAGTGCTTTGCAAGCGATTCGATCAGGAGGCCGGCGCGTTCGAGATCGCCCCGGCGCTTGATTTTGCGCAGAGCGAGCGGAAGGATTCCTTTTCTGACTTCAGAGAACATGGGCGTGCATCTCTGAAACATATATGGGCAACGGGCCGCTCCACATCAATTGAGAGGCGCTCGCAAAAAGACCCGGCATCAGCGGCACGTCGCCTCATGATCCGCGGCAAAAAAAACGCCGGGCCCAAGGGCCCGGCGAGTCAAACAGGGAGGCTTCACGTCTGGGAGACGTGGGATCATGAGGATCCCGAGTTTCGAACGCGATCAGCCGAAACTTTTCGTGTCGATAACCTGACCTCAACCTATGCCTCGTGGAGGAGATTGGTAGTGGTGAAGTTTTGGACACTGACATGCGACGTGCGCATGCCTCGCACTTAGTATGCAATCCTGCAGATCTCGCTGTTAAAAACGAGTCTCGGCCACCTTCCGCAGCAAGAAATCACGGAAGACGGCAATGCGTTTGGAGTGCCTCAGCTCCTCGGGGTAGGTGAAATAGACGTCCGTCGTCCGGACGTTCAGATCCGGCAGCAGCATTTCGAGCTTGGTTGATTCGCGCGCCAGGTAGTCCGGCAGGGAGGCGATCCCCAGGCCGGATTCGACGGCCCGGAAGATGCCGTAGGTATTGTTGACCCGAAGCACGACGAGCCGCGGATTCTGGTCGACGTTGCCCTCGCGCAGCAGCCAGTTCACGTCCTGCACCGGCGCGCGCGCGTCCTCGCCGAAGATGATGAGGCGGTGCTGGTCGAGTTCGTCGATCGTTGTGGGCTTGCCGTACTTCTGCACGTAGCCGTGCGAGGCGTAGACATGGCTGCGGACCGTCAGCAGGTGGCGTTGCACCAGGCCGGGCTGGCGCGGCATGACCATCCGGATGGCGACGTCGGCCTCGCGCATGCCGAGGTCCAGTTCGTTGTCCGACAGGACGAGGCTCACGTCGATCTCGGGGTAGAGCGCGATGAACTCGTGCATCTGGGCGGTCAGCCAGGTCGAGCCGAAGCCCACGGTGGCGTGGATCTTGAGGCGCCCGGCCGGCTTGTCCTGGTTGGCGCGCAGCAGCGCCTCGGCGGTATTGACCTTGGCGGCCATGTCCCGTGCGGTGCGATAGAGCAACTCGCCCTGCTCGGTGAGGATGAGACCTCGGGCATGCCGATGGAACAGCATCACGCCGAGCTGCTCCTCGAGGGCACCGATCTGCCGCGAGATCGCCGACTGGCTGAGCTTCAGCGATTCACCGGCATGGGTGAAGCTGCCGGCGTCCGCCACGGCCTGGAATATGCGCAGCTTGTCCCAGTCCATTTCATTGCCTCCCCTGTCCACACTCCCAGCCCTATTCGGCGGCCTGTGCGGGACGCGCCTCCTGCGCCGCCAGCCACTTCTCGGCCTCGAGGGCGGCCATGCAGCCCGTGCCGGCCGCCGTTACGGCCTGGCGGAAAACCTTGTCCTGCACGTCGCCCGCCGCATAGACGCCTTCGATGTTCGTCGCGGTCGAATCCGGCCGGGTGATCAGATAGCCCTCGCCGTCCATGTCGAGCTTGCCCTTGAACAGCTCGGTGTTGGGCGAGTGGCCGATCGCCACGAAGAAACCGTCGGTCTTGATGTCCTGGACCGCGCCGGTCTTGACGTTGCGCAGCCGCGCGCCGGTGACGATGGGCGCCGGCGTCTTCTCGCCCAGCACCTCGTCGACCACATGGTCCCAGACCACGCTGACCTTCGGGTTCTTGAACAGGCGATCCTGCAGGATCTTCTCGGCCCGGAAACTGTCGCGACGATGGACCAGCGTCACCTTCGCGGCATGGTGCGTCAGGTACAGCGCTTCCTCGACCGCCGTGTTGCCGCCGCCGACCACCACGACGTCCTTGCCGCGGAAGAAGAAGCCGTCGCAGGTCGCGCAGGCCGACACGCCACCGCCGCGGAAAGTCTCCTCGCTGGGAATGCCCAGCCAACGCGCCGTGGCGCCGGTGGCGATGATGAGCGAATCCGCCTCGTAGCGATCCCCGGAATCGCCCAGGCAGACGAACGGCCGCTTGGTCACGTCGACGTCGACGATCGTGTCGAAAAACAACTGAGTGCCGACATGCTCGGCCTGCTTCTGCATCTGCTCCATGAGCCACGGACCCTGGATCACGTCGGCGAAGCCCGGATAGTTCTCCACGTCCGTCGTGATCGTGAGCTGACCGCCCGGCTGAATTCCCTGCACCAGCATCGGCTTCAGGCTGGCCCGCGCCGCATAGATCGCCGCCGTGTATCCCGCCGGCCCCGAGCCCAGGATCATCACCTTGCTTCGATGAGTTGCTGCCATGTCTACTCCGCATCCCGCCAACTGCATATCGTTCTCATATATGCAAACCTCGTCCGCGTTGCACGGCCAGATGTGATTTTCACACGCAATTGTTCACAGCCAACCGGCGAATTCTCGCAACTTTATTGCGCGCATGGCATGGTTCTGGCATAGACGCCGGCCAACGGAGGAAAACGATGGCTCGGGCCAAGCTCGATCGAATTGACCGGCGAATTCTAAGCGACCTTCAGTCCAACGGGCGCATGACCAACGTGGAACTGGCCGAACGGGCGGGCATATCGGCACCGCCCTGCCTGAGGCGGGTCAGGGCGCTGGAGCGGGCGGGCATCATCAAGGGCTACCACGCCGAACTCAGCCCCGAGGCGCTCGGCTACAGCGTGTCCGTATTCGCCCTGGTCGGGCTGAACAGCCAGGCCGAGGCAGACCTCAAGTCCTTCGAGGAGCTGATCGAGAAGTGGGACGAGGTCCGCGAGTGCCACATGCTGGCCGGCGAGGCCGATTTCCTGCTCAAGATCGTGGCCGAGACCTGGGACGAATATCAGAAGTTCCTGACCACGCGGCTGACCTCGGCGCCCAATGTCAGTCACGTGAAGTCGATGATGGTGTTCCGCACCGCCAAGCAGGTGCCGGGGGTCCCAATCTCGACGGAGGCCTGACCCTCCGTCGAGATTGGCGGGCGGCAGCGGTTGTAACCAACCGCGAGAGCCCGCACAGGAATAACGGGGTAAAGATATGACCGACGTCACCTTCGAGATCCTGCATCGCGTCGCCGACGCCTTCGCCCGCCGGGACGTCGACGGGATCGTCAATTCCTTCGCCGAGGACGGTGAATTCCGGAACGCCAAGGGCCCAGATTACTGGGGCGAGAGCTTCAAGGGGAAGGCGGCAATCCGCAGCTACTTCGAGCCCCTCTTTGCCGCCGCCAGCGACGTGAAGTGGAACCACACCAACGAGTTTATCCACGGCGACCGGGCCGTGACGGAGTGGCATCGCATCGCCACGCTGCGCACCGGCGAGCGACAGGAATGGTTGGGCTGCGACCTCTACACCTTCCGCCACGGCCTGATCGTGATGAAGGACACGTACATCAAGGTCGTCGTCGCCTGACAAGGCGCGACGCGCTTGCGGGGAACGCCGTGTATTGATAGCGTGTCTTGAATACACGGCGTTGTCATGAACCGTGCGGGAAGACCAGCCGATGAAGAACCTCTTCCAGGCATCCAAAGTCCTGCTGCTCGACCTCGCCTCGACCCTGCTCTTCCTGGGAGTCTACGTCGCCACCGGCAACCTCTTCCTGGCGGTCGGCCTCGGCATGGCTCTTGGCATGGCCCAGATCGGCTGGCAGCTCTTCCACAAGCAGCCGGTCGAGACGCTGCAATGGCTCAGTCTCGTGATCATCCTCGCCTCGGGAACGGCGACGTTCCTCACGGACGATCCGCTCTTCGTCATGCTGAAGCCCAGCGTCATCTACGTCGTCGTCGGGCTCGTGATGCTCAAGCGTGGCTGGATGAATCGCTACCTGCCACCGATCGCGCGCGCCACGGTGCCCGATCTCGGGATCACCTTCGGTTATGCCTGGGCCGGGCTGATGTTCTTCTCCGCCGTCCTCAACATCGTCCTGGCGCTGACGCTCGACGTCACGACCTGGGCGGCCGTGAAGTCGGCCTGGGCGATCGGCAGCAAGATCGGCCTGTTCGCCATCCAATACGCGGTGATGAAATCGACCGGCATCCGCCGGGCGCGCGCCATGACGGCCGCTAGTTGAACTGGACGCCCACCACTTCGTAGGACTTGCCGCCGCGCGGCGTCTGGACCTCGACCGTGTCTCCGACGGTCTTGCCGATCAACGCTCGGCCGATCGGCGAGGTGATCGAAATGCGGCCCTTGGCGAGATCCGCCTCGTAGGGTCCGACGATCTGGTACTTCACCTTCTCGTCCGTATCCTCGTCGGCCAGGCGCACGGTCGCGCCGAACTTGATGATCTTTCCCGTGAGCTTGGAGAAGTCGATCACCTCGGTCCGCGAGATGATGTCCTCGAGCTCGGCGATGCGTCCCTCGATGAAGCTCTGCTTTTCACGCGCAGACGTGTACTCGGCGTTCTCCGAGAGATCGCCATGCTCGCGAGCCGTCGCGATCGCCTTGATGATCGCCGGACGCTCCACGCTCTTCAGCACTTTCAGTTCGCCTTCGAGGCGCTGCAGCCCCTCGGCCGTCATGGGAATACGTTCCATCGCCAAATCGTCCTTGATCAATCGTACGGCGTCAACGCCGAACGCACCCGGAAACGGGTCGAAATCCGCGGCGTTCCGGCCATTGGCCCGCGCTAGAACGCCGTCTTGAAGTAGGATTGCAGCGGCGCGACCTCGAGCGCACCGGCCTTCACCGCGGCAATGCCTTCTACCGACGCCTTCGCGCCGGCGACCGTCGTGTAATAGGCGATCTTGTGCATCAGCGCGGTGCGTCGGAGCGTGAAGCTGTCGGTCAGCGCGCCGGCGCCGTCGACGGTATTGAAGACGAGCTGTACCTTGCCGTCCTTCATCAGGTCGACGATGTGCGGCCGCCCTTCGAGCACCTTGTTGACCTGCTGCGCCTCGATCGAGTGCTTGGCGAGGAATTCCGCCGTGCCACGGGTCGCCACGATCTTGAAGCCGAGTTCGACCAGGCGCTTCAGCGGCTTCACCATGGCCTGCTTGTCCGTGTCCTTGACCGACACGAAGACGGTGCCCTCGACCGGCACCTTGCTGCCGGCGCCGAGCTGCGACTTGGCGAAGGCGCGCCCGAAATCCATGTCCAGGCCCATCACCTCGCCAGTCGAGCGCATTTCCGGTCCGAGGATGATGTCGACGCCGGGGAAGCGCGCGAAGGGGAATACCGCTTCCTTGACCGCGATGTGCTTGGCCTTGGCCTTCTTGACGCCCAGCGCCTTCAGCGGCTCGCCGGCCATAAGGCGGGCGGCGAACTTGGCGATCGGCTGTCCGGTCGCCTTGGCGACGAACGGCACGGTGCGGCTGGCGCGCGGATTGACCTCGAGGACATAGACCTCGCCGTCCTTCACCGCGAACTGCACGTTCATGAGGCCGACCACGTGCAGCGCCTTGGCCATCGCCTCGGTCTGACGCTCGATCTCGGCGATGATCTTCGCCGGCAGCGAATAAGGCGGCAGCGAGCAGGCCGAGTCACCGGAGTGGATACCCGCCTCCTCGATATGTTCCATGATGCCGGCGACGAAGACGTTCTGGTCCTTGTCGGCCAGCGCATCGACGTCGACCTCGATGGCATCGCGCAGGTAGGAGTCGACCAGGACGGGGTTGCTGCCCGATACCTTCACCGCGTCGCGCATATAGCGCTCGATCGCCTGACGGTCGTAGACGATCTGCATCGCACGCCCGCCCAGCACGTAGGACGGGCGGATGACCACCGGATAACCGATCTTCTCGGCGATCTCGATCGCCTGCTTCTCCGACGTCGCCGTGCCATTGGCCGGTTGGCGCAGCGCGAGTTCATGGATCAGCTTCTGGAAGCGCTCGCGATCCTCGGCGAGGTCGATCGCGTCCGGCGAAGTGCCGAGGATCGGAATGCCGGCAGCCTCGAGCGGCTTGGCGAGCTTGAGCGGCGTCTGACCGCCGAACTGTACGATCAGGCCCAGCAGCTCGCCCTTGGCGCGCTCGACCTCGACCAGCTCGATCACGTCCTCGGCGGTCAGCGGCTCGAAGTAGAGACGGTCGGCCGTGTCGTAGTCGGTCGACACCGTCTCGGGATTGCAGTTGACCATGATGGTCTCATAGCCGGCATCGCGCAGGGCATAGACGGCATGGACGCAGCAATAGTCGAACTCGATACCCTGACCGATACGGTTCGGACCGCCGCCCAGGATGATGACCTTGCGCCGGTCGGTCGGCTGCGCCTCGCACTCGGCCGGGCGCACGCCGTCGCCCTCGTAGCAGGAGTAGAGGTAGGGCGTGCGCGATTCGAACTCTGCGGCACAGGTGTCGATGCGCTTGAAGACCGGCCGCACGCCGAGCGCGCGGCGCTTCTTCGCCACATCGGCCGTGGACTGTTTGGTGAGTTCCCCCAGCCGCTCGTCCGAGAAGCCCTTCTTCTTGAGGTCGAAGAACGCCTTGGCGTCCTTCGGCAGGCCGTTCTTGCGCAGGTCGGCTTCGAGGCTGACGAGCTGCTCGATCTGGCGCAGGAACCAAGGCTCGTACTTTGATGCCTGCGCGACCTCCTCGACCGTGAGCCCGTAGCGGAAGGCCTGGGCGATCACCAGGATACGGTCCGGCGTCGGCCGCGCCAGCGCGCCGACGATGGCGGACTTGTCGGGCGCCCCCTTGATCTCGATCTCGTTCAGGCCGTTCAGGCCCGTTTCCATCGAGCGCAGCGCCTTCTGAAGCGATTCCTGGAAGGTACGCCCGATCGACATCGCTTCGCCGACGCTCTTCATCGATGTGTTGAGCAGCGGCTCCGCGCCCGGAAACTTCTCGAAGGCGAAGCGCGGCATCTTGGTGACGACATAGTCGATCGTCGGCTCGAACGAGGCCGGCGTCTCGCCGGTGATGTCGTTCAGCAGCTCGTCGAGCGTGTAGCCGACGGCCAGGCGCGCGGCGACCTTGGCAATCGGGAAGCCCGTGGCCTTGGAGGCCAGCGCAGAGGAGCGCGACACGCGCGGGTTCATCTCGATCACGACCATGCGGCCGGTCGCCGGATCGACGGCGAATTGCACGTTCGAACCGCCGGTATCGACGCCGATCTCGCGCAGGCACGCAATCGAGGCGTCGCGCATGATCTGGTATTCCTTGTCGGTGAGCGTCAGCGCCGGCGCAACGGTGACGGAGTCGCCGGTATGCACGCCCATCGGATCGACGTTCTCGATCGAGCAGATGATGATGCAGTTGTCGTTGCGATCTCGCACGACCTCCATCTCGTACTCTTTCCAGCCGAGCACGGATTCCTCGACCAGCACCTCGCCGACCGGCGAGGCGTCGACGCCGCCGGCCACGATCTCGAAATATTCGTCGCGGTTGTAAGCGATGCCGCCGCCTGTGCCGCCGAGCGTGAAGGATGGACGGATGATGGCCGGCAGGCCGACGCGGTCGAGCGCGCTGGCCGCCTCCTCGCGATTGTGCACGACCTCGCTCTTCGGGCACTCGAGCCCGATCTTCGTCATGGCATCGCGGAACAGGAGCCGGTCCTCGGCCTTGTCGATCGCCACGGCATTGGCGCCGATCAGCTCGACGCCGTACTTCTCGAGACGGCCGTCGCGGTGCAGCGCCATCGCCGTGTTGAGCGCGGTCTGTCCGCCCATCGTCGGCAGGATGGCGTCGGGCTTTTCCTTCTCGATGATGCGCGCCACGAAATCGGGCGTGATCGGCTCGACATAGGTCGCATCGACCAGGCCCGGATCGGTCATGATCGTGGCCGGGTTCGAGTTGATCAGGATGACGCGATAGCCTTCGTCCTTCAGCGCCTTGCAGGCCTGGACGCCGGAGTAGTCGAACTCGCAGGCCTGACCGATGACGATCGGGCCGGCGCCGATGACGAGGATGGACTTGATGTCTGTGCGCTTGGGCATGATTTCTCTACTTGCCCTTGCTCGCGTCGATCATCTCGACGAACCGGTCGAAGAGATAATGGCTGTCGGTCGGGCCGGGCGAGGCTTCGGGATGATACTGGACCGAGAAGGCCGGCTTGTCGGTGCAGCGCAGGCCTTCGTTGATGCCGTCGAACAGCGAGACGTGCGTCACCTCGGTGTTCTTGGGCAGCGATTCGGGAATGACGCAGAAGCCGTGGTTCTGCGAAGTGATCTCGACCTTGCCGGTCGTCAGGTCCTTGACCGGCTGGTTGGCGCCGCGATGGCCGCGCTCCATCTTGCGGGTCTTGCCGCCGAGCGTCAGCGCCAGGATCTGGTGGCCGAGGCAGATGCCGAACAGCGGCACCTTCTTGTCGAGCACGGCCTGGATGGCGGGCGAGGCATAGACGGCGGTCGCGGCCGGATCGCCGGGGCCGTTCGAGAGGAACACCCCATCGGGCTTGTGGCGCAGGATGTCGTCGGCGGTGGCCGTCGCCGGCACGACCGTGACCTTGCAGCCGGTGTTGGCGAGGCAGCGCAGGATGTTGCGTTTGGCGCCGTAGTCGACGGCGACGACATGGTACTTCGGCTTGCCGAGCTTGCCGTAGCCCTTGCCTAGCGCCCACTTGGTCTCGTCCCAATTGTAGGTCTGCTTGGTGGTGACCTCGAGGGCGAGGTCCATGCCGTCGAGACCCGGCCAGTCCTGGGCGATCTGGCGCATCTTCGGGATGTCGAACTTGCCGTCGGGCGCATGGACGACCACGCCGTTGGGCGGGCCGCCATCGCGGATGCGGCGCGTGATGGCGCGCGTATCGACGTCGCAGATACCCGGCAAATTGTGGCTCTTCAGCCAGTCGTTCAGCGGCTTCACCGAGCGCCAGTTCGCAGGCTCCGTGATGTCGCCGCGCAGGACGACGCCGCGGGCGGCCGGGGTGATGGTCTCGATGTCCTCGAGATTGGTCCCCACGTTTCCGATATGCGGGAAGGTAAAGGTGATGATCTGGCCGGCATAGGAGGGATCGGTGATGATCTCCTGGTACCCCGTCATGGAGGTATTGAAGCAGACCTCGCCCACGGCATGGCCGGCAGCGCCCACTCCCTTGCCCCAGAAGACCGTGCCGTCGGCCAGCACGAGCGCGGCCGTGGCCCAACGCGGCGCGGCGTCAGTCGCGCCGGCGGTCTTAGGTGAAGTCATGATGATTTTGCCCGTTCATGCGGCCCGCACAGCCTCACCCCAGACCCGGCATGGGTGAGGCGATCGGCGAGCCGGGCGGTTTGTAACCAAGCCGCCGCAGAGGGTCAAGGCATGCAAGGCAGCCAATTTATAAGGTATTTCAATAACTTATTTGCTTTGCCAACAGCGGCCGGGACGATTAGTTTCCGCCCCTTAGCCCTCGGGCGAACCAACGGGACCCAAGAGATGCTGCGCGAGAAACTGACCGAAGCGATGAAAGACGCCATGCGCGCCAAGGATCAGGCCGCGCTGGGCACGATTCGGCTCATCCTGGCCAAGCTCAAGGACGTCGACATCGCCGCCCGTACCGAGGCCAGCCGCGAGGGCGTGGCCGACGACAAGATCCTGTCGATGATGCAGGGCATGATCAAACAGCGGAACGAGTCCATATCGCTCTACGAAAAGGGCGGCCGCACCGACCTCGCCGACAAGGAAAAAGCCGAGATCGCCGTCATCGAGCGCTTCCTGCCGCAGCAGATGGACGAAGCCGCCGTCGAGGCCGCCGTGCGCGAGGCCATTGCCGCCGCCGGTGCCAGCTCGGTCAAGGACATGGGCGGCGTCATGGCGGCCCTGAAGGGCAAGTATGCCGGCCAGATGGATTTCGCCAAGGCGTCCGCCGCCGTGAAGAAGGCGTTGGCAGGCTAGTCATCCCCGCTATTCGCTATGGCGTGGTCCCGGCGACGGGACCATTTTAGGGGATGGCCTTCCCTCCGGGCTTCCTCGACGAATTGCGCGCGCGCCTCAGCCTGTCCGACATCGTCGGTCGGAAGGTGTCGCTGAAACGCAGGTCGGGCGCCGAGTATGCCGGCCTCTGCCCCTTCCACAACGAGAAGTCGCCGTCCTTCACGGTCAACGACAAGAAGGGATTCTATCACTGCTTCGGCTGCGGTGAGCATGGGGACGCCGTGGGCTTCGTCATGAAGACCGAGGGGCTTTCTTTCCCCGAATCCGTCGAGAAACTGGCCCGCGAGGTCAACCTGCCGGTGCCGCGCGCCACGCCGGCCGAGCGCGAGCGGGTCGAGCGGGCCTCGACCCTTCAACAGGTCGTCGAGATGGCGGCCCAATGGTACCAGAAGCAGCTTCGCCTGCCGGTCGGTCGGCAAGGCCTCGACTATCTGCGCGGGCGCGGCCTGTCCGATGCCGTGATCGACGAATTCCGCCTGGGTTTCGCGCCGGATTCGCGCGACGGCGTGATCGCGGCTCTCAAGCGCGAGAACGTGCCGATCGACAAGATCGTCGAGGCCGGTCTCGCCATCCAGCCCGAGGACCGGCGCGAGCCCTACGACCGCTTCCGCGGCCGCGTGATGTTCGTCATCAACGACCGCCGGGGCCGCGCCATCGCCTTCGGCGGCCGCGTCATGGGCGCGGGCGAGCCCAAGTACCTAAATTCGCCGGAGACGCCGCTCTTCCACAAGGGCGCCAACCTCTATTGTCTCGACCTGGCGCGACAGGCCGCGACCAAGGACCAGCCGGTCATCGTCGCCGAGGGCTACATGGACGTGATCGCCCTGCACGGCGCGGGCTTCAAGGGCGCCGTGGCGCCGCTCGGGACGGCCCTCACCGAGGGCCAGCTCGCCGAGCTCTGGAAGCTGGCCGACGAGCCCTATCTCTGCTTCGACGGCGACAATGCCGGCCGACGGGCCGCCTCGCGGGCAGCCGAGCGCGCCCTGCCCCTGCTTCGTCCCGGAAAGAGCCTCAGGTTCCTGACCCTGCCGGCGGGCGAGGATCCCGACAGCCTGGTGCGCAAAAAGGGTCCGGAGGCTCTGCGCCGGGTGCTCGACCTAGCCCGTCCCCTGTCGGACCTGGTGTGGGACCTGGAGGCCGAGGGCAAATCGACCGACACGCCCGAGCGCCGCGCCAGCCTGCAGCGCGCCGTCGAACAGAGGGTTGCCGGGATCGCCGACCCCATCGTCCGGGATTACTACCGAACCGACATGCGCGAACGGCTGAACCGCATGCGGCGGCCCGAGCGGCCCGCCTGGCAGCCGGGAGCGCGGAAGCCCTTCCGCCGGCCCGGCGACCCGGAACCGGCACCTTTCGCCGCCGGCTCCGCCGCCCGCCTGGCCGGCAACGACCTCGACGGCTCGCGCCAGGAACGGGTACTGCTGGGTGCCCTCGTCGAGCGGCCAGCCCTGCTCCACGTGCTCGCCGAGGACCTCGCAGCCCTGCCACTCTCCAATCCGGAACTAGACCGGCTGCGGAGCGGCCTGCTGGATGCCCTCTCCCTGGTTCCGCTGGGGGTCGACCCGGCTGCGGACGAAGCGGCGGGGGATTCCTCGTCCTCCCTTGAAGCCCAGCTCATCGAACAACATCTGGAGAGGATCGGGCTGGGCCGCTTGGCGGCCACCGCCCGGGCCAAGGCCCGCGAGGCCTTCCGCGATGACCCGGCGGACGCCGGAGGCTGGGTAGGCCAGTGGCGTCGCGCCGCCCGGCATATGAGCCAGCTCCAGGCCGATCCGGAGGAGCTGAAGCGGGCCGAGGAGGCTCTCGCCGAGGACATGTCGGAGGAGAATTTGCAGCGGCTCCAGGCCATTCTCGACCGGATGCGGCGTGAAAGCATCGAATCCAATGCCGGATAGCAGCCGCGCGAGGAATCGGGGGCCGGGCCCTATCGCTGCTTGCACTGAAGCCCCATATAGTAGAAGGGTAGTTTTCGCGGGGCCGCCCTTCCCCGCCTCCCCTTCTTGCAGCCAAATGAACGGCCCGTTGGCCGTCGTACCTGTTTGTCGCACCCAAGGATTTGAGTAATGGCGACCAAAACCGCGACCGTAACGCAACCCGAAGCCACCGATGCCCGCGAGGAGGGTCCCGACGCTCCTCTGCTCGACACCCTTGGCGCCGAGCTGAAGAAGCTCGTCCAGAAGGGCAAGGAGCGAGGCTACGTCACCTATGACGAGCTGAACGCCGCCCTGCCGCCCGACGAAGTGTCCTCCGAGCAGATCGAGGACACGATGGCGATGCTGTCCGAGGCCGGCGTCAACGTCGTCGAGGCCGAGGAGCAGGAAGACAGTTCGACGGCCAACCCGGCCGAGCCCGCCAAGACCGCCGTGGTCGCGGCCGAGGCGACGGGCGAGGACGAGGAGCTCGGACGCACCGACGATCCCGTCCGCATGTACCTGCGCGAGATGGGCAGCGTCGAGCTGCTGAGCCGCGAAGGTGAAATCGAGATCGCCAAGCGCATCGAGGCCGGCCAGGACAAGATGATCGGCGGCATCTGTGAAAGCCCGATGACGATCACGGCGCTGCTGCACTGGCGCGACGCGATCAACGAGGGCCGCATCCTGCTGCGCGACGTGATCGACCTCGAGGCGACCCAAGGCGGCGGCGCCCCCGGCGAAGGCAAGGGCGCCAGCGCTGCGCCTGCCCCCGCCGCGCCGCCGATGCCCCGTCCCGCCATGATGCCGAAGCTGGTGCGCCCGGCCGCGCCGGCGGTGAACGGCGAGGGTGGTGAAGCGACCGCCTCGGAGGGCGGCGAAGAGGATGACGAGAACGCGCTCTCGCTCTCGGCACTCGAGGAGAAGCTGAAGCCCGAGGTGCTGCGCACCCTCACCAAGATCTACAAAGTCTACATCGAGATGTCGAAGGTGCAGAACCGGCGCCTGTCGACGCTCGCGCGCGGGCAGAAGCCCAGCGCGGACTTCGAGAAGAGCTACGAGAAGCACCGCAAGAAGATCGTCGAGCTGGTGCGCACCGTGCACATCAATGCGGCCCGTATCGAGCAGCTCAAGCTGTCGCTGTACGACCTGAACCGCAAGCTGATGATGCAGGAAGGCAAGCTGATGCGGACGGCCGAGAGCTTCCGCATCACGCGCCAGGACTTCCTCGACAACTACCTCACCCACGAGATCGATCCCAACTGGGTCGAGAAGGTCGGCAAGCTCTCGGGCCGGGGCTGGAAGGACTTCGCCAAGAAGCGCGGCCCCGAGATCGAGAAGATCCGGTCGGAGATCAAGGAGATCTCCGATCACGCCGGCGCGCCGATCTTCGAGTTCCGCCGCATGTGCAAGACCGTCCAGGACGGCGAGCGCGAGATGATGCGGGCGAAGAAGGAGATGATCGAGGCTAACCTCCGCCTCGTGATCTCGATCGCCAAGAAGTACACGAACCGCGGCCTGCAGTTCCTGGACCTCATCCAGGAAGGCAACATCGGCCTGATGAAGGCGGTCGACAAGTTCGAGTACCGCCGCGGCTACAAGTTCTCGACCTACGCAACGTGGTGGATCCGCCAGGCCATCACTCGCTCGATCGCCGACCAGGCGCGCACCATCCGCATCCCGGTGCACATGATCGAGACCATCAACAAGCTGGTCCGCACCAGCCGCCAGATGCTGCACGAGATCGGCCGCGAGCCGCAGCCGGAGGAATTGGCCGAGAAGCTGGGCATGCCGCTCGAGAAGGTGCGCAAGGTCCTGAAGATCGCCAAGGAGCCGATCTCGCTCGAAACGCCGATCGGCGACGAGGAGGATTCTCACCTCGGCGACTTCATCGAGGACAAGAACGCCGTTATCCCGCTCGAGGCGGCGATCCAGGGCAACCTGCGCGAAAGCACGACACGGGTGCTGGCGACGCTCACCCCGCGCGAGGAGCGCGTGCTGCGCATGCGCTTCGGCATCGGCATGAACACCGACCACACGCTCGAGGAAGTCGGCCAGCAATTCTCGGTCACGCGCGAACGCATCCGCCAGATCGAGGCGAAGGCACTGCGCAAGCTCAAGCACCCGAGCCGCTCGCGCATGCTGCGCAGCTTCCTCGACGAAGGCTGAGATCGGGCAGAAATCGCAGACGACGAAAGCCGGGGCCCGTCCCCGGCTTTTTTCATGTCAGTTCACTCGCGATCGGCGATCCGGACGAGCGACGGCAGAAGCTCGCTCACCGTGAGATGAAGCTGTCGCACTTCTTCCATCACGGCCGACAGGTTCTCCTGCACGGCGGCGCAATGGCGCGATGCCTCGCTTCGCGCATCGTCCAGACCCGGATCGATCGCATAGGGATGACCGAGCGCACGACCGCAGTCGGCCAGAACGCCCAGCAGCGCGGCAGACGGATCGGCCCGGTCGGGCGGGTTCATGAAATCACGAGCGGCGTGTTCGATACGCTCCAACGCCGTGACAAGACCATCGACTTCCATGGGAGTCTCCTCGGCCGGGTACGGGACGCTGTCGTCAACGCCGATGCTGTCACCGGGCTGCACCGCGCACAAGGCCGACCTGCTCAGCCGAAGCGCAACAGGGGAATGGCCGCCGCCGCCAGCAGCACGGCGGCGATGCGCGTGCGCGTGAAGGGTTCCTTCAGCCAGAAGACGGCGATTATCACGGCGAAGATCGCGCTCGTGTCCCGAAGGGCTGCAGCCGGTGCGATCGGCGCGTGGCTCCACACCCAGAGAATGAGCAGATAGGAAGCCATCGAGGCCAAAGCCATCGGCAGGGCGAGTTTCCAATGCGCCGTCACGGTAGCCCAGGGCGGCCCGGCGTGCCGCTGCCGCCAGGCCATGGCGGCCGCATTGGTGATCGAAACGATGAAGCCGTAGGCCCATGGCGATCCCGACAGCCGCACCCCCTGGGCGTCGCACATGATGTAGGCGGCGGTGCCCACCCCGGCCGCGAGGATCCACCTCAGCGCCTGCGTGGTAACGCCGTGCCCCCGCGCGGCATCCCAGGCGAGGAGGATCAGGGAAAGGGATATGATCAGGATGCCGGCCATTCCGGCCGTTCCCAGGCGCTCGCCCGTCAGGATGGCCGCCAGCGGGACCACCAGAAGCACAGCCAGAGACCGGACGACAGGATAGACCAATCCGAAGCCGCCCAGCTCATAGGCCCGCAGAAGGGCAAACACGGTGAGCGTGTTCATGAGCGTCGATGCCGCGATCCATGCAAAGGATGCCAGGCTCGGCAGTCCCGACCAGAACAGCGCCGGCACGACCAGCACGGCGCCGAGGAGCATCTGGGCGGTCATCACCTGCGCCGGATTGCGGCTGGCTTTCACGGCGGCATTCCAGCCGGCATGCAGCACCGCGCTCAGCAGGGCGGCCATGACATCCGTGATATCCATGGCTCAGCCCTGCCGCGATGCCACGATGACGACGCAGTAGCGCGCCGGCTTGGACGTCGGATTGTGATAGGCGATCGGTCGATCGAGGACCATTGCCAGGCAATCGCCGGCATTGAGCTCATGGCGGTCGTCGCCCAGCGTTATCTCGATCCTGCCCTGCAGGACCCAGACCTGCTGGTGCGTGACGCCCGGCCGCGCCGCCGTCTCGTAGGCGACCCGGGCGCCGGCGGGAAACTGGACTTCCACGATCTGGATCGGCGAAGGGTAGCCGCCGGGCGACACGTTGCGACGCAGGTAGCCCGATTCCGGGTCGCGCCATTCGACCTGCTCGGCGCGGCGCGACACGGGATGAGGCGGCGCCGAAGGGGCTTCGAAGAGCGTCGCCAGCGAGACGCCCAGACCCGTGGCCAGCTTCTCGAGAATCACGGCCGTAGGACTGCTTTCTCCCCGCTCGACGAGGGAGATCATCGAGCGGCTGACACCGCAGGCATCCGCCAGCGCCTCGAGAGACAGTCCGGCCCGGCTCCGGAGGTCCCGGACGCGGGCAGCAATGCGGTGGTTGATGCCATCCTTCATAGTGGACACATATTCCATTATATTGGATCACACATCAAGACCACGGCACCTGCGCTAGAAAGGGCGGAGGAAAGCGAGCGCCCTGGAGTTGAGATGGCGGACTTAGTCGACGAACTGCGCGCCCTGTGCCGCGCCGAGCACGGCGCGGCGGGCGCCGCGTCTGGAATCCTCGAAGGCGACGTGCGCTGGCGTGCGGCCGCGGAGATCGAAGCGCTGCGTCAGGGGCCGGACGAGACCTGGCGTCCGATCGCGACGGCACCGAAGGACGAGGGCCCGCTCCTGCTGTTCTGCCCCGGCCTGGCCGGCAATGCGGCAGATGAAGTCGTCGTCGGTACCTGGCGTTTCGACGCCAATCGCCGATCGCTCGGCTACTGGGTCAGCGATGTCGGCGTCCTCGACCCCGGCTTCGCCGAAACCGGCCCGTGGATCGAATACTCCGAGCTTCATCCCACGCAATGGGCGCGCCTGCCGGCGCGGCCCGGCAGAGGAAAATAGGACACAAAAAAGGCGGCCACGAGGGCCGCCTTTCCTTGTCAGTTCAGAAGCCTCAGGTGCGCGGCGGCAGCGGAACCTTGGCATCCGTGAGCATCTTCACGAGCACCGGGATACCAGCGGCATAGTCGCCAGCGTCGCACTTGGCGATCGCCTGCGGCGCCGGGCCGGACGCATCCGTCCGGTCGTAGTCACGCCACTTGGCGGCCAGAGCCTTGCAGTAGGCGGCATCGTTCATCGGAGCAGCCGCCATCTGGCCGGCGATGACGATCTCGACACGGCGGTTCTGCGGCTCGCGGACGTTCGGGCCGGTCTGCACGAGCAGGCCCTGCTCGCCACGGCCGACGACGGCGATGGCGGTCGCGGGGACGCCTTCCTTGACCAGCGCGTCCTTGACCGCGTTGGCACGACGCAGCGACAGCGCCATGTTGTAGGCTTGGGTGCCCGACGTGTCGGTGTGACCGGTCGCGGTGATGCGCGCACCACCCTTGGTCTTGAAGGCACTGGCAGCCTGTCCGACCACGTTCGACGCCTGGGTATTCAGCTTGGCGCTATCCCAGTCGAAGAACACCATGAAGCTCTGAGGAGCCGGCGGCGGCGGCGGCGGCGGCGCGGTGGCCGGCGCGGGCTCGTCACAGGCGGCGATCATGAATGCAGCAGCAGCGAGAACAAACAACTTCTTGAGCATAAGCCCCTCTCCCCTAATGCCATGTAGGCAAGCCTAATATGCAAAACTGCTTTTGCGTGGGCAATGCCAAATAGTTGCACAACGACTGACTTGCACCTCCCGAGTTACAGGTCGTTCGCGCAACCCTAATCGAGAGGCGCCGTTGTCATGCGGCAATTCCAACAAAGGAGCGGTCCTGTGAAGCAACTCGCTATCATTACCATCGCCGCGTGTTCTTTCGTCGCGGGCTGCGCGTCCTACACGGAGCGCGTCGTGGAAAAGCCCGTCCCGGCGCGGACGGCCGAACGCACCGTCGTCTATGATGGTGCGCCGGTCCCGGCTCAGAGCACGACGGTCTACACGACGCGTTGATCGGGCGCCCGACGACGAAACGCATCATGATCGCGGCCGCCGGCGTCCCGGCGGCCGGCTGTTCGATCCGCAGCGAAAGGGTCGTCGAGAAGCCGGTACCGGCACAGGCGACGATCTACACGCGCTGACTACGACTTAGCGCGGCCTACGCTGCCAAGCCGTAAAGCTCCGCCACGTTGTCGCGCAGGATGCGTTTGCGTAACTCCGGTGTCAGGTGGGCTGTCTGCTCGGCAAGCACGTCCCGGCTCCATGGCCACGTGGAATCACTGTGCGGGAAATCGTTTGCCCACATGAGCTGCTGCGGAGCGAGCTGGTCGGCGAACTGAAACGCCGTCCAATCGTCCTGGAACGTAAGCGCAATGTTTTCGCGAAAATAGTCCGACGGCATGCGCTCCAGTTCTTTGCCCTTCATCCAGTAACGATGGCGCTTGTAGGCATGGTCCATGCGATACATGAAATGTGGCGCCCATCCCGCATCCGCTTCGACGCAGACGACGCGTAGCGCGGGGTGGCGCTCGAAAACGCCGCTGAAGACCAGCATGCCCATGATGTCCTGGCAGCCGCGAATGATCGACAGGAAACCGTTGATCTTGGGTCCGCGCGGTTTCGACAGGGAGTTGTCTCCCGAGGTCGTGAGGATATGCCAGGAGAGCGGCAATTCGAGCGCGATGGCGGCTTCCCAGAACGGGTCGTAGGCAGGATCGTCGTAGTCCTTCTCGCCGGGATTGCCGGGCATCATCACGCCCCGGAACCCCATGGCCTTGATCCGCTGCAGATCCGCGATCCCTTCTGAAATCGTGCGCATGGCGGTCTGTCCCATCCCGATGAGACGATCGGGGGCATGCGCGCAGTATTCCTGAAGCCAATTATTGTAGGCGTCGAAACAGGCCTTCTTGTAATCGAAATCCGGATGATTGCAGATCAGCATCCCGACGGTCGGATAGATGATCTCGGCCGCAACGCCGTCCCTGTCCTGATCCTGCAGCCGGCTCGACGGGTCCCAACCGCTGCGGTGCAGGTCCTCGAACTTCGCACCGCCGATCCGGATGTCCTGGGGCGCCACCCCGGCGGCGGCGATCAGACCCATCGGGACCGGCGTCTTCATGCCATCCACGATGTATATGTCGCCCATGCTGTCGTGACGCACGACATGCGGGGCCCGCTCGCGGAAAGCCGGCTCGATATGATCGACATAACAGCCGGGCGGTTCGGTGATGTGCGAATCGGCAGAAATCGGGCGCCAGTCCATCCATTCCTCCTGTTTTCGTTGCGAAATGGTAGGCAGACGTCGGAAGGCACGGCAAGTCGTCGCACAGATCCAATTCCGGCCGGCGGCCAGCGGTTGAACCGCTCCCGGCCCTATGGCATACCCCCGGCCGCGCGCTGCCGTAGCTCAGTGGTAGAGCACCCCCTTGGTAAGGGGGAGGTCGACAGTTCAATCCTGTCCGGCAGCACCAGCGCTTCCTTGACGTCCAGGGAAATCCGGGCCTTTCTCGTTGGGTTGCTCAAAACGGTCCGAGATGGCGCAAAGCAATAAATTTGCATGGGTTGGTGCCGGCGCGGCCGCGGTCGCGGTGATCGCCCTGGCCATGACTTTCGGGCTGCCCGATCTGCCGGTGGGCAGTGCTCAGAACAAGTCGTCGGAAGTGCACGGGCCGCTGATTTCCCGGGGCTACACCGATGCGCCCGCCGGCACCGCCATCATTGCCGGCGATCCGGTCGGCGGCGCCGTCCTCGGCGAGTTGCGGATCAAGAACGGCCAGGCCGTCAAGCGCGACGAGATCATTGCCGTCCTCAACAACTACGCCGCCGCCGACGTCGAGGTGCGCCGGATCGAGTCGGAAATCGCCAAGGCCCGCCGGCAGCGCGAAACGATGGTTTCCGGATACCGGACCGCCGAAATCGACCTGCAGGAAGTATCGGTCAAGACCGCGGCCGAGGAGAGCCGGCTGAAGGACCTGGAACTGTCGCGGTCGAGCGCGCCTCCCGACCAGAAGCAGATCCAGTCCACCATCTCGCAGCAGACGCTGGAGCGCGAGCAAGCCAAGCTGCGATTCCAGAAAGAAGTCCTTGCAGCCGATCTGGCGCAGACGGAATCGAGCATCGCCATCCTCGAGACCAAGCTCGACGAAGCCAAGGTCGAGCGCGAACTGGCGCTCGTGCGCTCTCCGCTCGACGGCGTGGTGGTCGATATCTACACGCGGCAGGGCGAGCGGATCTCGGGCCGGGGCATCGCGAAGATCGTCGACCTCAACCAGATCCGCATCTTCGCCGACGTGGATGAACTGCATCTGCGCAACATCAAGCCAGGCGGCAAGGTCGAGTTCACCTTCCAGGGCAGCCGTACCGTCCATGTCGGCACGATCACGCGCACGCCGCTGACGGTGAAACGCACCAAGCGGTCCGAGGCCGATTTCGGCGAATCCAATGCCCGGCTCGTCGAGGTCGAGATCAAGCCCGACGACCCGCAGAGCATTCCCCAGATGCTGGGGCGTGAAGCCCGGGTGATCTTCCAGTAGGCCGCCGCGCTCAGGCGGCGGCCGTCCCCCTGGGCTGCCTGTATTCGTAGAGGATCACCGCCGCGAGCACCGCCAGGCCGATCAGGCGAGCGGCGACGAGACCTCCCACCCAATCGTCGATGATCCCGGGAAAGGTGAGCGCGATACCGGCCAGGGCGCAGACGACGCGCGTCCCGATGCCCAGGGGCCGCCACAGGTGGCCCTGCGCGGTCAGCGCGAGCGCCACGATGCCGCCCGTCGCGCCCAGCGTCACCCAGACGATCCAGCCCCAGCCCATGCCCTTCGGAGTCTCGAGCAACAAGCCGATACCGATCGGGTCGAGAACGAAGATGAAGGGCACGAGGAAGGCCGGCAGCGCGTACTTCCAGCTCTGCAGCGTCGTCACATAGGGATCCGCCCGCGTGATCGTGGCGGCGGCAAACGGAGCGAGAGCGGTCGGCGGCGAGACCTCCGAGAGCACGGCGTAATAGAAAATGAACATGTGCGCGGCGTAGTCTGGGATGCCGAGCTTGATCAGCGCCGGGGCCGCGATGACGGCGCACATGATGTAGGAGGCCGTCACGGGCACGGCGAGCCCCACCACCCAGACGATCAACGCCGTGTACATCGCCGTCCAGAAGACCGATCCGCCGGCGAGGTCGATGACGATGGACGAGAACTTCAGTGCCAGGCCGGTCTTGGTGATGACGCCGACGATGAGGCCGGCACAGGCGCAGGTCGCGGCAACGCCCAGCGCCTGGATCGAGCCGTCGGCCAGCGCCTGGAACAGGCGGCCGGGCCACAGGGCGGTGTCTGCGCGCAGGTAGCTGACGAGGATGGCGAGAAGGATCGACCAGAACACGGCATAGGTCGCCGAGAAGCCCCACACCATCAGCACCACGACCGAGATCAACGAGGTGAAGTGGAAGCCGTAGCGCGTCAGCAGCTGCTTCATCGTGAGGTCGACCGTGGGATCGACGGCGCGCAAACCGTACTTGCGCGAGTCGATCTCGGTCATCATCAGCAGGCCGAAGTAGTAGAGGCAGGTGGGGATGAGGGCCATCCGCACGATGTCGAGGTAGGACATCTTGAGATATTCGGCGATCAGGAATGCGGCAGCGCCAAGCACCGGCGGCGACAGGATGGCGCCCAGGCCACCGGCAGCCAGCAGACCGCCGGCCGCCGACTTGCCGTAGCCCGCCTGCTTCATGATCGGCCATGCGACCGTGCCGATGGTCACCGTGGTGGCCACGCCGGATCCCGATGGCCCCCCCAGCAGGAACGACGACAGCACGACGGCGCGGCCGGCGGCATTCGGTTGCCCCTTCATCGCACGAAGCGAGAAATCGATGAAGAAGCGGCCCGCGCCCGAGGCCTGCAGGATGGCGCCGAAGATCGTGAACAGAATGATTAGGGTGGCGGAGACGTCGATGGCCGACCCGAAGATGCCGTTCAGGGTCATGTATTCTTCGGCGATCAGGTCGGAGAGCGGGTACCCCTTGTGCGTCCATGGTGCCGGCAGGTAGTTGCCCCACATCGCGTAGGCGAGGAACACGAGCGACAGGATCGGCATGATCCATCCCGTGGCGCGACGGGTCGATTCGAGCACCAGCAGGATCAGAATGCCGCCAATGACGAGATCGGTCTGGGTCGGCGAGACATAGCGGTCGAGGAAATCGTCGGATTCGGCAAAAGACGTCCAGCTGCCGCCCGTCATCATGTACCAGATGACGACGATCACCATGCCGGCCGCCGCGATGTCCCAGGGGGCGACCCGATTGCGCCAGCTCTTGACCGCAGGGAACAGCAGGAAGACCAGCGACAGCGCATAGGCGACGTGAATCTCGCGCAGCGACTGCGTGTCGACCGTGGAGGCGGCGGCGTAGAGATGGAAGATGGTCATCGTGAACGCGATGAAAGTGAGGAGCTTGCCCCACCAGCCCACGAACCTGTGGATACCGCCTTCTTCCTGCTCGACGAGCTCCTCGATCTTCCGCTTTTCCTCGTCGCTCAGCAGCTCGGCCTGGACAGTCATCTTGTTCCACCCCCAAAAATGGAAACGGGGCCCTCTCCAAGAGAGGGCCCCGCCTGTCTTCCTGTCCTTACGACAGCTTGATGCCCTTCTCGGCGAAGAACTTCATCGCGCCGGGATGGAACGGGACCGACGAATTCGCCGTCTTCTGGTTCTCCGCGATCATGTCCGACGAGGCCTTGTGCGTGGCGACGAGGTCGGCGTGGTTGTCCCAGAGCGTCTTGGTGATCGTATAGGCCTGATCGTCGCTCATGGACGCCGGCACGACGAGGATGTTCCAGATGGCGATGACCGGGACGGCCGCATCCTGGTTCGGATAGGCCTTGGCCGGAATCTGGCTGGCCGCGAAGACCGGGCCGTACTTCTTGTTCAGGGCCGGCACCAGGTCGGCTGTCGAGATCAGCTTGATCTTGATGCCCTGCGTGGCGGCGAGATCGGTGATCGCCGCGACCGGCGGGCCACCGTTGAAGAAGTAGCCGTCGAGCTTGCCGTCCTTCATGGCGTTCGTGCTCTCGGCCGGCGACAGGCGCTCGCGCTTGATGTCGCTGAGCTTGAGGCCCAGCTCCTCGATGATGCGCAGCGCCATGACCTCGGAGCCGCTCACCGGCGCGCTGGTCGAGATACGCTTGCCCTTGATGTCGGACAGCTTGTTGATTCCCGTGCCTTCCATCGTCACGAAATGCACCAGGTTCGGATAGACCACGGCCAGCGTGCGCGATTCGACCGGCTTGCCCACGAACTTGTCGACACCCTTGATGGCGTCATAGGCGGTGTCGCACTGGGTTAGCGCCATCTGCGCCTTGCCGTCGCGAATCATGTGCATGTTGGCGACGGAGCCCGCCGTCGCTTCGGCGGTAACGGCCCAGCCGGGGACCTTCTTGCTCAGGATGTTCGCCATCGCACCACCCAGCGGGTAGTAAACCGCGCCGGTGGTTCCCGTGGCGATGGAGAACTGGGCCTGGGCGGCGGCAGGCAGGGCGCCCCCGACGAGACCGAAAGCGCCTGCGGCCGAGCTGGCGGCGAGGAATTGACGTCGATTCATAGTTGAAGCTCCCATTCTGGTTCGTTCGCTCCCCGATCTGGCGCGGAAGAAACCACGACTGCAGCAGCTAGGCAATATGCACCAACCGGCGAGTTCCGAGCCTCTGCTCCGCTTGCCGGAACCGCCTGCGATCTAGGCAGAGGCCGTGGGCGCGGCGGCTCGGGGCACCGTGAAGCGCAGCCGGCACCGCAAGCCCGCCGGAGCGAAATCCATGTCCAGTCGCGCGTCCAGGTGCCGGGCGCTTGCCTGCAGCAGCCGGGACCCGAACCCGGTACTCGCGGGCGCGACGACGTGCGGTCCGCCTTCCTCTTCCCAGCGCATGTCGACATCGGCCGCCAGCGGATCGCCGCCGGTTTCCCATCGGATCGACAACCGGCCTCCGGCGGTCGCCAAAGCTCCGTACTTGGCCGAGTTGGCAGCCAGCTCGTGCAGCATCATGCTCAGAGTGATCGTCGCGCCGGCCGGAACGACGACTGGATCGCCGGCCACGTCGATCACCCGCCCGCCGTCGACGAAGGGCGCCATGGCCGCATCGACGATGTCGCGCAGAGAGGCGCCCGTCCACGCTTCGCGCGTGAGAAGGTTGTGGGCGCGCGCCAGCGACGCCAGCCTGTCCTCGAACACACGCGCGAACTCCTCGGGATCTCGCCGTGTTCGCAAGGTCTGCCGGGCCAGCGACTGCACGATGGCGAGCGTGTTCTTGACGCGATGGTTCAACTCATCGAACAGCAGCCGCTGGCGCTGCTCGGCTTCCTTGAGATCGCTTATGTCGAGCAGGACTCCGACGACCCGTACCACGCCGCCCGTCGCGCGGTCGGCCACGGCCTGCCCCCTGTCCATCACCCAGCGCACGGTTCCGTCCGAACGGCGAATCCGGTACTCGAGCTGATAGGGCCCCGGCCCGGCCGAAAGGATCTTCCGCTTGCGCCGCCCAACTTCCTCTCGATCTTCAGGGTGAACGAAGGCGAGACCCGATTCGAAGCGAGGCGCCCCATCCTCCTCGCTTGCCCCCAGGATGCGCCTGAGCTGCGGAGAGCGGATCACCCGGTCCGTCGCCACGTCGTACTCGTGGGCGCCGAACTGGGCGGCGTCTGCGGCCGACCGCAGCTGCTGTTCGCTGCGGCGCAAGGCGGCCGTGCGCGCGGCCAGCTCGTCGCGCGCGATGCAGAGCGCATCGTTTACCGCGTTGATCTCGACGACACGGGACGGACCGACATCGAACGGCTCCTCGCGCCCAAGCGAGCGCGCGGCGGCCGTCGCAGCCGCCAGCGGCCGGGTGAGTTGGCGGGCGAACGCCGTTGCCAGCCCCAGGACCAGGACGGCGACGGCCACGATGGTGCCGCCCCACAGCCAAAGCGACTGCAGGGCCTGGGCCTGAATGGACGCCATGGGGGCGTTCACGCCGATGCCCCAGCCCGAATACCGGCTGCGGGCAAAGGCGTGCAGGACATCGACGCCGTCGAAGCTGGTGGTTTCGTACGCCCGCAGCGGGCGCGACTCATCGCGTAGCCGGCCGGGCACCCGTGTACCAATCAGGCGGCCGTCGTCGCGCGCCCTCGCGACGATGAGACCGTTGCCGTCCCAGATGGTCGTGTTCCACTCCTGCGGCAGCCCCTGCCCGGCCAGCAACGGCTGGAACACGGAGGGGCGCAGGGCGAGACTGAGGACGTAGCGAAGCTCGCCGCCCTCGACGATGGGGATCGCGATGTTGAACACGACTTCGCGCGACGCGAGGCCCGTGAACAGATTCGAAACGACAGGTCGTTGCGTCCGCCGGACGGCCTCCAGCATTTCCGGGCTGCCGGTCATGCGAGGCGCCTGACCAAACGGCAGGAACGTGTTCACGAGCTGATGCCCCTCGGGGTCGATCAGGACGACGCCGCCCTTGTCGCGCAGGCTGCGCGTCGCACGGGCATGGAAGCCGGCATAGTCCTCGCCCGCCAGCGATCGCGAGCTGATGAGCGTCTGCAGGATCGTGACGTGGCGGTCGATATCGCGATCGAGATCGGCGACCAGGTCTTCGGCCACCTGGACCAGCCGTTGCTCGACCTGGTGACGCTGGAAGGCCACCGTCCGATGAAGGAGCAAACCGAGGAGAGCCAGAAGCGGCAGGGCGATGATCGACGCCAGAAGCGCAAGATGAATCGCCGCCGGCCATGCGCCTCTGGAAAAAAAGACCGGACGGGAAGCCATGCCGACGTGTCGCCCCCAACTCTTCGCAGTCTACTTGTAACCTCGCCCTCGTCCACAGAAACGCCCTTGAGGAACCCGTTCGCATGTATGGCGTTATCATGAATTCATCCAGTTCCTCTTCACCTACACCGCTCCACGTGTAAGCTTACTGCGTGATTCACAATTTGACCCTGGTTCACCTGCTTCTGGCGCTCGCGGCCGGGAGTTGCATCTATCTCTCCGTGCGAGAGGTCCGCCGGCGATACATTTCGACCTGGCGCTTGTTCGCACCCGCTTTCCTGGCCCTTTTCGTGGGCGTGATCCTTTCGCTCCTCCAGTTGGCCGACCACCAGCCTCCATGGATGTTCGGCACGGCCGTCGCGGCGGGGTTCGTGATCGGTGGCGTCCGGGGCATGACGATCGGCATCCAGCACGACATGTACCGGCCGCGGGTGAACCTCACCCATGCGGCCAAGCTCCTGCTGCTGTGGGTTGCCATTGTCGTCGGCGCGGCGGTCGTCGTCGAAAGTCTGGGCGCTTTCGTCGGATCGCCGGAACTGGAAATCTTCCGCTTCCTGGCCGCGCTCGTAGCCATGCTCTGCGCCGGCGCCATCCTCGGTCGCGCGCTTCTGCTGACGATCCGGCTGCATCGCGCTGACAGGGGCAGCGCCTGAAGGTTGCGTCGCGCATGCGCGAATTGCGGGGATCGATCGGTGGAGAACGTGGAAAACCCGGCTGTCAGGGCCTTGCCGGCGGGGTCAGCTTGAAAGAGTCGAAGAAGCGGCGGGTCGCCGGCGCCGTCTGAACACCGGCTTTGCCGACCACGATGAGCTGATACAGCGTGTTGTCGGCGTACACGGCACGGGTTGCCAGTATCCAGCCCTCCTCCTCGTGAACATACTCGCGCGCAGGCGCTCCCGAGACGGTCAATGCGCGATCCGCAAGAAGATGGCCCGTCCGACCGTCGCGGCTGTTGAGCAGCATCTGGACCGGTGAGAGGTCGGCCGGCATCTTCCGGTAAAGCGTGTGGGAGAAGAAGAATTCGACCGCCCCCAGTGTGACGCTGAACTCGACCTGGTCGACGACTTCGCCCGTGCCATTGACCGTGACTTCCTCCGCCGACCGTTCCGGAGTACCCGGCATCGCGATAGAAAACGCGCCGTCCTTCAGCTCGGTCCATTGCTGCGCCGCCGCCGATGTTGCCAGCGCAAGGGCAAGTGCCAGGATTGCCACCCCCACGCGACCGGCTCGCGCACTCTTCCACAGCGCCATTCCGCCCCGTCCCCAAGAGCCGGACATCACTTTCACACGATCACGGCCCTCCCTGCAAAATCGGTATCGGAGCGCCTCGCGACCCAGCCGCCCGGATCCGCCGCTCAGGGATGCGGTCCCCAGGGAGCCGCATTCAGGAGCTTCACCTCCTGGCTCATGACCAGGGGCCGGAATTTCGCGGCAAAGCCGTCCATGAAGGCGGGATCGGCGAAGACCGCCGCCCAATGCGCCCGGCGTCCCGCGTCGTCCGCGAACTTCCACAGATGCACGATCTGGTTGATGGTGCCGGTGTCGCCCTGGAAATAGCCGACCAGGTTGCGGGCATGACCGCCCTTGTCGAGGGCGGGATAGCCGAACTCCTGATAGAGCTTAACGGCCTCTGCCATCTTGCCCACGTAGAGCGTGTAGGTGCGAAGTTCGTAGAGCGCCATGAGCGTCTCCTTCCCTGTTGTGTTCGCCGATCCTATTCGACAGGCTCGCGGGATGGATGTCGAACTGAACCGTGATGCGAAACATATTGTCGGGGACTGGCTCGCCAGGCTCAACGCAGGTCTTCAGAAGCGCGATGCGCCTGCGATCGGCGCGCTTTTCCGTTCCGACGCGGACTGGCGCGATATCGTCGCGCTGACGGGCACGATCGAGACGGTCAGCGATCGGGCCGAGATCGTCCGACGCCTCGTCGACGCAGTATCTCGCAGCGGCGCACAGGCCTTCGCCGTCGATCCGGAACGCCATCCGCCGCGCGACGTGGAGCGTGCGGGAGAAGCCTGTGTCGAAGCGATCCTCACCTTCCAGACCAGGATCGGCACGGGCGCCGGCATCGTCCGGCTGAAGCGCAGCGACTGCCGCGCCGGCGAGGCTGAGGCCTGGACTCTGCTCACCTCTCTCGAATCGCTGCGCGGCCACGAGGAAGAGACTATTGCAGAGAATGCCGAGGAGCCGGCATTCGAGCGCGACTTTCACGGGCCCAACTGGCTGGACCGCCGGCGCGACTCCTCCCGCTATGCCGATCGCGAGCCGGCGGTGCTGATCGTGGGCGGCGGCCATGCCGGCATCACCGCCGCCGCGCGCCTCAAGGCTTTGGGCATCGAGGCACTCGTCGTCGACCGGATGACACGTATCGGCGACAACTGGCGCAAGCGTTATCACGGGCTGAAGCTGCACAACCAGAAGCACTCGAATCACTTCCCCTACCTGCCGTTCCCGAAGACCTGGCCGAAATACATTCCCAAGGACAAGATCGCGAACTGGCTCGAATCCTATGTCGAGATCATGGAGATCGACTTCTGGACCGGCACGACGTTCAAAGGCGCGACCTGGAATGCGGCAGAGAAGCGCTGGACGGCCGAACTCGACATGGATGTGGCCGACGGAGTGCATCGCACGCTCCACCCGCGGCACATCATCATGGCCACCAGCGTGAGCGGCACGCCGAACATTCCCGAAATCCCGACACTGGAGAACTTCAAGGGCACGGTCGTGCACTCCAGCAAGTTCGGCAGCGGCGCGGAATGGAAGGACCGGAACGTCTATGTGTTCGGCACCGGCACCAGCGCCCACGACATCGCCCAGGATCTCCACGGCAACGGCGCGCACGTGACCATCGTGCAGCGGAGCCCGACGCTCATCGTGAACGTCGAGCCGGGAGCGCAGCTCTACGACGGCATATACTACGGGAAGGGCCCGACGCTCGAGGATCGCGATCTCATCAACGTCTCGGTGCCCTTGCGCGTCATGAAGAAGGCTCACAGGCTTCTTACCGACCAGGCCCGAGCGCACGATGCGCCGCTGCTCGAGGCGCTGGAGCGCGTCGGGTTTCGCCTGGAATTCGGCGAGGACGGAACCGGTTGGCCCCTTAAATATCGAGGGCGCGGCGGCGGATACTACTTCAATGTCGGCGCATCGGACCTGGTGGCGAAGAAGGAGATCGGGCTGATTCAGTACGCCGATATCGAGGCGTTCGAGCCCTGCGGATTGAGGTTGAAGGATGGCACCGATCACCCGGCCGACCTGATCGTGCTGGCCACCGGCTACAAGGGCCAGGACCACCTCGTTCAGCAGCTTTTCGGGTCGGACATTGCCCGCAAGGTGGGCCCGGTCTGGGGTTTCGACAATCACACCCAGGAATTGCGAAACATGTGGATGCCTACCGCCCAGCAGGGGCTTTGGTTCCAGGGTGGCTCGTTTGCGCAGTGCCGCATGTATTCCAAGTATCTGGCGCTCCAGATCAAGGCGGCGGAGATCGGCCTGACCTGATCCGCGGCCGAGGGCGGGCAAAAGGCATCAGACCCGGAACCCGGTCTGGGAGGTGCCGTTGCATGGAAAGCCGGTGCCTGCGGGGCCGGCCTCCCTCAACCTCGTATCCAAGGAGCCGCCAGTCATGCCGACCGCACAAGCGCGGATCAGTGCAGAGGAGCAACGACTTCTCAGGGCGCTTTCCGTCGGCCAGACCGTAAAGCTGCCGTCCGCGCACCGTCTCCGCCTCGAACTGCTCGGCCTCCTGCACGATGGCCCAAACGGTCCGCGGCTGACCCCTCTCGGCCGCCGTCACGCCGAAGCTGCAGTCACCGAGGAAGAGACCAAGGCCTCTCGCAGCGTCGAAGCGGAAAATACGGTTAAGCGCGATCGGCTGGGGCGGCGGATGCCGCACGGACGGGCCCTGCCCTTCTAGGCGAATCCCATGTCCACCAGACCCGCCCGTTCCCGCTCTGCGTTCGTTACGGAACCGACCGACGATCCTACGCGTGTCTACAGTCGGACAGTTCCCAAGGCCGACGAACAGGCTGCGCGTGAAAGTCACTGCACCGTCCCGGCGAACGAGGAAATAAGTGCAGTGACGTCCGTCTTCGAGCCGAAGAACCTCTTTCTGTCCGCATTGCCGGCCGTCGAACTCGTCAGGTTGAGGCCGTTGCTCACCTTTCACCGGTTGCCTCAGGGTCTTGTGCTACAGGAGCCCGACCAGCGCATCGAGCACGTCCACTTCATCGACAGCGGAATGATCTCGCTGGTGGCGATGATGCAGGATGGTTCGGCAATCGAGACGGCGACGCTCGGCAGGGAGGCCATCCTGGGATCTCTGTCCGCCCTTGGAAATCACCGTTCCGGTACGCGGGCGATCGTGCAGATCGATGCCACGGCCTGGCGGATGCCGGTCGCGGATTTCCGGTCGGCGATCAGCCAGAGTCCGGTCCTTCGCAAGGTCGCTTTGCTGAGCAGCGAATTGACGCTCGCGCAGATGCAGCAGACCGCCGCTTGCAATGCGCTGCATACGGCGGATCGTCGTCTGTGCCGATGGATCGTCCAGGTGCGCGATCGAATCGACGACGACGTCATTCGCCTCACGCATGATTTCCTCGCTCAGATGCTGGCGGTACGGCGCCCGACGGTGAGCCTCATTGCATACGGACTCCAGCAGGCCGGTCTCATCCGCTACCAGCGCGGGAAGATCAGCATCCTCGACCGTGAGGGCCTGGAGCGGGGCGCGTGCGAATGCGTCGGCGCGCTGCGCGAGAAGACCAACCGCATCATCGCGGAAGTCGTCTGAAGCGGGAGCCCGGGCTATTCCCGGGCTCGATTGCTGAAACGGGCGTTGCCCAGACCCGTGCCGATCGTTAGAACGCCCCAGCGCGCGACATCTGTCATGTTCGCGACCTCGCTCAATCCCTGAACCACGGCGTCGTTGTGAACGACGATCGCCATCTCGTGCCCTTCGATCCGAGGGAGGCGGCCCACCAGGGCCGAGACGAGATTGAAGCCATCCTCCTGCCAGTTGCCCGGCAGGTTCTGTCCGCCGTTGACGATGGCACCCTGCTCGTCGATGAGGCCGGGACAGCCGATGCCCATGAACGGCGCAAGCTTGATCTTGTCCGCCAGCGCCTTGTCCATGAGCGAGGCCACCATCTCGGCCAGCCTGTCCACTGCCTCGTCCCGGGAGGGCTCATCGTCGCGATGACGCCAATGCTGCATCTTCCAGACCTCGGCCTTCGACACATCTCCCTTCTTCATCTTCAGTTCCACGATCCCGGCCCGCATGTTCGTGCCTCCGATGTCGACCGCCATGATCGCATCGTGACCCGCCAGCACCCAGCTCGGCGCGAGCTGCACTGCTCCGATAAGGCCCGCTTCATCGGGATGATTGCCGATCTGACGCAGCTCTATCCCGATATTCTCGGCCGCCAGGAGCACCTGGGCGCGCCCCATAGCGAGCTGACCGAAGTGGCTAGAGCTCAGGCCGCCCCCGACGACGATCCGCTCGGTTCCCTGCCACTTCTCCAGGCGAAGGAACCTGCGCACCACCACGGCAAGCTCCTGGGCAAACTCCTCGATCGCCGTGTGGACGAGTCCCGCCGCCACCGGGTCGGTGCCTACCAGCACCCTGTCGAGTTTCGACTTTGAAATCTCATCGGTCGGCGTTTCGCCGAAGGGATCCTCATCAAGCGATGTCGCCACACGCTCGCGCCAGTCGTCGAGGATGGCGCGGAAGGCACGGCCGCTGGCTCGATCGCCGACGAACCCCTCCTCGTCGCGCAGTTCCTCGTTGTAGGTATCGACCGTCACAGCCGGAAGAACGCGACTTCCGTGGCCGAGGACGGCAGTCGGCGGAGAGGGCAGCGCCTCTCCGACAGGCGTGCCAGATACGTCAGATGCACCGCCACCATCGTCGTCACGAACGCCCATGCTTTCCAATAAGCCCTCCGCTGCAGCAGGCCTGCAACGAACGGGAGACGCGAGGGTTGCCCGCAACGATCCACGGAATGCGCCGTTGCACGCCCATGTCCCGTCTCAAGTCAATCGATCGTCTGATGCGCGAACATGGCCTGAAACGGGGGACGCCTGCGGATCTGGTCCTGCGGCGCCAGCGGTGCGGCAAGGGATATCGTTTCTTCGATGCAGCCGGAAAAGCCATAACCGATGGCATTGTCGTCGCGCGTCTCAAGTCGCTCGCGATTCCGCCCGCCTACGTCAACGTTCGCTACGCAGCGGATCCGGATCTCCATCTCCAGGCGGTCGGAGAAGACGCGGCAGGCCGGCTCCAGTACCGCTACCATCCCGGCTGGCAAGAAGTGCGTGAAGCGGTCAAGGCCCGGAAGCTCCAGAACATCGCCAGCACCTTGCCCGTGATCTCGCGGGCGGTCCGACGTTTCCTGCGTGCGCCCAATGCAGGCGACCGGCAAGCAGCGACGGCAGCCGTAGTTTATCTCGTGTCGAAGACGGCGCTCCGGGCCGGCAGCGACACGTATGCGCGCGAAAGGGGCACACGCGGAGCGACGACCTTGCTGAAGTCCAACATTGCAATAGAGGGCACGGAAGTCCGGCTGCACTTTCTCGGCAAGGGCGCGAAGAGGATCGCACGTGAGGTCCGCGACAGGGTTCTCGCGCGGACATGCCGGGCCTTGCTCACGCTGCCCGGGCGACGCCTCTTCCAGTATCTCGGCGCCGACGGCACCGTGCATCCCGTGCGTGCGGCCGACGTGAATGCCTTCTTGCGCGAGGTCTCTGGTGCACGCGTGTCATTGAAGGATTTCAGGACCCTCGTCGCGTCTGCCGGAGTCATGAAGGCCTTGTCTTCCGCTCCGCCCGCGGAGACCGAGCGGGCTCGGAAGTCGTTGCTGCGCGACGCCATCGCGGCTGCGGCCGAAACCCTCGCGAACACTCCCACCGTCTGTCGCAAGAGCTATGTGCATGGCTCCGTGATTGCCGCGTTCGAACAGGGAGCGCTGCCGTCGGAAACCGCCGGCAGCCTCGAGGGAGCGGCTCAGGCGCTGGCCCGCGTGGTGGCACGCCACCGTTGAGTTCGCCTAGAGAGGGCCACGCCCCCCGAACAGGCTCTTGACGCGCCGGATGGTGGCCTCCCGGTCGGCCGCCTGCCTTGCCCTCGCCTCCAGCCATCGCTGGCCGACCGGGAAGGCGAACTTCAGGGCGAGACCGTAGGCGATGGCGAAGGTGAACGAACTGCCGAGGATTTTCGGCATCGATACTTCGAGACCGCTGGCACAGATCGAATACACAAACGCCAGGGCCGTTCCCTGTCGTACCATCCAGGGAACATCGAACGAAAAGAAGAATCGGATCACGAGCGCGACCATCAATCCGATGGCGAAGACACCGCCCAGCATCCCGGGGAAGCCGAGGTCTACATAGTTCTCGGCCATGTAGCCCACGCTGATCGAGGTGCCGCCGCGCATATTCTCGAGCACATCGGCCTTTGTCAGGCGAATGAAGACCTCGGTATCGGAAAGGGCCGCTTTATCGGGGAACAGGAAGCGGGGCTGAAAGACATGCGACAGGGCATCGCCCCATTGCCGCATCTTACCCTGCTCCGCACTCGCCAGATCGACGTTGATCACGAGGCCGGTGATGTCCACGTAAGCAAGGCGCTCGAGCAGGGCCTTCGAAGCCGCTCCCCAGTCTATGTCCGCCACGCCCAGGATCCGCCCGACCATGTAGCCGGCCCGATCCCCCAGCGACGACTGGAACGCCTGAGATTCCGAACCACCGGTGGCGATGTCGCGATACTCGACTTTGACGGATGTCCAGAACAGCGCGAGGAACACGAGGACGAAGGTCGCCAGCACGGCATAGCCCGTGGTGCGTGCCGTCCATCTGATTTGCGCAGCCAGCGCGGCGGTGCCGAGGAACACGAAGACGCCGCGGAAGTCGCCCAGCAACCCGGTCATGCCCGACAGGATCTCGATCCCGAGCACCGCGAACAGGAAGGGCCAGCCGCGCGACACCGACATGACCGAGGTGAACAGCAAAAACGCCGCCATGATCTTGAAGCGGGCAATGGCGTCGAAGAACTGGAACAAGGCGCCGCCGAACGTGAGGCCGGCGAACTGGGTGATGATGTTGGAACCCAGATAAACGATGAAGACGTCGACCGGCCGCCAGTACAGATGGGCCGACCAGTTCTGCTCGGTCGGCGGCTGGATACCTCCGAGAACCACCTTGCAGGCGAGCGCCAGGGTCACGGTCGAGGCCAGCATGTACCAGTATGCGTTGGCCACCCAGGGTCCATAGATGCTGTTCGCCATGGGCTCGCCATCGACCATCGCGAGGAAGGCGCGGGCAAATACCTGCAACCACTGCGACAAGAGATAGTAGGCGATGGCTGCCGGCATGGTGGGCGTTCCCACCAGGCGGAGGATGAGCCAGGGCGTGAACGCGCCCACGCCCAAGGCCAGCGGATCGGGCGACGCGGGTGAGATGAAGACAAAGAACAGCCCAAAGCCAAACGACGCCTTGCGCAGCATCGAATAGTCGAGCCGCGGGGCGATCTGGATCGGAGAAACGAGGGTCGAGGCCATTGGGGTGGGTGCTGCGCCTTCGTGTGCAGGATATCAAACTAGACCATTGATCGCATCGCGACAGCAGAAATCCTGCTCTGCCCGCCCCATGCCCATACAGGGGGCCGCCGAATGCCGCCAGTCACGATGCTGCACGCTTTGCCGCAGCTACAGCGTCAGGCCTACGTAAGACCAGCTTTCTAGTTTGCGGCTGCTGACAATCAAGACGAAAGAGGGGTCTGGTGTTTGGCGGTATCGGTGCAGCCGGGCTGCTTGCCGTGATTTCAGGCATCACCCTAATGGCGCGGTTCGGGGTGAACTTCCACAATCGCATCGACTTCGGCGCCTCGCTGGAGCCCGACGACATGCGATTCACACCCGACCTTCTGCGGCAGCACCAAAACGACCTGCTCGGCCGCACCGGCCTGTTCCTGACCGCTTTGGGATGCGTCCTTCTCGCCGGCGACCTCTGCTGGCTGGCATGCGGACTCTAGGGCTACCGCTTCCTCCAGAGTGCAAGCAAAGAAAAAGGCGGCCCGTGAGGGCCGCCTTTTCCGTATCTCTTGTCGACCAGCTTACTGGATGACGATCTCGACGCGGCGGTTCTGCGGCTCGCGGACGTTCGGGCCGGTCTGGACCAGCAGGCCCTGCTCGCCACGGCCCACCACCGCGATCGCGGTCGCCGGCACGCCTTCGCGAACCAGCGCGTCCTTGACGGCGTTCGCACGACGCAGCGACAGCGCCATGTTGTAGGCCTCGGTGCCCGACGTGTCGGTGTGACCCGTCGCCGTGATGCGGGCGTTACCCTTCGCCTTGTAGGCGCCGGCAGCCTGCTTGATCGTGTTCAGAGCCTGCGCGCTCAGGTTCGAGCGATCCCAGTCGAAGAACACCATGAACGACGGCGGAGCAACCACCGGCGGCGGCGGCGGCGGAGCGGCCGGCGTCGAGCCGAACTTCAGCTGCAGGCCCAGCATGATGCTGAAGTTGTTGTTCGTCCAACCAACGTTGTTAACCGTCGGGTTCGACGTGCCGTAGTAACGGCCGTCCAGGTTCACGCGGAAGTTCGTGTCCGCATTCCAGCCCAGACCGATGATGCCCTGATAGGCAAACACCGTGCTCGACAGCGACGAGTTGCCGTCCACCAGGCCCAGACCCGCGCCAGCGCCGATGTACGGCGTGATCACAGAACCCGGCATGAAGTCGTACAGCAGGTTCGCCATGATGCCCAGCTGGCCGACCTGATTGTTCACCGCCGTGTTCGGGACGCCGACGTTCGTCGGGTTCCAGCGATAGATGCCTTCCAACTCAACGCGAGGACCAACGAAGTCGTAGCCGATCACGCCACCGGCCATCCAGCCGAGCTGCGGGGTCACGCTCACCGTCGGGAACGCCGGGATGTTCGTGTTCGCCGTGAAGTTCGTCAGCCAGTTGATGCCGCCCTCGGCACCAATGTACAGACCCGGCTGCGGGGCCTGCGCCTGCGCCGCGACAGGCAGCGCTACGATGGCGGCGGCCGCCAGAAGAGCCTTCTTCATCAAATATCTCCTCATTAGACAGCTCCGGCGGCAATGCCGGCGGAGCAGAATTTCTTCGTGATAGCGAGGTGAATGTACCTGAGCCGACGGTCCCAGCGCCAGAAACTAAGGCGCGCGACGCGCATTGTTGCCCTCACTGTGGCGCCCCAGCCACACTTTGCGCGCCCCAAAGGGTGTCAATGGTTAGTTTCTTAAAAAAACCTTTGAGAAAAATGCTTGTAGACCCTGACACGAGACAGTTTCTTTACGCGTCATCTGGAGAGCCACCTCATTGCCATACGTTCTCGGACAAAGCAGGATCGCCGTCGGGGGCAACATGACCAAGCTGGTTTCTGTTATCGCACTCTTGCTGCCGATATGTGCGGCCGGAGCGGCAGCTCAACAGCGCGCGCCGGAAGGCTTTCGTGCCTGTAACTTGACCCCGCGCGAGATTGAAGTGGCCAAGGCACTCGATACGGGGGTGAGTGACGGGGTTGGACGCGTCGTCATTTCGGAGGGTTGGTACAAGTTACCGCCCAACGCCTGCACGTTCCTGTGGACCGGTCCACTGCAATACAATCACTACCTGGTCTACGCGCAGGACAAGGTTTCGGGCCGTGAGTGGGCGGGAACCATACCCGCCTGCGTAACGCCCCAGGCCTTCACCATCCGCGCCAGTACGTGCGGCGCCAATCACCAGCGGCGTCTGTTCAGCCAGGTCGCAGTCGGCCGCCAGAACGGCTGGACACACAACTTCACACCATGAAGTCGTTCTTCCTCGACCACATCGGCCTTTGGCATCCCCGTCGCTTCGAACGAACCATCGCCTTCCTCGTCGCCTGCATTCTCGCGCTCGTGGTCGGCATGGTGGCGCTGCGGCTGGTCATGAAGGACGAGTTCCACTTCAACTCGCCGCGCTTCTGGTACTTCACCTATCTCGCGGGGCTGCTCCTCCTCGCGATCCTCTGCGCGCGCCTGCCCCGGTTGACCATGGTTCTGTTGTCGCTGGCCGCCCTGGAAATCGGCCTCGGGTTCGGGACGGCCCTGCTCTACAAGCTGCGTCTGTCTTCGTCCGAAACGCTGTTCGCCCGCGACTATGTGAGGCCGCACTACGATTGGCACCCCCTCCTTCAGGTCCGGCAGGTCCCGACGGCCGTGGCCCGCAGCACCCGCGAAGTGGCCTATGTGAACTCGGAACGACGGCGGGGTCGCGAGCGGGATCCCAACGAACTGAAGAGCAAGTCGGTTATCGCCCTGATCGGCGGCTCGACGACGCTCGATATCCTTTCGCGCGAGGGCGAGACCTGGGCCGAGAACCTCGAACGCCTGCTGGGCGCCGACCGCTTCGCCGTCATCAATCACGGCGTGAGCGGCTACACGACATCGGAACACGTCATCCAGACCGCCTTCTATCAGGACAGTTTCGGCGTGCCGGCCAATTGCGCCGTCTATTACATCGGCTGGAACGACCTGCGGAGCGCCCACGTCCGCGATCTCGACCCCGCCTATGCCACCAACCACCTCGTGGGCCAGATCGATGCCTTGGACGCAAGGCGCATCAACGGCCCCGCCCTATCGGTTTCGCCGATCCTCTCGCTTCTGGGCAAGTTCGCCATCCTTGCCTTCGATACGATCCGCCCCCCGGCCACGATCCAAGGCGACGGCGCAAAAGGCCCCGATCCGGCCCTCGAGAAGATCTACACCCGCAACATTGCCACGATATCCGCCATCAACCGCGGGCGAGGCATCCGTACGGTCTGGATCGGGCAGCTCATGAACAAGGCCAGCCTGAAGGACGACCAGATGGAGGGATGGCTCCCGTTCGTCCGTGACTCAGAGATTCCGGCGATGATCGGCTGGCTGAACGGCATCCTGAAGCGAGAAGCCGAACGGCTGGGTGACACCTACATCGACGTCCCCGAGGGTACGCTGGCGCCGGAGGATTTCGGCGACGTCGGGCATTTCAGGCCCAGCGGCTCCCGCAAGTTCGCCGAGCAGATCGCTCCTGCCGTCGGGCGAGCATGTGGAGGCGGCCACTCTCCACGCTGAGGCGGCAGGGTGGCGAAAATTCCACTGGCGTCAGTGAAACGTAATAGGTTTCGGATTACGTTCGATACCGTGCTGAAGCTCAATATTCTTCACCTGATCGCGGCCTGTGCGGCCGGCGCCACCGTCTTCATGTTGCTGCGTGAAGCGCGTGGCCGGTCGCTGCCGCCCGGTCGGCTTTTCGCCGCTCTTCCCTTCGCGCTTGCGACTGCGATGCTTCTGCTGGCGATGCAGTCGCCCGATACCCGGCAACCGCTCCTCTGGCTGGCAGGCCTGGCCGTTGGAACGGCGGTCGGCGTGGGCCGCGGACTCTTCCTGAAGCTGCAACTGGACCGGATGTACTCCCGTCTCCGCCTGCCCCACGCACGTGACGGCTTGTGGGCCGCTTGCCTGCTGGCAGCCTCCACCGTGGCGGCGTTCGGCGCGTCTCTGGCCGGCCTCACGAACCCAATACCCGAAGTCGGAGCCACCAGCGCCGTCGCCGCCTGCGCCGGCTATCTTGGCGGCCGGGCCGCAACATTGTGGCGGCGATCCCTGACCGCGCCTCACTCCACACTCCATCATCTGTCTTCCTAGCTATCCCAAGCGGGGAACGTAAGACCGCGCTGGCCGTTGTGGGGCATCCTTTCCCATCACGGAGTTCCCATGCGCACGCTTCTCCTCACGGCCACCGTCGCCACCGCCGCCGCACTCGTCACGCCCGTCCTTGTGATGGCCCAGGGTACGCCGCAGACCGTTCAGCTCGTGAAAGTCGATGTCATGAAGATCTCTACCGGGTATCGCGCCAGCAAGGTGATCGGCTCGACCGTCGTGAACGAAGCGGGCGACAGCGTCGGAAAGATCGACGAGATCATCGTCGGCCCGGACGGTAAGGCCCCGTTCGTCGTTCTGTCGGTCGGCGGCTTCCTGGGTGTCGGCGACAAGCTCGTCGCTCTGCCCTACGAACAGATGAGGACGAACGGCAAGAAGATCGTGCTGCCGGGCGCCACCAAGGACTCGCTGAAGTCGCTGCCCGAGTTCAAGTACGCCTCCTGACGATGGGCGCACTGACGGAAGAG
The DNA here is from genome assembly GCA_945952105.1 of uncultured Rhodospirillaceae bacterium. Taxonomy (GTDB): domain Bacteria; phylum Pseudomonadota; class Alphaproteobacteria; order Reyranellales; family Reyranellaceae; genus Reyranella. The sequence continues at coordinate 111,714 of CAMFGZ010000003.1, read as the reverse complement.
TTCGCCCACCCGACCTTCCTCGCTTTCCCGGTCATTGCAGCGCGGCTCTTCTTCGCCGCGCTGCTGGGAGCGCTGATCGGGTTCGAGCGGGAATGGCGTGCACGGCCGGCAGGCCTTCGGACCCATATCCTCATCTGCGTCGCGGCCGCGACATTCGGCATCCTCACCGTCGAGATTGCTCACTCGGACGCGTTCGTCGGGCGAGAGATGGTCAGCGATCCTCTCCGAGCCGTCGAGGCCGTGACGGCGGGCGTGGCATTCCTGGCGGCAGGGTCCATCTTGTTCACGCGAGGCGAGGTGCAGGGGCTGACGACAGGGGCCGGCATGTGGCTGGCGGGCGCGGTCGGCCTCTCCTGCGGCTTCGGTCTCTGGCAGATCGCCGGTTTGGGCACGTTCCTGATCCTCGTCGTCATGGGACTGCTACATTCATTCGAGGTGCAGCTGGGCATCGCCGCGGACAAGCGCGAACACGGGGAATCCTCGAAGGAGCGGAAGGCGGAGAAGGACGTTCGCGAAGACCGGTGCTAACCTGCGGAGATCATGCGGGTCGGCTTCTTTTCATTCCTGTTGTTCGCCATCGCGGCAGGCTGTCCCGCGCTGGCCCAGACCTCACGGCCTGTCCCCGAACTGGGGACGGCCCCGATCCCGCGTCAGTTGCCGACCCTTCCCACGCCCGGCCAGCCGCCCGCGGCCAGCGACGAAGTGAAAGATCCAAAGACCGGCTGCGGTGTCGTCATGATGAACGCCGAACCCAATCTCAGCATCAGCTGGTCCGGCGCCTGTGATTACGATCTCGCGCAGGGTAAGGGCGTTCTTCAGTGGTTCAAGGGGGGCGTCCCCACGGATCGCTACGAGGGCGAGATGAAGGACGGGCTCTATGAGGGCCAGGGCAAGCTCTCTTATGCCAACAAGGCGCGCTACGAAGGCGAGTTCAAGGCCGGCGAGCGCGACGGCAAGGGAACCTACGTCTTCCCGAGCGGAGCCAGGCTGACGGCGGAATTCCGCGAGGGCCGGCCCCAGGGACACGGCATGTACGTCTGGCCCAACGGCAATCGCTACATTGGCGACTTCCGCGACAATCAGCGGACCGGCCGCGGCATAATCATGTTCACCGACGGCGGCCGCTACGAGGGTGAATTCGTCAACGGCAAGATGCAGGGCCGGGGCGTACGCGTCTGGGCCAACGGTTCGCGATATGAAGGCGAATGGATGAACGATCAGGCGAGCGGCTGGGGCACCAAGTCCGGTGGTCCCGACGGCCAGGTCTTCACCGGTACGTGGGTCAACGGTTGCTTCCGCGACAACCAGCGCTGGGCCACCGTTGGAGCCACCGCGGCATCCTGCGGGTTCCAGTAAAGCCGGAGGGCACGTCATGTCGGCCAGCCCCGAGCTGATGATGATCCAGTTCCTCGAGTGGGTAGCTGCCCGTCCGCGCCGTCGCGAAGACGTGCTCGACGCCTGGCAGAGTTCCTGTCCGCGCTTCCCGGTCTGGGAGGATGCCCGAGCGGACGGGTTGATCCGTCAGCATGGCGGCGAAGCCGGCGAGCACCATGTCGAACTGACAGACCGCGGCAGGGCGATGCTCAACCGCGTCTGACATCACCGTCATCGACCGCCTCGACGTCTCCCCACTTCCCGCGACAGAGCCTATAGTGCCGCCATGACCCTGCAACGCGCCGCATTATGGGCCGTCGTAATCGCCGCGACGATCTTCCTGCTCGTCGCCGGGCGCGGCCTGCTGCTGCCATTCGTGCTGGGCATCGTGCTCTGGTACATGGTCGATTCTCTGGCCGACACCTTTGCACAGCCCCGGCTGGGCAGGCTGCGCCTTCCCCAGCCGCTGGCCCTGCTTCTGGCCGTCCTCGTGATCGGCGGACTCTTCTGGATCGTCGGCCGAACCATCGGCCGCAACGTGCAGGCCGTGGTCGCGGCGGTGCCCAGCTACGAAGCGAGGCTCACCCACCTGATCGAACAGGCCACGCAGATGGCCGGCCTCGAACAGGCGCCAACCCTGTCGGAACTGGTGGCGCGCATCAGCCTGGCCGACACGCTGGGCAGCGTCGCAACGGCTGCTGCCTCGGTGGTGAGCATTGCCGGCCTCATCCTGATCTACACGCTGTTCCTGTTCGTCGAGCAGGTCCACTTCAAGCGCAAGCTCGGCGCGATCTTCAACGGCGACGGTCAGGAAGCACGGGTGCTCTCCGTGCTGGACCGCATCGATCGCGAGATCCGCGTCTACATCCGCATCAAGACCACGCTGGCGACCGCCACTTCGGCCTTCGCCTACGTCGTCATGTCCTCCGTCGGAGTGGACTTCGCCGGCTTCTGGGCCGTCATGGTGTTCTTCTTCTATTACATCCCCACCTTCGGCTCGATCATGGCGATCATCGCACCGGCCCTCCTCACCCTGATCCAGTTCGACAACCTCACACCCTTCCTGATCGTGCTGCTGGTGTTCGGCTCGATCCAGGTCGTCACCGCCAACGTCGTAGAGCCGGCCATCATGGGCCGGTCGCTCAACCTTTCGCCGCTGGTGGTGATCGTTTCCCTGATCGTGTGGGGCACGATCTGGGGCGTGGTCGGCATGTTCCTGTGCGTGCCCATCATGGTGGTGGCCCTGATCGTGCTTGCGCAGTTCGAGACGACCCGGCCGGTCGCCGTGCTGCTTTCCGCCGACGGCCGCATTCCGGAGTCGACGCCATGAGGCGATTGATCCCGCTTCTTCTCCTTCTGGCCGCGATGCCGGCCGCCGCGCAGGTCTCTTCGACGGACCGCCCCCCGGTTCCGGCGCCGATGCCGACCCCGCAGGGCGATGTCCTCTATGCCTGTCCGGGCGGCATGGACTTCTCGGCGACATTCGCCGGCGACGGAGAACTGGTGACGCTGCGCATGCCCGGGCAACCCAACATCGAACTGTCCCGCCAGGCCTCGGGTTCCGGCTTCGCGTTCTCGGATTCGTACTACGAACTGCGCGGTCGGGGCCGCGAGGCGACGCTTACCGCCGCCGGCCGCTCGATGCGCTGTCACGCAGCCGGCCGGCCGGGCGAGCCGCCACGGACCTTCGCCGGGGGCAACCTCACCGTGACGCTGTTTCCCGACGGAACATTCCGGCTTCGCGACAAGCGCGACGGGTCGGCCGAGCCCCTTCTCGACTTCGGCCAGTGGGCCCAGGAGGTCGAAGGCGGTGTGCGCCTCGTCCTGCGGGGCGCTGACAACAGCCGGCGGGCGTTCCGCGAGATCGGCGGCGGCAAGCTGGTCGACGAGAGGGGCGCCGAACTCCTGCGCGCGGAAAAAGCCGATCCCATCGACGGCAGGTTCAGGCTCGCCGGCATGTATCGCGATGCACAGGATGGCGGCCTGTTCGCCGCGTGCCTGGCCGGCCGGACCTACGGTGTGGCGCCCGGTGGCGCGGAACCCGACCTCGAAAAGGCATGGGTCGACATGACCCCCTCGCGCGAATCCAGTCTCTACGTCGAGATCATCGGCAGCTTCGACAACAACAACTCGGTCGCCGTCGATCGTCTCATCAACATGAAACGCGACGGCGCCTGCCCCCCGCTGGCATCACACGGCTCGGCGTTGCGCGACACCGAATGGCGCCTGGTCGAACTGGACGGCGATCGCCCCGCGTTCGACGAATGGCGCCGTCGGCCGATGATGCGCCTCGACGATGACGGCAAGTTCACCGCATCGACGGGCTGCAACACGATGGGCGGAGACTATGTGCTGGATCCCGACGGGCTCCGCTTCGTGGCCGGGCCGATGACCTTGATGGCCTGCCCCCCGGCGGAAGCCGCGATCGAGAAGAAATTCGTCGCAGCCCTGGGCGCGGTCCGGACGGCGCAGATCGCCGGCACGACGCTCGACCTCAACGACGAGACCGGCAAACGGCGCATGCGCCTCGAGGCGCGCGGGCGTTAGCGAACGGCGTCCGGGTCCGCCCGAAGCGTCAGGTACTTGTCGTCGAAGGTGATACGCAGGAACGGAATGTCCGGCAGCGCGGCACTTCCCTGCGCCTGGCCGTCGAACTCACGGTCCACCTCCCCGAACAGGCGGATGTAGAGCTTCCATTCTATCATGGTGGGATCGATCGGCACCCGGACCGTGTCGTTCCAGTCCAGCGCGCGCACGCCACTCTGGACCACGCCATCGACCGGCCGGTCACGCACCAGCGTCGCTTCGAAGCGGCCGATGGTGGCGCTGCGCGCGGCTTTGGTCACGGGCTTCGCCACGACGGAAATGCAGATCTGGCCCGGCGCGTCCTCGCGCACGAAATCGACGCCGCCGCCGTTCATCGTCTCGTCCGGAATGTCGTCGAGCCACCCCAGTCGCTCGACGATGACGACACGTCTTTTGTCCTTGTCGAAACGCCAGCCTGGCGGAGGGTCGAAACAACGCCGCACGGTTCGTGTCTCGCCGACCGGCGCTCGCGCGAGGATCTCCGGCGACACCAGAGTGTTGGATTCCGGGGTTGTGGTCCGCACTTTCTGGTCGAAGGCGAACGAACCGGGCTTCTCCGGCAGCGACAGGAAAAGAAGCTGGAACACCTGCGTCCGCGACGCGTGACGCACGAAGAGCGATCCCGTCGCCAGCCGCGTGCGCCTGACATCTGTCGCGAAGACACTCCGCGGCACCGTGAAATGCAGACGCTCGGGCAGGACCGTCGCCTCGCCGCGCCAGGTGCCCATCGTCAATATGGGCGGGACCTCACCGGCCGTCAGGCGCAGACCGACGATGTCGATCTCGACCATCGAGTCTTCAGGAGCCGGCGCGGCGAAGCTCGGTGCGTACAGCGGTGCCATTCCAGTCGATGTTTCGCCGGCGGCGGGCCTGCCGGCCGGGCCGTCGTGCGAGGCTCCCTCCGGAGGTGCCGCCGCCGCGGACTCCGAGGGCAGCGTGAGTTCGCCCACCTTGCGGCGCGGCGCCAGAATCTCCGGAGTGTACGAAAGGATCACGGGCGCCAGATCGTGCGACGCCAGGCGTTCCAGATCTCCCGGGATATTGCTCGCTGCCTGCTCCACCGCAACGGCGCGGCCGGGAGCGCCCGGGCGGTCGAGCGCGGCACGCAACGCCGCGTTGACGGTTTCGAGCCTGTCGAACATCTCGCGGCGCCCGGCCGGCAGCCGGTCGAAGGCCTGTTCCCGCTCGGGCTCGTACCGCGCGGCCAGCGCGTCGAAGAGAAGGCTGGCGGCCCGGAAGGAAGACAGCAGCTCGATACGAGCCATGCCGTCGGCCCGAGCCTGCAGTTCGGCCCTGTCCGCTCGCAGGTTCACGAGCTTCTCGGCGATCGTCGGGACGCGCGGCGCGCCTCGATCCCGCACCAAACCGAACGCAAGCAAGGCGCCGGCAGCCAGGACGACTGCGACGAGCACCAGCGTGCGGCCCCAGAGAGATTCTCCTGGGGAGGTCGAACCAGCCGTCATGCGGCGCGTTCTAGCACGACCGCCGGCACAGGCACCGGCGGCGGATTGTCTGAATCAATAAGAGAAAAGGACCGGCAGCGGCGACGACAGGATGAGATCCCGTGTCACGCCGCCGAAGATCATCTGACGCAGCCGGCTCTGCGTGTAGGCACCCTTCACGATCAGGTCCGCACCGAGCGCCTGCGCCCGGTCGATGATCGTCTGGCCCGCGGTCTTCGTGCCGGGCTTCACATGCTGACCCGTCACGTTGAGGCCATGGCTCTTCAGCGATTCCGCGATTTCAACCGAGGTCGGGCCCGGCACCATCGCTCCCTCGACGCTCAACACCTCGATGGCCTCGGCGCCACTGAGAACGGGCATGGCGAGCGAGATGGCGCGCGCGCTTTCCGTCGAGCCATTCCAGGCAAAAAGGATGCGCTTGCCGACCATGCCCGTGAAACCGGGCGGCACGACGAGTACCGGGCGTCCTGAATCGAACAAGGCGGTCTCAAAGACGCTTTCCGGCATCTTGGGCAGCGCACCCGGCTGCGGCAACACGATCAGGTCGTAGGCGCGGCCGATGGTTCCGATCGCGGTCGGGCCACTATCGTCGGCCGAACGCCATTCGGAGACGAGGCCGGCCGCCCGATCTTCAAAAGCCTGCTTGACCGCAGCGACCCTCTGGCGCTCCTCCGCGTCCTCGGCCAGGCCACCGCCGATGGGCGCGCCCATGCCGGCGTCGGCCCAGGCCATGCTCATGACTCCGTAGGAAGGCGGCTCCAGTCCGATCAGCCGCGCTCCGAACGTTCGCGCGATCTTGGCGGCCAACTCAAATGCTGACGGATCTTCCGCCGTCCAGGCCATGGTCAGAATGGACTTCATGACGCGCCCTCCTTCTTCGACCGACGATACCACGAGGATCGCCCCCGCGCGCACGGGGATGAACTTGATACAATTCTCATATTGAATGGGTGTTTCAGTCCAATACGTTGGACATGTTTTTTAAAGCCGCGACCAAGAGCCGGGCCGGCGAACGGCCCCCAGCATTTCCTGCTTCGGAGTTCTACATGCTGTCGTTTTTTCGCCGCCTGATGACGGACGACAAGGCCGCCACCGCGATCGAATACACACTGATCGCATCGCTGATCGCTGTCGCGGCGGTCACGGCCATCAGCACCGTCGGCGGCAAGACTCTCTAGCGCCCGGCGCCGGCGCGCTCAACGCGCGCCGACGGAGGACTCGCTGGCAGAAAATCAGACGATCTGGCCAGCCGAGGGCACGATCCATGCGAAGCGGTCGGAGAGCGCGGCGAGCGTTATCCTGTTGATGGCATCGGCGCCGATCGTGCCGCCTCCCGTCGCATCCGGAAGATCGCGCGTCGCCACCGTGTCGGCCGCGATCGTGCTCATATAGCCTTGGTCGGTTGCCGCGCGTACCGTCGCCGAAACGCACATATGGGTCATGAAGCCGCCGACGATCAGGTTCTTGCGCCCCAAGGCGGCAAGCCGTGAAGCAAGATCCGTGCCCGCGAAGGAATTGGGCATGCCCTTGTCGATGATCGTCTCGCCGTCGCGCGGAGTCAGTTCCTTGACGATCTCGTAGCCCGTCGAACTGGGATTGAACGCCTTGCCCTTCGACTGATGTCGAACGTGGACGACCGGCGCCCCTGCCTTGCGGGCCTTCTCGAGCAGCACCGCCAGCGCATCCACTGCCGGCTGCACGCCGGTCAGCGGCAGCAATCCATCCGTATATTCGCGTTGCGCATCGATGATCAGCAGGATCCCGTCGGCCATGGTGGCCGGCGTCGGTTGAGCGCCCGCCATCTGCAGCATGGTCATTGCCATGTTCATTCCTTCGACAATTTCACGGTTGTACAAGCCTCGCCGACATCAACGCCGAAGGCGACGGGATTTGCAATACCTTCCGGAGGAAGTCTCGATGCCCCTTGGAGTAGCATGGCGATCGCACGGGACGGCATTGACCATTACCGAACGACCGTGACTGCGCTAGGGAGGCTGCCATGAAAGCGATCATCGTCGGCGGCGGAATCATGGGCCTGGCTACGGCGTGGGGGCTGGCACGCCAGGGACACGAGGTCGAACTGTTCGAGCAGGGGCCTCTGCCCAATCCGCTGGCCTCGTCGATGGACGAGCACCGGCTGATCCGCCATCCCTACGGCACGCATGCGGGTTACGCTCGCATGATAGATGAGGCCTATGCAGCCTGGAACCTGCTGTGGTCCGATCTCGGCCAGACGCTCCACGAGCCGACGGGAACGCTGGCGCTCACCGGCAACGGCGCGGACTGGGCGGAAAAGTCGGCCGCCACCCTCGCCTCGATCGGCAGGCCGATGACCGAACTGTCGATGGACGAGCTGCCGCGCCGCTTCCCGCAGCTCGACACCAAGGGACTTGAACGGGCCTTCTGGATCGAGACGGGCGGCGTCTTGCTGGCGCAGGACATCGTGGCAGCCCTCGCAACTCACCTGGGCGCACAGACTCGCGTTCAATTGCATGCCGGCACGCCCGTCCGCTCGGCCGATCTCGAGCATGGCCGCATCGTCACCGAAGCCGGCGAAACGCATGGCGGCGACATCGTCGTCGTCGCGGCCGGCGCCTGGGCGCCGCGCCTTTTGCCCGGCCTTGCCGGACGGGTCACGCCCTCCCGGCAGGTCGTGGTCTACTTCGACCTGCCCGAGGACCAGCGCGCCGCCTGGGCCAGAGGACCGATGATCATCGAGAAGACGGGCGATGTCGGCCTCTATCTCGTCCCGCCCGTCCGGGGGCGCGGCATGAAGGTCGGCGATCACGAATTCAGCCTCACCGGCGATCCCGTGGCGCCGCGCGATGCGCAACCGGGCGAGATGCATGCCCTGCTCGACCGCTGCGGCAGCCTGCTGAAAGGCTTCGATCGCTGGCAAATCCGCAACCTCAAGGTCTGCTTCTACAGCGTGACCGCCGACGAGCGCTTCGTCGTCGAGAAGCAGGGCGCCAAAGGATGGGCGATGTCGCCCTGCTCCGGCCATGGCTTCAAGTTCGGCGCGGTGATGGGACTCGAACTGGCTAAAACCATCGCCGAGGGTCGCGACGCCACGGCGCACGCACGCTGGGCCGCCGGTCTGGCCGGCGATGGGTCGACCTGACAAAATACAGTGAAGCTGGGAGAGAAACCGACATGGCATCCGCCAAACGCCGCCGCACGTCGAAGACCGCACCGAAGAAGGAGACCGGCCTGCGCCAGGGCCTCGCCACCTACGGCGACGCCGGCTTCTCGCTGTTCCTGCGCAAGGCCTTCATCAAGGCCGGCGGCTATTCCGACGACGCGCTCGACCGGCCGATCGTCGGCATCACCAACACCTTCTCCGACTACAATCCCTGCCACGGCAACGTGCCGGACCTGATCGAGGCGGTGAAGCGCGGCGTCATGCTGGCCGGAGCGCTCCCGATGGTCTTCCCGACCGTGTCGATCCACGAGAGCTTCTCCCATCCCACCAGCATGTTCCTGCGCAACCTCATGTCGATGGACACCGAGGAGATGATCCGCGCGCAGCCGATGGACTCGGTCGTGCTGATCGGCGGTTGCGACAAGACCCTGCCGGCCCAGCTCATGGCTGCCGCCAGCGCCGACCGTCCCGCCGTCGTGCTGCCGGTCGGACCGATGCTGGTCGGCCATTTCAAGGGCGAGGTGCTGGGCGCCTGCACCGACTGCCGCCGACTTTGGGGCCAGCATCGCGCCGGCACCTTCTCTGAAACCGACATCGAGCAGGTGAGCGAGCGCCTGGCGCCGACCAAGGGCACGTGCATGGTCATGGGCACCGCCAGCACCATGGGCTGCATCGTTGAAACTCTCGGCATGGGCCTGCCGACCAGTGGCTCGATACCGGCGACGCACTCCGATCGCCTGCGCATTGCCGAGCAAACCGGCCGGCTCGCCGCCGAGATGGCCGTGAAGCAAGGTCCCAAACCCAGCGAGATCATGACGAAGTCCGCCTTCCGCAACGCGCTCACCGTGCTGCAGGCGATCGGCGGCTCGACCAACGCATTGGTGCATCTTACCGCTGTCGCGCGCCGGCTCGGCATCGACATCGAGCTGGAGGAGTTCGACGAGATCGGCCGCAGCGTGCCGGTGCTGGTCGACCTCAAGCCCTCGGGCGACCATTACATGGAGCACTTCCACTGGGCCGGCGGCAATTCGCGCCTGATGAAGGAGATTCGCAAGAACCTCGACGAGAAGTGCAGGACGGTCGCCGGCAAGACGCTGAAGCAGGTCATCGACGCGGCCGAAATGGTACCGGGCCAGACCGTGATCCGCACGCCCGCCAATCCGATCAAGCCGACCGGCGGCATGGCCGTGCTGCGCGGCAACCTCGCGCCGCGCGGCGCCATCATCAAGCACGCGGCCGCCTCTCCCGCGCTGATGACCCACACCGGCCGCGCCGTGGTGTTCGAATCGCTGGAAGATCTCGCCGCCCGCGGCGACGATCCGAACCTCGACGTGAAGGCCGACGACATCCTCGTGCTGCGCAATGCCGGGCCGAAGGGCGCGCCGGGAATGCCGGAGGCGGGATCGTTCCCCATTCCGATGAAGCTCGCGCGCACCGGCGTGAAGGACATGATCCGCATCTCCGACGCACGCATGAGCGGCACGGCGTTCGGCACCATCGTGCTGCATGTCGCACCCGAGGCCGCCGTCGGCGGGCCTCTGGCGCTGGTGAAGACCGGCGACCGGATCACGCTCGACGTGCCCAAGCGCAAGCTCGAACTTCACGTCGATGCCAAGACGCTGGCAGCCCGCAAGAAGGCCTGGAAGGCGCCGCCGGCGCATCCCGGCAGCGGGCGCGGCTACACGGGCCTCTTCTTCAAGACCGTGCTGCAGGCCGACGAAGGCGTGGACTTCGACTTCCTCGGACCGGAAAAGTGAGCGACGCCAGGCTGCCGTCCATCTCGGTCGTCGTCACGTGCTTCAACTGCCGTGACTACATCGCCGACGCCATCCGCTCGGTCGCGCATCAGACACTGCGCGACTTCGAGTGTGTTGTCGTCGACGATGCCTCGACCGACGATTCCGCCGCCGTCGTGCAGCAGACCCTCGACGAACTGGCCGACTCGCGCTTTCGGCTTGTCCGTCTCGACAAGAACGTCGGGCAAACCGGCGCCACGCGGCGGGGACTCGCCGAGACCCACGCGACCTTCGTCTGCTTCCTCGACTCCGACGATCTGTGGAATCCCGATTTCCTGGAGCGCCACCTCGCCGCGCATCTGAACGAGAGCTATGCGGTGGGGTTCACCGCCTGCAACGCGCGCGTGATCGACGGAAAGGGCAAGCTGATCGCCGGCGGCTTCTACTGGTTCGGAAAGGACCGCGCCCGGGCCGATCGCGACCAGGCTTTCGTGCCGATCGATGCGGCCCGCGTACCGATCCTCGACGCCGCGCAAGGCACCGCAAGATGGCAGGGCCAGACGCCCTATCGCCTCTACACCAAACGCGTGGTCCACTGGGTCTGGGTCAGCACCTCGTCGATGATGTTCCGTCGTTCGCTGATCAACCTCGTCTTTCCCGCGGATGACGAAGTGTTCCGGCTCCACATGGACTTCTACGTCGTGGTCATGGCGCAGATGGTGGCGGGTTCGCTGCTGATCGACGAGGCGCTCTATTCCTATCGCCTTCATGGGCGCAATGGCGCCGCGGACAATCCGGTGCTGGGCGGACGACTGCATCTTTCGAGTCGCAACTGGGGCAACACCTATTCGACGATGCTAGATCGCATGCTCGATGCAATGTTGCAGGACAAGGAGCGTTACATAACGGCTCTCGGCGATCGGCAATACCGACGGATGGTGTTGCGAATGCGAGCCGCGCGCTCCGGTCCGATCGTCGCATGGATACATACAGTCCGGAGTTGGTTGATCTAGCAGCCCTACTGCCTCATTCTCTTTTGGAAGAGTTTCTCGAAAGTATCGGGGCTCGGGGGAGAATCTGGTGCGTAGGCTCGGATTAGGCGTGAGCGTCGTCGCTCTGCTGGCCGCCGCCCTATCGGCGACGATCGTGGGCGCGCGCCCGGCGATCGCGCAGCAGACCCAGGCCGTCTCGCCACAGCTGGAAGCGGAATACGACGCCGCCTTCCAGGATATGCTGCAGAAGCCCTCGGATCTCGACGTTCTCTTCAAGTTCGCGACCATCGCCTCGAAGACCGGCGATCTCGAAGGCGCCATCTCCGCGCTCGAGCGCATGCTGCTGGTCGATCCGGACCTGCCGCGTGTCCGACTCGAACTCGGCGTGCTGTATTACAGGCTGGGTTCCTTCGAAGTCGCCCGCAGCTATTTCGAGGTCACGCTCAAGTCCGCATCGCTGCCGCCGGACGTGAAGACGCGCGCGGAACAGTTTCTGGCGGAGTCCGATAAGCGTCTCACCAGGTCGCGGTTCACCGGCGAGATTTTCGCGGGCATGCGTTACCAGTCAAACGCAAATCTCGGTCCGCCGACGTCGAGTGTCCGGCTGTTCGGCCAGACCGCCAACCTCAACCAGGCAGCGCTGGGCACGGCGGACTGGGGCGCGGTCACATCTGGGTTCCTGCGCCACATCTACGATCTCGGGCAGAACAACCCCGCGCAGCTCGAGACTCAGCTCTCGGGCTATCTCAACCGGCAGTTCCAGATCCAGGCGGCCAACGTATCCATCCTCGATCTCACCTCCGGCCCGCGCTTCAAGGCCTTCAACGGCATCTTCGAGGATGTCACCCTGAAGCCGTTCGGCACCGTCGGTTACATCTGGGTCAACGACGTGCCTTATTACGGCAGCTTCGGTTCGGGCCTGGAGGTCGGGACGCTCCTGTCGGACAAGCTGCGAAACACCACGAACTTCGTCTGGCGGCGGCAGATGTATCAGAATACCTGGTACATCCCGACCAACAACCAGTTCACCGGTGTCGAATACTCGGCCAACACGACCTTCCAGTACGCGCTGAACGAGGCCGTGATGCTTTATGCGAACGGCAATCTCCAGCGGTACCAGACCGACAGCACGCCGTGGCAGAACTACACGCTCTATGGAACCGGTGCCGGCATGTCCTTCGCCTTCAAGGACCCGCTGTTCAAGAGCGAGATGCCGTGGAGCATCAGCCTGTTTGCCAACGTCCAGTGGTGGTATTATGACCAGCCCGACGCCGTCGTGGATCCGTCAGTTACCCGACAACAAACCGACACGATTCTGAATATTACTCTGTCCGTTCCCTTCGACCAGCGGACGATGTTCACGGTGTCGGGCGGAAGGTTCGTCCGGTCGTCGGACCTGCCAAACTATGCGTTCACGAACAACAGTGCGCTCATCGGAGTAACTTGGCGCTTCTAGCGCTGCTCAGGAGATCACAGTGGCCCTCAGACTTCCCGGCGCGAGCCTGTCCCTGCTGACCGTCGCCCTTCTCGCCGGTAGTTCCGCCTCCTTGCTGCCCGTCTCCGCCCAGGCAAAGGTCGGCGTCACCTCGGCAACCGACGGCGATCCGCGCGGCAAGCCGCCGGCCGAGGCCGAGCGCGTGTTGCGTGTCGGCGTCGACGTGCAGGCCAACGAGCTGATCACCACGAGCGCGAACGACCGTGCCCATCTGATGTTCCTCGATGGCACGTCGCTGTCTGTCGGGCCGAACGCGCAGCTCACGATCGACAAGTTCATCTACGATCCCGCCACAAAGACCGGCGACCTTGCCATCAACGCCAGCAAGGGCGTCTTTCGCCTCGTCGGGGGCAAGATCAGCAAGAAAAACGCCATCACCGTCACGACGCCATCGAGCACCATCGGCATTCGCGGTGGGATCAGCATCTTCAATGTCGAGCAGCGCTCGACCATGTCGATCTTCGTTTTCGGCATCAGCATGAGCGTGGGGGCCGGCGGCCAGCTCGAGGTCGTGACTCGCCCCGGCTTCCAGGTGACGACGCTGTTTGGCGGCCTGCCCGGCCGGCCCGGCGCCGTGCCGCCGGGCAGTTTGACCGCGGCGCTCGGCCAGCTCGAGGGCGCCAGGGGCGGGGGACAGCAGGGCGGCGCCGATCAGTCCGCGCAGAATTCCGGCTTCTCGAACGCCAACTCGGGCCAGGGCTCGGGCAATACACTGGGCAACCGCTTCGGCAGCGGACCCGGCCCGCGCAACGTCAATCCCAGCAACATCATCACCAACGCGCTCAGCAACGCCTTCGAGACGGCGCCATCGAACCGGCCGACGCCTGACGCTGTCATTTCCAAGGCGACCTCGATGCAACAGACGATCACCTATAATGGGGTGATGGGCGGCTTGGTCATAAACAACGGAAACACCTCGTTCGGCACCGGGACCTATCAGCAGGTCTGGTCCATGGGCAGCAACAGCGGAACGACCACCGCGAACTTCAACAACAGCACCTACAGCGGCACCACGAGCCGCGTCGGCAACTCGGGTTTCCAGGCCACGATGCCGACGACGAGCGCCAGCACGCCGGGCCGCACCATGACCATGAACGGCGCCTTCGTGGGCCAGGGAGCTTTCCCGACCAATCAGGCCGGTTCATTCACCGTCAACGGCCCGAACTACCAGGCCGGCGGCGCATTCGCCGGACAGAAGGCTCCCTAACCGACTTTCGCGGCGATGAAGTCCGCGATGGCGGCGACGTCGTCGCGGCGGAACCACGGCAGCCCGGCATCGTGCGGCTGGACGTCCGAGGCGATCGCCACGATGGCGGGATCGTCCGGCGCCAGGGGCTTGGATTCATGGGACGCACGCACCTCGATCTTGAGGTGCGGCTCGCTCTTGTAGCCTTCGATGATGACGAGATCCGAAGACGACAGGCGCGCCAGCACCTCACTGATCGACGGTTCGGACGTCTCGCACAGGATGGCGTAGCGCCGCCCCCCGACAAGGGCCACTTCCCCTGCCCCGGCGGCGCGATGACGCCAGGAATCGGTACCCGGCTGGTCGATGTCGATGTCGTGGTGGGCATGCTTGATCGTCGCCACGCGCCAGCCGCGGCGAACGAACTCGGCCACCAACCTTTCCGTCAGCGTCGTCTTGCCGGCATTCTTCCAGCCGGTGACGCCGAAGACGCGCTGCCCGGTCACGCCTCGATCCGTCACGCCGTGATCCGATCGGCGCAGGCATAGACGGTCAACCGGCCCTCGCGCACGAAGGCCACCAGCGCGATGCCTGCCTGCTCGGCCGTCTCGATGGCCAGCGACGTCGGCGCGGAGACGGCGGCGATGGCAGACGCGCCAATGGCCGCCGCCTTCTGCACCATCTCGTAGGAACAGCGGCTGGTGACGACCACGAAACCGCCGGCCGCGGCAGCATCGCTGCGCGCCAGGGCGCCCGCGAGCTTGTCGAGCGCGTTATGCCGGCCGACATCCTCGCGCACGGCGAGGAGCGTGCCATCGAGCGAGGCCCAGCCCGCGGCATGCGTCGCCCCGCTCGACCTGTTGATCCGCTGCTGCGCCGGCAGCGCCGCGATCGCCCGCTCGATGGCCGGCCGCGACACGGGCCGGGGCTGGGAGACGGCCGGCACCGCGCGCAAGGCCGCGTCGAGACTGTCGACGCCGCAGAGGCCGCAGCCGGTGCGACCGGCAAGAGTGCGTCGCCGCTCCTGGAGGCCGGCCATCCGCTGCGCGGCGATCTCGAGCTTCACTTCCATGCCGCGCCCTGCCGGCTCGACCTCGATGTCGTAGATTTCCGAGGGCTTTCCGACGATCCGCTCGGTCAGGGAAAAGCCGCGCGCGAAATCCTCGAGATCGCAGGGCGTCGCCATCATCACTGCGTGGCTGATGCCGTTGTAGACCAGCGCCACGGCGACTTCCTCGGCCACCGTCTCTTCCAACGCTTCCATTCCCCTCGCGGTGAGGCGGCGGGCCGGCCGGCGCACCGAACCGTCGTGGCTCATGCAGCGCTCTCGTCGATCCGCAGATGGCGGCCGTCGCGATCGAAGAAGAGGCCGCGATTGAGCGTCAGCGGATCGGCCTTCACGTCGGCTTCCACGTCCTTGAGCCTGCGCGCCGCCACCGGATCGGGCAGCGGGCCGCCTTCGTGACCAAGGCCGACGAAGAAGGCAACGCCGTCCCAGGGCGTGCGCGCGCTGTCGAGCAGCCCGCGCATCTCCGGCCACGTCATCTCGTCGCCGATCAGATGGGCATAGCTCGACTTCGACGGCACGGCGCTGGTGGGCGTGATCCGCACCAGCAGGATGAAGATCGTGAAGGGACCGGTCTCGGCAAACTGCGCCGCGAGCCAGTGCTCGAAGTCGGTCTTCATGGAAGGCCCTAGAACTCGACAACCGGCGTGGGCGGCATGTAGCGGTCGAAAACCTGAAGGAAGGGCTCGCCCCGCTCGGCCTCGTACCATGCCTCGAAGGCGCGGAAGGCCGCGATCGGATCGGCGATCACAGGTGGCTCCGCCACTTCCCCCTCGGCAGGTTCGGCAGGGTGCGCCTCGGCATGTAGCGCCTCGGCGATCGGCCTCAGCCAGTCGAGCAGCGGCCGCGCGCCATCCCCGAGTTCGGAGAGTCCGGCCTCGATCCAGCCGATGTCGCGGAACAGAGCTTCCAGCTGCCGTTCGACAGCGAGGTCGCGATCGGGTTCGAGCGCCGCGACCCGCGCCATGTCCGACAGAGCGCTGAGCCGGCGCCAGGCAAAGGTGCGCGCCCGCTCGGCTTCCCGGATCTGGGCTTCGAGCGAGGCCCGTACCTGACGCTCGGCCGCTTCGGCCGCGGTGCAATCCGCCTGAAGGCGGGCGATGAGGGAGTCTGCGGCAGCCGGCATCCCGCCAGTTGACCCGACCGGCCGGGCCGCCGCAAGCCCGCTACTTGGCGTACTTGAGCTCGACCTCGGCCACGCCGGCCGCGACGTTCAGGCCGACGCTGCCTTCGACGCTCACCGGCTGCAGGGTGATCTGGCCGCTGCCGCCGCCCAACAGGACATTGGCGCCGACGCCGCCGCCCACCGTGGCCTGGGCCGTCGCGCCGGCATAAGTGCCCTGCAGGGCGCCGGGCGCGATGCTGCCGGGGGCGAACACGAGCCAGACGATCTGCGATTCCTTGGTGAACCCGATGTCGACGCCATAGCGCTTGATCGCTCCGGTGTACTTCTCACCGACGCCGTCCGTGCGGGCGAAGATGCAGTCGAGGTCCTTGGAGGAGCCGAAGATGAAGCCCATGCCGCCCGCCACCTTGCAGGTCAGCGAGCCGACATTTGCACCGGACTTCCCGGCGGCCTGGGGGGTACCCGGCGCCGAGGGAGTCTGCGCCTGGGCTGCGAACCCGACGCTCATCAGAAGCACAGCGGCCGCACCCGTCTTGATCAGGGATCGAAGCATGTCGAAGTCCTTTCCGGTTTGAGGTCAGTCTTCCTTCTTGGCTCGCTCGATGGCATCGAGGATTTCGGTGAGGCCGTTGAAGTAAACGACCCCCTGCTTGTGCATCTCGTGCCGGATCGTGCGGATCAGGCCCGCCTTTCGGATCATCAGGTTCGCGAGCGCCATCTTTGCGTCCTCGCGGGTCTGGCTTTCGATCGTCACGACGTCCTCATTACTCTGCAGTCCGCGCCTGGTTGCCGTGCTGTCCGCGGGCTTTCAGCACGAAGCCGGTCGCCCTGAAATCCGAATCCTGACGGATGGCAGCTGTAACGACCGGATCGTTGTGAGGGTTGCTGCTGGCATTCAGCGCATTCGTCTCGGCCTGGCAGTTCGCGCTGACGGTGCGCCCGATGCTCGATGCGTCGCCGGTGTCGGTGGCATAGGGCGCGGCTTCCCGCTGCAGGCAGGCGTCCCGCGCCTCGTACGTCTTGCCGACGGCTTTCACCGTCCAAGGCTCGGAGTACTGGGAATTGGCCGAACAGGCCGCCAGCGACAGCACGGCGACAACGATCAGGATACGCATCAAGGGGGCCGAACTCCAGCAACGACGGAAGAGAATACAAGAAAGATGGCGGAAGAGAGTGGGAGTCGAACCCACTAAGAACCGCCTAACGGCCCTCTCTGGCTTTGAAGGCCAGCCGCCCCACCGGGAGCGCTTCCCCTCCGCGGCGGATGATTCACCAGAATGAATTCCCTGTCACCTGCCGTGCTAGGGTGAATTTCCCCAAGGGAATCAGGATCATGACAATCGAGCTGAAGTACGTCATCGGCAACGTCTCCGATCTGCCGGCCGCGGTCGCCTTCTGGCGCGACACAGTCGGACTGAAACTCAAGTTCCAGAGTCCGGAGTGGGCCGAGTTCGAGACCGGCACCACCCGTCTCGCTCTTCAGCCAGCGTCGCCCTCGAATCCCGCGGGCACGTGGCAACCGGGACTGCGCGTGCCCGACCTGGCGCAAAAGCGCACCGAACTCCAGGCACGCGGCGTGAACATTGGTGCGGCCCCGCACGAGGAGCATGGCTTCCTGCTGTCGCTCTTCGCCGGCCCGGACGGCGCGCCGGCCAGCCTGAGCGGACCGGTCCCTAAGCCGTAGGCGGCGGGCCGTACTGGCCGCTCTTCTGTGGAACCGCGCGGCGCAGGTCGCCGCGGCGGATGGTTATCCCGTGGCGGTCGAAGAACTCCAGGATCTGGATCGCGACCTTGCGGCCATTGTCCAGCTTGTCGCGGAACTCGGCGGCGGTGAACTCTTTCCCGAAGGCGTTGGCGATGCCGATCATTTCGGCCACCACAGGCCGCAGGAAATAGTGGTCCGGCGCCACCTCCACCACCCGCCCCAGCTTGGCCAGGCGCTGCAAGAGCCGGCGTGTATCCGCCTCGGGCGCGTTGTAGCTCTCGGCGAAGTCGCGAACGCGTGGCGGCTTGAACCGGTCACGTGTCATGTCTGCCGAGATTTTTTGCCAGAGGGCCTCGTCGCGCGATCCGAGCTTCAGCGAATGACTCGGCAGGCGCAGGAAGGCACCATCGACCACGACGGTCTTGCCGCGGATCGCCTGGTCCAGCAAGCCCTTGAACACCGGCGCCGGCCAGCGGCGTTTCAAGGTCACCCTCAGTCGCTCGGCCTGGAGGCCTGGCGCATCGGCTTTGGTCTCATGGAACGTCTTGAGCGTGTCGACGATGTCCTTCTTTGCCGCCTCCAGGATTTCGGCCAGGAAGCCGAACCCTTCCAGCCTCTCCCCGCCGGCCGCTTCGAGCAGCTTCTCCACCTCGGCCGGCCTCAGATTGCGCGAGAGGCCGACGCGCGCGAGATCGACGAAGCCACTTTCGAGACGCAGCAGATGCGGCATCACCTCGATGTCAGGTTCGACGAGTGCCGCGAGTTCCAGGAGGCGCCGCTCGGCGCGCCGGTTGCGCGGGGGACCGAACGGATCGATCGTCGTGGCGCCGGCCATCGTGCGCGTGGCCGATGGATCGCGAAGGATGACCCGGTCGCCGGCCAGCGCACCGACCTTCTCGTCGAGGACGATCTGCGCGAGCCCGCTGTCACCGGGCGCCAGCCGCTCGCCTTCGAGCAGGGCCACGCGGCCCATGACATGCGCCGAGCCGAGATGAACGTGCACCGGCGACCAGTGCTTCAGCGGCTGCGCCTCCGACGCCAGCAAACTCAATCGCACGTCGATGCGATCGGTGGGCGCGTGAAGCTCGGGACTCACGACCCATTCGCCGCGCTTGATCGCGTCCTTGGAAAGGCGCGGGCCCGCAAGATTCAACGCACAGCGCTCGCCGGCGCGCCCGATCTCGGCCGGCCGGTTCTGCGCATGCAGCGACCGCACGCGCGCCTCGATGCCGGAAGGCGTCAGCAGCAGCCGGTCGTCGACCCTGATCTCGCCGGCATGGACGGTGCCGGTGACGACGACGCCGGCACCGGACAACACGAAACAGCGATCGATGGCGAGCCGCGCGAAGCCCGCGACGCCCTTGCCGCTCTCGCCCAGGACCAGGAGCTTTTCCTTCAGCTCGTCGATACCCTGTCCGGTCACCGCCGAGACCGGCACGATCTCCGCACCACGCAGCGAGGTCGTCGCGAGCAGTGTCTCGATCTCGGCCATGCGCTCCAGCAATTCGTCGTCGTTGACGAGATCGGACTTGGTGAGCGCAACGATGCCGCGATCCAGACCCAGCAGATCGAGAATCTGGAGATGCTCGACGGTCTGCGGCTTGATGCCCTCGGCCGCCGACACGACGAGCAGGGCGGCATCGATGCCGGTGGCGCCGGCCAGCATGTTGTGCACGAAGCGCTCGTGGCCAGGCACGTCGACGAAGCCGAGCTGCCGACCGTCGCCGAGATCGCTGTAGGCGTAACCCAGGTCGATGGTGATGCCGCGCGCCTTCTCTTCCTTGAGGCGATCGGCATCGACGCCGGTCAGAGCCTTCACCAGCGCGGTCTTGCCATGGTCGATATGGCCCGCGGTTCCGACGATCATGGCAAGGGCTCCTCGGCGCGGCGTTCGGCTTCGGCACGCTGCGAGGGCTTGGCGTGCGCCCGCGCCTCCTTCAGGAAGCCGGCCGCCAGTTCGCCCGCACCGCTCAACTCCGCGCGCCGCAGCCAGTGGAGCGCTTCCACGACGTCGCGCTCCATTCCCTTGCCGGCAAGATAGGCCGCGCCCAGCATCGCCTGCGCCTCCGGATGGCCGAGCCGAGCGGCCCTCGTCCACCAGCCGGCGGCCGCTTCGGCGTCGCGCTCGACGCCCAGCGCGTTGTGATGCATGTCGCCCAGCCGCGCCATCGCCGCGGCGCTTCCTCGGGCTGCGGCCTTCTCCGCCCACAGCCGCGCGCCGGCATAGTCCTGCGGGCAACCACCGCCCAGCAGCTTCATCCACGACAGCATGTCCTGGGCGTCGGCGTCGCCCTGCTCCGCGGCGCACTCGTACAGCCGCGCGGCCGCCGCGTGATCCTGCGGCACGCCCCAGCCTTCATAGTAGCAAAGCGCCAGGTTGCGCTGGCCGCCGGCATCGCCTTGCTCGGCGGAGCGGCGCAGCCAGTCGACCGCCTTGGCGTGATCCTGTTCGACGCCTCGCCCCTCCAGGAAGGCCGCGCCCATATTGCTCTGCGCCCGGGCATGTCCCTCATGGGCGAGCGGCGCCCACAGGTCGAGCGCAACGCCATAGTCGCCCGCCTTCCAGGCAGCCAGCGCCTCCGCCATCCGCTGATCGGCTGGCGGCCTGCGATCGAGCAGCTTATCCAGCCACGACATCGAGCTTGTCCAGTTGGGCGACGAACGCTGCCTCGTCGTCGAGCGTACGAAGGTCGAAATGGAGCGCGCCGTCGCCGATGCGGCCGATCACCGGGATCGGCAGCCGGCGAAACGAGTCGGCAATGCGGTCTAGTCCCTTCGCCTGAAGGGCCAGTGCGAAAGACGGCAGCAGGTCGACGGGCAGCGCGCCCGATCCGATCTGACCGCGCACCTCGACGACACTCACCCGGGCGCGATCGCCCAGCACGGCCCGGACGGACGGCATCAGGCGTTCCGCGACCGCGCGGATCGCCGCCGCCGGACGCGCAAGATTGCGGATCGTGGGAAGCCGCTCGGCAAGGCGCGTCGGATCGGCATAGAGACGCAACGTGGCTTCGAGGGCGGCGAGCCGCACCTTGTCGAGGCGCAACGCGCGCTTCATCGGGTTGCGGGCAATGCGCTGGATCATCGGCTTGCGGCCGACCACGAGCCCGGCCTGCGGGCCGCCCAGGAGCTTGTCGCCGGAGAAGGTGACGACATCGACGCCCGCTTCGACGGCTTCGCGCGCCGTCGGCTCGTGCGGCAGGCCCCAGGTCTCGAGATCGGCGAGAGTGCCACTGCCGAGATCCTCTATCAGCGCCACACCCTTCTCGCGCGCGAGCGGCACGAGTTCGGCCGCCGGAACCGACCTGGTGAAACCCTGGATCGCGTAGTTCGACGGATGCACCTTCATGATCGCCGCCGTCTCGGGCCCGATCGCCGCCGCATAGTCCTTGAGATGGGTGCGATTGGTCGTGCCGACCTCGACGAGGCGGCAGCCGGCGCGCGCCATGATATCGGGGATGCGGAAGGCGCCGCCGATCTCGATCAGTTCGCCGCGCGAGACGATGACTTCGCGACCCGCGGCCAGTTCGCTCAGCACCAGCAGCACGGCGGCGGCGTTGTTGTTCACCGCCGTGGCGGCCTCGGCGCCCGTCAGCCGGCAGAGCCACGGCGCAATGTGGTCGTCGCGCTCGCCGCGCGCGCCGCCGCCCAGGTCGTATTCGAGCGTGGTCGGCGAGCGCATCGCCTCGACCGCCGCCGCGATCGCTTCCTCGGCCAGTACGGCGCGGCCGAGATTGGTGTGCAACACGGTGCCCGTGAGGTTGAACACCCGACGTTGCGAGGGCTCCACGAAGGGCTTCAGCCGCGCGGCGCACCAGACGGCACAGGCGGCTTCATCGGCAACCTCGGGCATGCCGCGCTTCGCCTCGACCCAGGCCCGCAGGGTCTCGATGACGAGCGGTCGGCCCGCGCGTTCGATCAGCGGTGTCAAGGACGGCCAGCCGGCCATGCGGTCGATCGACGGGGGACGGATTTCGGAGGCGCCATCGGCGCGGTCGGCACGCGACACGGGATCGTTTCCTGCAGAAGTTGGGCGGACGGACGTCCACCAGAGCCGAAGATGGCCCAGCGCATCCGACCGATCAATGGGCAGCCAATCGATGAAGCCGGCGGATTTCCGTCAGTCTTCCGGGTGCTGCATGATGCCCAGCACGAAAGGATTGGGCACGCGCGCGAAGCCCTCTTCGCCCACCAGCACGTCGAGCCCGAGCGATGTCAGATCGTCGGCCAGCGGTTCGATGGCGCGGGCCTTCTCGACGTAGAAGACCTTCGAGTAGCCCTGGCAGACCTCGCAGCATTCGGCGCGTACGTAGCCCGTTCCCGCGAGATTGCGGAACGAAATCCCGTCGGTGCTGCCACAATGCACGCAGCGCACGCGCACGTAGCGCCACGACGTCGCGCAGAGGGAACAATGGAGATGGCGGTGGCCGAACTTGGTGCCACCCGGCGAAATAAGCCCCGACACGGGTGGCGATCCGCAGGCGGGGCAGTCGCCGCTCTCGGTCTCGGCCGCCAGATCGGAAGCATCGAGCAGCGCCGCCATGCGCGTCCAGGCGACCTGCAGCGCCGCCGCCACGAACACCGCCTGCGCCGCGTCGGCGCCCGTGACATCGCCGCCGAGGAAGCGGTCGGCCAGCGCTTCCAGATCGGCCGTACTTGCCGCGAGGAGAGCGTTGCGCGCCGTACGCGCGGACTCGGGCAGGACCTCGCGGTCGATCGTTTCGAGGATGCGCGACAGCGCCACGCGCCAGCTCTCATCTCGCGACCAGATCGCGGGATCGAGGGGCGCGCGCTTCACCAGCTTCGCCTTGGCAATCTCGGAAGCTCCCGGGAGCGAGCCGGGCGGCAGGTTCGACAAGGCCTCGTGCTGCGCCATCACCAGCGCCGCGATCAGCCGCAGAAAGCCTTCGAGATCGTGGCCCGGCGCCAGCGCCGTCAGTCGCGCGGCGCGGGTCTGGAAGAGCGTCGAGAGGTCGGGCAGGCGCACGCGGGCACCCTCGGCCGCCGAGCCGAGGATGTTTTCGCCAAAGTTAGCGGACGGATTGTCGGGACCGGAACTCAGGACTTCCCGACTTCCTGACGGAACCACTTGCGATGGTGCTTCCATGCCCAGCCGCCGCTGACTGAACCGCGCGTCATGGCGCTCATCGTACCCTTGACCCAGATGGCTGCATAGACGTGCACGATCCAGATCAGGATGGCGCCGATGGCGCACAGCGCATGCACCACTGCCGACAGGCGCTTCTGGTCGATCGTGGTGTAGGATGCGAAATAGGTGTCCCACAGCACGAAACCGCTGCCGAGCAACAGCAGGATCAGGACCGACTGGCCCCAGAAGACGAGCTTCTGGCCGGCATTGTACTTGCCGAGCTCGGGCAGCCCCTCCTCCTTGTTGTTGATCACCGATCCCAGGTTCTTCATCCAGACCGTGTCGTCACGGTTCCAGAAGTTGAGTGTGAAGAACCTGAGGAACAGTCCGAGGAAGCTGATGCCCAAAACGACGCCGATCCAGGGATGGATGATGCGCGTCATCTGCCCGCCGCCGAACAGGTAGGTGAGGAAGTAGAGCGAAGGATGGAACAGCGCCAGGCCGCTCAAGGCCAGAAGGATCAACGATACCGCCGTGATCCAATGGTTGATGCGGGCGGCCGTCGTGTAGCGGCTTACCGGCTTGGTGTGCTCGGTCATACCTTCTCACCCTCGGCCACTTCGGCGGCTTTCTCCTCGTCATGCTCGGTGACCCTGTTGGGTCCCTTGGTGACGTAGTGCATGAGGCCGAAGGCGCCGGCAAAGGCGATGGCCGCCAGCGACAGGGGCTTCATCACGCCCTTCCAGATGCCCACGAGCGGACTGATGTGCGGATTGTCCGGCAGCCCGGCATAGAGAGACGGCTTGTCGGCATGCTGGAGCACGTACATGACGTGAGTGCCGTTCACGCCCGGCGGATTGTAGAGGCCGGCATTCTGGTAGCCGCGCGACTTCAGGTCGGTGATGCGCTTGCCGGCATGGGCGATCATGTCTTCCTTGGTGCCGAAGTAGATCGCCTGCGTCGGACAGGCCTTGGCGCAGGCCGGCGCCTGCCCGACCACGACGCGGTCGGAACAGAGCGTGCACTTGTAGGCCTTGCTGGTGGCCTGCGAGATGCGCGGGATATTGAAGGGACAGCCCTTCACGCAGTAGCCGCAGCCGATGCAGTTGTCCGAGATGAAGTCGACGATGCCGTTGGTGTACTGCACGATCGCACCCGGCGCCGGGCACGCTTTGAGGCAACCCGGATCGTCGCAGTGCATGCAGCCGTCCTTGCGGATCAGCCACTCCAGGTCGTCGCCGTGCTCGTATTCCGTGTAGCGCATCACGGTCCACGAGGCGGTCGTGAGATCGGTCGGGTTGTTGTAGGTGCCGTCGGTGTAGCCGATCGGCTGGTCGAGCTGGTTCCACTCGAGACACGCCGTCTGGCAGGCCTTGCAACCGATGCACTTGCTGACGTCGATCAGCTTGGCGACGGGAACCGCGGCCGGCTTGCCCGCGGCGGGTGGCGGAACGCTCGAAGCGGAGCGGCGGCGAAGATCGAGGGCTTGCAGAGCTGACATCGTTCCCTCCCCCGATCAGGCCACGGCCGGCTGCGACGCCGGCGGAGTGGTTTTCTTAACGTCCACCAGGAACGCCTTGTATTCAGGCGTATTGGTACTGGCGTCGCCGACCGGCGGCGTCAGCGTGTTGAGCGGATAGGATTTCCGGGCGAGACCGACGAAGCCGTAGTGGATCGGCAACCCGATCACGTCGCATGGCTTGCCGTCGACCATCATGGGCCGGAAGCGCTTCGATACGGACGCCTTCGCCTTGATCATGCCTCGCTGGCTAGAGACCTCGACCCAATCGCCGTTCTTGATGCCCTTGGCCCTGGCCAGGCGCTCGCCCATCTCGACGAACATCTCCGGCTGGACCACCGAATTGTCGTGGACGTTCTTTGTCCAGTAATGGAAGTGCTCGGCGAGACGATAGGACGTCGCCACGATCGGGAATTTGTCCGGCGTGCCGAAGGATTTGGCGTCGGCCGCGAACACCCGGACAACCGGATTGGTGTTGACCTTGGGGTGCAGCGGATTGGCCATGTAGGCGTCCATCGGCTCGTAGTGCTCCGGGAACGGCCCGTCCGTCATGGCCGTGCGCGAGAAGAGGCGTGCCGTGCCTTCCTGGTTCATGATGAACGGACCCACCGACTTGTCCGGTGCCACCGTGGGTGCGTAATCGGGAACGTCGCCGCCGACCCAGCGCGAGCCGTTCCAGGTGATGTACTTCTTGCGCTCGCTCCACGCGTTGCCGGCGGGATCCGCCGAAGCGCGGTTGTAGAGGATGCGGCGGTTGGCCGGCCACGCGAAGCCCCAGTTCGGATGGATGCCGAGCCCGGTCGGATCGCTGGCGTCGCGGCGCATCGACATGTTGCCCGCCTCGGTATAGACGCCGGTATAGATCCAGCAGCCACCGGATGTCTTGCCGTCGTCGCGCATCACCGCGAAGCCCGGCAGCAACTGGCCCGCCTTCAGCATCACCTTGGTCGGATCGGCCGGATCGGGCAGATCCTCCAGCGCGTAGCCGTTGATCTCCTTCAGGAGTTCGACGGTTTCCGGATGCGCGGGCTTGGCATAGTCCCAGGCCGTATTGAGGATCGGATCGGGGAAGGCACCGCCTTCCTTCGAGTAGAGCGCACGCAGGCGGTTGTGGAAATCGGCGATGATCTCGATGTCGCTGCGCGATTCACCCGGCCCTTCAACCGACTTCCAATGCCACTGGATCACCCGGCTCGAGTTGGTGAACGTACCCTCGTCCTCGGCATAGGCCGTGGTCGGCAGTTGGAAGACCTCGGTCTGGATCGCCTTGGGGTCGGCGTTGTTGAACTCGCCATGGTTTTCCCAGAACCGCGCCGTCTCGGTCTGCAGCGGATCCATGACGACCAGCCACTTGAGCTTCGTGAGGCCCGCATGGACCTTCGCCTTGTTCGGCACGGCCATCATGACGTTCAGGCCCTGGCAGAACAGGCCGTTCATCTGCCCACCCGCCATCATATCGACCATCTTGAGGACGTCGTAGGAGGTGTCGAACTTGGGCAGGTAGTCGTAGGCCCAGTCGTTCTCCTTGGTCGCGGCCTTGCCGAACAGGCTCTTCTGCTGGCTGACGAAGAACTTCCCGTAGTTCTGCCAGAAGCTGGTCTGGCCGGGACGGATCGGCTTGAAGGCGCGCGACTTCATGTAGTCGGCGTAGGTCGTCTCCCGCTCCGTCGGCAGGACCAGGTAACCCGGCGTCGAGGTCGTCAGCAATCCGAAGTCGGTGATGCCCTGGACGTTGGAATGGCCGCGCAGCGCGTTCACGCCGCCACCCGGGATGCCCATATTGCCCAGCAGGAGCTGGATCATCGCCATGCTGCGGATGTTCTGGGCACCGGTCGTGTGCTGCGTCCAGCCCAGCGCATAGAGCGAGGTCATCGAACGCTCGCCGTTGGCGGTCGAGGCGATCAGCTCGCAGACCTTCAGGAACTTATCCTTGGGCGTGCCGCAGATGCGCTCGACCATCTCGGGCGTGTAGCGCTCGACATGGCCCTTCAGCAGGTTGATCGCACAGCGCGGGTTCTGCAGGGTCTCGTCGACCTTGGCCATCCCCTGCTCGTCGAACTCGTACTCCCACGTCGAGCGATCGACGTAGCTCTTCCGGGCCTCGTCATAGCCGGTGAACAGCCCGTCCTCGAACTTGAAGCCTTCCTTCACGATGTAGGACGCGTTGGTGTAGGCGTTGACGTACTGCTGGTGGATCTTGCCGTTGCCCAGCAGGTAACGCATCACGCCCGACAGGAACGCGATGTCGGTGCCCGGCCGGATCGGGGCGTAGAGGTCCGACACCGCGGCCGAGCGCGTGAAGCGCGGATCGACCACGATCAGCTTGGCGCCGTTGTTGGCCTTTGCCTCGACAACCCACTTGAAGCCGCAGGGATGGGCTTCGGCGGCGTTGCCGCCCATGATCAGAACGACGTCAGCATTCTTGATGTCGTTCCACGAGTTCGTCATCGCGCCACGTCCGAATGTGGGGCCAAGACTGGCCACCGTCGGTCCGTGTCATATTCGTGCTTGGTTCTCCAAGGCCAATATGCCGGTGGACCGGACGGCCTTGTAGGTGAGGTATCCCGCCTCGTTGCTGCAGGCGGAGCCGGCGAGGAAGCCGGTGCTCACCCAGCGGTTGACCGTGACGCCATCGCGATTCTTCGCGATGAAGTTCTTGTCGCGGTCTTCCTTGGCGAGCTTTGCGATGCGCTCCATCGCGAAGTCCCAGCTCACGCGCTCGAACTTGTCGGAGCCGGGCTTGCGGTGCATCGGATACTGGAGGCGATTGACGCTGTTGGCGAAGCCCAGCGACGCCGCGCCGCGCGCGCAGAGCGTGCCGCGGTTGATGGGATTGTCCGAGTCGCCCTCGATATGGACGGCCCGCGCCTTGGAATCCTTGGCGCCGTCCGACGACGAGTAGACGAGGACGCCACAGCCCACCGCGCAGTAGGGGCAGGTGTTGCGCGTCTCGGTCGCCTTCTCGAGGCGGTAGGGCCTTACGCCCGCGGCCAGTCCCTCGCTCGCACCGATGAAGCCCAGTGCGCCAACGGAAGACGCAGCGAGGCCTGCAGCACTCACCTTCATGAATTGCCGACGTGTGACCGCCATGATTCGCTCCATCCCAATCGACGCTTATGAGGCAGCGATGCCTCGTTTTTCTTTGGCGTCTCGACCAGTGAAACGTGTCAGCGTGCCTTAATCAACTGGTAATTCGAGGATAACCGAAATTTGAGGGTGGCCCGACCCGGCCTGCAGCCGGGGTCCGTCGCGCCGCCTTCAGGGCTTGCGCTGGAACCCCCAGTTTTGCGCCAGGATCTCCCCCATCCGGGCGGCAATGATGCGGTTGCCGGGGCTCTCGTTCACCGCATCCCGGGCGTAGTGGATGTGGTCGGCGTAGATCGTGCCCTTTTCCCCGGCGAAGATCTGGGTAAGGTCGTAGATCGGCGTACCGCCGTCGCGCAGGGTCATGAGACCCGCAACGATGTTGGCGTACATGTTCTTGTAGGAAAGGTCGCCGACGACCCGCTTTTCCTCCTCGGTCAGCTCCTTGCCGATCGCCGGGGCAGGCTGGATGAAGTAGGCAGCCTTGACGTCGTTGTCCCTGGCGACCGCCACCGTGGCCTTGATGTACTTCTGGTAGAGGCCGAGCTGGGTATCGAAGGCCAGCTTGTGGTTCGACCGGATGCTCTCGGGCATGTGGAACATGCTGTTCAGGGTCGTCTTCTTGGCCGACTTGAAGATGTCCTTGCCCTTGGCGGCCTGCTCGATGCCGCGCACCACCATGTAGGCGGCGTGCGAATGGCCGAGGATCGGGTTGAGCGCCAGGGTGCCGGCGATCCGTCCCATGACCCAGCCGATCGCCGCATCGCCAAAATTCTCGTCGGCCACGAAGGGGTTGACGTCGAGGAAGTTGCTGAGTGGCCGCTCCAGCCGTTCCTCGGCGCCCGGCCAGAAGAAATAATGCTCGTTGAAACCGCCCAGGACCGCCACGGCATCGACCGAGGAGGCGTAGAGCGAGAACAGGATGAAGGGTTGGGGCTCCTTCCACGCGCCATCGCCGCCGTTCAGCACCATGAAGGGCTTGCCGTTGGGGCTGATGTAATTCTTGTTGAGTTCTTCCTCCAGATAGCGCGGCGCCGGCGGCGCCGCGTTCTGGCCGAGCTGCGACGCGACCGAGCCGCCGGTCAGCATCACGACGTAATAGTCCTTCGGCTTCAGGACCGGGTAGTCGGGACCGAACAGGCCGACATTGTTGACCCAGGGGATGCCACAGGGCGGGTTAGCGTGATGGACGAACGCCACGTAGGGATGTGGGAAGAGCGTGTCGACATAGCGGCACGCCGTCCCCTTGGTCGCATCGCGCACGTAGGTGTTCTGCGTGCGCTCGAACAGCTCCTCGGCCGAGGTATAGCGGCCGTCTTCCAGGTAAAGCCAGACGATCGCCGTGACTTCGAGCGCGGCGAGCGAAAGGACGATGCCGAAAAGGACGGAAATCCAGCCGAAGATGCGCTGTTTCATCTCCTCTCCACTACTTCCGCGTGGACTGGATCGCCTGCCAGACGCGCTGCGGCGTGGCCGGCATCTGGATGTTGCGCACGCCCAGCGGCCACAGCGCGTCCATGATCGCGTTCATCACCGTGGGCGTCGAGCCGACCGTGCCGGACTCGCCGACGCCCTTGGCGCCGATCGGGTTGCTCTTGGCCGGCACCGTGTCGTCGAGCTGGTTGTTGAAGGTCGGGAAGGTCCCGGCGCGCGGCATGGCGTAATCCATGAACGAGCCGGTCATGAGCTGACCGCTCTCCCGGTCGTAGACATTCTCTTCCAGCAGCGCCTGGCCGATGCCCTGGGCGCAGCCGCCATGGATCTGGCCGAACACGATGGGCCGGTGCAGGGGCTTGCCGACATCGTCGACCGTCGTATAGCGCTTGAGCTCGACCATGCCGGTTTCGGGATCGATCTCGACCTCGCCGACATGGGCGCCATTGGGCCAGGCGATGCCGTCGACCGTGTTCACGTTCTCGATGAAGATGCGCTTGTCGGGCTGCTTCGCCGCCAGTTCGCCGAGGCCGATGCCGCGGTCGGTGCCGGTGATGGTGAAGCGGCCGGCCGAATAGACGATGTCGGCGGTCGCCGCTTCCAGCGCGTCGGCCGCCAGTTCCTTGCCCTTGTCGACCAGCTTCTCGCTGCCGCTCAGCACGGCCGAGCCGCCGATATAGGCCGAGCGCGAGCCCATCGAGCCCACGCCGCCGACCTTGTCCGAATCGCCCATTGCGATCTCGATCTGCGACGGGTCGATGCCGAGCAGTTCGGACGCAAGCTGGGTGAAGCTGGTCTGCAGCCCCTGCCCCATGCCCTGGGTGCCCATCCAGATCACGACCTTGCCGTCTTCCCTGACCTCGTAATGCGCCATCTCGTTCATGACGTTGGCCGAGGTCCACTCCACATAGGAGGCGAGCCCGCGGCCGTAGAGCTTGCCGCGCTTCTCGGCCTCCGCCTTGCGTGCGGCGAAGCCGTTCCAATCGGCCGCCTCGAGCGTCTTGGTGAGGAACAGGTCGAAGTCGCCGGAATCGTACTTCTCACCCATCGCCGTGGTGTACGGCATCTGCGAGGGCTTCACGAAGTTGCGCCGCCTCAGCTCGGCCGGATCCATGCCCATCTGACGCGCCGCCGTGTCCATCAGCCGCTCGAGGTTGAGGATGCATTCCGGGCGGCCGGCGCCGCGATAGGCGCCGATCGTGGCGGTGTTGGTGATGACGCAGGTGATCTTGAGGTCGATCAGCGGGACGTCGTAGGTACCGGTCGTCACCTTCGGGCCGACGAACAGCGGAATGACCACGCCGCCGCGCGACGGATAGGCGCCGATATTGGCGAAGGCCTCCATGCGCAGTCCCAGGATCCGGCCGTCCTTGTCGAAGGCCATCGAGGCCTTGTGGAACTGGTCGCGGCCTGCGGTCGTGGCGGCGAATTCCTCGCCGCGTTCGGCACGCCAGCGCACCGGACGCTTCAGCACCTTGGCAGCCCACACGGCCACCGCTTCGTCCGGCTGGATGCCGACCTTCATGCCGAAGCCTCCGCCGATGTCGCGCACGACCACGCGCACCTTGTCCTTCGGCATCTTCAGGATGACGTCGCACAGCGTGTCGCGCGTAACCGAGGGGTTCTGGCTGCCGATATGGACGATCAGCCGGTCGTTCTCCCATTCCGCCATGACCGCGCGCGGCTCCATGGCGTTCACGATCAGGCGCTGGTGAACGATGTCGAGCGACACCACGTGGGCGGCGTTCTTGAAGGCCTCCTCGGCCTTGGCATGGTCGCCGAACTTGTTGTAGCCCGCGATGTTGCCGGGGGCGCCCGGCCAGACCTGCGGCGCGCCGGGCTTCAGCGCATCCTCGATCTCGGTGACCGACGGGAGCTGCTCGTACTCGATGTCGACCAGTTCGACCGCGTCCTGCGCCTGCTCGCGCGTGTCGGCCACGATGGCCACGACCGCCTCGCCAACATAGCGAACGACCTCGTGCGCCAGCGACCGGCGGGGGGTCATCTCGGGCTTGCTGCCGTCGGCGGCCGGGAACATCGTCGGGAAGGCGAAATTGCCCGCGCCTTCCTTTTCCATGTCGGCCCAGGTGAAGACCGCGACCACGCCCGGCGCCTTTTTGGCGGCCGAAGCGTCGATCTTCAGGATTTTCGCATGGGCATGCGGGGAGCGGACGAGGACCACATGGGCCTGGTTGGGCCGCGAGAGGTTGTCGGTGAAGCCACCCGTGCCGGTCAGGAGCCGGTCATCCTCGACACGCTTGATATATTGAGCCTTGCCAAACACCGCCATACGCCACTCCCGCCGCGAAAACCCTATCGGATCGGCCGGACTATAGCGGCGGAGGCGCGTCCTACAAGCCAGCGCGACGCATGGCCCCGGGACTCAATGGCGGAGGCTGGGCATCTCCGGCAGCGGCACGATGCGGATTCCCGCCGCTTCCAGCCCCTCGCGGACCGCCCTGGAGACGGTCACGGCCGTGGGGCCGTCGCCATGGACGCAGATCGAATCGACCTGGCAGGGGATGCGCTTGCCCGAGGTCGAGTAGATTGCCTGCT
Source organism: uncultured Rhodospirillaceae bacterium (assembly GCA_945952105.1). GTDB lineage: Bacteria > Pseudomonadota > Alphaproteobacteria > Reyranellales > Reyranellaceae > Reyranella. Next base: position 80,161 of record CAMFGZ010000003.1, on the reverse strand, counting down.
CGTCGACCATGCGGCGGACATGCTCCACCGCCTTGGCCGGGTCCTTGATCATCGAATTGGCTTCCTTGCGGGGCGTCAGGAAGCCGGCGTCGGTGTAGGTCCGGTCGGCGAAGACCTCCTCGGCGGCGCGCAGACCGTACTTGCGGGCCGCCTTGCCCTGCTCGGTATTGGCCTGGCAGAGGAAGATCAGGTCGCGATCGACCGCCTTGGTCGCGCGCGCGATCGCCTCGGACATCTCCGGGTTCTCGGCCGACATGTTGGCCATCATGCCGTGCGGCTTCATGTGGGTGACTTTGGTCCCGTGGAGGGCCGCGATCGCCTGCAAGGCGCCGATCTGGTAGGCAATGTTGGCCTCCAGCTCCTTGATCGTGAGGTTGATGACCCGGCGGCCGAATCCCTGCAGGTCGGCGAAGCCCGGATGGGCGCCGATCGAAACGCCGTTCTGCGCGCAGAGCTTCACCGTATCCATCATCACGACCGGGTCGCTAGCATGGAAGCCGCAGGCCACGTTGGCCGAGGTCACGATCTTCAGGACCTCGGTGTCGTTGCCCATCACCCAGGGACCGAAGCTCTCGCCCAGGTCGGAGTTGATGTTCACGTGTCCGGCATTCGTCGTGGCGGCCATGGGAGACTCCCTCAATCTGAAGCGCTATCTTAGCAGATGTGAGCGTACGGTACCTATCCTGCGGCGACACCGCCTTCACCGTCGAATTCGGCAACGAGATTTCCCCCGAGATCAACGACCGGGTGATGGCCCTTCATGCCGCCATCGGCCTGGCCCGCGAGGCCGGTGAGATTCCGGGCGTCGTCGAGACAGTGCCCACGATGCGGTCCCTGATGGTGACGTACGACCCGCTGTCCACCTCCCGGTCCGACCTGCAGCCCCGGATCGACGCGCTGATCGCGCGCGGACTGCCGGTGGATGGCAAGAGCCGACGGATGACCATCCCCTGCTGCTACGACGATGCCGAATTCGCGCCCGATCTCGCCGAGGTCGCGGAACGTACGAAGAAGACGCCGGAGCAGGTGATCTCTGCCCACCTCGCCTCGCCCTTCAAGGTCTACGTATTGGGGTTCATGCCGGGCCTCGCCTATATCGCCGGCCTCGACCCGTCGCTTTTCCTGCCGCGCCGCAGCCAGCCCAGGGTGCGGGTGCCGCGCTCCTCGGTCGCCATCGCCATGGACATGACGACGATCTACCCGTTCGAAAGCCCGGGCGGCTGGCACCTCATCGGCCGAACGCCGCTGTGGATGTTCGACAAGCGCCGCGAGCAGCCAGTTTTCCTGTCGCCCGGCGATTCGCTTTCCTTCGAGCGGATCGACCGCAAGAGCTTCGACCGCATCGCGCGCGAGGTCGAGGCCGGCAGCTTCGACTGGTCGAGCCTGGTGAAGAGCAAATGACCGCCGGCCTGAAAGTCGTCCGCGCGGGCCTGTTCGACACGCTGCAGGATCTCGGTCGCACGGGCTTCATGGCGCTGGGAATGCCGACCGCGGGCGCCATGGACCGGATCGGCCTCGGCCTCGCCAACGCGCTGGCCGGTAATCCCGCGAACACGGCAGGCCTCGAGATCGGCGTCATGGGCCCGGACCTGCTGGTCGAAGCCGACAGCGTGCGCGTGGCGCTCGTGGGCCCGCTTTCGCCCATGCTGATCGACGGGCCCGACGCGGCGCCCAAGCCGATCGAATCAGATCGCAGCCATCTCCTGAAGCGTGGCCAGACGCTGCGCGTCGGCATGATCGAAGGGGCGAGCACGGCCTATGTCGCGGTGGCCGGCGGTTTCGCGCTGCCTTCCTTCATGGGCAGCCTGTCCACCTATTCGCGCGCCGGCATCGGCGGCTTCGACGGCCGCAAGCTCGCCGCCGGCGACGTGTTGCCGCTCGCGAAGCCGAACGTCCCCGCCGTCAACGAACGCAAGCTGGCACAGCCCTTCGACTATGGCAGCGGCCCGGTGCGGGTCGTCTGGGGACCGCAGGACGACTACTTCAGCGAGGCAGGCCGCCGCACGTTCGTGGAAACGGAGTATCGCGTTTCCAAGGAAGCCGATCGCATGGGCATCCGCTTCGAGGGCGCCGTGATCGAGCATGCCAAGCCCGTCGACAAGGGCGGCGCCGACATCATCTCCGACGGCATCGCACCCGGCGCCATCCAGGTGCCCGGCGCCGGCCTGCCCATCGTGCTGCTGGCCGACCGTCAGACCGTCGGCGGCTATCCCAAGATCGCGACCGTCGCCTCGGTCGACCTGCCACGGCTGGGACGCCTGTTGCCCGGCCAGACCGTGCGCTTCGTAGCGGTCACCGTCGAGGAAGCCGAGGCGCTGCGGCGCGACCAGGAGGCGCGGCTGCAGCGCGCCATCGCGGGCTTCGTCGTGGCGCGCCCGCCAGGTGGTATCGATCTCGCCCGGCTCTACGAGGAGAACCTGATAGACGGCGTCGTTTTTGATTCACCGTGGAATGCGACCTCGAAGCCTTCTTCGGCCGAGGGCGGCACGAAGTAGCTGGTAAAGAGTTCGAACTCCGCGTCGCTGGTATTGAAGGCGTGCGTGCCGTCGGCATTGCGGGCGCGCAACCGGGCTTTGCAGACATCGTCCGGCACGTCGAGAAAATGCAGCCGGTGGTTCGCGTCGGCGCGCTCGAAGAGACTTCGCATCCATTGACGGCTTGCCGGCGTGTTGGCCGGAAAGTCGAGCACGACCGACAGGCCGGCCCGCAGCAGCGCGACGACATGTTCGCCCATCGCCTCCCGCAGGCGGCGGGAGTTGCGCACATAGTCCTCGATCGTCTTCTGCTCATCCTTGTAGAGACAGGCGAGCCAGGCATCTTCGCTGATCCGGATCGTGGCCGGGTGCGCCGCGAGTTCGGCGGCGAGCGTCGACTTTCCGGCAGCGATCTTGCCGCAGATCATGTGGAGCATCGCCCCTCCCGGCCTTGCCGTTTCGTCCATCGGTCGGCTCCCTAGCGAAGACCGCTTTAATGTAGCCGCTCCGGGTCTTCGTTGGTACGAACCGCAAAGGCTGGAAAAGTTGCGACAAACGATCGGGGGAAGCGTCGTCATGAGCTGGCAACCGGAAATGGACGAACTGCGCCGTCGTCAGGAAATGACGAAGCGCATGGGCGGCGCCGACAAGGTCAAGCGCCAGCACGATGGCGGCCGCCTGACGGTACGCGAGCGCATCGAGCGGCTGCTCGACAAAGATTCATTTCGCGAAATCGGCAGCGTCGCCGGCAAGGCCGAGTATGACGGCAAGAACGACCTGGTCGACCTGACGCCCGCCAATGTCGTGATGGGCCGCGGCAAGATCGACGGGCGCCATGTCGCGGTCACCGGCGACGACTTCACCGTGCGCGGCGGCTCGGCCGACGCCACGATCAAGGAGAAGTCCAATTTCGTCGAGCGCTATGCCAACCAGTACCGGATCCCGGTCATCCGCCTGATCGAGGGCTCGGGCGGAGGCGGATCGGTCAAGACCATCGAGACGACCGGCCGCGCCAACGTACCCGGTGTGGCCGGCTGGGAATGGGCCGTGCGCAACATGGGCACGGTACCGGCCGTAGGCCTCGGCCTCGGCTCCGTCGCGGGCCTGGGCGCCGCCCGCCTCGCGGCCACGCATTACTCGGTGATGGTTAAGGACGTCTCGGCGATGTTCGTCGCCGGTCCGCCGGTGGTAAACCGCCTCAGCGCCAAGCAGTACGACAAGCAGGATCTGGGCGGCTGGGAGATCCAGTTGCGAGCCGGCGCGATCGACGAGGCCGTCGACAGCGAAGACGAAGCCTTCGCCGCGGCGCGCCGTTTCCTCTCCTATCTGCCGTCTTCCGTGTATGACACCCCACCGCGCGGCCCCGTGACCGACGATCCGGCACGACGCGAGGAGGCGCTCTTCGACGTCATCCCGCGCGACATCCGCAAGGTCTATCGCATCCGCCCGATCGTGGAGAAGGTCGTCGACCAGGGCAGCTTCTTCGAGATGGGCCGGCTCTACGGCCGCTCGGTCGTGACCGGCTTCGCGAGAGTCGACGGCTGGCCGGTCGCGGTGATGGCGAGCGACCCGATGTTCTATGGCGGCGGCTGGACGGCCGATGCCTGCCAGAAGGTCACGCGCTTCCTCGACCTCGCCGAGACCTTCCATCTGCCGGTCGTCTATTTCTGCGATTGCCCCGGCTTCCTGATCGGCCTGGAAGCCGAGAAGAGCGGCGTCATCCGCCAGGGCGTGCGCGCCATGTCGTCGATGTTCCAGACGACCGTGCCGTGGTGCACCTTCATCATCCGCAACGCTTTCGGCGTTGCGGGTGCGGCGCACCAGAACGGTTCGCGCATGAACTGGCGCTATGCCTGGCCCTCGGGGCGCTGGGGATCGCTGCCGCTCGAAGGCGGCATCGAGGCCGCCTACCGCGCCGACATCGACGCCGCCGACGATCCCAAGGCGAAGATGGCGGAGATCGAGGACCGGCTGAACAAGCTGCGCTCCCCCTTCCGCAGCGCCGAGAGCTTCTGGATCGAGGAGATCATAGATCCGCGCGACACGCGCAAGATCCTCTGCGAGTTCGTAGACCTGGCAGCTCCCGTGCGCGGCAGCGGCCCGGCGAACATGTGGATGCGGCCTTAGCAACGCCGGTTCCCCCGCATGCCTGACGTACCGCAAAAATTACGCGGTTGTCGGGCGCCGGGAGCGCCTCCATCTTGAGGGCGTGCTGCTTCATGTGTTGCCGTCCCTCGAACCGGTCGTTCGGCTGCCCGCGCTGACGATGCGACTGCTGCGGCGCTACTGGCCGCAGCTGATGGCGCTTTGGGTCGTCGGGAACATCGGCAATCTTCTACTCAACGAGCTCGCGGCGACGATCGGGCGCTGGAACACGCTGGCCGGCCTGTCGAGCCTGTCCCTCGTCGTGCTGCTGAAGCTGGTCGTGATCGTCGGGTTGTTCGAAATCGTCCGGCCGGCCCTGCCCGCGCTCGATGCCGCGGCGCAAGTCGCGACGAGTCAGCCGGCCTCGACGGCGAGAGAAACACAGCGAACGGCAGGCTTTGCCTCCGTCCTTACGCTCACGCTGGTCCCCTTCTTCGCCTTCTATGCCGCCTGGGGCTTCCTCAGCGACACGGTGCGGGACTACTCGAAGCTGGTGCTCGATCTCATGATGGCGGGCGAGAGCAATCTCCTTCAGGTCTCCGGCGGCACCTGGCTTTTCGTCTCGGTCGCCGTCGCCTGGATCGTCAGGCGCTTCGCGAAGTTCATGCACAAGCGGTCGAAGGCCGCGGTCTGGCCGCTCGTCATCGTGATCTGCGAAGCCAACTGGGCATTCATCGCGCTCTTCGTCGTCTCCAACTGGGAGAGCGAGATCCGCGCCTGGATCGGCGAGATGGCGGCGCGGATCGGCCATCTCCTCGGCTTTCTCGATCCGGTCCGCGAGGCCGCCGCCAACGCGTTGTTCCCGCCGCCGCCCGAAGCCGCGACGCCGCCGCTGTCGAGGCGGCTCAACTCGCTGTTCTTCTATGGCCTCTATCCCGTGGTGTGGATGACGCTTGCCGCCGTCGTCTATGGCTACGACATCGGCACCGCCGCACCGCCGGGCGAAGGCCGCCTCGCCCGCGCCGTCTCGCGCTGGCAGGCGCTGCCGAAAGTGATGAGGGACTTCGTCTCCCACTTCATCGCGGGCACCATCAAGCGCTATCGCGCGCTGGCCGAGGGCGTGGGTCTCACCTTGCGGTCGGGCCTCGGCCTGCTGCTCACCACCGTCGTGCTCTTCCGCCTGCTCGACTGGGGTTCCGCATGGGCCTGGTACGGCATTACGCAACTCGTCGGGCCACACGAGTTCCGACTCTGGCAGATCATCGCCCAGGGACTCTCGCTGTTCCTTGGCAGTCCGAGCGCGCCGGGCGACGGGGTTCTCGTCATGCCGATCAATATCTGCCTGCTGGCCACCGCGCTCGAGATCGGTTTCGCGCAGGGGCGCACCTGGCGCGGCCGCCGCTGAAGATCAGTCGAACTTCACAGGAAGGTCGATCGCCCCGGGCCGGGTGCCGACGAAGCTCAGCCGTGCCTTCAGCGATGGCAGCACATCCGCCGGCACGACGAACTTTTCCTCGATCGTGACGCTCTTGTCCTTCGGCGGCGGATGCAGGGAGGCGATGCCGCAGCCCTCTACAGGCTTCGCATTCCGGTCGAGGTCGCGGCTTATGTCTCGCGAGAGCGTCGGGTCGAGGGGCAGCCAGCGCCGGCCTCGATCGTCCACCAGCGTGAACCGGCATTGCGACCATCCCTCGCCGATCTCCTGCCGCGCGGTCGCGCTCAACTGCACGATCACGAGACGCATCTGGCCGGGAAACGTGACCTTTGTGTCGCGCCCGTCACCGATCAGGCGGACCGCAGCCAGCCGCCATTCGGCGCCGGCATGGGCCTCGCCGTCCGAGGCCGGGCGGACGATCATCTCGATCTGGTGGAGGTAGTCGTCGACGTTGCGCCGGGCGTTTACCGCGAAGGCCGCGACCAGCAACGGCGGCAGCGCGACCAGCGACAAGAGCCGCAGCCTCTTTTCGCGCCTAGAGGCCGTCATCGCCCAGCACTGCCCTGTCGCGCACCGCGATCTTCCGGTCATCGAGCGCGATGACGATCTCGTCCTGCAGCTGCGGCCCATACTGACCGGACAGCAGCAGCGACATGTCCGCGAGTTCTTCCTCCGGCAGTTCGAAGACCAGAAGGCCCGTCGTCGGCAGACCCGGTTGCACCGTCTTCGCGGACAGGAGCTGCGGTGCGCCGTCCGCACGGCGCGTCTGCCGGTAGAGCCGGCCGGACGCCCCGCGGATCGTGGCAGCACGGATCGGCATGGTCTGCGAACCAGCCCGCGCCTCCACGGCAACGAGCAGCCAAACGCCGCTCGTCTCCCGTTCGACGTCCTTGCCGAAACGCTTGTAGGCGATCGTCTTCGCGCGCACGACCTTGTCGACACGCGCGCTGAAGGTCCGGCTCGCAACCGTGTCGCCCTGCGCGCCCGAAGTTCTGATCGGTCCCGTGAGCATTGCATAGGGTGGTGTCGTCGATTGCAGGAAGAGCAGGATTGCGCCCGCGATCGCGATCATCAGGGAGGCCGGGAAGAGTCGCCTCATCGTCCCGCCTCGCCGGCGGCAGCGAGCGGCAGGTCGACGAACGCGACCGGCCTGGTCGGGAACCAGCCGGGCGCCGCGTAGAGATTGTCGCGTGGCTTGAAGATTTCGCCGACGACGGCGAGCTTCGCCCGCTCTGGCAGGACTTGATCCTGCCGGACCTGCCAGACGGCCTTGACCTGCTCCGGCATCATCGGCTGGACGTCCCAGAGCAAGGCCCGATCGCGCATAAGGTAGAACAGCGGCTTGGCCGCGTCCGGGACATTCTCGATCTTCAGGGCGTCCCCATAGAGGTTCGAACTCTCGGCGGAGCGGTTCTCGAGGACCAGGTCCACGACCAGCGCTTTCTTTCCCGGCGAAACGCGCGATCCGTCGGGCATTTGCGATCCGACGCTCACCGACGTCACGGCGACTTTCCAACGGCCCGCGTCAACGACCGCGCCCGGATCGACCCTGGGCACTTCGCCCGCCGTGCGGCTCTGGTAGATCGACAACGCGAAGGACAGGAAGGCAGCCAGCAGCCCGCCAACTCCCGCGAGGAGCTTCGTCGTAAAAGCCCTGTTCGCCCTGCCGAACAAAGATTCCTTCATCGTGCGAAGCCTGTCGTCCTCGATGGAGTTCGAGTCGCGGATGGTCTCCTCTACATAGGTCCCCGCGCACGGCCGACAAGCTCACCTCCGCCAGCCGTATCCCTTCAGCCGTGGTAAAAATCCGCAGGCCGGCTCGAACGGCGGATTGCTGAGATAGTCCTGGTCGGACACGACATAGGAACGGCCGGGCGAACGACTCACGACGGCGCTCAGCGCCGGATAGGACCAATCCTGGAAGAAGAGCTTGTTGGGCCAATCGTGCAGCGGCAGCGTTTCCGCGCGCACCAGCCCGTCGGCGCCGTCGACGACGATGCGCAGACGCTCGATATAGCCGGACCACAGACGCGTCAGAGCGACGTCGGGCACCGAAGCGGCAACCGTCAGCGCCGCCAGAGCGAGCATCATGCGTCGCGCCACCTCGGGTCGGCGTACCACGGCGAAGATACCCGGCGGATCGCGGCGCGCGACCTGCACCCACATGCCCGCGAGCAGCGCCGCCAGCAGCATGCCGGCCGCTTGCCGCGCCACATAGTGCGAGGGCGGATAGAGGATCGAAGGACCGTGAACGATCCGCCACCAGGGAGAAATCGCAAGCAGAAGGGCGATGACGCCCATCACGATCATCGGGCCCCGCCCCTGCAGCCACGCCGGACGGCGGACGCCCGCGACGGCGCAGATCAGGAAGCCCGCCAGCGGAATCGAGAACTGCATGTTCTGCCAGAAGTCGACGCTGGTGGAGCGCACTTTCATGAAGTGCGGGTGATCCCAGTAATCGACGATCGTGATGGCCGATATGAGCGCGCCGCCCACGAAGGCGATCGCCGCCAATCCGCGCAGCATCCGGGTCGCCGGATCGTCGCTCCGCCGCATCGACCACAGGATCGCCGACGCCACCAGGGGTCCGAGATAGATCATCGCCTCGTAGGACCTGAGGCACAGCAGGCCGAACACCAGCAGCAGGGCGGCATCGGCCCGTTTGCGATCCCCGGTCGTGAGCACGATCGACATCGCGGCGGTGATGCAGGCAAATGCCACGTTGTATTCGCCGACGATGAAGAAAGAGGTCGGCAGATAGACCGCCGCAACGATCGCGAGCACGGCCGTCAGCAGCACGGGGTCGCGGCGCACCCGCATCAGGGCGAGGTGATAGAAGGCCGTCGGCAGCGCGAACAGGGCCGCCGAGTACGCCATCGTCAACAGCCTGGTGTCGCGGACGCCCAGCTTGGCGAGCAGGAGAACCGGCGCCTGCGTGACCCAGTCGACATGCGCGCGGGCGGCGTAGAAGTCGTGGAAGTGACCGTGGTCGAGCAGGTTCACCAGAAAAGACGCGCCGTCCCAGAACAGTCCGCGCCCGGCCAGCGTGTTGTGCAGCGCGAGCAGCCACAGGAGCAGGGCGACACCCCGGGCAACGGCAACCGGCGACAAGATCGACACGCTCAGTCGCGCCACACGTAGGAGCCCAGGGGATAGGGCTCGGCAGGGGGGAACGGCTGCCAGGAATTGAAGCCGCGAGGCGGCGCGATGATGCCGTCGCCCCGCTTGGCGCGAAGGATCAGGCTCTGGCTCGGCAGGATCCACGATTCGACCAGTGTCTCGAGCGGACGCTTGGCGAGCGGGGTCGATTCGAACTCGATGACGCCGCTCTGGGTTCGAACGATCGTCCGGACCGTATTCAGGTAGCTCCGCCACTCGAACGTCAGATAGGCGTTCGAGGGCAGGATCGCGAGCACCATCAGGCAGCCGAAGGTCAGCATCCGCCGCGACACTTCGGGCCGGCGCAGGGCAACGAACGACTTGATGCGGGTCCCGAGCGGCGATGTGTAGAGCCAGATCAGGATGACGATGATCGTCGTGACGAGGCCTGCAATGCTGCGCGCGGTGTACTGCGACTTGGCATGAGGACGGACCAGCGTGTCGGTCAGCACCAGCAGCGGAGACAAAGCGAGCAGCGCCAGGAAGATGCCGGCGACGAGATAGGGCCTGCGGCCGCTGAGATCCTGCGGCCGCACGGCGGCCCAGCCGAAGATGACCAGCGCCGCCAGAAGGGCCAGGTCGAACTGGATGTTCTGCCAGGCATCGAGCACCGTCGCGGCGGTCCGGCTGAGATGGTCCTGCGAAAACGGATGGATCAGCGAATTGGCCGCAACCAGCATGCCGCCCACGAACGGCAGGATCGCGAGCAGGTAGAGGGTGGTGGCGGCCACGGGCCGCGAGCGCGCCCGGTATATCGTCCAGGCGATCATCGCGGCCAGAACCGGCCCGAGATAGAGCATCACCTCGTAGGCCCGGATCGCCAGCAGCCCGACTGCGACCAGGAAGGCGCCGTCCTCGACCGTCAGCTTCTGCGCCGTCGCCAGCCGCACCGCCACGACGATGCCGATGGCATAGGCGGTGTTGTATTCGCCGACGATGAAGAAGGAAGTCGTCATGAAGACGACGCCGATGGCCGCCAGGACCGCCGACAGCAGGATGGCGTCGTCCTTCACCCGCAGCAGGGCGAGATGGTAGAGCGCCGTCGGAAGGGCAAAGAGGCCCAGCGACAGGAGCTGCGCCAGCAGATGCAGGTCGGTGACGCCCAGGAACACGGCGGTCAGGATCGGCGCCTGCCCCAGGACCATCGCAAACAGGCGCGGATCGTAGAAATCGAAGAAAAATTCGCGCCGCGCGACCTGCACGAGGAATGCAGAACCGTCGACGAACAGCCCCCGGCACTCCCAGCTATGCCAGAGCACCAGTATCCAAAGGAGGCCGACCGTGGCCCTGTATGCGACTGTAGTTGTTGGCATTTCCCCGCGTGCGGGCCTACAGGAGCCCAGCCGGGGGTGCAAGCGCTGACGGCTTGCAGCGTCGATGGGGCGCTGTTAGCAAGACGCGGCAAACGAGGGTGGCGGATGCTCAGTTGGGAGAAGATCGACGCAATTCCGGGCTGGTTCATGTTCCAGTCCTATTGCGTCTGGCGCGCTCTGCTCGACCAGCAGGCCGGAATCACCGGCGACCTGTTCGAGATCGGGGTCTGGCGGGGGCGTTCGGCCTCCGTCCTGGCAAGCTATCGCAAGGGCAACGAGAAGCTCTATTTGTGCGACCTCAGGCTGGACGAGCCAGCCGTCCGGCGCTCGATCGAGTCGGTGGGCGCCCAGCCCACGAACATCGTGCCCCTCTCCGGCCCGTCCGCGGACCTGCCCGCCAAGCTCGACCTGCAGGCGATGCATCAGTCGGTCCGGTGGTTCCACATCGACGGCGAGCACACCGGTACCGCCGTCTATCGCGAACTCGAATTCGCCAACCGGATCGTGAATACCGAGGGCATCGTCGTGATCGACGATTTCTTCTCGCCGCGCTACCCGGCCAACACGACCGAGGTCATCCGTTTCCTCGAGAAGAACCCGTTCAGCTTCCGCCTGCTCGCCGTCGGATTCAACAAGGGCTATCTCTGCCGTCCCGAGAGCCTGCCACGCTACATGGATTTCATGGCGACCGGCATGTCGAAGACGCTGCTGCAGTACGGCGCCAAGACCACGATCTTCAAGACGACCGGCCCGTGGGACACCGATGCCGTCGGCATCACCGATTACGTCGACGATGCGGGAGCCATCGCGGGGCCCGACAACGAGCCGCAGCGCTGGCACATGATGCGCACCCGCCATGTCTGGGGGCCGATGCGGCACCTCCAGAACGGCTGGCGGATGCTGCGCGGCCGCTAGGCCGCAGGCCTTCCTGCGGCCGTCAGGCGGCGGGTCTTGCGATCCGCATCTGCTCGTCGAGATCGTCGGCGATGAAGTGGCGGACGACCTCGTCGAGATCCTTGTCGGTCTCGAAGCCGAGCTTCCGCGACCGCGCCGAATCGATGCCCTGGGGCCAGCCGTCGCAGATCTTCTGGATCGCCGGATCGTGCTGCCACGCGACCTTGCCGACCTTGCGATTGCCGGCATGGCGCCCGACGGCCGCCTCAAGTTCCCTGGCCGTCACGTTGATGCCGTTCAGCAGCAAGGTGCGCCCCGGGCCGAACGCATCGGCCGGCAGGTCGTGCAGGCGCATGAAGGCATCGACCGTCTTGCGCGGGCTCAGCACCACCATCACCGTCTCCGGAGTCACCGGACAGACGACGTCCACACCGGTCAGCGGCTCGCGCACCACGGAACTGGCCCAGGTCGACGCCGCCTTGTTGGGCAGGCCGGTGCGGACGCAGATCGTGGGCAGGCGAACGGCGGTGCCGCGCAGGAACCCCTTTCGGGTGTAGTCCCGGACGAGGAACTCGCCGATCGACTTCTGCGCGCCGTATGAGGTCTGGGGCGTGAGCGGTGTGTCGTCCGTCACGGCCGGCGGGAGATCGCCACCGAAGGCCGCCAGCGAGCTGGTGAAGACCACGCGCGGGTTGGTGCCGAGCGCCCGGCAGGCCTCGAGCACGTTGCGCGTGCCGTCGAGATTGACCCGGTAGCCCAAGTCGAAGTCGGCCTCTGCCCCGGCGCTCACCACCGCGGCGAAGTGGAAGACCGTGGCGGCGCCCTGGATGATCGACTGCACCGTTGCGAAGTTCGAGATGTCGCCGGCCACCGTCTTGACCCTCGGATCGTCGAGCCCCGGCCCGCTCGCCCTGGCGACGTCGAACAGCAGCAGTTCGCCCACCTTCTGCGGCTCTCCGGAAGGACCGGCGATCTCGCCCTGCTGCAGGATGCGTCGCGCGAGTTTCTTGCCGAGGAAGCCCGCGCCGCCGGTGATGACCACCTTCATGTCGTTTCCGTCCCGATTTCGTTGTGTGCCGACGAAAGTGTGCACAGAACGCCGTTCGCAGTCTATGTTTGACGGACATGGCGGGCCCCAGCGACATCTACGTCTTCAAGGACGCTCTCATCGTCCTCGGAACGGCCGCCGTCGTTGCGCCGGTGGTCCACCGCCTCAAGATCAGCCCCGTGCTTGGCTTCATGGTCGTGGGAACGGCGCTCGGCCCGTACGGGCTGGGCCGCCTCGCCGACTTTTCCCGCGCCATCGACTGGCTGACGGTCACGGGCGAGAGACAGATCGCCTTCATCGCCGACCTCGGCATCGTCTTCCTGCTGTTCTTCATAGGCCTGGAACTCTCGATGCGCCGCATGATCACGATGCGACGCCTGGTCTTCGGCCTGGGTGGGCTGCAGGTCGTCCTGTCGGCTCTGGCCATCAGCCTCGCCGCGCTCTGGCTCGGCCAGCCGGCGGCGGCGGCCCTCATCATCGGCACCTGTCTCGCGCTTTCTTCCACCGCCATCGTGATGGAATTGCTGTCCGGGCAGCGCCGCATGATGTCGACCACCGGACGCACGAGCTTTGCCATCCTGCTGGCGCAGGACCTGGCCGTGGTCCCGCTCCTGTTCATGATCAGCGCCCTGGGAGGGCATTCCGAAGGCTCGCTGGTGCAGGGGGTGGCCGTGGCGATGGTCGAGGCGATCCTCGCCGTCGTGGTGATCGCCGTGGTGGGGCGGGTCGTGCTGAAGCCGCTGTTTCGCCTTGCCGCCAGCACCGACAATCCCGAATTCTTCATGGCCGCGACGCTGCTGATCGCCGTCGGTTCGGGCGTGATCGCGGCCTTCGCCGGCCTCTCGATGGCCCTCGGCGCCTTCATTGCAGGCCTGCTGCTGGCCGAAACGGAGTATCGCCGCGCCGTGGAGGCGATGATCGACCCCTTCCGCGGCCTGCTGCTCGGCGTCTTCTTCTTTTCGGTCGGCATGCACATCGACCTGAGCTTCATCTGGCGGGAACCGCTGCTGGTGATCGGCGGTTTCTTTGCCATGATGGTCGCCAAGACGGTCCTGCTGGTACCGCTCTGCCGCTTCTTCGGCGTGCCCTGGGCCGCCAGCGTCGAGACAAGCCTCCTGCTGGCGCCGGGCGGCGAGTTCGCCTTCATCGGCATCGGGCTCGCCTCGCAGTTCGGCCTCGTCCAGCCCGACGTCGCCGCGGGCGTCCTTGCGGTCGTATCGCTCACGATGGGCACGCTGCCGTTCGTGTCGCTGTTCGCCCGCCGCTTCGCCCAGCGGGTCGCCAAGCAGGTGACGAGCGACGCACCTTCGACGCCGCTGCCGCCCGCCGACCACGTCAGGCGCGTGATCGTTGTCGGTCACGGCCGCGTCGGCCAGCTCGTCTGCGACCTGCTCGACAAGCACGAGATTTCCTACATCGCCGCCGACCACGACGCGGTCAGGGTCGAACGCTGGCGCAAGCTCGGACGGCCGGTCTATTTCGGCGACGCCTCCAATTCCCTGTTCCTGCAGCGCTGCGGCGTCGACGAGGCGACCGGCGTCATCGTCACCATCGACACGGCCGCGGTCGACGACGTGGTGCGCGCCGTCCGGGCACGCCGGCCCGACGTGATGATCGTGGCGCGCGCCCACGATGCCCAGCATGCCCGCCATCTCTATACGCTGGCCGTCACCGACACGGTGCCGGAAACGATCGAGGCCAGCCTGCAGCTCGCCGAGTCGGCGCTGGTCGGGCTGGGCGTGCCGATGGGTCTGGTCATCGCCTCGATCCACGAGCGGCGCGAGCAGGTTCGCAACGAGCTGCAGGCCGCGGCCGGCGGCACGGGATCGATGACCGCCCGGATCCGCCACGCCCGCCGCGAGAAGGCCGCTAAGCCGTGAAGGTCATCAGCTGGAACCTTCTGCGTCTGACCGGCGCGGCCGTCGAGGACGTTGCCACGCTGATCGACATCCAGAAGCCCGACGTGCTGCTGATGCAGGAGGCGACGCGACATATCGAGAAGCTGCCGGAGCTGGTCGGCGGCCACTTCTACCGCCTGTCATGGCTCGGCCGCATCCATGGGCTCGCGGTTTGGAGCCCGACCCATTTTCCGCGCCCTGCGGCGCTGTCGCTGCCGGCCTCGCGCCTGCCCGGACGGCTGCCACGCCGGCGCGCGCAGATCATCCAGATGGGTGACATCACGCTGGCCAACGTCCATCTCTCGCACGGCCAGCTTCTCAACCGGCGCCAGCTCGCGCGCGTCGCCGCGGCGCTTCAGGGCAAGCCGTCGGCCATCATCGGCGATTACAATGCCGTCGGTCCCGTCATCCTTCCGGGCTTCGCCGACGTCGGTCCGCGCGAGCCCACCCATCTCTCGGGCAATGTCATGCCGGTCCGGCTCGACCGCTGCCTGGCCCATGGGCTCGTCTGCCGCGCCTCGGCCGCGCTCGACTTCGGCCCGTCAGATCATCGGCCGATCAGGCTCGAACTGCATCTCGCGGGGCCCCACGCCGAACCGCCGCCTTCGCGGGCCCGCAAGGACCGGCTGGGCCGCTTCTACAGATAGGGCTGCAACAGCCTCGCCGCGCTGTTGCGCAGGCGGATCGGCAGCGGATCGCCGTCGATGTCGGCCAGGGTCAGGCGGCGGGTCGGCGTGCTGGCCTCGACGATCTGGCGTGCGAAGGCCGCATCGTGCAGTTCGACGTTCAGTTCGAAGTTCAGCCGGAAGCTGCGCGTGTCCCAGTTGGCGCTGCCGATGAACGACCAGGAATCGTCGATCGTCATCAGCTTGGAATGATCGAACGGCGCCGGCATCAGCCAGATGCGGCAGCCTGCTTCGATCAGCGGCCGCAGCGGCACGCGCCGCGCCCAGTCCAGGATCGCGTGATTGGAGTTCTCCGGCAGCAGGATATCGACCTTGATACCGCGCATCGCCGCCAGCCCCAGGGCCATAGTGAGCGGCTCGCCCGGCAGGAAGTACGGCGTGACCACGCGGATCGAGGCGCGCGCGCAGGAGATCGCATGCAGCGTCACGAACTCGATCTGCTCCATGTCCTCGTCGGGACCCGACGGCACGACGCGCGCCGATACCTGCCCGACCGGCTCGAGCGGCGGGAACCAGTCCTCGTCCGGCAGCTGCTCGCGGGTTGTGAACAGCCAGTCGTCGGCGAAAGCATCGGTGAGCTGCTGAACGACCGGGCCTTCCATGCGGAAATGCGTGTCGCGCACGGGATGAGTCGGATTGGACGCTTCGACGTTCTCCTCGCCGATGTTGAGACCGCCGGTGAAGGCGATCCGTCCATCAATCACCAGCAGCTTGCGGTGATTGCGCAGGTTCAGGAACGGCGTGCGCCAGGGGAAGTATGAATGGAGAAAGCGCGCGACCGGCACACCGGCCGCGCGCAGGGCCTCGTAGGTGCCCGACCAGAAATAGCCGCTGCCGATGCCGTCGATCAACACGCGCACCTTCACGCCGCGCTTCTGCGCGTCGATCAACGCCCGATGGAACTTCTCGCCCGCCGAATCGGCACGGAAAATGTAGCTGCACAGGCCGATGCTCTGCTTCGCACGGCCGATCTCCTCGAGCATGCGCGGATAGGCTTCGTCGCCGCTGTGCAGCATCTCGACCTTGTTGCCCGGCATCGACGGCAACCCGGTCAGCCGCCCCACCGCGTACTCCAGCGGAGTCAGCGCATCGGTCGCCACGGCATCGGGTGTCGCGACGGCCAGCGGCAGGCGCTGGCGCTTCAGCCTCTGGGCCCGCCGCTTCACGCGGTTGATCCCCATGATGGCGTAGAGCAGCCCTCCCATGAAAGGAGACAGCCAGGCGATGCCGATCCAGGAAACGGCCGCACCGACGCTGCGCTTGTAAAGCAGCACGTGGATCGTGACGGCGCCGGCAATGGCGACATGGGCCACCGCAGCAGCCGCCCCCACCAAAGCCGTTACATTGTCGTCGAGAATCACTTCGCCCGTTCCCCGGCCCTTGTAACGGCTGGTCGAGGCACCTTTTTAGCGGCGACCCGTGTCGAACGCCATGCGTACGGCGAGCGCCCCGAGCACGGTTCCCATCAGCCATCGCTGCGCGGCCATCCAGAACGGCCGGCCGGTGAGGAATGCAGCGACGGAGCCGGCCGCCACGACGATCAACGCGTTGATCGTGAGGCTGATCGCGATCTGGCTGCCGCCGAGCAGGAGTGTCTGGCCAAGCACGTTGCCGCGGTCGGCATCGACGAACTGCGGCAGCAGGGAGAGATAGAGCGCGGCGATCTTGGGATTGAGGAGGTTGGTGAGCAATCCCATCATGAACAGTCGCCGAGGCGAATCGGGCGGCAGGTCCCGCACCTCGAACGGCGAGCGCCCGCCGGGCCGGAGCGCGCTCCAGGCCAGCCAGGCGAGATACGCCGCGCCCGCCAGGCGCAGCGCGTCATAGGCATAGGGGATGGTGAACAGCAGCGCCGTAATGCCGAACGCCGCCAGAAGCATATAGGTGACGAAGCCCAGCGCGACGCCGCCCAGCGAGACCAGGCCGGCGACCCGGCCCTGGCAGATCGAGCGGGAGATGAGATAGGCCATGTTGGGCCCGGGTGTCAGAACCATCCCGAGCGCCACCGCGGCGAAGGCGGCCAGCGCCGTCGGCGAGACCACCTCTCCCTCCTCGAGGCCGCCTTAGGCGACCGCCTTGATGGTCTTGGCGGTGATGTCGACGATCTCGTCGATCTGCGCCTTCTCGATCACCAGCGGCGGCGACATCGCGATCGCGTCGCCCGACTGGCGGACCATCAGGCCGAGTTCGAAGGCCTTGGTGAAGGCCTTGTAGCCGCGCGTGCCGACCGCACCTTCCGGCGCCAGGTCGATGCCGCAGGCCATGCCGAGATTGCGGATGTCGGTGACGTTCGGCAGGCCCTTCAGCGAGTGGATGCCCTCCTCCCAGTACGGCGACAGCTCGGCGGCGCGGGCGAACAGCTCCTCGTCGCGGTAAATGTCGAGCACGGCCGAGGCCGCGGCGCAGGCCAGCGGATGGGCCGAGTAGGTGTAGCCGTGGAACAGGTCGATCGCGTTCTCCGGACCGTTCATCAGCCCGTCGAACACGTTCTTGCGCACGAATACGCCGCCCATCGGCACGGTCGCATTGGAAATGCCCTTCGCCACCGTCATCAGATCGGGGATCACGCCGAACTTGTCGGCGGCAAAGCCGGTGCCGAGGCGGCCGAAGCCGGTGATGACTTCGTCGAAGATCAGCAGGATGCCGTGCTTGTCGCAGATCTCCCGCAGGCGCTTCAGGTAGCCCTTCGGCGGCGGCAGGAAGCCCGTGGAGCCGGCGCAAGGCTCAACGATGACGGCAGCGATGTTCGAGGCATCGTGCAGGCCGACGATGCCTTCCAGCGCGTCGGCGAGATGCGCGCCGTTCTCCGGCTCGCCCCTGGAGAAGGCATTTTCCGGCAGATGCGTGTGCGGCAGGTGGTCGACGCCCGGCAGCATCGCGCCGAACCACTTGCGATTGTTCACCATGCCACCGACGGAGATGCCGCCAAAGCCGACGCCGTGATAGCCGCGCTCGCGGCCGACGAACCGGGTCCGCGTGCCCTGGCCGTTGGCGCGATGGTACGCCAGCGCGATCTTGAGTGCGCTGTCGACCGCCTCGGAGCCCGAGTTGCAGTAGAAGGCGTGGTTAAGGTCGCCCGGCAGCATCGCGGCGTGGCGCGCGGCCAGCTCGAAAGCCTTGGGATGGCCCATCTGGAACGAGGGCGCGTAATCCATCTCGTCGAGCTGCTTGGCGATCGCGGCCTTGATCTCCTCGCGGCCATGACCGGCGTTGACGCACCACAGGCCCGCCGTACCGTCGATGATCTTGCGACCTTCCGGAGTCCAATAGTGAACACCCTTCGCCCTGGCCAGCATGCGCGGGTTCTTCTTGAACTGCCGGTTCGCGGTGAACGGCATGAAGAACGCTTCGAGATTGTTGGCAGCAGGCGCGGTATTCGACGGCGTCATCGGCAGACCTTCAGGCTAAGAATGGATTGGAAACGAAGCTATCACTTGTTCACGTCGACAACTACGCGGCCACGTATCTCTCCTTTGAGGATTTTTGGGGCCAGCGCCATCAGGTCGCCCAGCCCCGCCTCGCTCACGGTGCTGTCGAGCTTGTCGAGCGGCAGGTCGCTCCCGAGACGCTTCCACGCTTCCTCGCGCGGCGCCTTCGGCAGCATCACCGAGTCGATGCCGTAGACGGACACGCCGCGCAGGATGAAGGGCAGGATCGAGCCCGGGAACGCAGGTCCGGCGGCGAGGCCGCAGACTGCCGCCACGCCGCCGTACTTCACCTGCGCCAGCGCTCTTGCAAACATCACGCCAGAGACGGTGTCGACGACGCCGGCAAAACGTTCCGAGAGAAGCGGACGGTCCGGCGCCTCGGTCAGTTCCTTGCGGTCCATGATCGCGGCGGCGCCGAGCGCCTTCAGGTAGTCGCCTTCCTGCGGCCGGCCGGTGGCGGCGACGACGGAGTAGCCGAGCTTGGCCAGGATCGCGACGGCGACCGAGCCCACGCCGCCGGCGGCGCCCGTGACGAGAACTTCACCCGAGGCCGGCGTGATGCCGTGCTTCTCGAGCGCCCTCACGCAGAGCATCGATGTGTAGCCGGCCGTGCCGATCGCCATCGCGTGTCTGGTCGAGATCGAGGCCGGCAACTTGACGAGCCAGTCACCTTTGACGCGTGCCTTGGAGGCGTAGCCGCCCCAATGCAGCTCGCCGACCCGATAGCCGTTCAGCACGACCTTGTCGCCGGGCTTGAATGCCGGGTTTTCAGAGGTCTCCACCGTACCCGCGAAGTCGATACCGCCGACATGCGGCCAGGTCTTCACCAGGCCACCGCCGCTCGTGAGCACGAGCCCGTCCTTGTAGTTAAGGGTCGAATGGTCGATGGCAACGGTGACATCGCCTGCCGGCAGCCGGTCCTCGGGCAGGACTTCGATAGCGCCGCTCACCTTGCGGTCGGCACCCTGGGTCAAGACGAGCGCGCGGAATGTCATGGGATCTCCTCAACGAATGGCGGCCCCTCTCTAGCAAGGCGTCAGCCGCTCAGACAGCCTCTCGAGAACCCCGTTTCGCGGCCGCCGCCGGCGCAGCCGGCCGGCCGCGACGATCAGCAGGGCAAACCCGACCGGACCGTGCGACTGACATGGGCGATCTGCAACTGCCCGCCCACCGTGGCGTGAAACGCCCCTCCGTCAAAACCCGGCGTAAGGGATCCGATGACCGCAAAGCAGAAAATCGCCAAGCTAAAGATTGATCCGTTCTACAACCTGAACGAATGGGGTGAGTCATCTTTGCGCAAAAAAGGGAGGCCGGGGCGCCCTTGGCCTGTTAAGATAAATGTAAGATTTGACCGGGGAGAATGGGGGTACTTCCTTCGTATCGTGCACATGTTAGGAAATTATCGTCTCCCCGTACTCTCAACCGTACCGCGTTCAGGCACGTGGTTCCTGCGGTATGTGTTTTCGTTCGTTTGCCATCTCGATCAGGGCGGGCGGCTGGACGATCTTCTGACCGGGGAAATTGTCGGTAATCCACAGGGACCGGCCTTCGACTTCGAGCGTTTCAGGGGCGGCCCGCTGTTTCGCGTAGCGGGGACCCTGCCTGACGATCATCTGTTCATTGGTCATACCGTGTGCCCCGGCTTCGAGGGCCTCGCCGACACGACAGAGTGGTGGAACCGGACCAGCTTCCATGTTCCCGGCTATGACTGCCTTCACGAGGAAGAGAGCTATCGCCATACGCCCGTCGACCTTGCGGCCTACGACTTTGCCCCGATCAAGGTTCCGGCAATGGACCGTGCGGCACGCAAGGGGCGCGGCGCTCCGATCGCGCTCGTCTATCGAAACCCCGTCGATCAGGCGACGTCGTATTTTCGCTACTGCCAGGCGCATGTGAATCCGGCTTACCATCTGTTCCGGGGGCGCCCGGTGGCGGACATGTCGTTTCGCGAATACCTCTTCGAGGCGGCCCTGACCTCGTACGCGCGCCAGTTCATCTCCTATCAGCAACAGGCGGCCCGTCACCCCGGCCTCATCAAGCTCATTCCGTATGAAAGCCTGATCGACCGGCCCGTCGAAACGCTGACGAACCTGCTCGATCATTTTTCGGCGACCCGCCGCCCCTGGCCGATGCTTCCCGCCGCCGTCCGGCTCGCCCGCAAGGAACATATGCGCGCCATCGAAGGCAAACTCGGCCGCTCCCTCGATGGCACCCGCAACGGCCGCAACAGCCATAGCCACATGCGTCCTTCCGACGATGCAGAGCGCGAGCAGCCGATGGACCCCGCACTGCGGGACGAGGCGATCTCCGCCCTGGGCGCGTTGGGTGTCGATTGCCGACTGTTCTCATGGCCGGCGCAGCGTGCTCCGTCGATCCGGGTGGCCTATAACGAAGACAAGTGGCGCAGGAAGCAGGCTTCGCGCTGACGTCTTCCTGCTGGATTCAAGGACAAGCCGGCTTGCCAGTCTCGTTGACCTACCTCGAACAACTGGAGGCCGAGAGCATCCATGTGTTGCGGGAGACCGCTGCGGTCTTCTCCAATCCGGTGCTGCTCTACTCGATCGGCAAGGACTCTTCGGTCCTCCTCCATCTTGCCCTCAAGGCGTTCCACCCCGCCAAGCCTCCCTTCAGGCTTCTGCACGTCGACACGACCTGGAAGTTCCGGGAAATGATCGCCTTCCGCGACCGGCGGGCCCGCGAACTCGGGCTCGAGCTTCTCGTGCACACCAATCAGGAAGGATTGAAGGCGGGCGTCAGCCCCATTACGCATGGCGCGGCCGTGCACACCGACGTGATGAAGACGGAAGCGCTCAAGCAGGCTTTGGACCTTTACGGCTTCGACGCCGCAATCGGCGGCGCGCGGCGGGACGAGGAGCCGTCCCGCGCCAAGGAGAGGATATTCTCCCGGCGCAACGCTTCCCATCGCTGGGATCCTCGCCGTCAGCAGCCGGAACTCTGGCAACTCTACAACAACCGCCTCGGCCCGGGTGAGAGTGCTCGTGTCTTCCCGCTGTCCAACTGGACCGAACTGGACGTCTGGACATACATCGCGCAGGAGAAGATTGAGGTCGTGCCGCTCTATTTCGCGGCGCAACGCCCGGTCGTCGAACGCGACGGCATGCTCATCATGGTCGATGACGCCCGCCTGCCTCTCCGGCCCAACGAGGTGCCACAGCAGCGCTGGATCAGGTTCCGCACGCTCGGCTGCTATCCGCTCACCGGCGCCGTCGAATCCCGCGCCACGACGATCCAGGACATCATCGCCGAACTCGCCGACGGCCGGACGTCCGAACGCCAGGGCCGCGCCATCGATCACGGCGCGGGCGGCTCGATGGAGCGTCGCAAGGCCGAGGGCTATTTCTGATGGACGCTACCGAATTCGGCCCGGTGCATCGGGACCTGCTCCGCCTCATCACCTGCGGCAGCGTCGACGACGGGAAAAGTACGCTCATCGGACGGCTGCTGGCCGATGCAGGCGCCATTCCCGAAGATCAGCTGCGGAGCGCGATTCCGCACGCGGGCAATAACGGCCTTCCCGACTACGCCATGCTCCTCGACGGTCTGCAAGCGGAGCGAGAGCAGGGCATCACGATCGATGTCGGATACCGCTTCTTCACCACACCGCGCCGCCGCTTCATCCTGGCCGATACGCCCGGCCATGAACAGTACACGCGGAACATGGCCACCGGCGCATCGGCGGCCGACGTCGCCATCGTGCTGGTGGACGCCTCGAAGGGTCTCCTCCCCCAGACCTGGCGGCACAGCGCGATCGTGGCGACGATGGGCATCCGTCGCGTCGTGCTCGCTGTAAACAAGATGGACCTTGTCGACTACCGGCAGGGCGCCTTCGCCGACATCGTGACGGCCTACGCATCGATGGCCGAGCGGCTTGGCCTGGCCGATGTGACAAGCATTCCCGTTTCGGCGCTTCGCGGCGATAACGTCATCGCGAAGAGCGATGCCATGCCGTGGTACGATGGGCCGGCGCTGCTTCGCTTCCTCGAGACGGTCGAGACCGTCGATGCGTCGAGCAAGCCCTTCCGATTCGGCGTGCAATGGGTAAATCGCGGCGCGGCGGGTCTTCGCGCCTACGCGGGCACGATCCTCGCCGGACGCCTGCGGGTCGGCGACGAGATCACCGTTCTTCCCTCTGGCGTCCGCAGCGCCGTTTCCCGCATCATCACATTCGGCGGGGATCTCGAAGAAGCTCGGGCTGGACAGGCCGTGTCGCTCACCCTGGCCGATGCAGTCGATGTCGCCCGCGGCGACCTCCTCGCCGGGAGCGAGCAGCCGCCTCATATCGCCGATCAATTCGCCGCCGATCTCGTATGGCTGGACGAGGCGCCGATGCTGCCGGGGCGGCCCTATGTCATGCGCCTCGGAACGGCCACCTACACGGCAACGGTGACCGAACTGAAGCACCGGCTCGACATGAACACCGGTGCCGGCCGCGCTGCAAAGCAGCTCGACGTCAACCAGATCGGCTTCGCCAACCTCGCCCTCGACAGGCAGGCCGCCTTCGATGCCTATGCCGACAACCGGAACACCGGCAACTTCATCCTGATCGACCGGGTCACCAACGGTACCGTCGGCGCGGGCATGATCCGCTTCCCGCTGCGCCGCGCCGCCAACCTGACCTGGCAGAGCTTCAGCACCGACCGCTCCGCGCGCTCGGCGATCAAAGGCCACAAGCCGGCCGTGCTCTGGTTCACCGGCCTCTCCGGCTCGGGCAAATCGACGGTCGCCGATGCGATCGACCGTCGGCTGCTGGCCCAGGGGCGCCATACCTACATTCTCGACGGCGACAACATCCGCCACGGCCTCAATCGCGACCTCGGCTTCACGGACACCGACCGGGTCGAGAACATCCGGCGCGTCATCGAGGTTGCCCGCCTCCTGGCCGACGCCGGCCTCATCGTGCTGGTATCGTTCATCTCGCCCTTTCGGGCCGAGCGGCAGCTCGCGCGCGAACGGCTGGGCGCGGACGAATTCCTGGAAATCTTCGTCGACACCTCCCTGGCCGAGTGCGAACGCCGCGACCCCAAGGGTCTCTACCGCAAGGCGCGTGACGGCAAGATCGCGAACTTCACCGGTTTGGATTCAGCCTACGAGCCGCCCGGCAACCCCGACATCCATCTCCGGACGGCGGAAATGTCCGTCGAGCAGGAAGTCGACCTCGTGCTGCAGGCCTTGCGGCAGCGCGGCATCCTCGACTGATGGGACCGGCTCTGGATTAGCCATACCTTTTCAATGGATATGAGGCGCTTGCCAAGCGCCTTGGGCGCCCCCAACTCTGCGGCATGCCCTCCAAGTTCAGTCTTCTTCCCCACCGCAGCGTCATCTCCGTCGCAGGTGCCGACCGCGTCGAGTTCCTGCAGGGCCTGATTTCGAACGACACGCGGAAAGTGGCTCCGGAGCACGCCATCTGGGCCGCGCTGCTGACGCCGCAGGGGCGTTTTCTCAATGACATGTTCGTTGCCGACGCGGGCCAGGACACTTTTTACCTGGAAACCGAGCGCGAGCGGGCGCCGGCCCTTGCGAAGAAGCTCAAGATGTACACGCTGCGCTCCAAGGTCACCGTCGAGGACCTCGGCGCCACGCTCGAAATCGCCGCCGCCTTTGGTGACGAGGCATCGAAGGCGCTTGGCATCGACGGCGCGGTGTCGTTCGCCGATCCCCGCCTCGCGGCTCTGGGAGTCCGTGTCGCCGCGCCTGCCGGACAGGCAGCGCAGCTGCTCTCCGCTCGCGGCTTCAGCGAGGCCCCCCTTGCCGCCTACGACGCCCTCCGCCTGCGGCTCGGCATTCCCGACGGCAGCCGCGACCTTCCGGTCGAGAAGGCCCTGCTGCTCGAGAATGGCTTCGACGAGCTGAACGGCGTCGACTGGAAGAAAGGCTGCTACATGGGCCAGGAGCTGACGGCCCGCACCAAGTACCGCGCCCTGATCAGGAAGCGGCTGTTTCCGGTAAAGGTCGAAGGCGCGCTGCCGGAGTCGGGAACCGTGGTGCAGCGCGATGGCGAGGACGTCGGCGAGCTTCGGTCTGGCACGGGCGACCGCGCGCTCGCGATGTTACGCCTCGACGCCGCCCGGAGTGGCGGCACTTTGCTGGCCGGCGAAGCGCGCATCGTGCCGGAAGTTCCCGACTGGATGCGGCTGCCCGATCCCGCGCCCTCTGGCGGCTAGGAGCGACGGGCTCTAAGGTCTTTCCCGCGCCGTTCGCGCGAGGAGAGGTCCGTGAAACTCATCAATCCCAATACCTTCACCACGCGGCCCGAAATCGTCGGCACGTTCGGCGTCGTCACGTCCACTCACTGGATCGCCACCGCGGTCGGCATGGGTATCCTCGAGCGGGGCGGCAATGCATTCGACGCGGCCGTCGCCACGGCCTTCACGCTGCAGGTGGTCGAACCGCATCTCTGCGGCCCCGGCGGCGACGCGCCGCTGATCCTGCACGATGTGCGCCGCGGCAAGACGGAGGTCGTGTGCGGCCAGGGACCGATGCCAGCCGGCGCCACGATCGCCCACTACAAGGGTCTCGGCCTCGATCTCATCCCCGGCACGGGTCTACTGCCCGCCTGCATTCCCGGCACATTCGATGCCTACATGCTGGTTCTGCGCGACTACGGCACGATGCGCCTCGCGGACGTGCTGTCGCCGGCTATCGGCTACTGGCTGAACGGTCACGCCATCGTCGAGCGCGCGACGGCCACCATCGCCACCGTCGCCGAGCAGTTCCGCAATCACTGGAAGACCTCGGCCGCGGTGTTCCTGCCGGGCGGCGACGTGCCCAAGCCCATGTCGCTGTTCCGCAACGTCACCCTGGGCAACACCTATGCCCGAATCCTGAAGGAAGCCGAGGCCGGCGGCGGCGGCCGCGAGGCCGAGATCGAGCGTGCGCGCCGGGCCTGGAGCCAGGGCTTCGTCGCCGAGGCGATCGACGAATTCTGCCGCACGCAGGACGTCATGGACGTTTCGGGCAAGCCCAACCGGGGCGTGCTGACCGGCCAGGACATGGCGAAATGGCAGGCCACGGTCGAGGCGCCGCTGTCCTACGACTACGGCCGGTACACGGTTTGCAAGGCGCACACCTGGACGCAGGGCCCGGTGGTCCTGCAGCAACTCGCCCTGCTCAAGGGCTTCGACCTCGACGGCATGGATCCAACCAGCCCCGACTTCATCCACCTTCAGGTAGAATGCCTGAAGCTGGCTTATGCCGATCGCGAGGCCTTCTACGGCGATCCGGCTTTCGTCGATGTGCCGATGGAGACGCTGCTCTCGGACGCCTACAACGCCGAGCGCCGCGAGTTGGTCGATCCGGCCTATGCTTCGATGGAGCAGCGGCCGGGCAAGGTCGACGGCTTCGGCGGCGTCGTGAAACTGCGCCGCGCCGACGGCGTGCGGCTGGGCGTGGCGTCGAGCGGCGCCGGCGAACCCACGGTCGGCCGCGTCGGCCAGACCAACGGCGATACGGTCCATTTCGACATCATCGACAAGGAAGGCAACATGATCTCGGCCACGCCCTCTGGCGGTTGGCTGCAGAGCTCGCCGGTCATCCCCGAACTCGGTTTCCCGCTGGGCACACGCGGGCAGATGTTCTGGCTGGAAGAAGGCCTGCCGGGATCGCTGGCGCCGGGCAAGCGGCCGCGCAGCACTCTCACACCGACCCTGGCCCATCGCGACGGCAAGCCGTACATGGTCTGGGGATCGCCGGGCGGCGACCAGCAGGACCAGTGGATCACCCAGCACTTCCTCCGCCACGTCCATTGCGACATGAACCTGCAGGAGGCGATCGACGCGCCGGCGTGGCACAGCGAGCACTTCCCCTCCTCCTTCTGGCCGCGCACCGCGCGACCGGGCGTGCTGGTGCTGGAGGGCCGCATCCCCAAGGACACAGTCGCCGAGCTCAAGAAGCGCGGCCATGAGGTCGAGGTGAACGACGAATGGTCGGAAGGCCGTCTCACGGCCGCGACGCGCGACGATCCGTGGCGCAAGGCCGCCGCCAATCCACGCGGCATGCAAGGCTACGCGGCGGGTCGTTGATGAAGGGCTGCTGATCGCCGATGAGCGAAGCGCTGCTCGAACTCCGCGGGCTGACGGTCGACTTTGCGACGGACGACGGTGTCGTCCATGCGGTCGACGGGCTCGACCTGGCGCTGGGACGCGGTCGGACGCTCGGCCTGGTCGGCGAGTCCGGATGTGGCAAGAGCGTCACGTCGCTTGCCATCATGGGCCTGCTGCCGCCGGAGAACTCGAAGGTCGGTGGCCAGGTCGTCTTCGAGGGACGCAACCTGCTCTCGCTCGACGCGCATGCGATCCGCGACCTGCGCGGCGCCCGGCTGGCGATGATCTTCCAGGAGCCGATGACGTCGCTCAACCCGGCCTACACGATCGGCGACCAGATCATCGAAGCGATCCAGCGGCATCAGGGCCTCGACAAGGCGGCGGCCCGGGCACGCGCCATCGAGGTGCTGAAGCTGGTGCGCATCTCCGCGCCCGAGAAACGCGTCGACGATTATCCGCACAAGCTATCGGGCGGCATGCGCCAGCGAGCCATGATCGCCATGGCGCTGGCCTGCGGCCCGCAGCTGCTGATCGCCGACGAGCCCACGACGGCGCTCGACGTCACCATCCAGGCGCAGATCCTCGACCTGATGCGTGGCCTGCGTCGCGATACCGGCACCGCCATCATCCTGATCACCCACGATCTCGGCGTG
Organism: uncultured Rhodospirillaceae bacterium; assembly: GCA_945952105.1. Taxonomy (GTDB): domain Bacteria; phylum Pseudomonadota; class Alphaproteobacteria; order Reyranellales; family Reyranellaceae; genus Reyranella. The sequence goes on along the minus strand of CAMFGZ010000003.1, from coordinate 53,028 downwards.
GTGGCGGAAATGGCCGACGATGTGGCCGTGATGTACGCCGGCCAGATCGTCGAGCGCGCCGCCGTCCGCGATCTCTTCGCCCGTCCCGAGCATCCCTATACGGTCGGCCTGCTGGGCTCGATCCCGCGCCTCGACGAGAAGCGCGAGCGACTGCCCTCGATCGAGGGCCGCGTGCCCGACATGACGCGACCGCCCGCCGGCTGCCGCTTCGCCGCGCGCTGCCCCTTCGTCGAGCCCGAGTGCCTTGCTGCCCCGCCGCCGCTGGTCGAGGTTGCGCCGGGCCATCTCTCGCGTTGCCGGCGCGCGCCGCTTTCGCAGGTCGCCGTATGAGCGGACCGCTGCTCGAGGTGCAGGGCCTCGCCAAGCACTTCCCGGTCAAGCAGGGCGCCTTCGGCCGGCTGTCGGGCCATGTGCGCGCCGTCGATGGCGTCGATTTCCATCTCGATGCCGGCGAGACGCTGGCCATCGTGGGCGAGTCGGGCTGCGGCAAGTCGACGGTCGGGCGGCTGGTGCTGCGCCTGCTCGAACCGACCGACGGCAGCGTGCGCTTCGAGGGCCAGGACCTGCTCGCCCTCTCCGACTCTCAGATGCGCGCGCAGCGCCGGCGCATGCAGGTGATCTTCCAGGACCCTTACGCGTCGCTCAATCCGCGCATGACCGTGGGCGCCATGTTGAGCGAGCCGCTGATGCTGCACGGACTCGCCGCGTCGGATGCCGCCCGCCGCGCGCGCGTGGGCGAACTGCTCGAACTGGTGGGCCTCCGGCCCGAGCATGCGCGCCGCTATCCCCACGAGTTCTCCGGCGGCCAGCGCCAGCGCCTAGCCATCGCGCGCGCCCTCGCGGTCGAGCCGCAGCTCATCGTCGCCGACGAGCCGGTATCGGCGCTCGACGTCTCGATCCAGGCGCAGGTCATCAACCTGATGCGCTCGCTGCAGGCGCGCTTCGGTCTCGCCTATGTTTTCATCAGCCACGATCTCGCGGTCGTGAAGCACATCGCCGATCGCATCGCCGTAATGTACCTCGGCAAGATCGTGGAGACCGCGACGACCGACGAGCTGTTCCGCAATCCGCGTCATCCCTATACGCGCGCGCTTCTATCCGCCGTGCCCTTGCCGGACCCGACGGTGGTCCGCGAACGTGCGCTGCTGGAAGGCGACATCCCGAGCGCGATGAACCCGCCGCCGGGCTGCCGCTTCCACACGCGCTGCCGCTATGCGCGGGAGTCCTGCCGGATCGACGTGCCGGTACTGGTCGACGACGGCGCGGGCCACTCGACGGCCTGCCCGTGGTGGCCCGAATTCCCGCCTGCGCCCCTGCTCGCCGAGGGCACCGGCCAAGACCAAGACCGCCTGCGACTGGCCCGCCTTCAGGCGGCGTTCGTCACTTCTCAAACGGAGGCAACATGAAGAAGACGTTCCACCGGATGGCGCTCGCCGCCGCGTTCATGGGCCTCGCGCTCGGAAGCGCCGCAGCCCAGAGCAATCTGCGGGTCGGGCTTGCAGAGGATCCCGACGTCCTCGACCCGACGCTGGCACGCACCTATGTCGGCCGCATCGTCTTCTCGTCCATTTGCGACAAGCTGTTCGACATCGACGAGAAGCTCAACGTCGTGCCGCAACTCGCCACCGCGCACGAGACCTCGGCCGATGGCAAGACCGTCACCATCAAGCTGCGGCCGGGCGTGAAGTTCCACGACGGCGAGGCGTTCGACGCCGCCGCGGCGAAGTACAGCCTGGAACGCCACCTCAACATGAAGGGCTCGTTCCGCAGGCCCGAGCTCGCTTCGGTCAATTCGATCGACGTCGTCGACCCCACGACAATCAGGCTCAACCTGAAGGAGCCCTTCTCGCCCCTGCTCGCGCAGCTCACCGACCGCGCCGGCATGATGGTCTCGCCCAAGGCCGCCGAGGCCGCGGGCGACAAGTTCGGCCTGAAGCCCGTCTGCGCCGGGCCTTACAAGTTCGTCGAGCGTGTGCAGCAGGACCGTATCGTCGTCGAGAAGTTCGCCGACTACTGGAACAAGGACCAAGTGTTCATCGACAAGATCACCTACCTGCCGATCACCGACTCGACGGTGCGCCTGGCCAACCTTCGCTCGGGCAGCCTCGACATGATCGAGCGCGTGCTGGCGACCGACATCAAGACGGTGCGCGACAACCCGAAACTCAAGCTCGTGACGGCGGTGGAGCTCGGCTACCAGGGCCTCACCATCAACCTGTCCAACGGACCTAAGGCCGACACGCCGCTGGCCAAGAACGCCCGCGTCCGCCAGGCCTTCGAACTGTCGATCGACCGCGAGGCCCTGAACCAGGTCGTCTTCAACGGCGAGTTCGTCGTCGGCAACCAGTGGATCAACCCGACGAATCCCTACTATCAGCAGGCTTTCCCCGTGCCGAAGCGGGATGTCGCCAAGGCGAAGGCCCTGCTCAAGGAAGCGGGCGTCACCGGCCGCATGTCGCTCGACTTCATGGTGCCGAACAACCCTGAGACCCGGCAGGTCGCCGAGGTGCTGCAGTCGATGGTCGCGGAGACCGGTTTCGACCTCAAGATCCGCGTGACGGAGTTCGCGACCTCGCTGAAGCAGTCGGAAAGTGGCGAATACCAGCTCTACCTCATCGGCTGGTCGGGCCGCAGCGATCCCGACGGCAACTCCTACATCTTCCAGGTCTGCGGCCAGCCGCAGAACAATTCCGGGTACTGCGACAAGGAAGTCGATGCCTGGCACAACGAGGCCCGCATCAAGAGCGATCCAGCCGAGCGCAAGAAGATCTACGAGAAGATCACCGCCAAGTACCTGCCGGAGGGCTCGATCAAGTACCTCTACCATCGCCGCGTCCTGGTCGCGCTTTCCGACAAGGTGGACGGCTACAAGCAGATGCCGGATGGGCTGATCCGCGTCGTCGGCGTCAAGCTGAAGTAAGACCGCGCCTTGCTGACCTTCCTCTCCCAGCGACTGCTGCAGATCATCCCGACGCTTATCCTGGTGTCGATGCTGATCTTCGGCCTGCAGCAGCTCCTGCCGGGCGATCCGGCGCTGATCATGGCGGGAGAGGAGCGCGACCCGAAGGTGCTCGAGGAGATCCGCGAGCAGTACCGCCTGAACGAGCCGATCCCGGTCCAGTACTTCTACTGGATCAAGGGCGTGCTCTCCGGAAACCTGGGCGAGTCGATGCGCCTCAAGACGTCGGTATCGTCGCTGGTCGCGGAGAAGCTGCCGGTGACCCTGCAGCTTGCCGCCATGGCACTGATCGTGGCGCTGGGCATCGGCATCCCGGCCGGCATCATCTCGGCGGTGAAGAAGGATACCGCCTGGGATTATGGCGCCAACATCTTCGCCCTCTGGGGGCTCAGTACGCCCAACTTCTGGCTGGGCATCCTGATGATCTTCCTCTTCTCGGTGACCTTGGGCTGGCTGCCGGCCTCGGGCTACGTCCGGTTGGGCGAGGATTGGCGCGCCAGCCTTGCAACTACCGTGATGCCTGCCTTCGTGCTCGGCAACGCCATCGCCGCCGTCCTGATGCGCCACACGCGCAGCGCCATGCTGCAGGCGATGGGGGCGGACTACGTACGGACCGCCCGCGCCAAGGGCCTTTATGAAAAGCGCGTCGTGCTGAAGCATGCGCTGCGCAACGCCATGACGCCGGTCATCACGCTGGGCGCCCTCGAGTTCGGCACGCTGCTCTCGGGCGCGGTGCTGACCGAACAGATCTTCACCATCCCGGGCTTCGGCAAGCTGATCGTCGATTCGGTATTCAACCGCGACTATGCGGTCGTACAGGGAGTCGTCCTGGTCACGGCCACGACCTACATCGTGTTGAACCTGCTGGCCGACGTGGCTTACGTGCTCGTCAATCCTCGGCTGAGAGGCTGACGGACATGACCGTTGCCGCCGTCACCCCCGCCGCTGCCGCCACCGACGCCCGCGAGGAGAATCCGTGGGCCCGCGCCTGGCGCCGGCTGAAACGGCGCAAGGGCGCCATGTTCGGCCTCGTCGTCGTGGTGCTGTTCGTCCTGGTCGCGATCCTGGCGCCGCTGATCTCGCCCTACGATCCCGTCGCCACCAGCTTCACCCAGGTGCGCAAGCCGCCCTCCTGGGCACACTGGCTCGGCACCGACGAGGTCGGCCGCGACGTGCTGGCCCGCATCATCTGGGGCGCCCGCGCCTCGCTCAGCGCCGGCCTCGTGTCGGTCGGCATCGCGCTCGGCATCGGCGTGCCGCTTGGTCTGCTGGCGGGCTATGCCGGCGGCTGGATCGACGCCGTCCTGTCGCGCATCGTCGATGCGATGCTGGCCATTCCGTTCCTGATCCTGGCGATCGCCCTGGCCGCCTTCCTGGGGCCCAGCCTGACCAATGCCATGATCGCGATCGGCGTCACGGCCACGCCGGTCTTCATTCGCCTGACTCGCGGCCAGACCCTCGCCGCCAAGGTCGAGGATTATGTCGAGGCCGCGCGTGCCGTGGGCAACCCGCACTGGCGAATCGCGCTGCGCCACGTCCTGCCCAATATCGTGCCGCCGCTGCTGGTCCAGGCATCTCTCGCCATTGCAGGCGCCATCATTGCCGAGGCGGCGCTGTCCTTCCTCGGCCTTGGGCAGCAGCCGCCGGCGCCCTCCTGGGGCAGCATGCTGAACTCCGCGCAGCGCTTCATCGCCCAGGCGCCGTGGATGGCCTTCTGGCCGGGCTTCGCGATCTTCTTCGCGGTGCTGTCGTTCAACCTGCTGGGCGACGGCCTGCGCGATGCGCTGGACCCCCGCCACAAGTAGGCGACGCGGCACTCAGTTCGGGAGCGACGTATCCGTCGTTGCGAAGGCCGGCACGCCGCTGGCCAGCATCGTGACCCGCTCCTCGACCAGCAGCTGCGACACGGCCAGGAAGTGCACGAGTTCGCTGTCGCCAAGGCTCTGGGCCTCGTCGATCATCTCACGTACGGCATGCCACACCCGGAACAAGGCCGCCGCGCGCTTCTTTTCCGAAAGCGGGGCACGTCCGCGGCGCCGCCTGGTGTTCGGTTCGACGATGATCTCGAAGACGTCCGCCATCTTTTACCCGCCTGACGCTTTACGCCTGCACGCTTCCCCTGGTCCGGCTGTCGCCGGTTACCGCAGCCTACCGCAAAAGCGATGCCAAGCGAGGGTAATCCGGCGCCAGTCTTCCCGGGTCGGCGTCAGCCGCGGCTGCTGCCGAGCGGCAACCCGGTCGGGTCGAGTTGGGGCTCGTTGCGCACCGTCACGGATTGGGGAGCATCGGCATCCGCGAGCGGCTTGTTGGGATCGACCGGCCTCGTCATCGCGACGAGCCGCTTCGGGCCCTTGCCGGTGTCACCAGCCTCCAGACGCCGCCAGCCATGCTTTTCGAGGTACTTGATGTCCCGCGGCAGGGCCTGCGTGTAGAGCATCCGCGCGCCTCGGCTCTCGGCGAGCTGGCGGCAACGCTCGATGAGGAGCTCGCCGATATCGTTGCCGCGGAAGCGCTGCATGACCGCCAGTCGCTCCGGCATCGCGAAGGACTGAAACCAGCGCAGGCGTACCGCGCCCACCGGCTCCTCGCCGAGATAGGCGATGATGTGGGTCGCGCCGAAATCGTGTCCGTCGAACTCCTCGGAGTACGGGATGTCCTGCTCGCCGATGAAGCAGGCGGCGCGGACCGCGAAGGCCTGGAGGGAGTCTTCCATCTTCATGGCGAGCTTGATGGTGACGGCCTGGCCGCCGATCGACTTGGTGGTGTTCATGTGCGTCACTCCCTCAGCCCGCGCGCCGCTCGGTCCATTCCGCATGCGGATTGGACGCTCCCCGCTCCATGGACTCTTCCAGGATCCCCGGCATGTCGAGCTTGTCCTCGGGGCGGTTCAGCACCATCGGATCGGTCGTCACCGTCGGGGCATTGTCGCCGACCTCTAGATCGCAGGCGAAGGCGCCGTACTCGTGGTCGGAGAAATGGAACACCTTGTCGTCGACCTTGCGGAAGCCGTCCTTCTCGAAGATCGGCCACAGGCGCTTCTGGCCGTGCAGATAGGCCTTGGGGTAGCCCTTCTTGCGGCAGAATTCCTTGGCCCAGTGCACGAACGGCAGGAACAAGCCGTACGAGCGGTAGCGCTTCAGGATGATGGCCCGCTCGAGCTTGGCAAAGCCCGCGAACCAGCGCACGCGGATCGAGGCCGCCGGCTCGCCGTCCACGTACAGGATCAGGTGGCTGGCGGTGTAGTCGTTGCCGTCATACTCCTCCCAGTAGGGGCACTGCTGTTCCCCCATGAAGACGGCGGCGCGCAGCATGAAGCACTGCATCATCTCGTCCGAAGTCGATGCGAGCTTGATGGTGATCTCGGGCCGGTTGCTCTGGTTGGCGGTCGGTTGGTCGGTCATTTCAATTCCCCTTGGTCAGTACGCCATTGTCATTCCGGAAGCGCCGGCCACCGGCCGTTACCGTCGGAAGATTTTGTGAAATCTGCGCAAGCACATCGGTGACGACGGGCGGCGTCATGCCCTTCGCGCCACGACGGATCGCCGTGGCTGAGACCTTGTCGCGGCGCAGGATGCACCAGGGGTAGATCCAGCCGCATTCGTCGGCGATCTGGCGCACCAGCATGCCGCCGAAGTCCGTGCCATGGATGATGTGAAGGCGGACACCGGGATGGCGTCGCTTGATCTCGGCGATCACGCCCTGGAATCCCCGGGCGTAGTAAATGTCGGAGTAGACCGCGACCTCGACCTTGTCCGCCATGCCGGCCTCGGCCAGCGACAGCTCGATCAGCGCAACGCGCGTTTCCGGCGGCAGGAAGACGTTTCCGGTCGGGAAGTAGTCGACGTTGGAATCGGCCTTGTCGGTCTTCTCGTAGATCTGGAAGCCGTCCTTCAACTGGCCGACGCGGATCTCCCCCTTGCGGAAGGCGTCGACGTGCAGCTTGGGAATCAGCACCGGATGGATGATGACCTTGTCGAGACGGCGCTGGTCGATGGCAGACTGCAGCAGCGAGATGTGGCTGTTGTGAAACGGGTTGTAGGTGCCGAAGAACAGGCCGATCCCGCCCTTGGGCGCCATGACCGACCGCAGGTCCGACAGCAGGCCCACCATGAAGAGCGTCCCGCCGAGGCCGAAGCCCAGCAGCAGGAAGGCTTCCCGGGCGCCCGGGACGCCGGCAGTGCCCAAGGCCGCCAGGGTGACGTTGACCAGGATACCGACCAGCGTGTTGCGGTTCGCATCGCCCACCCCGCGCGCCACGAGGTAGCCGCCGAGATACTGCGTGCCCTGGGACGCCAATGTCGTGACCAGCGCGGCGCCGGCAACGCCGCCCACGGACGCAATCCCTGCTTGGTTGAGCGCACCCCCCCATAACATCAGCCAGAACATCACCAGGTTGAACGCCAATTGCGGGATGAACCGGCCGAACCGGCCACCCGTGACGAAGCCAAACTGGTTGTTTGCCCACAGTTCGGCCTTGTTACTGAGCTTGGCGTAGCTCGGGAGGAATACCCCAACGAACATTGACACGCCGATCAGCGTCGGGTTAGCCCAACTGCCGTGCGCGTACGCATAGCTCAAGTATGTTAAAAGTCCGCCGAAGGCGGCCATGCGCGTCGATGGACTGCGCAGATAACGGCTGATTTTGCCGGCGCGAACCGCTGCCGGCGTGGCTTTTCCGTCTGAGCCGATGGCGGCCACGGGCGTCTCCTGGTCTCGTTGCGAGCGTCAATCCGGATACATACAACCGGCAGATTGACTAACAAATGAGTTGAGCCGGGGTTGTCGCCGAGCCCGAATGGCCGCGAAAACCGCCTAATCTGCCAAGTTATGAGACAGAAAACGACATTCCGTGGATAATCATGTAAGGTAAACCATGAGGCTCCCGTCAGGTAAGCGCGGGGGCTGCAACCATATTGTTTCGATTGTTACCATGGTCACTACTCCTCCGCGCAAGACCAAGATTCCCAACATCCTTGGCGATTGGGACGACGTGCGTTTTTTCCTCGCGGTTGCAAAGACCGGAAGCTTCAGCGCCGCCGCCACCCAGTTGAACACCAAGCAGACGACGGTCGGACGCCGGATCCAGGCGCTCGAGCGGCGCCTGGGCGCGAAGCTGTTCGACCGCCACCGCCACGGCATGGAAGTGACCCCGGCTGCCCGCGGCGTGCTGGTGCAGGCGGAATCGATGATGTCCAATGCCACGGCGATCGAGCGTCATCTGGCCGGCCTTGACCGCGAGATGGCAGGCATCGTCCGCATCGCCGCCACCGAAGGCATTGCCGCCCACTGGCTGGTGCCCCGGCTCGGCGTGCTGCGCCGCACCCACCCCGACATCATCGTCCAGGTGATCGCCGGCGATCAGGTCCTCGACCTCGCCACCCGCCAGGCCGACCTCGCCATCCGCTTCTTCCGGCCCACGTCGAACCAGCTCGTGGCGGCGCGCGTCGGCCAGGTGAACATGTCCATCTTCGCCGCCCCGTCCTACATCGAGCACTACGGGCTGCCGCAGAAGCTCGACGACATGCGCGAGCATCACGTCGTCGATCACACCACCCTCCACAGCCTCCCGGCCATGAAGCCGTGGAGCGAGGTGGTCGAGCGGAGCACGTCCGTGGTGCTGCGCACAAATTCCTCCTACGCCGCCATGGAGGCCGTGCAGACCGGCTACGGAATCTCGGTGTTTCCCGACTACATCGCCAAGTCGTCTAATCTGGTCGCCGCGCCGATCGACCTCAAGATCGTCCGCGACATCTGGCTGGTCAGCCACGAGGAGACCAACAAGGGCGCCCGCATCCGCACCGTGATCGACTATGTGCGCGAGCAGTTCCGCCAGGACGAGCGGGAGTGGTTCTCGACCACCCCGCGCAGCCGAAGCGGCAACAACAGCTCGATCGTCGCCGCCTGAAGCACCGGGCTTCTGCTACTCGAGGGCGGCTTTCAGCCTCCGGCTGATCTCCTCGATCTCTGCCCTGTCGCCGGGCCTGTAAGTCCAGTTCAGCGTCGCGCCGTCGTCCGGCCGGCGCGGCAGGATGTGGACATGCAGATGGGGCACGCTCTGCCCCGCTCCCGCGCCATTGGCCTGCAGCAAGTTCACGCCGGTCGGCTTCAACGTCGCGATCGCCGCCTTGGCCACGCGTTGCGCGGTTCTCGCGACATCGGCGAGCACGTCGGGCGGGATGACGTCGACCGTCGGCCAATGCCCCTTTGCGACGGCCAGCGCATGGCCTGGATTGACCGGATTGATGTCCATGAAGGCGATGGTCGTCTCGTCCTCCAAAAGCTTGAAGCACGGGAGCTGCCCCGCCACGATCTTGCAGAAGATGCAGCTTTCGTCGGTCGGATGGCTCATCACGATCTCTCCAGTGCCCGGCCCAGTTCTCGCAGCCTCTGAAAGGGTTGGGCTCCCGGCGCGAGGGCCAGATCCAGGCCCATCTGTCCCAGCCGGGCAAGGCCGTCGCGGCCGAAACGATCGCGCAGCGATTCACCGATCCAGCCCTGGCTCTGGCGGTGGCGTGCCACCGCCAGCCGGCCGTCGGCCGCCAGATGCTCCCGGTGCGCTTCCAGCGCCGCCACCAGGGCGTCCATGCCCGCCCCGCTCCGCGACGACACGGCCAGCGTCCGGACCGGCCAGTCACCGGCATCGCCCGCCGTCGAGAGCGACAACGCACCCACGACATCGGCCCGCGCGCGCTCGGCCGCGGCGCCCATATCGGCCTTGGTGACGATCACCAGATGCGGGATCTCGACGATTCCCGCCTTCATGAACTGAAGGGAATCTCCGGAACCGGGCTGGACACAGAAGACGACCGTGTCGGCGACCCCGGCGACGTCGGTCTCGGACTGGCCGACTCCCACCGTCTCGATCAGCACGCGGTCGAACAGTGCCCTCATCAGGACCATGGCCGCCAAAGTCTGGTCGGCGAGTCCGCCCAGACGGTCGCGCGCCGCCATCGAGCGCACGAAGCTGCCGGGGTCGGAGCCGTCATGGACGATGCGCACCCGGTCGCCGAGCAGCGCGCCGCCGCTGGTCCGCGACGAGGGATCGACGGCAATCACGCCGACGGTTCTTCCCGCCCGCCGCCAGGCCGAGACGAGCGCGGCGCAGAGGGAGGATTTGCCCACGCCCGGCGGGCCCGTGACGCCCACGACATGGGCGCGCGGCTCGCGCCACGCCGCGTCGAGCAGTGCCTGCGAAGCCTCGCTTTCGGGATCGCGCTCCAGGCCGGCAAGCGCCGCGGCCAGCGCCCGCTTGCCGTCCCTGCGGAGCGCCGCCAGCGTCATTCGGTCTTGAGCGGGCCGCCCAGCGCCGCCTGCGCCGCCGCCAGCCGCGCGATCGGCACGCGGTAGGGCGAGCAGGAGACGTAGTCGAGGCCGGCCTTGTGGCAGAAGAACACCGAGGCCGGATCGCCGCCATGCTCGCCGCAGATGCCGAGCTTGAGGCTGTTGCGCACCTTGCGGCCGCGCTCCGTGGCGAGCTCGATCAGTTCTCCCACGCCCTCGGTGTCGAGCGAGGCGAACGGGTCGTGCTCGAAGATGCCGCGCTGCTGGTACTTCTCCAGGAAGGAGGCCGAGTCGTCACGGCTGAGGCCGAACGTGGTCTGCGTCAGGTCGTTGGTGCCGAAGGAGAAGAACTCCGCGCTTTCCGCGATGTCGCCGGCACGCAGCGCCGCGCGCGGCAGCTCGATCATCGTGCCCACCAGGTATTCGAGCTTCTCACCGGACGAGCTGCTCACTTCCTCGGCGACCTGGTCGATCACGGCCTTCATCAGGTCGAGTTCTTTCTTCGTCGCCACCAGCGGAATCATGATTTCCGGAATGACCGTCTTGCCGGCCTTCTTCTGGACGTCGGCGACGGCCTCGAAGATGGCGCGGGCCTGCATCTCGTAGATCTCGGGGAAGGAGATGCCGAGGCGCACACCGCGATGGCCGAGCATCGGATTGAATTCGTGGAGCTTGTTGGCACGCTCCTCGATTTCCTTCAGGTCGACGCCAAGATCCCTGGCGACGACTTCCATCTCGGTCTGGGTCTTGGGCAGGAACTCGTGCAGCGGCGGATCGAGCAGTCGGATCGTGACCGGCAGGCCGGCCATGATCTCGAACAGCTCGACGAAATCCTGGCGCTGCATCGGCTGGATCTTGGCCAGCGCCGTGCGGCGGCTCTTCTCGTCGTCTGCCAGGATCATCTGGCGGACGGCGACGATGCGGTCGCCTTCGAAGAACATGTGCTCGGTGCGGCAGAGGCCGATGCCCTCGGCGCCGAACTTGCGTGCCTGCGCGGCGTCGGTCGGCGTCTCGGCATTGGTGCGGATGCCGAGCTTGCGGAACTCGTCGGCCCACGCCATCAGCTGCGCGAAGTCGCCGCTGAGTTCGGGCTGCACGGTCGGCACGACGCCCAGCATGATTTCGCCGGTCGAGCCGTCGAGGGTGATGGTGTCACCCGCCTTCACCACGGTGCCGCGGACGCTGAGCGTGCCGGCCTTGCCGTCGATGCGGACGTCGCCGGCGCCCGCGACGCACGGCTTGCCCATGCCGCGCGCCACGACGGCGGCGTGGCTGGTCATGCCGCCGGTCGAGGTCAGGATGCCCTCGGCCGCATGCATGCCGTGGATGTCCTCGGGGCTGGTCTCGCGGCGCACCAGGATCACCTTCTCGCCGCCGCGCGCCTGCTTCTCGGCATCGTCGGCGGAGAACACGACCTTGCCGGACGCGGCGCCGGGCGAGGCCGGCAAGCCCTTGGAGATCACCTTGCGGGGAGCCTTGGGATCGAGCGTCGGATGCAGGAGCTGGTCGAGCGAGGCCGGCACGATGCGCGCCACGGCCTCCTTCTTGTCGATCAGCCCCTCGTTCACCATGTCTACCGCGATCTTGAGTGCGGCCTTGGCGGTGCGCTTACCGTTGCGGGTCTGCAGCATGTAGAGCTTGCCGCGCTGCACGGTGAACTCGATGTCCTGCATGTCGCTGTAGTGCTTCTCCAGCCGCTGGCGCACGTCGGCCAGCTGCTTGAACACTTCCGGCATGACTTCTTCCATGGCCGGCGCGTCGGACTTCTGCGCGAGCTTGCCCTGCACGGTGAGGTGCTGCGGCGTGCGGATGCCCGCCACCACGTCCTCGCCCTGCGCGTTCACGAGATACTCGCCATAGAACAGGTTTGTGCCGGTCGACGGGTCGCGCGTGAAGGCGACGCCAGTGGCGCAATCCTCGCCCATGTTGCCGAACACCATGGCCTGCACGTTGACGGCGGTGCCCCAGCTCTCGGGGATAGAATGCAGGCGGCGATAGGTGATCGCGCGCTGGTTCATCCACGATTCGAAGACCGCGCCGACGGCACCCCAGAGCTGCTCTCGCGGCTCCTGCGGGAACGGCTTGCCGGTGCGCTTCTCGACCAGCTTCTTGTAGTCGGCGACGACGGACCTCCAGTCGTCCGCCTTGAGGTCGGTGTCCATCTGGACGCCGAGGTCCTCTTTCTTGATCTCGAGCGCTTCCTCGAAATAGTGATGGCCCACATCAAGCACGACGTTGGAATACATCTGGATGAAGCGGCGATAGCTGTCCCAGGCGAAGCGCTCGTCGCCAGAGGATTTCGCGAGACCCAGCACCGTCTTGTCGTTGAGGCCGAGGTTCAGCACGGTGTCCATCATGCCCGGCATAGAGGCGCGGGCGCCCGAGCGGACCGAGACCAGCAGCGGATTGGCGGCATCGCCGAAATTCGTGCCGACGATCTTCTCGACCGCGGCGAGCGCCTTCTCGACCTCGTCCTTGAGTTCCGGCGGATAGGTCCGCTTGTTGTCGTAGAAGTAGGTACAGACTTCGGTGGTGACCGTGAAGCCCGGCGGCACCGGCAGGCCGAGGCTCGACATCTCCGCCAGGTTGGCGCCCTTGCCACCCAGCAGGTTGCGCATGTCGGCGCGGCCCTCGGCCTTGCCGTCCCCGAAACTGTAGACCCACTTGGCCATGCTTAGCCCTCGATCTTTGAGAAGTCGGCTACCGCATCCATGGTAGCGCGAATCTGGTTGAGCAGTTTCAGCCTGTTCAGGCGGATTTCAGGCCTGTCCGTCACGTTGACCGTGACCTTGTCGAACAAGGCGTCGATCGGCCCGCGCAGGCCCGCGAACGCAGCCATTGCGCCCACGAAATCCTCGGCGGCCAGCGCCGGCTTCACCGCGCGCGAGACCTCATCCAAGGCGGAGGCAACGGCTTTCTCCTCGGCTTGTTCCAGGAGGGCGGCATCGGGCGCGCCGGCGATCGTGGCCGCCAGGCCCTTGTCCTTCTTCTCCTCGGCGCGGACGATGTTGGCCGCGCGGCCGTAGGCCGTGAGCAGGTTCTTGCCGGCCTCGGTCCCGAGAAAGGCCTGAAGCGCTTCGACGCGGGCCAGCAGGCGGACGAGATCGTCCTCACCGCCCAGCGACACGACCGCGTCGACCACGTCATGCCGCACGCCCTTCTCGCGCATCTGCACCTTCAGACGCTCGGCGAAGAAGGCCAGCAGGTCGTCGACCTCGAGGAAGGGACGCAACGGCAGCCGCAGCCTGTTTTCGACGATGATGCGGATCACGCCCAGCGCCGCGCGGCGCAGCGCGAAGGGATCGCGCGAGCCGGTCGGTTTCTCGCCGATCGACCAGAACGCGGTCAGCGCGTCGAGCTTGTCGGCCAGCGCGACCGCGATCGCGACCGGTGCCGTCGGGCAACGGTCGTTCGGACCGGCCGGCGCATAATGGTCGCCGATCGCGTCGGCGACGGGCGCCGGCAGTTTCTCGCCCAGCGCGTAGTAGCGGCCCATCACGCCCTGCAGCTCGGGAAACTCGCCCACCATGCCGGTGACGAGATCGGCCTTGCAGAGACGCGCGGCAAGCTCGACCGCAGCGGCATCGGCGCCGGTGGCTTTGGCGATCTCGCCGGCCAGCCTGACGATGCGCTCGACCCGCTCGGCCTGGGTGCCGAGCTTGGCGTGGAACACGATCTGCTTCAGACCGGGAACGCGACTCTCCAGCGTGGTCCTACGGTCCTGGTCCCAGAAGAACTTGGCATCCGCCAGACGGCCGCGCAGCACGCGCTCGTTGCCGGCGACGATCGTCTTGCCGCCATCGCGCGCCACGTTGTTCGCCACCACGACGAAGCGGTTGGCCAGTTTGCCGTTGGCGCCCGACGTCGTGAAGAAGCGCAGGTGCACCTTCATCGAGACGATCAGCACTTCCGGCGGCACGTCCATGAACTGTTCGTCGATGGAGCCCAGCATCGGCACCGGCCATTCGGTCAGGCCGGCCACTTCCTCGAGCAGTCCCTCATCCTCGTTGAGCGTGACCTGGACTTCACCGCAGAGCTTGCGCGCACCTTCGAGTATGATGGCCTTGCGCTCGGCCGCATCGAGGATCACGTGCGCCGCGCGCAGCTTCGCGACGTAGTCGGCGAAGTTCGCGACCTCGAAAGTGCCCTTCGAGAGGAAGCGATGGCCGCGCGTCGTGTCGCCAAAGGCGATCGGCGCCATTGCGCCGCCCGGAGAAACCTCGCCCTTCAGCACCTGGCCGTCGAACAGCGCGACGATGGACTGCAGCGGGCGCACCCACTGCATGGTGCTGCTGCCCCACTTCATCGACTTGGGCCAGGGCAGCGCCTTCAGCGCGCCATCGATGACGGCGGGCAGCGCATCCGCGGTCGGGCCGCCCTTCTTCGTCACCACGGCGAACCAGAACTCGCCCTTGCCGGTGTCGCGCTTCTCGGCCTGGTCGAGCGAGGCGAGGCCCGCGCCCTTCAGGAAGCCCTGGACCGCCTGGTCCGGGGCCCCGACGCGCGGTCCGCGCTTTTCCTCGCTGACGTCGTCGCGCACGGCCGGAATGCCGTCGATCACGAGCGCGAGACGGCGCGGCGTCACGAAGGCCTGCGCCTTCTCGAAACCGATGCCCGCGCCCTTAAGTCCATCGCAGATCAGCCGCTTCAGATCGTCGGCCGCCCGCGTCTGCATGCGCGCGGGAATCTCTTCGGAGAGCAGTTCGAGAAGAAGTTCGGCCATCTCAGGCGGCCTCTTTCTGCGTCGCCAGCCACGTCTCGCAGCAGGCCTTGGCGAGTTCGCGCACGCGCAGGATGTAGCTCTGGCGCTCGGCGACGCTGATCACGCCGCGCGCGTCCAGCAGGTTGAAGGCGTGGCTGGCCTTGATGCACTGCTCGTAGGCTGGCAGCGGCAGCTTCTTCTCGACCAGACGGCCGCATTCCTTCTCGGCGTCGGCGAAGTGGCGGAACAGCATCTCGGTGTCGGCATGCTCGAAATTGTAGGCCGACTGCTCCCGCTCGTTCTGCAGGAACACGTCGCCGTAGGTCAGCGGCACGTCGGAATCGGCGCGGTTGAACGGCAGATCGTAGACCGACTTCTTGTCGAACAGGTACATCGCGAGCCGCTCGAGACCGTAGGTGATCTCGCCGGCGACGAGATCGACCTCGATGCCGCCCACCTGCTGGAAGTAGGTGAACTGTGTGATCTCCATGCCGTCGCACCAGACTTCCCAGCCCAGCCCCCAGGCGCCGAGCGTCGGGCTCTCCCAGTCATCCTCGACGAAGCGGATGTCGTGCAGGGTCGTGTCGATGCCGATCGCCTGAAGCGAGCCGAGATAGCGCTCGAGGATGTCGGCCGGCGACGGCTTCAGGATTGCCTGGAACTGATAGTAGTGCTGCAGCCGCATCGGGTTTTCGCCGTAGCGGCCGTCACCGGGACGACGCGACGGCTGGACATAGGCTGCGTACCAAGGCTTGGGACCGAGTGCGCGCAAGGTCGTCGCCGTGTGGAAGGTACCCGCGCCCATCTCCATGTCGAAGGGCTGGAGGATCAGGCAGCCCTGGGCTGCCCAATAGTCCTGCAGGGTCAGGATCAGTTCCTGGAAGCACGTCGGCTTGGCGCGCGCTGCTGAGGGGTTCGACAACGGTATTCCCCGAGGCTCAGAAGGCCTTTTATTTCCGTGACTTAAGGCCGTTTTTGCGGTGCGGCAAAATAGGTTCGCCCCCTTACCTGGTCAAGGCTGGCAATTCGCTGCGGCCTTATGGCCGCGGACGGCCGCAATGGCCGCATTTTTCGGCAGCGGTCGATATGTAGGCACCGCAACCCGCGCATTGGACCGTATCCTCGATGACCGCGGGCTTGCGGGACGCCACCACGGGGGCCGGCTCTGGCCGCGGAGCCGGCGGCGGTTGTGGCGTGGGCGGACGTTGCGGCGGATTCGCATTGCCCGTGAAACGGTCGAAAAGGCCCTTCCAGTGCCGGAAAGTCCTGTACGCCCCGTAAACGGCCACGCCGAACAATATGATTTTCAGCAACATGCGGCCATTTGAGGTTCCTGCGAAACCGGGTCAAGCGGGCTATATGTGAACCCATGAATGGAATGGAGAGCGAGCCGCTCGACCTGTTCGTGGTCGGCGGTGGCATCAATGGCGCGGGCATCGCCTGCGACGCGGCCGGACGGGCCCTTAAAGTCGGCCTCTGCGAAATGAACGATTTCGCCAGCGCGACGTCGTCCAAGGCCACCAAGCTGATCCATGGCGGACTGCGCTATCTGGAAACCTACGAGTTCCGCCTGGTGCGGGAGGCCTTGCAGGAGCGCGAAGTCCTGCTGGCGAAGGCGCCGCACCTGTCGTGGCCGCTCCGGTTCGTGCTGCCCCACGAACCCCATCTGCGGCCCCGGTGGATGCTGCGGCTCGGCCTCTGGCTGTATGACCATCTCGACTGGCACATGACCCTGCCCAAGTCGATCGCGGTGGACCTGCCGACGTCGAAGTATGGCGCCGGCCTCAAGTCCAGCTTCCGGAAGGGTTTCGTCTACTCCGACGCCTGGGTCGACGACGCCCGGCTGGTGATCTCCAACCTGAAATCGGCGCGGGAGATGGGCGCGAAGATTTATGCCCGCCATCGCTGTGTCTCGGCCCGACGCAGCGCGGACGGCAGGCTGTGGAACATCGAGCTCGTCGGCCCCACCGGCGCACCCGTCCACCTGCGGGCGCGCGGCCTGGTCAATGCCGCAGGACCCTGGGTGAAACGCTTCCTCGACGAGGAAACCGAGATCAAGACGCCCAAGCGCGTTCGCCTGGTGAAGGGCAGCCACATCATCGTTCCGCGCCTCTACGACGGCGATCACGCCTTCATCCTGCAGAACAGCGACAAGCGCATCGTGTTCGTCATACCCTACGAGCGCGACTTCTCGCTGATCGGCACCACCGACATCGCGGTCGAGGACGGCGAGCATCCGGTGTGCTCGCCGGAGGAGATCGCGTATCTCTGCGACATCGTCGGCCACTACATGGCCCGGCCGGTGCGGCCCGAGGACGTGGTCTGGACCTACTCCGGGGTCCGCCCCCTGTTCGACGATGGCGACGACAATCCCTCGAAGGTTACGCGGGACTATCACCTCGAAGTCGATGGCGCGCCGCA
This sequence comes from uncultured Rhodospirillaceae bacterium, assembly GCA_945952105.1. Lineage (GTDB taxonomy): Bacteria > Pseudomonadota > Alphaproteobacteria > Reyranellales > Reyranellaceae > Reyranella. The sequence goes on along the minus strand of CAMFGZ010000003.1, from coordinate 35,665 downwards.
GTCGAAGGCGCCCATCCTCTCGGTATTCGGCGGCAAGATCACGACCTACCGGCGGCTGGCCGAGCATGCGCTGCGGGACCTGCAGCCCTATTTTCCGCGCATGGGCGGGCCCTGGACAGACGGCCGGGCCGTCTACGACGGCGAAATGGCCGACGCCCCGACCTTCGAGCAGGCTTTCGACACGTTCGTGGACGGCGCCACCGCCAGCAAGCCCGGCCTGCCGAAGGACCTGGTGCGCATCCTGGCCCGCCGCCACGGCTCCGGCCTCGAGGACATGCTGGAGAACGTGAAGACCGTGGCCGATCTCGGCCGCCACTTCGGCGGCTCGCTCTACGAGGTCGAGGTGCGCCATCTGATCCGGGACGAATGGGCAGTCGACGCCGATGACATCCTGTGGCGCCGGACCAAGGAAGGCCTGCACATGACCGCGGGCGAACGCGAGGCCTTCGCGGTCTGGCTGGAAGAACAGCGGCCCAACTTTACATAACTTCACCTTCGGGGCGGGCACGTTCGGCGAGGCCCGTCCGTAAGTCAGGAACAGCCCGATCAACGGTGAGGTTCCTGATGTCGATCCGCTCCCTCCTCCTGTCCTCCGCCCTCGTCCTGGCGGCGGGCTTCGCCTTCACCACGCCGGCCTCCGCCTTCGATCTCTTCGCCGAAGACGACGGAATCGAACTCGCCCAGGCGACGCCACCGGCCCCGCCCCCGCCGCCCGGACCGCGCGGCGAACGCGCGAGGGGCGGCGAGCGCGCCGACCGCGTCGAACGCAACTTCTCGCCCAAGGCGGCCTGTATCGACATGGTCGCGCGCCGTATCGGCGACCGCGCCTACGTGAAGGCGAGGCTCGAGTTGAAGCCCGAGCAGATGACGGCCTGGAACGCCTTCGAGAAGGCGGCCGACGAAGCCAGCGCCAAGTCGATGGCACGCTGCCAGACGCTGCCGACCGAGATGAAGGAGCGCCCGGGCTACCTCGAGCGCCTCACCATGGAAGAGGACCTGATGAAGGCCCGGATCGCCACGATCGAGGCGGTCAAGCCGTCACTGACCGCCCTGGTCGGCGTCCTGACGGCCGACCAGAAAGCCATCCTTGACCGTCCGCGCATGGGCTTCGGCCATATGGCTCACGGAATGGGCCGGCCGGGCCCCCGCTGACCCTCGACTACCAGTCGCTGTGGCGGACGATCTTCAGCAGGTCGTCCGCCATCGTGAGTGCCGTGAGGACGCCGGTCTTGGGATTGTCGGGCATGGCCCGGCCCAGCCGCTCGAGCTTCAGCTCGCCTGAATCGGCCACGACCTCCAGCTTGCTGGCGTTGGTGCCCGGCGGAAGCGTGGGATCCGCCACCAGCTCGATTTCCGTATGGTCCAGACCCGCCCCGCAGAGGGCGACGGTCACTGCCAGGTTGGCGTTCTTCGGATAAAGCCGGCCCGCATCGGCCGGCTTGCCACGGAAGATCACCGTCGGCTCCTTGATGGACGGCAGATCGAACTCGGTCTCGGCGGGCGTCCCGGTCCAGGCATGCGGCGGCTTGATCGAGATGTATTTCACCTTCTCCAGCTTGCCCAGCCGCATGGCCAGCAGCCCGTCCAGGCCGGCGATGGCGCCCGAGGGCAGACGCAGGCGAGCGCCGCCCTTTTCCGCCGCCTTGAGATGCTTCTTCCACAGCGCCCGATCGCCGTAGGCGCCGGTGGCGATCACCATGAAGTCGAAGCCCTTCTTCAGGATGGTCTCGCCCCACTCGCGCACCGCCTGCTGGCTGGCCGCCTCGACCACGACGTCGGGCTCGAGCTTCAGCAGCGCCTTGAGCGTGTCGACCACGGCAACCTTCTTGCCGACCTTCTTCTGCGTCTCCGCGACGCGGCCTTTCCGCACCAAAACACCCACGATGTCGATGGGCGGCTTCTTTTCGCGGAACACCTCGAACAGCATCTGGCTGATCGCCCCGTAGCCGATCAGCGCGATTTTCAGCCGTTTTTCCTTAGCCATTTGCACCCCGCGAGCCGGATTCCAGTCGACCGGACGGAGCGACTATAGCGGGCAGGCGCGGCCCTTGCGACCGAAGGGGGTCGCGGCTATAACCCCGGCCTCGTCGCGGGCCGGAGTCCGTACACCTGACGGAGCGTAGCTCAGCCTGGTAGAGCACTAGCTTCGGGAGCTAGGGGCCGGAGGTTCGAATCCTCTCGCTCCGACCAATCGACGGGACCGATGCCGATGCATCGGTTCGAGAGACGAACGGCGGACCCTCGGGTCCGCCGTTTTCGTTTGGCGGCTTGATTGCCGGGGTGCCAAACGCCTCGCCAGGAGACCATCATCTCCTCCCGACGCGGCACCAGGTTCCGGATTCACCCGCAGGGGAAATATATCGATCCCAGGTGCACGCGGCTCCCTGGAAGGGACGCCGCTCCGGATCGAAGCCCTCGACTACATGCAGTAGGCCTGTGCGGCGACGACGGCATTCAGGCCCTGCATTTCCTGCGGCGACAGGTTCGACGGATTGAGCAGGTTGCCGCTCACGCTCACCGACTGGTTCGACTTGCGCAGGCCCAGGATCGCATTCGCGCGCTGGTCGGCCGGGATGCGGGCGATGATGCACTGGCACATCTTTTCCGAGCTGGTGACCATGCACTCGTTGAGGAGGTCGTCGGCACGGGAGGTAGACGAGAAACCCAGGGTCATGACGAGGGCGGCAAATCCGGCGGCGATGATACGCATGTGAATCTCCATGGATGGGGCATCATACACCGTCTCTCAGACCATCAGCCAGTTCCTCAGCAGGCCGAACAGCCCGGTCAGGAAGAGGATCGTGAGGGCCACGTTACGATACAGCCGCTCGCTGGCGAGGCCGTGGAACAGCCTCCCGCCCGCCCAGGCGCCCGCCACCATGACCGGGAACAGCACGACCGCCCGGACCAGCGCATCGACGCCCGCCACCCCCGTCGCCAGCACGATCACGATCAGCAGGAACTGCGTGAGGAAGTAATAGGTGACGATGTTGGCGCGATTGACCTGCGGCGGATCATTGCCCGACAGGAGATAGAGCAGGACCGGTGGGCCACCGACGCTGGTCGTGGCCATCATCGCTCCCGAGATCCCTCCGACGATCACCGTCGCGACGGTCGAACGCCGGCCGGTGTATTTCCAGCCGCTCCACATCAGCAGGACGAAGGCCACGATCACCGCCGAGACCGCCGTCACGATCGTGTTCTTGTCGACGCTCGCCAGCAGCCAGACCCCCGCCGGCATGGCGAGGCACGCCGCGAGGCTCATCGGCGTCAGCAGCTTCCAGTCGGCATGCCGGCGGACCTGCGGGAAGAGTTGCAGCGACACGACCAGCTCGATGGCGACCACCGTCACCACCATCTCCGCCGAACCGAACAGGATGGCGAAGATCGGCGCCATCAGCATGGCCGAGCCGAAGCCCGCGAAGCCGCGCATCAGGCCCGCGATCAGGGTAACGCCCAGCGCGGTCCACAGGCCGGTCTCGACGAACAGGGATTGGATGTAGAGGATCATGAGGCGACGGACTCGGATAGATTGAAGACGTTCGACGACGATGATCCGCGGCCCGAGGGCGGCGGATCAGCGAATAACTCGAAGCGTCGCAAGTCGCATCATGGGAGCCGGAGTGTCGACGATGGCGAAAGAGTCGTCAACATTACGCTCAAACTCTTCACCTCCCCATTCTGTTTGGGCCGGAGACATGGTGAACGCCCGTTCGGGGACATGGTGAACACATTTCGGGTTAGCCTTGCTTATCGATGGAGGTCGATGGGCTTGAGCACGACATTGCGGAAGACCAGGTCGTAGACACCGTCCTGGTCGGTGGGCCGGAGCGCATGCACTTGCCGGCCAGGGCCTTGGAATCCTCGATCTGCCGGTCGACGAAGCTGAACCGGCCGTTGGCGTCGACCGATCGCACGATGTCGTCGGTGGCATGGTCGAGGGGCTCGATCTCTTTCCGGAAGGCTTTTGGGCTCGGTCCGTGGCGCTCGGCCGGCACGGCCAGCTTCAACGCGTCATGCGGCCGGTGACGATTGTAGCGCTCGCACCAGGCATCGAACGCCCGCTGGGCATCGGGCAGGTTCTCGAAGCTCTGGCGCTGCGGCACCTCGAGATCGCGGGTGCGGTTGAAGCGCTCGTTCTTGCCGTGGCTCTGCGGATGGCGAGGCGCACTGTGCCACGGCGACACCGGCCAGGCCGAGGGCTCTCGCTCCAAGCGCCAGCATGTCGGCGGCGATGGCCTTGGCGGTTGCCGCCCGCGAGACCCGTCGCCGGATCGTGCGCCAGCCCGCGCACCTCGCCCGCGAACCCGGTGTCCAACCGCCGCACGAACATCTCGTCGGCCTGGAAGTCGAGCTGATGGTCTTTCCCGAGCTGGTTGCGCGGCCATGGGTCCGCGGCCGACGCTGCCGGGTTCGCCGGCATCACCCTCTACTGCGGCAGTTGCTCGCTAAACTCTTCCCGACGTCAGACCTTTGCGAAGGCAGGCTTCTCGACACCTGTCATCGTGTCGTAGGCCTTGAGGATGGTCTCCTCCGGCGTCCGCGTGACGCCGCTGTCGTGGTAGATCGCCTTCAGCCACATCGCCATCTTCGTATGATAGCCGTTCATGATGAAGCGTTCCGACATGACCTTGCGCAGCATCTCCTCGCCTTTGGCGACATAGGCCTCGTCGGGCTTGCCGCCGTCGACGAGATGACGACAGGCCCATTGCCCGTACATCAGTTCCGCCCGCACGATGGCCGGTGCCGACGAAGGCTTGATGGTGAGTCCGGCCTCTTGACAGAGCTTTAGGCCGACTTCATGGCGTCGCGCCGCGAGGTTGAGCGGCAGGGCGAGTTCGAGCCCCTCCCGCATCAGCAGCTTCGTCCCGTTGGGCAGGAGGCGGTCGAACTGGTCCCATTGCCGCCAGTCGGCTTCACTCGCGCGGCCAAACTCGACCACCGCCGGATCGCCATCGATCAGCCACTTGCCCAAGCCCAGCGTCTCCCACCATTGATAGGCGCGGAAGCATTCGGCAGTGTCCTTACCCTCGGCTGGCCCGGGCTGATTGGCCATCCAGTCCGTCAGTGTCCGGATCGCTGGCAACACCCGGTCCCGCAGTCCCAGGAGATGACCATGGATCAGACTGTCGAGCTTACTTTCCATATAGTGCGAGCGATTGAACGGGCCAGTTGTTTCCGGTTCGAACTTCGTCGCAATCGCCAAATCGAAATCGAGAAAGAGCTGGCGACGTTTTTCAGGCTCGAAAACTCTCGGCATCACGGCCTCCGCTGCGGGTGGACGACGGCGCGCTCGCCCTCAAGATTCGTGGCACAGCTCTTCCATTGGAAGAGCAGAACTGCCCTTCATAGGATCTACCTCTCGATCAATCAAAAATGTAGAGATCGATATCCAAGGCCAACTTCATCTCCACAAACTTGACCATCAACTCGTGTTCCAAACCTAGTGACGGTCGGTCGCCGTTGTAGGACTCCACTGCGAACGAAAGTGACGCTCCTGTCGGATCGATGGCCTCCAGCTTCGAGAAGTCGGGCTTCAGTTGCTCCAGCAGGTGAGCCGCATGCTCCTCCTGGGTTGCGGTCAACGGCAGGCTGGACCAGAAGCGCCAGCCGTTTTTCTTCAAAACGCGGCCTCGAGCCGTGCGATCTCCCATATTCCAAGTTTCCGAGGGTTCGACACCAAAGGCGGCGCTGATGTCGTCGTGGCTACAAGTGTAGCCTACCACGATGAGTGAGCCTCTCACTTCAGTTCTCATCGTTTCTTCTTCGTCGCTCATCATGTTTTCCTAGCGATAGTTGTTTATGTTGTCGCCCAATGGGTCGGCTTCGCCTTGGCCATCTTGCCGGCCAGCGTAGATGTTGCCATCCCGATCCTTGTACAAGTCGACTGGCCCCGATCTGCTGTCTCTTTTTTCGCCGTGTATGTTGAATCCACCTTTCTTCAATGTCTTGATTTCTCCCTTGGCAATTTTTTTGAGATCCTTGATTTTGACGGGCTCAAGAAGTTTTGTTTTGTCGCGAATCTCCTCGTCGAGACCGTCTGGCCATCCATCCTTCGGAGCAACCTCTGGTTGATCCTTTGGTGGCACCGCTTTGCTGATAACACCTTTGGATTGATCTTCAAGTCCATCCGGCGCCGTGAAATGGTCGTATGCCTTGCTGGCGGCATATACGCCCAGGCCAATGACGATCGCGCCGGCCACGATGGGTGCAACCGGTAGCGTCGCCAACGCTCCGAACGCCCCAAGGCCGAGGATGGCCTCTTCGTTGGCCAGATGCACGTCCCCGGAAGGCCGCTTAACCTCGCGACTTACTGTCCGCGCGGGGCCGTCCGCCGGTGCCCAGGTCTGCGTGAAGCGTGTGCCGTCGAAGGTGGTTGTCTGCGTACCGACGACAGTGCCTTGCGGATCGCGAATCGTGTCGATCTGCGACCAGGTCCTGCCGTCCGCGCTGGTCCGCCGGCTCTCCACCAGACCGCCATCGGGCAGGGCCATCTCGGCCGAGGCGCCCCGCCGGTCGCGATCGATGCGGACCGTGGCCTCGGCCGGGCCGGACGGAGTGGAAACTTTGCCGGCCGTCACCTCCGCGCTGCCGTCGTCGTTGTGAACGACGCGGGGCTCCGCCCCCTCGAATACATCCTTTGCCTCAAGCTCTTGCGGCGGCGCGATTTCCGTATTGCCGTTCGTTTCGACCGGCTCGCCACCCGAGGTCCGCGCGATGTTCGGATTGCCATTCACGCGCGGCGGCACACTGCCCACCACGTCACCGACGAGGCCGCGAATGTCCGCCATCGTCGGCGGCTTACCCTCGACCGCCTCGAACGCGCCCAAAAGCCTGTCGAATTTCTGCCGCGCGGCCCGGCCCTCCTCGCCGTTTGGATCGACGTTGGCAGCGCGCAGTCCCTCGCCGAGGAACAGGCGGCCGAGACGGTGGCGCTCGAAGGCGGGATCGGATTTGCCCTCGGCGAGAACCTGCTGGAGTTTGGTCAGGCGGTTGTACTCGCTGTCGCCGAGCGACAGCCGGTGTTGCGTGAGGTCAATGGCCGCGAAGCTTTCCGGCTCATGCACGGCCTGTTCGTCGAGCCTGTCGTAGAGGTCGCGATCAGTGACGACGCGGTCGCCGTTCATCGCCGTCCGGTCGAGCGCCTGCATCTGCTCTGGACTCAGCCCGTCGCGCAGCTCTACCGGCATCGCCATCAGGGGCGCTCCGGGATTGGCGCCCAGCCAGTCGAGCGCGCCCACGGCCGCGCGGCCCCGCGACGCCTGCCACGCGCGGTCGGCGCGCGCCTGTTCGATGCTGGCCATCCTCGATACCTGCGCCCGCACTTCCGGCGAGGCATCCGGCGGCGTCGCTGCGGTGGCCCGCGCCTGGTAGTCGTCGAGGTCCGGGCGCCGCGCCGGATCGTCCGGCGTGTCGGCCAGGCCGCCGACGATCTCCGTCACGCGACGCTCCTCGCGCGCCCGTTCGATCCTGCGTTCAAGGGTCGTCTGCCGGTCCGGCTGGATCACCTCGCGCGCATGGTCGTAGAGCTTCGCGGCGCGCTCGGGATCCTGGCCAATCGCCGACTCGACCGCGCCCGCATAGAGATCGCTGAGGCCGGTGCGCACCGCCGTGTCGGTCCGGACTGCGTCCCAGCCCTTTCGTTCGCCCTGATAGCGCAGCTCGTTCACCGCGGTGCGGCCCAGCAGGCGCAGATGCGCCCGGTCCTGCCACGACAGCGACGCGTCAAGTTGCAGGTCGGCCAGCCGCTCGGCCACGATGCGGTCGTCCAGCACCGACGTCGCCTGCACCGCGATCCGCCCGAGCTCGCTGCCGGCGCGGTCGAGGCGGCGGTCGATCAACGGTTCGAGCATCGCCTTCTGCCGCGGGCCCCTCGCCTGCCCGAGGTACCGGTCCTTCAACTCGGCCAGCAACGGTATGGTCCCCGAGATGCCGGCAAGTGCTGCCTCGGGGTCCTTCCCCGCGAGACCCGTCGCCGGATCGTTCACCAGCCCGCGCACCGCGCCCGCGAACCCGGTGTCGAGCCGCCGCGCGAACATCTCGTCGGCCTCCAGGCCGAGCAGCGTGTCGCCCCCCCAGCTCGTTATGCGGCCATGGGTCCGCGGCCGGCGCTGCCGAGGGCAGCCCTTCTGTCTCGATGCTTGCCATGTTCGTCTCCGTTCAGCGGCCCTTCGGGGCCTGGAGGGCGTTGCGGCTCCGACGGCCGGACATCCCGGTCATCGCCTGCTCGTCGGCTTGCGATTTCGGCGCGTTCGACCTGGTTGAGGCGACGGTCTGCCGTCAGGCCGCAGGTCGACCTTCCGGGTGATCGGTGCTCAATGGCCGCGACAAGGCACGCGGCAACAGCGGCGGCGACAACGAAGGATGGACGGTATCACCGCCACGGCCATCGAATGATTCCAAGGACGTCTCTCCCGTGAGAAGCGAGCCCTTCAGTTGCTGATGAACCGGACTTTGAATTTGCAAGCGGGAAATTCCGACGGCAAACGCCGGCTGGAATCGATACTGCCATCGGTTGTACGTCTGTATCGCCTGCGCTGGACGATCGAGGCGTTCTTCCGCACGCTCGAGACTGCGGGCTGGGACATCGAGGCCGCCGATATCGGCGAGCCGCGGGCCATGATCAACCTCACCGCCGCCACCATCGCCACCGTCACCATCGGGCAACTCGTGCAGGCTCGCGAGGGCGCGACGGGTCAACGTCTCGGCGATGCCTTCGAGCCGCAGGACCAGCCCATCCTCGAGGCGTATCGGCCCGACTCGAGGGCAAGACCGCGAGAGAGCGCAATCCCCGTCCCAGAGCCATCCTGGCCTTCGCCGCATGGGTGATTGCCAGGCTGGGAGTTTGGACCGGCTACTACGGCAAGCCGGGGCCGAAGGTCATGCGCATCGGCCTCGATCAGTTCCGAGCCCTCTAATACGGCGCATCCCTCGGATCGTGAGATGTGTGAATCCGATAGGGCCAAACGGGGGAGGACGTCTGTTGCTCCCCGTCAGCGCTTGCCCTGTCCCTCGCCCGTCTTGTCGCGCAGACGGCGCATGCCGCGCAGCCAGCGGTCGCGGTCGAGCTTGCGGGCCATATATTCCTTCACCTCGGGATGCGGCAGGATCAGGAACCGCTCCTCGTCCATCGCCTCGATCACCGTGTCTGCGACCGCATCGGTGTTGATCACGCCGTCGACCGACGCCGCCGTCGCGCCGGCCATGCGCAGCATGTCGGTGTCGACGGCCTGCGGGCAGAGGACCGAGACGCGGATGCCGCGGTCGCCGTACTGGATCGAGAGATGCTCGGCCAGCGCCACGCCCGCCTGCTTGGTGACGCCATAAGGCGCCGAGCCCATCGACGCGAGCAGGCCGGCGGCGCTGGCCGTGTTGAGCAGATAGCCCTCCCCGCGCTTCAGCATCTGCGGCACCAGCGCCCGCGCGGCATAGACATGCGCCATGACGTGGATCGCCCAGGAATCCGCCCAGTCCTTGTCGGTCGCATCCTCGTGGCCGCCGCGACCGATGCCGGCATTGGAGAAGAATATGTCGATCTCGCCGTATTTCTTCTCCGTCTCGGCGATCAGGCGCTTCACCTCGGACTCCTGGCCGATGTCGCCCGCCACCGCGAGCGCGCCGATGTCCTTGGCCACCTTGTCGAGCCGGCCGGCATCCATGTCGGCGACAACGAGACCCTTGGCCCCTTCCTTCGCAAAGCGCCGCGCGATCGCCTCGCCGATGCCGCCCGCCGCGCCGGTGACGACGCAGACCTTGCCCTTGACCTTCATGTCAGCCCCACGATTGTTCGATGAGTTCGATGTACTGCGCCTTGGTCGGCTGGCGCGGCGTCGAGAGATGGCAGTGGTCGCCCATCGCGCCCTCGGCGATCTTCTCGATCGTGTCCTGCGCCAGCCCCGCCGCGCCCAGGCCCTTCGGGATGCCCAGCCGCTCGTTGAGCGCGGAGACCGCATTGGCCACGCCCGCGGCGCTGGCCTCGCTCTCGGGCAGGCCCATGACCTGCGCCACGCGCTTGAACTTGTCGCCGACCGCCGGCTCGTTGAAGCGCAGCACCGCCGGCAGGTAGATCGCGTTCAGCGTGCCGTGATGGAGGCGGTAGCCCTTGAGCCCACCCGTCGGATGCGACAGCGCATGCACGGCGCCCAGCCCCTTCTGGAAAACCATGGCGCCTTCCATGGCAGCCACGGCCATGTTGTAGCGCGCCTCGCGGTCCTGTCCGTCCTTCGTGGCTCGCTCGACATATTTCCAGGCCTTTTCCAGACCATCGAGCGCAATCGAATCGGCCGGCGGATTGAAGACGTTGGCGAGGTAGCATTCGATATTGTGCGTGAGCGCGTCCATGCCGGTACCGGCCGTGAGATGCGGCGGCAGGCTCATGGTGAGTTCGGGATCAATCAACGCCAGCCGCGGGATCAGGTACGGGCTGCCGATCGCGAGCTTGCGGCCGGAGTCCATGATGATGACGCCGCCGCGGCTCACCTCGCTGCCGGTACCCGACGTGGTGGGAATCGCGACCATCGGCGCCACGGCCGCGGTGATCTTGCCGGCGCCGCCCTCGACGAACGAATAGGCCTGCAGCGACGGGCCGGGATGGGTCGCCATCAGCGCGACCGCCTTGGCAAGGTCCATCGGCGAGCCGCCGCCGATCGCGATGATGCCGTCGCAGCCCTCGTCCTTATACATCTTGAGCGCGTCGCGCATGGCGGCTTCGGTCGGGTTCTCCGGCGTGCCGTCATAGATCGTGATCGGCATGTTACCGGGAAGCTGCTCCTTCACCCTGGCCCACAGGCCGGCGGAAATGACGCCCTTGTCGGTGACGATCAGCGGCCGGCGCATGCCCATGAGCTGCAGTTCGGATTCCAGCAACTTGAGCGCGCCGAAGTCGAACTGGATACGGGTCAGGTAGGTGATAAGGGCCATCCGCTCTTTCCTCTCGATTTTGCGCGGAGCCTACGCGAGAAAAAGCGCATGAGCGACACTTCAGTCCTGCGCCTCGCGACCACCCACGATGCAACCTCGATTGCGGCCACCATCGCCGCCTCCTTCGCGCAGTATCGCGGCAAGCTGGTACCGGAATCCGGTGCCTTCCGCGAAACCACCGAGGGGATCGCGGCCGAAATGGCCAAGGGTGCGAGCGCCATCGTCGCGGAACGAAACGGCGAGGTGCTGGGCTGCGTACTGATGGAGGAGATGGAGGGCGACCTCTATTTCGGCCGGCTCTCCGTGCTGCCCTCGGCACGCGGGCAAGGCCTCGCACGGCGGCTGATAGAGGCGGTCGAAGCCGAGGCACTTCGGCGCGGCCTGGCCGGCATCCGGCTGGGGGTGCGCATCGTTCTCACCGACAACCAGCGCCTGTTCGCGTCGCTCGGCTATCGCGAGACGTCGCGCGAGGCCCATCCCGGCTTCGACCGGCCAACCTCCATAAACATGCGCAAACCGCTGCGCTGATCCTTCATGCGGCGGCGGGTCTCGGGCGTGCCGCGTAGAGGATGATCAGGCCGATCCCGAAGAGGTGCGGCGTGTAGAACCGGATCTCCGACGAGGGATACATCAGGAACCGCACCCCCGCCGCGACCAGCAGTGCGCCCAGCACGAGGCTGGCCCACCGGCCGCTGGCGGGTCGTCCCAGGAGCAGAATGGCGATCAGCACCGCTGCCAGCGCGGCATGAACCCACGAGAGGTGGGAAACCGTGCCGATCTGCGTCAGCAGGACCTTGTAATAAAGGGCTGGATCGAACGGCGGCTGGAAGTCGGTCAGGATATTCTGCGGTCCGGCGAAGTTGAAATGGAACTGCGCCCACCAGCCAATGTGCTTGCCGAAATACAGGGCGGCGGCGGAGGCGACGGCCGATGACAGCAGAAGCACCAGGGCGGGGCCGTATTGCCGGCGCACGGCCAGCACGCCGCTCAGGACGACGTTCAAGACAATCCCGTCGGGTCGAAGCAGCACCGCCACCAGAAAGCAGAACACCGCCAGGCGGACCCGCTCGGACAGAAGCGCGGCGATACCCGCCACGCAGGCAAAGGTGAAGATCGTGTCCGGCGACACCATGCTCGCAAAACTGCCAAGCCCGAACAGCAACACGATCGGCAGCCAGGCCAGCGTGGCGATCCCCTCGAGACGCCAGGCGCCGTGAAGGAGAAGCATCAGGATGCCGAGCGCCCCGACCAGGCTCACCGTGACGATGGCGCGCACCGGTTCGAGCGCCAGCACGACCGACCTCAGGACGATGATATAGCCGTACTTGCTCTCATAGAGCGGGAGCTGGCTGATCAGGGCTGTGGGAGCGAGATGCTGCGCCTCGGAATAACTGTTGCCCGTCGTCAGATAGGCCAGCGCTTCGGGCGACAGATGGGGTTTCACCGTGGCCCAGCTCCGCTCGTGCAGCGCCAGGACATCGAGCGTGCCGTCCGCCGAGATCGCGCCGGGCTTGAGGATCGCCATCGTGTAGCCGACCACGTCCCAGTCGAGCGCCGGCCGTGTCACCGCGAAAAAGATGAAATAGAAGCCGATGAGAAGGGCCAGGGCCGCGGACACGGCGCGCCAGCCCTTCCATTCCGCAAATGCGGTCATCATGAGATTTTCTCTCCCCCGCAGGCACTATGCGCGGCCGATTGGCCGTTGAGCAACCGGGGGCTCCCTCTGCTATTGTATCGTTTATGAGCAACCGCACCCCCCTCACCGGTCCATCCGTCTGGCACGGCAAGGACATCAAGAATTCCTCGCGCTGGATTCGCGAGCTGACGCCCGATGGCGTTGACGAGCTCGACGCCGCCCTCAAGGGCCTGCGCGGCATGCCGTGGCAGGAGGTCACCCGCGAGGATTTCTACCTGCCGTCGCTCGACGAATTGTTCGACGACATCGCCGACGAACTCGAGAACGGCAGCGGTATCGTCAAGCTTCGCGGCATTCCCGTCGATCGCTATGACGAGGAGGACCTGCGCCGCCTCTACTTCGCGATCGGCACGCATATCGGCACGCCGGTGTTCCAGAATCGCAGCGGCGAGCTGATGCGCGCAATTCGCGACGAGGGCGCCCATGTCGGCCGCACCTACGGCGAGACCAAGGATGAGAAGGGCTCGACCTTCCTCTCCTCCTATGCCCGCACCCTGACCAACGGCGCGCTGCGCTTCCACACCGACCGCACGGACGTGGTCGGTCTGCTCTGCGTGCGCCAGGCACGCGCCGGCGGCGTCAGCAAGCTCGCTTCCACGCCCGCGATCCACAATGCCATGCTCGAGCGACGGCCGGACCTGCTCGAACTGCTGTTCCAGGATTACTGGCGCAGCCGCTTCGGCGAGGAAGGCACCAAGAAGGACGGCGAGGCGACGACTCGCGAGACCGCCTACCCGCTGCCGATCTTCGGCCTGCGCGACGGCAAGTTCACCTCGCACTATTCGCTGACCTTCATCGAGGCGGCGCAGATGGCGCCCGGCGTGCCGAAGCTCACCGACGCCCAGCGCGAGGCGATCGACGTGTTGATGCAGACCGCCGAGGAACTGTGCTTCGAGATGACGCTCGAGCCCGGCGACCTTCAGCTCATCAACAGCCACGTCACCTACCACGGCCGTACGCCGTTCGAGGACGATGCTTCCTCGGGCAACGACCGCATGCTGCTCCGCCTCTGGTTGACCATGCGCAACAACCGCCCGCTGCCCAAGGGCCACGAGATCCTGTGGCAGGAAATCGAGGCCGGCCGCCCGCGCGGCGGCATCCGCCAGGTCGAACTCTAGCTCTTCGCCGGGGGCGCGCCACTGCGCGCGGGGTAACCCCCGCGCTGAAGTGGCGCGTCATCGTTTCCTGACCTGCAACTTAGTTGACTAGGAAACCTTCCTGATATAGTTTCCTTGTCAACAAATGACATCCAATCTTGAAACCCACCTCGGCTATTGGCTGCGTTTCGTGTCCAACCACGTCTCGCATGCCTTCAGCCTCAAGCTTCAGGCGCGTGACGTGACTGTCGCCGAATGGGTCGTGTTGCGTGACCTCTTCGATGGCGACGGCGTACCGCCCAGCCTGCTGGCCGACCGGCTGAGCATGACGCGCGGCGCGATCTCGAAGCTTGCCGACCGTCTGATCGCCAAGAAGCTCATCGAGCGTGCCGCGTCGACCGAGGACCGGCGGCAGCAAACGCTGTCGCTAACGGCGGCGGGACGAAAGCTCGTACCGGCCCTGTCTGCGCTGGCCGACCGCAACGATGCCGAGTTCTTCGGCCATCTGAAGCCGGCCGAGCGCGCGGCGCTGGAAAAAGCGCTGAAGGAGATCGTGCGCCGCCACGATCTCAAGACCATTCCCACCGAATAGGACAGGATCATGGACATCGCCGTCATGGAGGAATGCACCAAGGCCTCCCACGAGGAGCGCATCACCTTCGGCGAGGTCATGGGACGCCTGATCGAGGCCGGCGTCGAGCGTTATCATGTCGATCTGGTGCGAGGGGAATCGGTCTATTTCATGCCCGGCGGCCAATCCCATCGCGTGACGTACCGGACGGTCGATACGCGACCCGCCGACGCCTTCTCCGCCGACGGCGTGCTGGCCGCGGTGCGTGCAATCCAGGCCGGCAGGACGAAGTACCTGACCTTCTGCCGCCAGATCATGGAAGCCGGTTGCGTCGGCTACCTCGTCTCGATGCAGGGCCGGCGCGCCGTCTATTACGGCCGCAGCGGCGAGACCTACGTCGAGCCTTTTCCCGCAAGCCGCTAGGTTCAGCGCTTCTGGCGCAGGCGGCCGACGATGCCTGCCGGGAAGAAATAGACGCAAAGGATGAAGGCCACGCCCAGCCACAGCAGCCAGCGGTCGGGATGGAACAGGTTGGCCAGCAGCGGCACGCCGGCCAGCGCCTTGTTGGCGATGGCCAGCAGGTCCTGCAGGTAGTTCTGGGCGAAGACCAGCAGGACCGCGCCAATCACGGCGCCGTACATCGTGCCCATGCCGCCGATCACCACCATCAGCAGGATGTCCACCATGATGTCGAAGCTGAGCGTCGTGTCGGGATTGGTCTGGCTGGACCACAGGGCCAGCAGCGCGCCGGCCAGCGCCGCCGTCGCGGCGGCGATGCAGCTCGCGATGGTGCGATAGACCACGGTGCGGTAGCCGATCGCCTCGGCACGGAACGGGTTCTCGCGGATCGCCATCAGCACACTGCCGAACGGCGAATTCACGACACGCAGCAACACCAGGATCAAGACAAGCGATGCGGCATAGACCAGATAGTAATCCAGCAGCCTTCCGTTGAGCCGAACGCCGAACAGCGTGTCGCCGAACGAGAAGGACGCACGCAGGGCGGCCGGCAGCCGGTAGTTCAGCCCATCCTCGCCGCCGGTCAGGTCGGAGAGCTGCGAGGCCAGGATCGCGAAGGCACTGGCGACTGCCAGGGTGATCATCGCGAAGAAGATCGTGCGCACCCTGAGGCTGAACAGGCCGATCACGGTGGCCAGCACGATGGCGACGACGAGGCCCGCGACGACGCCCACTGCGACCGCGTCCCACCCTGCCCCCATGCGCGTCAGCGAGATCGCCACGCCATAGGCGCCGATGCCGAAGAACATGGTGTGGGCGAAGGAGACGATGCCGGTATAGCCCAGCAGCAGGTCGAAGGACGCCGCCAGCACGATGAAGACGCAGATCTTGGCCGCGACGTTCAGCGACTTGGCGCCGGGGAACAGGAAGGGTGCGACGGCCAGTCCCACCAGGATCGCGACCAGCGCGAGCGCCAGCCAGCGGCTTCTGGGCAGGTCGTCGGACAGGATCGAGCGAAGCATGGCCCTACCTCTTCGCCACGGGATAGAGGCCCTGCGGCCGCCACAGCAGGATCATCGCCATCAGCAGGATGTTGGAGCCCAGCGCCACCTTGGGCGCGAGGAAGCCGATGTAGTTGGCCGTCAGCCCGACCAGCAGCGCGCCGACGAAGCAGCCGCCGACCGAGCCCAGCCCGCCGATGATGATGACGATGAACACCAGCACGGCGACCTGGGCGCCGATCGCCGCCGTCACCGTCTCCTGGTAAAGGCCCCACATGGCGCCGCCGAGGCCCGCCAACGCGGAGCCGACCACGAAGACGCCGACGAACAGGCGACGGATGCGATAACCCAGCGCTTCGACCATCTCGCCGTTCTCGACGCCGGCGCGGATCAGCAGGCCGAGCCGCGTGCGGTTGAGCGTGAGCGCCAGGGCGGCGAACACGACCAGCCCGACCACGACGGCCAGCACGCGGTACTTCTCGATCGCGATATCGCCGAACAGGAAGGCGCCGCGCAGCGCCGCCGGCCGGCTGAGCGTTATCTGGTCCGGGCCCCAGATCACCTTGAGGAGCTGCTCGGCCACGATCAGGCCGCCGGTCGTCACCAGGATCTGCTTCAGGTGCTGGCCGTAGACCGGCCGCACGATGACCCGCTCGAAACCCAGCCCCAGCACGCCGCTCACGACCATGGCCGCCAGCACGGCCGGCCCGATGGCTGCGAGGTTCAGCCAGATGGAATCGGCGGTCATCCACGGCGCGAGCGCCAGCATGACGCTGGCCGCTACGAAGGCACCCACGGCAATGAACGCGCCATGGCCGAAGTTCAGGACGTCCATGAGACCGAAGGTGAGCGTGAGGCCCGAGGCCATGATGAAGATCATCAGCCCCATCGCGAGGCCCGCGACCGTGAGCGTCACCCAGCTCGCCGGCGAGCCGATCAGCGGCAGCGCGCCGATCATCAGCGCCGGGATCAGCAGCAGAGGGAGCCAGTCTCGTTTCATTGATGCGTATCCATGCCGAGACCGAGCAAATGCTGTTGCAGCCCGGAGTCGGCGGCGAAGGCCGCCATGCCGCCCTGGTGCGCCACCTTGCCGTCGTCCATCACGGCGACGGCATCGCCGAGCTGGCGGGCGAAGGCGAAGTTCTGTTCGACCACCAGCAGGGTGGACTGGCCGTCTTTCAGCTCGCGGAAGGCGTCGATCATGTTGGCGATGATGGCCGGCGCCAGCCCCTTGGTCGGCTCGTCGATGAGCAGGAGACGGCGAGGCTCGATGATGGCGCGCGCCACCGCCAGCATCTGCTTCTGCCCACCCGACAGAAAACCCGCCGGCAGTGTCCAGAACCGCTTCAGCGCCTCGAAGCGCGAGAAGATCCAGTCGAGCCGCTTCGCGTCCGGCGGGCCGGACCGCGCGGCCAGGATGAGATTCTCCTGTACCGTCAGGTCGGCGAAGATCGCCATGCTCTCCGGGACGTAGGCGATCCCCAGCCGCGCAATGTCCGGCGTGGCCAGGTGCGTGATGTCACGCCCGTCGAAGCGAATCTCGCCCGCCGCCGCGCGCCACATGCCCATGATGGTGCGCAGGGTGGTGGTCTTCCCCGCCCCGTTGCGCCCCAAAAGCATGGTGAGCCCACCCTCGGCGACGTCGAACTCGACACCATGCAGGATGTGATAGCGCCCGATGTTCGTCTGCACGCCGCGCAGGGAGAGGAGCGCGGTCATGCGGCGCCTCCCAGATAAGCCTCGCGCACGATGTCGGAATTGATGACCTCGGCGGGCTTGCCGTCGGCCACCAGCTTGCCCTGGTGCAGCACGACGATGCGGTCGGACAGCGAGCGCACCACGTCCATCTTGTGCTCGACCAGCAGGATGGTCTTGTCGCCGCGCTTCTTGATGGCGGCGATGATGTCAAGAATGGTCGGCACTTCGTCAATGCTCATGCCGGCGGTCGGCTCGTCGAACATGAAGACGTCGGGTTCCAGCGCCAGCAGGATCGCGACCTCGAGCTTGCGCTGGTCGCCGTGCGGCAGGGTCGCGGCGATCGCCTGCGCCCGGTCGGCCAGCGACACGGCGGCAAGATGCGCCATCGCCCGGTCGATCAGTTCGCGATGCGTCAAGGTGCGGCTGAACAGGTCATAGCCCTTGCCGCTCTTCACCTGCACCGCCAGCCGCACGTTCTCCAGCGTGCTAAGGTTCGGAAAGAGATTGGTGAGCTGGAAGGCACGGCCGAGACCGAGCCGGGTCCGCAGCGGCGCCGCGAGACTCGTGATGTCCTCGCCATTCAGGGTCACGCGGCCGGAGGTGGCCGGGAGCTGTCCGGAGATCAGGTTGAAGTAGGTCGTCTTGCCCGCACCGTTCGGTCCGACGATCGAGGTGAGCGTGCCCTTGCCGAAGGTGCACGACACCCCATCGACGGCTGCGTGTCCGCCGAAGCGGATGGTGAGGTTTTCCGTAGCTAGCATCTGTCGACGATAAGCAAAGCTGTCATCCCGAGGCCGCAGGCCGAGGGACCTTTAATGTTCGGCAAAGGTCCCTCGCTACGCTCGGGATGACAATCTTCGCGTCAGCGCTTGTTCTTGATCGGCAGCGTCATCTCGCTGGCCGGTATCACCCGCACCAGTTCGAGCAGGTCGACGTTGTCCGGCGCGTCTTTCTTCATGCGCCAGTGATACATTTCCTGCAGGGCCTGATGGTCTTCCTTGCGGAAGGTCATCGTGCCCTTCGGCGTCTCGAAGCTCATGCCTTCCATCGCCGCGATCAGCTTCTCGCTGTCGGTCGACTTGGCCTTCTTCACGGCCTCGACCAGCGCGATGGCCGCGCTCATGCCGCCCGCCACGAAGAAGTCCGGCGGCACGCCGTTGTTCTTCTTCTTGTATTCGGCGACCAGCCAGTCGTTCACCGGGTTCTTCGGGAACCCCCAGTAGTAGTAGATCGCGCCTTCGAGGCCGGGGAACTGCTTCCAGCCGGCCATCACCGGCAGCAGGTTACCGCCCGGCGCCATCTCGATGCCGAAGCGCTCGGGCTTCAGGTCCATCAGCTTCGGCAGCGGATGGGCGCCGGCCCACACCACGACCACGACCTTGCGGCCGGGCTTGTCCTTCAGCGCGTCGAAGATGCGCTGGGCCGACGCCGTGAAGTCGGTCGTGGCCTGCGGCGCATATTCCTCGTGCACGATCTTGGCCTTGGAACCGACGGCGGCGAGGGCTGCCTTCACCGCGGCGACGCCGTCCTTGCCGAAGGCATAGTCTTGGGCGAGCGTGGCGATGCTGATGTTCTCGTCCTTCAGGGTCGCGGCAGCGGCCAGCGCATCCTGAGTGGAGTTACGGCCGGTGCGGAAAATATAGCGGTTCCACTTCTCGCCGGTGATCTGGTCGGCCACGGCCGGCTCGACGATCAGCAGCTTCTTGTATTCCTCGGCCACCGGCAGCATGGCGAGCGCGCCCGCCGAACCGGTGGTGCCGACGGCGATGTCGACCTTGTCGTCGCCATAGGCCTGTTCGAGGGCGGCCTTGGCGAGATCCGGCTTGAACTGGTCGTCCTTCAGGATGACCTGGATCTTGCGGCCGTCGACTTCCATCGTGCCCTTGGTCGCGTATTCCAGGCCCAGCATGAAGCCGGCCTCGGTCTGGCGCGCATAGGCTTCGAGCGGACCGGTCTTGCTGTAGATCAGCGCGACCTTGAGCGGCGGCTGCTGGGCGGCTGCCGGACCGGCCAGAAGCAGGCCGGTCAGCGCCAGGAACGAACGACGGATCATGAAGAACCTCCCTAGAGGAGGCCCTTCTAATCGATGATCGCGGCTTGCACCATCGTGCGAAATTGATTCCGTAACGCTATCCGATCGGGATCGCTCACCTGCACCATGTAAATTGCAGTCAGGTCGTTCTTCGGGTCGACCCAGAACAGCGTTCCGGCATTGCCCGCCCAGCCATATTCCCCGACCGACCCCGGAAGTGCCGCCTCGCCCATCATGGTCCGGACTTCGAAGCCCAGGCCAAATCCCAGGCCCGGCGGCCGGCCCGGCCGTGTCCCCGTATGGTCCGCCGTCATGAAGGCCAGCGTCTGCTTGCCGAGCAGGCGCTTGCCGTTCAGTTCTCCGCCATTGGCGAGCATGGAAGCGAAGCGCAGGTAATCGCTCATCGTGGAGGTGAGGCCGCCGCCGCCGGATTCGTATTTCGCCCCGTCATCGACCTTGAAGCGGGGGGTCATCGGCTGCCCGCCGGGGCGCGGCCCGGGCTGGGCGGCCCGCGCCACCTTGGCGGCGGGGACCTGGAACTGCGTGTCGACCATGCCGAGCGGCTTGAAGATGCGCTCCGACAGCGACTCGCCCAGGCTACGCTTGTCGATCACCTCGACGAGGCGGCCCAGCACGTCGGTCGAGACGCCGTACTCCCAGCGGGCGCCGGGGGAGAAGCGCAGCGGCAAGGCCGAGAGCTTGGTGACGAATTCCTCGTTGCTCATCGACCGGTCGCCGATCTTGGCCGCGACATAGGCCTGGTTCACCAGCGACGCGCCGCGGCCGCCATAGATCAGGCCGGACGTATGGCGCAGCAGGTCCTGAACCGTCATTGGCCGTTCCGCGTCGGAGAGCAGCATCGTGGGCGTACCGTCGGCGCCGGTCTTTTCGTGAGCGACCTTCATCTTGCCGAGTTCGGGGAGGTACTTGGCCACCGGGTCGCTGACCTGCAAGCGCCCCTCCTCCACCATCTGCATGACCGCGACGCTGACGATCGGCTTGGTCATCGAATAGATGCGGAAGATCGAATCGGCCTTCATCGGATCGGGCGACCCAGCCGGATCGCGCTTGCCGAGCGTCGACACCCACGCGACCTTGCCGCGCCGCGCCACCAGCATCACCGCGCCCGGCACCAGCCCGTCGTCTATGTGCTTCTGCGTCGCCGCCTCGAGCCGCTTCAACTGGACGGATGAAAGCCCGACGTCTTCAGGCTTCGCCGCCACCGGGAGCACCCAGCCTTCGGCATGGGCCTCGATTGCAACCGCACTCAACGCCAAGGCAAGAACGATCGTCTTCATGGTTTCCTCGCTGGGGGCGCGCCACTCCAGTGCCGCGTCTTTTTCGGCATCGTTAGCCTAAACGGCATGCAGCACAAGGGCTGGCATTCCCGCAACTACCTGCCGCATTTCGATTCGGCCGACGTCATGCTGGATCGAGGTTGGGGCGCCTGCTGGCTCAAGGTCGATGCCATCGCGTACCTCGTCGAAGATGCATTTCTCAAGTTCGACGGCGTTCGCTATCGGCTCCATGCTTGGACAATCATGCCGAACCACGTGCACGTGCGGTTTACGGTGCTCCCCAGCGCCACGCTCGGCGAGATCGTCGGATCCTGGAAGCGCTTCACGGCACGGGAAGCCAACCGGCATCTCGGGCGTAAAGGAGCATTCCGGCAAACCGAATACTGGGATCGGTTCATCCGGAACGAAGCCCATTTCCATGCGGCGCAGGACTATATCGATCAGAACCCTATCAAAGCGGGCCTCGCCAGCGACGCTCGCTCATGGGTCTACGGTAGTGCTCGCTTGAAAGCCTGACGCGCCACTGGAGTGGCGCGCCCCCAGCGGGCGGCCTTCGAGCAGGGGCCGCTCGCGCTGGAAGAGCGCGATGACCTCGTCCATCACGGCGCGTACGCGCGGCAGCGCCCGCAGGTCGCGATGGACCAAGAGCCATTGGTCAGCAAAGACATCGGGCAGGATGCCGCCGATCCGGCGCAGCAGCGGGTCGACGTCGGCGAGATGGCAGGGCAGCACGGCGAGGCCGGCACCGGTCCGCGCCGCCTCGTGCAGGACCAGCCAGTTGTTGCCGCGGATCTCCGGCCGGCGGCCGCCGCGGAACTCCAGCAGCCAGCTCTGTCCCTGCATGCGCAGATGATCGTCGTCGAAGCCGACCCACGGCAGAGCGGCCAACGCTTCCTGAGTGGTCCGCTTCACCGGGAAGTCGCGCGCGGCATAGATCGCATAGGCGAGACGGCCGAGCTTTCGCGCGACGATCCCGTGCAGTTCCGGGACCTGCTCGCGGATCAGGAGATCGGCCTCGCGGCGCGACAGGTTGGCGAGCGTATGGCTCGAGATCACCTCGAACTCGATCTGCTGCAGGCGGCTCCTGAGCTGGGCGGAAAAACGCGCGATCAGGGCGGCGGTCGCCTCCTCCGCCGACAGTCGCACCGTGCCGCTCACCGTGTCGCTGAGGCCGGCGCTGCGTCGATGGATGGATTGCGCCGCCTTCTCCATCGCCTCGGTGTCGGCCAGCAACTCCTCGCCGGCGCTGGTCGGCACAAAGCGGTCGGGCAGCCGGTCGAACAGGCGCGCGCCGATCTGCTGTTCCAGTGCCTGCACGCGACGCGACACGGTCGGATGGCTGACACCCAGCGCCTTTGCCGCCGTCGTCAGCGTGCCGCCGCGCGCAAGGGCCAGGAAAATGCGGAGATCGTCCCAGTTGGGGTCCATGTTCAGAAGTGTACAGCGGCCTTTCCGAATTGTGGACTGACGAATGCAGGTGTTCGCCCTACCATTCCCTCATGCACATCGAACCCCGCCTGCTCGTGTTCACCAAGGGCGTCCGCGCCCGCATCGCCGCCACCGTCGCCATCGGCCTGCTGGGCGTCGGCTGCGGCATTGCCCGGCTCGGCCTTCTCGGCTGGCTGATCGGCCAGATTTTCGTCGGTCGACCGTTGCAGGAGCTTGTGTGGCCGATCCTGCTGATCGCCGCCGTGATGGTGTTGCGCGGCGCCGCCGAGCACTGGCGCGCGGTCATGGCGCATGAGACGGCCGCGCGGGTGCAGAAGGTCCTGCGCCGCACCCTCTACGACAAGATGGCGTCGCTCGGTCCGGCCACGGTCGGCCGCCAGCGCTCCGGCGGCCTGACGCTTTCGATAATCGACGGCGTCGAGCAGCTCGAAACCTATTTCGGCCAGTTCCTGCCGCAGTTCCTGATCGCGCTGCTGACGCCTATCCTGATCTTCGTCGTCATCTCCTTCATCGACCTGCCGGTGGCGCTGGTCATGCTGGGCTTCGCGCTGGTCGCGCTGTTTGCCCCGGCGCTCTGGCACAAGTGGGACGTGCGCGCCTCCATCGCGCGCATGACCGCCTATAAGTCGTTCGCCGCGGAGTTCCTCGATTCGATCCAGGGCCTCGCCACCCTGAAGGCCTTCGGACAGGGCAAGACGCGCGCCGACAAGCTCGAGGTCGAGGCGCGCGATCTCTTCCGCCGCACCATGTGGGTGCTGGGCACCAATTCGCTGGCGCGCGGCATCACCGACACCTCGATCGCGGGCGGCGCGGCGGCCGCACTGATCTACGGCGCGTCGCGCGTCGAGTCGGGCGCGATGACGCTGACCGCCCTGCTGGTGATCCTGATGCTGGGTATCGAGATCTTCCGGCCGATGCGCGAGCTGCGCTCGGTGCTGCATCAGGGCATGGTCGGCCTGTCGGCGGCGCAGGGCATCTACCGCATCCTCGACGACACGCCGTCGGTGATCGACCCGGCGCCGGCCCGGCTCGACGGGCTGCTGGCGCCCACCATTGCCTTCGAGGACGTGCGGTTCGCCTATCCGGGCACGCGCCGCACCGTTCACGAGAAGCTGAACTTCAAGGCGGCCGCCGGCGAGCGGCTGGGCCTCGTGGGCTCCTCGGGCGGCGGCAAGTCGTCGATCGTGCGCCTGCTGCTGCGCTTCTACGATCCGGATCAAGGCCGCATCCTGCTGGGCGGCCACGACCTGCGCACGCTTTCCTTCGCGCAGATCCGTTCGCTGATCTCGGTGGTGAACCAGGACACGTTCCTGTTCCACGGCACGGTCGAGGAGAACATCCGTCTCGGCCGGCCCGGCGCCTCGCGCGAAGAGCTGGAGGACGCGGCACGCGCCGCCAACATCCACGACTTCATCGAAAGCCTGCCGCAGGGCTACGCCACGATCATCGGCGAAAAGGGCATCAAGCTCTCGGGCGGCCAGCGCCAGCGGGTCGCCATCGCCCGCGCGCTGCTGCGCGACACGCCGATCCTCGTGCTCGACGAGGCGCTTTCCGCCGTCGACGCCGAAAACGAGGCGGTGATCCAGGAGGCCCTCGACCGGCTGATGCAGGGCCGCACGACACTCATCCTGGCGCACCGGTTGTCGAGCGTCATCGACTGCGACCGCATCCTCGTGCTCGACCGCGGCCATGTCGCCGAGGAAGGCAAGCATTCGGCGCTGATGAGCCGGGGCGGCGTCTATTCGCAGCTCATGGCCGAACAGGCGCGCGAGCAGCAGGCGGGCGCCACGCTCGACGCTCTCGCAACACCGCAGCGCACCGAAACCATCGCAAGCACTTCCGGCGGCGCGGTGAAGCCCGTCACCGAAGGTATCATCAAGGCCGAGGGACTCACCTGGTATCAGGTGGTGGCGGCGCTGATGAAAGTCATCATGCCGTGGAAAGGCAAGCTCACCGCCACCTTCATGCTGGGCGTGGCGCGAGTCGTGGCCTTCATCGGCATCGGCGTGCTCTCGGCGCTGATCGTGCTGGCCCTCAAGAACCACCAGCCCTATGGCGGCCTCGCCATCGCGCTCGCCATCCTGGCGCCGGTCTCGGGCATCCTGCACTGGTTCGAATCCTGGCTGGCGCACGACATGGCCTTCCGCCTGCTGGCCGAGATGCGCATCGACGCCTTCCGCAAGCTCGACGCGCTGGCGCCCGCCTATCTCACGCGCCGCCGCACGGGCGACCTGATGGCGCTGGCCACGCATGATATCGAGTTGGTCGAGTACTTCTTCGCCCACACCGTGGCGCCGGCGTTCGTCGCCATCCTGATCCCCGCCGCTGTGGTGATCGCACTTGCTACGACCAGCGGCTGGCTGGCGCTGACGCTGATCCCGTTCCTGCTGGCCGTGGGTCTCAGCCCCTTCCTGATGCGCAAGCGGGTGGATCGGCTGGGCAGCCAGGCGCGCGAAGCGGCCGGCGAACTCGGCGCCTTCGCCGTCGACTCGGTGCAGGGCCTGGGCGAGATCGTCGCCAACCAGCAGGAGCGCAGCCGTGGCGACCGGCTGGACGAGCTGTCGCAGCGCCACATCTCGCTGCGCCTGCCCTTCTTCAGCGAACTGACGATGCAGCACGCCATCCTCGAAGTGCTGACCGGGCTCGGTGGTCTTGCCATCGTGGTGGTCGGCGCAGTCCTGGCCGGCAGTGGCAAGCTCGATCCGGGCCTGCTGCCGCTCATGACGATCCTTGCCATGTCGGCCTTCCTGCCGGTTTCGGAGATCGCGCAGATCGGCCGCCAGCTCGCCGACACGCTGGGCGCCACGCGGCGCGTCTATGCGCTGGCCAACGAGCCGATCCCGGTGCGCGACGGCAAGGGCGTGCCGGCCACGCACGGTGCGGCGGCCCTGGAACTCGACGAGGTGAACTTCACCTACCCCAGCCAGACACGCCGTGCGCTGTCCGACGTGAGCTTCGCCATCCCCGCCGGCAAGACGGTGGCGCTGGTCGGCACGTCGGGCGCCGGCAAGACCACGACGGCGCAGCTGCTGATGCGCTTCTGGGACCCCGACTCCGGCCGCATCACGCTGAACGGCGCGGATCTACGCGACTATAAGCTCGACGAGCTGCGCGGTCTCGTGGCCCTCGTGGCGCAGGACACCTACCTGTTCAACGACACGCTGCGCGCCAACATCCTGATCGCGCGGCCCGAGGCGACCGAGGCCGAGCTGCTGGCCGCCATCGAGCATGCGTCGCTGGGCGAGCTGGTCGCAGCGCTGCCGCAGGGCCTCGATTCTCCGGTCGGCGAACGGGGCACCAGCCTGAGCGGCGGCCAGCGCCAGCGCGTGGCCATCGCGCGCGCCTTCCTGAAGGACGCGCCCATCCTGATCCTCGACGAAGCCACCTCGCATCTCGACGCCGTGAACGAGCAGGCCGTGCGACGTGCGCTCGACGTGCTGAAGGCCGACCGTACGACCATCGTCATTGCGCATCGTCTTTCGACGGTGCGCGATGCCGACCTGATCGTGGTGCTCGACGAAGGCCGCGTAGCGGAAAGTGGAACGCACGCCGAGCTGGTTGCGCGTGGCGGACTTTACGCACGATTGGTGTCGCGCCAGCTTGCCGCCGTGTATGCGCCGGCTGCACAGTGAGGGGATGAAGTCCACCCGCCAACTCCACATCAATCTATTCATCCAGAGCCGCGGCCATCACGAAGCGTCGTGGCGGCATCCCGGTTCCTCGCCGCTGGCTCTGACCGACATCGAATATTTCCGCGATGTCGCCCGGCGCGCAGAGGCCGGTCTCTTCGATTCGATCTTCCTGGCCGACCAGCTCGCCCTGGCTGACACGGTGGCGCACGCCGCCAGCACCTGGCTCGAACCGATCACGACACTGGGTGCGCTGGCGGGCGCGACGAGCCGCATCGGCCTGATCGCCACCGCATCGACCACCTATTCCGAGCCTTACAACCTCGCACGCCAGTTCGGCTCCCTCGACCATATCAGCGGCGGCCGGGTCGGCTGGAACATCGTAACCTCGTGGCTCGCGCCGGCCGCGCGCAACTTCGGCGGCTCGGGCCTCGTGAGCCATGACGAACGATACGAGCGCGGCGAGGAATTCGTGCAGGTCGCGAAGGCGCTGTGGGACAGCTGGGCCGACGACGCCGTCCTCGACGATCGCTCGAGCGGCCAGTATGCGCGCGCCGAGCGTATCAGACCGATCAACCACGAGGGCAAGTTCTATCGCGTTGCGGGACCGCTCAACATGCCGCGCGGCCCTCAGGGACGTCCGGTGTTCGTTCAGGCGGGATCATCGGACACCGGCCGCCGCTTCGCCGCGCGCCATGCCGAGGCCGTGTTCACCGCGCAGATGGAGAAGAACACCGCGCAGGAGTTCTACGCCGACCTCAAGGCGCTGGCGACGGCCGAAGGCCGTCGCTCGGAGCATGTCCTGATCCTGCCCGGCCTCAGCCCGGTTATTGCCTCGACCGAGACCGAAGCCCGGCGCCTCGCGCAGGAACTGAACGAGCTCACCGATCCGGAAGTCGGGCGCAAGCGCCTGAGTGGCCGGTTCGGCGGGCACGATTTCTCGCACCTGCCGCTCGACCGCCCCCTGACGGAAGAGGACTTTCCCGATCCAGGCACGGTCCAGGCCGCCCGCAGCCGCACCGAAGTGATCGTCGGGCTGGTCCGGCGCGAGAAGTTCACCCTGCGCCAACTGCTTGCCTACCTCGCGGGCGCGCGCGGCCACTACACCACCGCCGGTACGCCCGAGCAGATCGCCGACCTGATCGAGGACTGGTTCAACGACGGTGCCGCCGACGGTTTCAACCTGATGCCGCCGCTGCTGCCTTCGATGCTCGACGTGTTCGTGGCCGAGGTCGTGCCGATCCTCCAGAAGCGCGGAATTTTCCGCACCACCTATGAAGGCACCACGCTACGCGATCATTTCGGCTTGCCGCGGCCGGCGACTGCGTCATCCTGAAAGAGTGAACGCCAACCGCTCTCTCCTCCGCAGGTCCCTTCTCGCCACCACGATCGCGGCGCCGTTCGTCGCGCGCGCCCAGACCCTCCTTCCCGATCGCCCGCTGCGCATCGTCGTGGGCTTCGCGGCCGGTGGCGGTTCGGATGTGATGGCGCGCGCCATCGCCGCAACCCTGGAGCAACGTGCGGGGCGACGGGTGGTGGTCGAGAACCGGCCCGGCGGCACGGGGGCGGCGGCGGGAGAGGCGATCAAGCATGCCGCGGCGGACGGCACGATGGTCGCCTTCATGCCGACCTCGTCGATGGTCGCGAAGCTTCTGCTGGCGTCCTACCCATTCGATCCCAGGTCCGATCTCGCGCCGGTCACGACCGCGGGCAATTTCATCCAGGCGCTGGCCGTCTCGCCGCGCATCGGTGTGACGACGATCGCAGAATACGTCGCCTGGCTGAAGTCGGACGAGCCGGGTCGCCGACGTATCGGGGCGACGGCGACCGACATTTCCCTGGCTTTTTATGCGCGCCTTCTCGGTCGCGAGTTCGGCGTGCCGATCGAGGGCGTGCCCTTCCGAGGCACGACGGCGATGATCAACGATCTCGCCGAGGGAAGACTGCCGGCGGGCGTCGGCGCGCTGACATCGCTGATCGTCGCACATCGCGGCGGCCGCTTGAGGCTGCTCGCCGTGTCCGGATCCAACCGTTCGGCATTGACGCCCGATCTGCCGACGGCGGCGGAGGCGGGCTATCCCGCTCTTCACATGGAAGAGTGGTACGGCTTCTTCGCACGTGCCGGGACGGCACCGTCACTGATCGATGCATGGAACCGGGAACTGGCGGGCGCCCTCAACTCCCGCGAACTCGCCGCCCAGCTGTCACAGACCGGCCTGGAGGTCGAGGCGTCGACGCCGGAGCAATGCAGCGAGCGACTGGAAGCCCATCTCCAGAAATGGCAAGGGACGATCCAGGCACTCGGTTTCAAGCCGATCAATTGAGATATTCGGGGAAAGACGATCCATGTTCAGCCACGTGACGATCGGCAGCAACGATGTGGGCAAGGCCAGGGCCTTATATGACGCGCTCCTCCTGCCGCTCGGGCTGGTGCGTCACATGGACTATCCGAATGCCGTCGGCTACGGCCCGGCAGGCGGCCGGCCACAGCTCTGGGTGCTCAGTCCCCTCGACAAGAAGGCCGCCTCCGTCGGCAACGGCATCACCATCGGGCTGGAGGCGCCCGATCGCGGCGCCGTCGATGCCGCCCACAAAGCGGCACTCGCGGCGGGCGGTACCGACGAGGGTGCCCCCGGCATCCGCGCCCTTTACCATCCGAACTACTACGGCGGTTATCTGCGCGACCTCGACGGCAACAAGATCTGCGTGGTCTGCCACCGCAGCCCCTAGCCGATCCGATGTCCAGGACGACGCGTAGATAGACCGTATGCTTCCGCTTTCACGCCGCATTCTGCTGGCCTCCGCCGGCCCGGCGCTGCTGCCGTTGCAGGCCGCTGCCCAAACCGGCCTGCCCGATCGCGCCCTGCGTATCTGGGTCGGCTTTTCGCCGGGCGGCGGCTCCGATGTCGTGGCGCGGGCCATCGCGCCCAGCATCCAGCAACGCCATGGGCGGCCCGTCACCGTCGAAAACCGCCCCGGCGCGGCCGGGGCGGCGATGGGCGATGCGCTGAAGAAGGCCGCGCCCGATGGCGCCACGATCGGGCTGCTGCCAAGCACCACGCTGATCGGCCGGCTGACATCGCCCTCGACCTTCCCGTTCGATCCGCTTCGCGATCTCGCGCCTCTCGGCATCATCGGAACCTTCGAGACGGCGCTCGTTGTCTCGCCCGCGATCGGCGTGCGGACCGTGGCCGAATACATGCAGTGGGTGAAGGATGGTCCGCCCGAGCGGCGCCGCTTCGGCACGGCCGCGCCCGACACCTTCTCGCAATACTTCGCGCAGCTCCTCGCGCAGCAATACGATCTTTCGCTCGATCCCGTGCCCTTCCGCGGGACCGGCCCGCTCTCGTCGGATCTCGGCCAGGGCCGTATTCCGGCAGGCTGCGGAGGCCTCGCGTCGTTCGTGCACCAGCATCGGGGCGGCAAGCTCAGGATCATGACCACGTCGGGGACGGCGCGTAGCCCCGTGCTGCCGGATGTGCCCACGGTGGTCGAACTGGGTTTCCCCAAGCTCAAGCTCGTCGACTGGTATGCCTTCTTCGCACCCGCCGGCTTGCCGTCGCAACTCGTCGCCGCGTGGAATCGCACGTTGAACAATGCCGTCGAAGCGTCGGAAACGAGGGAACAACTCACCCAGTACGGCGTCGTCGTGGGTATGAGTGGGGCCGACGAATGCGCGAGGCGACTTTCGGCCGATTTCGCTCGCTGGCGGACATTGCTTGACATGCTGGGCCTGCCGGCCGCCAATTGAGCCTGTCTAGGAGAACGTCATGACAGAGCCACTGAAGGTTTTCTGGCAGCCCGGTTGAACGAGCTGCCTGAGACTCAAAGAGTTTCTATCGGTCCGTGGGATCGACTTCGTTTCGGTGAATGTCCTTGAAGATCCGGCCGGCCTGGCCGAGTTGCAGGCGCTGGGCGCGCGGTCCGTGCCAGTCCTGTCGCGGGGTAAGGACTTCATCTTCGGCCAGAGCACACGGGAGATCGTGGCTTTCCTCGGACTGCGGGAAAAGTCTGGGCCTGAACTCTCGCCCGCCGAACTCTATGCACGCCTCGACAAGTTCATGACGGCGGCGATAGCCCTGCTGCCGCTGATGCCGGATGACAAGCTTCACGTCCATGTCCCAGGGCGCCCGCGCAGCTATCGTGCCCTCTCCTTCCATCTCTTCCGCGTGGTCACGGCCTTCCTCGATGCCGAGCAGGGCACGACGCTGATCCAGGCCTTCTTTCGCGAGGAGCCCGCGCCGGATGCCGACATGGCGTCTGTCGCGGCCTATGGCGTGGCGGTTCAGGAACGCTTCCGCGACTGGTGGGCGCATGGCGACACCGGCGCGGCCCGCATGCTGCCAACCTACTATGGCGACCAGAGCCTGCACGAACTTCTCGAACGCACGACCTGGCATTCCGGCCAGCATGTCCGGCAGTGGATGATGCTCTTGGAGCGCGAGGGCGTGACGCACGATCGGCCTCTCCGCGAGGCCGACTTCGCCCGTCTTCCGATGCCTCAGAACGTCTGGGACGGCTAGACACGCTGGCATCGGGGCCGTGATTTCGGAGTCGCAACTTCCGGGCGCTCAAGGCGTTTGGTCTCCCAGACACCCTGTCTTGCACCTGTCCGGGAGACCAGAAATGCGCGCCACCCACGCCAACGGCAAGGATCTCGCCAAGGAGATCACCCTCCTCAAGGCCCAGCTCGAGGAACTCACCGAGTCGATGAGCGGCACCGGCCATTCGATGGTGGCGAAGGGTGAGGAAGCCGTCGAGGAGACGCTCAAGTCCGCCCGCGAATTGATCGCCAAGTATGGCGACACCGCCAAGGCCATCGCCCAGGACACGATCGACCTTCGCAACAAGGCGACGGACAAGATCATCGAGCATACCGAGGCCCGCCCGCTGACGACCATCGCGGCGGTCGTGGGCATCGGCTTCCTTGCAGGCTGGCTTTGTCGTCGGCAATAGCCGGCCCAGGACCAGAGCCTCACGGCCTGCAAAAGAAGCGAAACCCTCTATGATCGGCCCCCTGCTCCGGGTCGCGGCAAGCGCTGCCGCGACCCGTTCGCTGCGCACCGCCGCCAACGAGGCGTTGAACCGCGCCCTGCTGACGGTTGGCGCCGCGCTCGCCCTTGGCATGAGTGCGATCTGCCTGTCCTTCTCCGCCTACGCTCTCATTGAGCGTCAGCTCGATCCGGCCAGCGCGTCCGCCATCGTCGGCACCTTCTGGGGCCTGTTGGGTCTGGGCTATTTCGTGGCAACCCGTCGACGCCGCAACTGAACCGGCGGCGCCGAGGCGACAGGCGGCTTCACGGCCAGCCGCTCGCTGACGGGACGGTCCTCCGACAACAGAACCGAGAGCCAGCGCAGAGTCGGAAGATGCGCCGCCACCGTGCTGACGAGGATGAGCAGCGGTACCGCGACGATGGCGCCAACCGCCCCCCACATCCAGCCGAGAAAGGCGACGCCCGCAAAGACCGCTACCGTATTCAGGGCGCATCTGCGGCTTACGAATACGGGGGTGATCAACTGCGATTCCACGAAATGGATGGCCGCCAGGATCAGCGGCGCCGCCAGCATGTGCATCCAGTCTTCGTAGGTAATCAGCGCGACCAACGCGACCAGACCGATGGCCACTGGCGGCCCCACGAACGGCACGAAGGATGCCAACCCCATCAGCACGCCCCATAGCAACGGATTGGGAAATCCGAGCACGGCGAGCACGATCGTTGAAGCCAGCGCCACGAGCGAATAGATCACGACCAGGGCGAACAGGTAGCTGCCGACGCGATCGTTGATGTCACGCATCACGCGGGCCAGACGAACACGGACATTGAAATTGAGAGGCACCCGAAGGATCTGGCGCTTGTGGTCGTTCCGGTGGGCGAGGAGCATGAAAGCCAGCACCGCCGAGTAGCCGATCTGCAGAAGCAGCACCGGCGTCGTGCTCATGATCTCGGAAATCAGGCTCTTGTCACGCACGACCACCCTTTCCGGGGGCGCCTTCTCCGTGGTGGCCCGCGGAGGCTGGGCCTGCGTCGCCTGCTCGACGCGATCCGTGACCTGCTTCACGATCGCCAGGGACTTGCGCAGGCCTTCCAGTTTCCGCTCGAGCGTGTAGGTCAGGTAGGGCGCCTGCTCCGCCCAGCTCGTGAGGGCGGGGGTCGCGACGACCAGCAGGCCCGCGACGACGATCCCGAGCAGGGTTACCGAGGCGCCGGCGGCGGCGGTGGGCGGCAGATGCAGACGCTCCAGCTTCTTGGCGACGGGCGTCAGGACGAGAGCGAGAACGATGGCCGCGGCGGTCGGGATGAGAAAGTCCCGCGCCAGATAGGCGACGACGCCTACGGCACAGATTGCGAGGACGATCAGGGGACGGCGGATGGCCGAACCACCTTGGACGTGGACGGTCGGCACGCGCAGGACTGAATTTTCGGCCAAGGAACCCTCGCTGACCGGCAGTAACGCCTTTTCGCGCATCGAGTTCCAACCCGTTCCTCCCTGCGGGATGGACCGTTTGCGCGGCGGCGCGCACGGACCTTACGCTCCCGGCGCATGCCCACTTATGCCGACACCGTTCCCGTGATGGAGCGCCACCGTTTCGATACGGCCGCCCTCGACCGCTACTTTCGCGAGAACCTCGCGGGCTACCGCGGAAGCCTCGAGGTCAGGCAGTTCGATTCGGGTCATTCCAACCCGACATTCTTCGTTGCCGCCGACATGGAAGAGGGTCGCCGCGACTTTGTGCTGCGCAAGAAACCACCCGGCAAGCTGGTTGCCTCTGCGCATCAGGTGGATCGCGAGTTCCGCGTGATCTCGGCCCTCGCTTCCACCGACGTACCGGTCGCCCCGGCCCGGCTTCTCTGCGCAGACGATTCGGTCATCGGCCAGATGTTCTATGTGATGGAGGCCGTTCCCGGCCGCATCCTCGTGAATCCGGCGATGCCGGACCAGACGCCGGGCGAACGCGCGGCGATCTTCGATTCGATGAGCGACGTTCTGGCCCGCCTGCACAAGGTCGATCCGGTGAAGGTCGGTCTCGGCGACTACGGCCGCAGCGGCCAGTACATCGCCCGCCAGATCTCGCGCTGGAGCCGGCAGTATGCCGAGCTCAAGACCGAGGACATCCCGGCAATGGACAGGCTCACGGCCTGGTTGCCGGAGAACATCCCCGACGACGGCGATCCAACCACCATCGTCCACGGCGACTACCGCCTCGGCAACCTGATCGTCCATCCGAGCGAACCGCGCGTGGTGGCCGTGCTCGACTGGGAACTGTCGACGCTCGGCCATCCCCTGTGCGACGTCGCCTACAATTGCCTGGGCTACCACCTCAAGGAGCCGCCGCACGGCTTTGCCACGGTCGATTTCGCGGCGCTCGGCCTGCCGACGGAGAAGGACTACGTCGCGGCCTACTGCCAGCGCACCGGCCGCGAGTCGATTCCCAACTGGAACTATTACCTCGCCTTCTCCCTGTTCCGCCTCGCCGCCATCGCGCAGGGCGTCTATCGCCGCGGCCTGCAGGGCAATTCGTCCAACCCCGAATCGATCAAGATGAGCAAGTCCGCGAGAGAACGGGCCGAGCTCGCATGGAGCCTGGTGTCCTGAGAAAACGAGCTGGAGGAAACAAATGACAATGAAGAAGATCGGCCGTCGCACATCGATCGCGATGGCGGGCGCGGCCCTTGCCACGCCTCTCGTGCCCAGCGTACGCGCCCAGCAGACCGGTCTGCCCGACAAGCCGCTCAAGATCCTGGTCGGCTTCCCTGCCGGCGGCGGCACCGATGTGATGGCGCGCCTCATCGCCGAGCCGCTGAAACAGCGCACCGGCAGAAATGTCATCATCGACAACAAGGCCGGCGCCTCGGGCACGATCGCCGTGGGCGACCTCAAGAATGCCGGCACCGATGGCACGACCATCGCCTATGTACCCTCGGCCACGATCGTGCAAAAGCTGACGATGCCCGCCGTGCCGTTCGATCCCATGACCGACATCGCGCCGATCACCCTCGCCGGCACGGTCCAGACCGCCTTCTGCGTGTCGCCGACCATCGGCGTCAACGACCTCAAGGAATATGTCGAGTGGCTTAAGAAGAACCCGACGCGTGCCTCCTTCGGCACGACGGCTCTGGGCTCCTTCACCCACTTCTTCGGCGTCATGGCCGGCAAGGCCGTCGGTATCCCGCTCGAACCGATCCCCTATCGCGGAGCCGCACCGCTGGTCGCCGACCTGCAGGGCGGCCATATCGCGGCCGGGTGCGGCGGCATCACCGACTTCCTCGAGCATCACCGCGCGGGCAAGGTGAAGGTGATCTTCACCTCGGGCGTGAAACCCACCACGTCTGCGCCTGAAATCCCGACGATCAGCCAGCTCGGCTACCCGCAACTCTCGATCCTGGGCTGGTATGTCTTCTTCGCTCCGCCCAGGACGCCCGCACCGCTGATCGATGCCTGGGGCAAGGAACTGAAGGCGGTGCTGGCGATCCCGGAAATCCAGAAGAAGCTGGTGGAACTGGGCCTCGACGTCGAAACCTCCACGCCCGCGCAGTTCACCGAGCGCATGTCGGCCGATCTTGCGCGCTGGAAGACGATCATCGATTCGATCGGCTATAAGCCCCAGGGTTGACCACACGGAGAACTGGCCCATGCCGATCCTGAAAAGGCCCGACGCCGAGATTCACTACGAGGTTCACGGCCAGGGCTTTCCCCTGCTGCTCTATGCGCCGGGCGGCCTGCGCTCGTCGACCGAGTTCTGGGGACCGGGTGCGGACGGAACACCGCGCGCCTGGATGGATCCGCGGATCGCGCTGGCCGACCGGTTCACCGTCATCTCCATGGACCAGCGCAACGCCGGCAAGTCCGTCGCCGACGTGAAGCCAGACCATGGCTGGCACACCTTTGCCGCCGACCATCTGGCGCTCATCGACCACCTGGGCTTCAAGCGGTTCGCCGTGATGGGCGGGTGCATCGGCGGCAGCTATTGCTTCGAGGCCATCGAACAGGCGCCGGACCGCGTCGCCGCCGCGGTCCTCCAGAACCCGATCGGCCTGTGGGAAAACCGCGACACCTGGGACGAAGCGGTCAAGGGCTACGTCGCGACGGTGCGCGCACGCGATCCCTCGATCTCCGAAGCCACGATCAGGAGCTTCGGAGACAACATGTTCGGCAACGACTTCGTCTTCTCCGTCACGCGTGACTTCGTGAAGAACTGCAGGACACCGCTGCTGCTCCAACCCGGCACCGACAAGCCGCATCCCGCGCACACGAGCGACGAGATCGCCGCGCTTGCTCCCGGCATCGAGGTCCAGAAGGACTGGCGGGCGCCGAACTTCCTGCAGGAATCGATCAACCGCGTCCGCACCTTTCTCGAGAAGCACACGGCATGACGACCAGACTCACGATCCTCGCGGCGATCCTGCTGACCACGACCTCCACGCTCGCCCCGACCGCACGAGCCCAGGAAGTCTGGGGCGCCGTCGCGACCGACAACGAGCGCCTGTTCGGCCTCTCCGCCGGCATGGCGACGCGCGAGGCCGCCGAAACATCGGCTCTCGCCCAGTGCGGTCCGCTTGAATGCGCCGTCCGCATGGCCGCGCCGCAGCGCTGCATCGCCTACGCGCACAGCGACAACGGCCAAGCCTCGGGCTACGGCGCCGCGTCGACGAAAGGGGATGCCGAACAATCGGCCTGGAACGAGTGCAACGCGCGCGTCCCCAGCAACTCCTGCACCGTCCGCGCCGCCCGCTGCTTCGAGTAGCGCCACGGCGAAGAATTCCTAGAGCGTTTCACGTTTTGACGTGAGCATATCCGGCGTTTTGGATGTAGTT
>CAMFGZ010000002.1 GCA_945952105.1 uncultured Rhodospirillaceae bacterium | reverse complement strand
CAACCGAATCCAAATACGACACCCAACGCCAGCAAAAAATCACAAGCTCTGAGCGCAGCGAAGGATCTCACGTCAGCCTAGGGGTTCGTCGGCCGTTCTGTCAGGTCCTTCGCTTTGCTCAGGAAGACAGTTTGGCCGACGCCATCTATTGTCCTATCCCCGCCGCCAATCCGGGAAGACGAGGCTCTTCCAGCCGGAGCGGTCGAACTTCTTCCACTGGCCTTCCGGCTGGGCGAGTCGGTCTGCGACCGCGTAGACGGCCGCCGGATGGTGGCCGAGGCCGCAGTGGCTGCCATAGACCTCGATGTTCTCGACCTGCTCGCTCTCTTCGTTGATGCAGGTCTGCCAGGCACAGATCCCGTCGGTGCGGCTGAACACCGATGTCGTGGGCACAGGAGGAGGATCGGCGAGCGCGCCCGCCATCTTGTGGTCGCTGTCCTCGACGCTCTGGCCTGAGGCGAACTCGTAAACGCGCCACGCGTTGGTGGCCTTCGGGCTGCCGGCAAACGGGCTGCCGAGGCTGATCACGGACCGCACCTTGTCCGGAACCATTTTCGCGATCTGGCGGGCGTAGATGCCGCCCAGGCTCCAGCCGACGAGGCTGATCCTGCGATGGCCGTAGCGCTCGTAGAGTTCCTCCACCCGCTGCAGCATGCCTTCTTCGATGCCGGCGCGCAGGCCGAGATTGCGGCCCTGCTTCCAGCCGTGCGTGGCGTAGCCCTGCCCCTTGAGGAAGGAGCGCAGCGGCTGGGTCGACAGGTCGCTGGCGAGGAGCCCGGGAAGAACGAGGACGGGATGGCCGTCGCCCCGGGGCGCGGCAGAGAGCCAGGGCCGCAGCAGCATGAAGGCACCAAGTTCCTGCAGCGCGCGCCCTTCGAGGAACAGCAGCGTCCGCGAGGGAGGACGCAACGCTTCGGCGACAGCCGTCATTTTGGCTCCTTTTTCGTTGACACAAGCGTCTCACATATCGGAAGGGCGCGGAAGGGTTTCAACCGGGCACGACCGCCTTCTTGAGCTCCCGAGTCGCCTCGACAAGATAATCACCGAGGGCTGCAACATCCGGAACCGCGCGCCGGTCGGCAGTCAGGCCGAAGTTGAGAGCATCCATGTAGCTCTGGACCGTGATGTTGAGCGCGGCACCGTGGGCAGGAATGGAGACCGGATGCAGCGCCGTCACTTTTGCGCCGGCGCAGTAAAGCGGCATGGGCGGGCCGGGCACGTTGGAGATGGTGACGTTCATCGGCATCGGCAACTTGTCCGCGAGACCGCTGCGCCCGTACACCAGCATCATGAGCTGCAGCAGGATGGGTGCACCCACGAAGGCGAAATCCTGCGGGACGGCGTCGCGGAATGTCCCGGCGATCTGCTTGGACTCGGTCGACGACTTCACGATGGTGCGCAAACGCTCCGCCGGATCGGCGACGTCCGTGGCGAGCTGACAGAGCATGCCGGAGACCTGGTTGTTCTGCCGCGTGTCGCCGGGCTCGCGCAGGCTGATCGGCACGCCGGCGATCAACGGCTTGTCGGGAAGCTGGCCCTTTTCCTGCAGGTAACGCCGCAGCGCGCCGCTGCATACCGCCATCACGACGTCGTTCAGCTTGGCGCCACTCGCCTTGGCGATGGCCTTTGCATCGCTCAGGGATATCGTGCGCGCGGCATAGCTGCGCTCGCGCGTGATCGTCGCGTTGAACGGCGTCTTCGGCGCATTGAGCGTCGGCAACTGGCTGGCGAGGCTCTGCAAGGTGCCCAGCGCCTTGGGCATCTCGCCGGGCTTGCCGAGGAAGGCACTGGCCATCGAGTTCATGATGTCGGGTGCCGCCTGCAGCATCTTCAATTGCTGGCGCATCATGTTGCCCATGATGTCGGTGATGCCCTTCAGCGGATCGACCGCCGTCGGCGAACTGGGTGCGCTGGTCGTGGCGGCAGCCTTCGGCGGCGGAGGAGGCACGTCGCGCGGCGTGGCGCTCACGTCGTAGAGCGCCTTGTTGATCGCCATGCCGGCGCCGCCGTCGATCGCGGCGTGATGGACCTTGGAGTAAAGAACGCCCTGGCCGTTCGCGAGGCCGGTGATGACGTAGAATTGCCAGAGCGGCCGGCTGCGATCGAGTGTGTTGGCATGCAGCCGGGAGATCACCTCCTCGAGTTGCTCCTCCGTGCCGGGCGAAGGCAGGGCGGTCTCGCGCAGGTGATAGTCGAGATCGAGCGTCGCTTCGTCCACCCAACCGGGATGGTCGAGATCGTAGAGCGACGGGGCGAGGCGCTTGGAGAAGATCGGTATCGTGTGCAGCCGGCTTTCGAAGAACTTCCGGAAGTGCTGGTAGAAGTTGCCCTCGAAGCCCGGCGGCAGCTCGAAGTAGGTAAGGCCCGCCACATGCATGGGGGTCTCGGGCGTCTCGAGATAGAGGAACGAGGCGTCGATTCCTGAAAGCTGCTGCAGGTCCATTGGCGTCCTCCCCGCGGTCCGCCTGTTGTTGGTCGTTGGAAGATTTGTCCTCCCACCGATGCGGGGAAGGCAAGGGGGGATGGAGGCTGCAGATTCTTAAGTCATTGAAATTGTTGGATTATCATTTTTTGTGCGCCGCAACGCACAAATTTATGTTGCAACGCACAATGGCGATCCCATATACGCCCCATCAGCATTCGAGACCACACCAACCAATTGCAGGACCCCACACCATGACCACCCAGACCGCTGCCATCGAGAACGTCATCGAGCACGCCAACGAGACCACCAAGGCCGCCGGCGAGCGCGTCCGCGAGTTCGCCCAGATCGGCGTCCGCAAGGCCACCGAGGGCTTCGAGAAGATCAGCCAGGCCGCGCAGAGCGCGTCGGAAGAGTTGAACACGCAGTACACGCAGGCTCGCGAGGGCGCCACGAAGGCCAGCCTGAAGCTCCTCGACGTGGCCAAGGAAGATGCCGACGCCGGCTTCGCCGCGATGCGCGACTTCCTGTCGGCCAAGTCGCCGCTCGAGGCTTTCGACGTCTCGGCCAAGTACTGGCGCGGCCGTCTCGAGACCCGCATCGCCCAGGCGCAGGACCTCGGCGCATTCGTACGCAAGAGCGCTGACGAGGCCGTCCGCCCCGTCCAGGAGCGCATCGAGAAGTTCACCAAGACTGCGGCCTAAGACGCCCCAGGCTTTGAGATCGAAGGCCCGTCCGCACGGACGGGCCTTTTTTCGTGGGCGGGTGATTCGGAGCGGGCGCTATAGTGGGACCAACACGTTCTGGGGAGGAACGACATGGACCGCTTCTGGCTCAAGAGCTATCCGTCGGGCGTGCCGGCGGACATCGATCCGTCGGCCTATGCCAGCGTCGTGTCGCTGTTCGAGGAAAGCTTCTCCAAGTATCGCGACAGGAAGGCCTATGTCTGCATGGACAAGGCCCTGACCTTCGGCGAGATCGATTCCCTCTCGCAGGCGCTGGGCGCATGGCTGCAGGGCAGGGGCCTGAAGCGCGGCGCGCGCGTGGCGATCATGATGCCGAACGTGTTGCAGTACCCTGTGGCCGTCGCCGCCGTCCTCCGCGCGGGCTTCATCGCGGTCAACGTCAACCCGCTCTACACGGCGCGCGAACTCGAGCATCAGCTGAAGGACTCCGGCGCCGAAGCCATCGTCATCCTCGAGAACTTCGCCACGACCCTGCAGCACGTCATCGCGGAGACCTGCATCAGGCATGTCGTGGTCGCGTCGATGGGCGACCTGCTCGGTTTCCCCAAAGGGCTGATCGTCAATTTCGTCGTCCGCACGATGCGCAGGATGGTGCCGGCCTGGTCGCTGCCGGGCCATGTGAAGTTCAACGATGCCGTGAGCGCTGGGCGGAGCATGACGCTCGGTAAGCCGCAGCTCGGTCCTGAGGATGTCGCGGTCCTGCAATACACCGGCGGCACGACCGGCGTATCGAAGGGTGCGACGCTGCTTCATCGCACCCTGGTCGCCAATCTGCTGGCCTCGGAAGCATGGATGCAACCGGGCCTGCAACGCAGGAAGATCAGCGGCCAGACCACCATCGTCTGCGCCCTGCCGCTTTACCACGTGTTCGCCTTCGTGACCTGCGGCCTGCTCGGCATGCGCACCGGCGCACTCAATATCCTGATTCCCAACCCGCGCGATCTCGCCGGCACGATCAAGGATCTCGCGAAGTACCGGATCAACATCTTCCCGGCGGTGAACACGCTGTTCAATGGCCTCGCCAACAATGCCGAGTTCGCGAAGCTCGATTTCTCCGAGTTGGTCATCTCCAACGGCGGCGGCATGGCGGTGCAGGAGGCCGTCGCGAAGAAGTGGCTGGCGGTTACCGGATGCCCGGTCTGCGAAGGCTATGGCCTCAGCGAAACGTCCGCCGGCGTGACCTGCAATCCGACCGATTCTGAAGCCTATACGGGCACGATCGGCCTGCCGCTGCCCAACGTCGAAATCCGCATCCTCGACGACACCGGCAAGGACGTTCCCCTCGGCGAAGCGGGCGAGATCGCGATCCGGGGCCCACAGGTCATGCGCGACTACTGGCAGCAACCGGAAGAGACCGCGAAGGTCATGACGCCGGACGGCTTCTTCAAGTCGGGCGACGTGGGGATCATGGACGAGCGCGGCTACACCAGGATCGTGGATCGCAAGAAGGACATGATCCTGGTCTCGGGCTTCAACGTCTATCCCAACGAGGTCGAGGGTGTCGTCGCGGCCCATCCGGGCGTCCTGGAATGCGCGGTGATCGGCGTGCCTGACAAGAATTCGGGCGAGGCGGTGATGCTGTTCGTGGTCAAGAAGGATCCCTTGCTCACCAAGGAAGCCCTGACGGCCTACTGCCACGATCAGCTCACGGGCTACAAGCGGCCCAAGTACATCGAGTTCCGAGACGAACTGCCCAAGACCAATGTCGGTAAGATCCTGCGGCGCGCCCTGCGGGACGATGTGATCCGTAAGGCGGCTTGAAGAGCGCAGGTAGCCTGCAACCCCTCGGCACGTGTCGCGTTCTCCTGCCCAGGAATTTCCCTGGAGGAGACCGCCGTCATGACCGTGTCCAAGATTATGGCCGTTGCCGCGTTGGGCCTGTCGGCTGCCGCCTGTAGCAGCACGACCTATGAAACCCGCACGGCCAGCTCCCCTTACGCGGTGACCAGCTCCGAACAGGCTTGCGCGGACTATGGCTTCCGGCCAGGCACCGACAACTACAATCGCTGCGTTTCCCGAGAGGCCGCGGCCCGCGCCCAGGGCCGCGTACCGGTCGGGTACACCGTCGCCAGCCTCGACGCCGACGCCCGGAACGCCTGTTATTCCTACGGGCTGACTCCCGGCAGCACGATGTACGATCGCTGCGTGGGCCGTGAAATCGACGCCCGCCGCTATCGAGACCAGGCCTACGTGACCCCGGTTCCGGCACCGGCTCCGGGCTATTCGACCGCGACCTATTACACTTCAGCGCCGGCTGCCCCGACCTATTACGGGCCGGCCACGACCGTTTCGACCACGACCTACAGCACGCCGCCGGTCGCGTACCAGCCGACGCCGCCGGCCGGTGTTGAGGCCTTCCGCGACGAGTATGGTTTCCGCTATGATGGGCAGGGAAATCGGCTCGACCGCAACGGCAACATCATCAGCCCGCAGTCGACGACACGATGAGGGGGCTTGATGGCAGCGAGACGTATTTTGGCGGGAGCGCTTGGCGTTTCGATGCTCGCAGCCTGCGATCCGCTGCCCCAGCCCCTTTAT
This sequence comes from uncultured Rhodospirillaceae bacterium, assembly GCA_945952105.1. Classification (GTDB taxonomy): domain Bacteria; phylum Pseudomonadota; class Alphaproteobacteria; order Reyranellales; family Reyranellaceae; genus Reyranella. The sequence continues at coordinate 323,068 of CAMFGZ010000002.1, read as the reverse complement.
AGTGAGACGACGCCGCCACCGGCGTATCGTGTGCAGCCGGACGGAATCCGGGTGGACAACGAGGGCTTCGCGCTCGATCCCGAGGGATACCGTGTGGACAAGAGCGGCGCCCGCGTCGGCATCATCGATGTGCCGGCGAAGACGGCGGGCGACAATTCCAACGCGGTCGCTGGGTATTACATCAGCAATACCGGCGTAACCGCGCCGGGGCGTGTGGCTTCGACCGACGGTATTTCGACCGGTCCCACCAGCATGAACCTCCCGACACCGTCCCAGATGCCGCAGCAGGCGCCGATCACGCCGGCGCCCGGGAACGTGCCACCCCCGGCGGGCTATCGCTGAGCGGGGCTTGGCCTCTACTCGATTCTGACGCCGGCAGCGCGGATCACGGGCGCCCACTTGGCGATCTCGTCATGGATGAACTTCGCCGTGAGCTGCGGTGTCGTGTCCGTCGTCGGCACGGCGGCGATGTCCTCCAGGAACTTGATGGTGGCCGGATCCCTCATCACCTTGCGTGATGCCTGGTCCAGCACGTCGACGACGGGCTCGGGCATGTTCGCCGGTCCCAGGATCAGGTTGAACGTATAGGCCTCGTAGCCCTTCACGCCGGCCTCGATCATCGTCGGGATCTCCGGCGCTACCGGCGCGCGCTTGGAATAGGCGTAGGCGAGGATGCGAACCTTTCCGGCCTTGTGAAGCTGGAGCGTCGTGCTGAAGGTCTCGAACATCCAGGCCGTCTGGCCGCCCATCATGTCCTGCAATGCGGGCATCGAGCCCTTGTAGGGGATGTGTTCGACATCCATCCCCCCGACCTCGCGTTTGAAGTATTCGCCGGCAAGATTGATGATCGAGCCCGCGCCGGAGGACCCGTAGGAATACTTGCCCGGGTTCTTCTTCATCAGCTCGACCAGCCCCATAACCGTGTCGGGCATGTCGGGACGCGCCACCAGCACCAGCGGATTGACGCAGATCGATGAGATCGGGGTAAAGTCCTTCACGGCGTCGTAAGCCGGCTTCACGAAAGCCGTGGGATTGATGGCGTGCGTGGAGGAGGGGGCGCACAGGAGCGTATATCCGTCGGGCTTGGCGTTCTTCACGTCGACGGCGCCGATCGAACCGGCGGCGCCGGCCTTGTTGTCGACGATGACCTGCTGGCCGAGGATGGCCGTCAGTTTCTCCGCGGCCATGCGACCGATGATGTCGGTCGGCCCGGCCGGCGCGAACGGGATGACGAAGCGGATCGGCTTGTCCGGAAACTTGCCCTGGGCCCGGGCGATCGACGGGGCGGCAAGCGCGGCCGCTCCGGCCACGATCAGTTGACGGCGTTTCATTCTCGTTTCCTCCCTGGTTTCTGATTTTCAGTTCAGTGTCTCGTCGAACAATTCAATCATGGCGTTCCACGATCGGCGGTCGGTCGCCTCGTGGTAGAAGAAGCCCTTCATGCCGCGCGCATCGGCCGCCGGGTTGGTGAAACTGTGACCGGCCCCGCCATAAAGCTGCAGCCGCCAGTCGACGCCCGCGTTCTTCATTTCGGCCTCGAAGGTCGCACGCTGCTCGGGCGGGATGATCGGATCGTCCGCACCGATGCAGACCAGGACCTTGGCCCTGATGTTCACCGCATCCTGGGGCCGCGCCGTCGCGAGCCCGGAATGGAATCCGACGACCGCCTTCACGTCGGCGCCGCCGCGCGCGATCTCGAGCGAGGTCGTGCCGCCGAAGCAATAGCCGATCGAAGCGAGTCGCGCCGGATCGACCTCCTTCTGGGCCCTCAGCACGTCCAGTGCCGCCAGCGCGCGCGTGCGGATGCCCGTCGGATCGGCCATCCAGGGCTGCAGCCGCGCCATGGTCTGGGTGAGATCGGCCAGCGGCTTGCCGTCCCCGTGATAATCCATGGCGAAGGCCGCGTAACCCAGACCGGCCAGGCGCGCCGCGATCTTCTTCGTATGATCGGTGAGGCCCGGCCCCTCGTGGCAGACCAGCACGCCGCCACGGCGTCCGGGCTTGCTGTCGTCGACCACGTACTGGCCGATCATGCGGACGCCGTCCGCCCGATACTCGATGTCCTCGGTGCGCATCGTCGCTCGTTTCCCCTGCTATTGGCCGGGAGACTAGCGGAGCCGGCTTGAGCCGCCAACGACCCGCCACCACAAGTCGCCGCGATCGCTCCGCCCGTCTCGCTGCCGATCGTCCGCTTCGCACCCCGAGTCCCACGGGGCTGCCGTTCGGAAGACCGGCCTGGAAAGCGTTGCCGCGGGCGCCGAATTGCGCAGCAAGAACCCATCGTATAGATTGGGTGCATGTCGCAGTTCTTGCTTCCCGGCGCACGCACCGCGCGATGTATCGAGGCCTGAGGCCCGAAGGGCCGCGGTAGCCTTCGTTCGCATTAGATTCGGGGAGTAGGGGCGATGTCCCTTGTCGTTTACAACACGCTGTCGCGCGAGAAAGAGCCGTTCGTGGCGCTCGATCCGTCGCATGTCCGCCTCTATGTCTGCGGCCCGACGGTCTACGACTACGTCCATATCGGCAATGCGCGGCCGGTCGTCGTGTTCGACGTGCTTTACCGTCTGCTGAAGCGCCACCATCCGAAGGTCACCTACGTCCGCAACATCACGGACATCGACGACAAGATCATGGTGCGCGCCACCGAGAACAGCGAGTCGATCGAGGCGCTGACCGAGCGCACGGCCGCGGCCTACCAGAGCGACATGGGCCGCCTCGGCGCCTTGTCACCCGATGTCGAGCCGCGTGCCACGAAGTATGTCGGCGAGATGATCGCGCTGATCGAGCGGCTTATCGCGCGTGGCCACGCCTACGAAGCGGAGGGCCATGTCCTGTTCGACGTGCCCAGCATGCAAGACTATGGCCGCCTGTCGCGCCGCTCGCACGACGAGCTGATCGCGGGGGCCCGTGTCGAGGTCGCGCCCTACAAGAAGGACGCCGCCGACTTCGTGCTGTGGAAGCCTTCGACCGACGCGCAGGCGGGCTGGCCGAGCCCCTGGGGCCGCGGTCGCCCGGGCTGGCACATCGAGTGCTCGGCCATGAGCGGGGCGCTGCTCGGCGAGACGTTCGACATCCATGCCGGCGGCCTCGACCTCATCTTCCCGCACCACGAGAACGAGATCGCGCAGAGCCGCTCGGCCTTCGGTCACGCCATCATGGCGAAGTACTGGATGCACAACGGCTTCCTGAACATCTCCGGCGAGAAGATGAGCAAGTCGCTGGGTAACTTCTTCACCGTGCACGAATTGCTCGACCAGTATCCCGGCGAGGTCATTCGCCTGCTGCTGCTGTCGGCGCAGTACCGCCAGCCGCTCGACTTCACCCACGAAGGTCTCGCTCAGGCCCGGGGCACGCTCGATCGCTGGTACGGGCTGCTGCGTGGCAAGGCTCTGGAGGAAAAGCCGATCCCGGCCGCCGTCGAAGCTGCCTTGTCGGACGACCTCAACACACCGCTTGCCATCAGCGCACTGCACCAGTTGCGTGATCCGTCGGAACTGAAGGCGGGCGCTTCGGCGCTCGGCCTGCTGCAACAGGACCCCGAAGCCTGGTTCCGCTGGACCGCGGCGTCGGCGGCCGACGGGCCGTCCGATGCCGAGATCGAAGCCGCCATCGCGGCGCGTCAGGCGGCGCGCAAGGCCAAGGACTTCAAGGAGTCCGATCGCATCCGCGACGATCTCAAGGCCAAGGGCGTGATCCTCGAGGACGGGCCGAAGGGCACGACCTGGAAGAGAGGTTAGGCGCATTCACATGCGCCGGTGGTTCAGAACGGATATGAACTAGGCAGTCGGCATCGCCCGTTCCGGGCCGAGCTCGTGGCACTTGATGGTGACGGATTTCGGCTTCAGGGCGCGCAGCGCTTCTAGGAAGACGGCCATGTGCGGCGTCGCGAAATGGTCCTTCAGCGCCTGCTCGTCCTTCCACCATTCGCGCACGCGCATCAGTCCGGGCTCGAGCATGTCGAAGGCGTAGTCGTAGCCCGCGCAACCGGCTTCGGCGCGCGAGGCCTCGATCATCGGCCGGGCGGCGGCGCGGACGTCGTCGGCCTGGGCGGGATCAAATCTCGCATCGGCAAGCACGATCAACATGCGATCTCCCTCAACGCTTCTCGAAGATGATGCTCTGCACGGCGCGACCGAAATAGCCGCCTGCGTCGGCGAGCCGCGCGGCCGCGATGCCGACCGAGTCCGGACCGACCCAGGTCTCGGCGTCGAGCAGGACCCATTCACCGGCGGGCTCGCGGCCGAGGCTGACGGTGAGGTCGGCGTTGATGAAGGTCCAGTCGTTCATGTCGAACACGGACGAGGTGCCGTTGCAGAAGTCTGCTGCGATGACGGCGCGCATGAGCGGAGAGATCGCGGCACCGTCGACGATCGGGCGCGTCGCGCGATACCAGACCGCGGCCGGGCCGGGGATGCGGAAGCCGCCCTTTGCAGTGCGCATCTCGATGCCCTTGAGAAAAGGTGTCTCGGTCGCGAAGAACTCGGGCGGGGCGCTGTGCTCGGGCATCGGCAATTCGACCGGGGGACCGTTGGCGATGGCCGGCATCGCCCGCGGCTCGGTGCGTATGCGCAGTGCGCTCGCGCGTACGACTTCGGTGCCATCGGCGAGCAGGCGCGCCGACACCAGCTGGATCTTGCGGCCTTCGCGGACGATCTCGGTCTCGATCGTGAGCGGCGCCACTGGCACCGGCCGCATCAGATCCACGGTGAGGCGCGCGACCCGCATCGGCACGGGCGAGGGCAGATTCTCGACGGCCCAGCAGACCAGGGACGACGGTGCCGCGCCATGCTGCAGCTTCGCATTCCACGGGCCGCCGGCGAAGGCGCTGGTCTGGGCGATCGCGCCTTCGATTCGATAGATCGATTGCATTCCTGTGCCACTCCCCGGTAGGCGGCGCTTTTCATAAAGGGCGACGCCAGCAGCGGCAATCGTTGACGGCCATCCATATTTAACATATGTGTTAAATATGGATACGCTCTCCCAGACCTTCTCCGCGCTCGCGGATCCCACCCGGCGTGCAATCCTGACCCGGCTCGCAAATGGCGGCGCCACGGTCGGCGAGCTGGCCGAGCCCTTCGAGATGTCGTTGCCCGCGGTGTCGCGGCACCTGCGGGTTCTGACCGAGGCAGGGTTGATCGAACGGCATACGGAGGGGCAATGGCGACGCTGCGAACTGCGCGGGGAGGGGCTGCGCGCCGCGGCCGACTGGATCGAGCATTACCGCAGGTTCTGGGAGGCGAGCTTCGACAGGCTCGACGCCTTCCTGAAGGAATCCGAACAGAAGACACAGAAAGGAAAGCCGAATGCCCGACGCAAGACTCGATAACGACACTCTGCACCTCAGCCGCATCTTCGATGCGTCGCGCGAACGCGTCTTCGACGCCTGGACGAAGCAGGAGCAATTCGTCCGGTGGATGTGCCCGCCCGGCGTCGAGATCACGGTCTGCGAGATCGACGTGCGCCGCGGCGGCGCCTGGCGGGTAGATGGACGCTTTGCCGGTCGCGTCTTCTCCTCTTCCGGCGTCTATCTCGATGTCGTTTGGCCGGAAAGGCTGGTCTTCACGTGGGCGCATCACGCCAACGGCGACTTCGCCCAGCCGCGCGGCCATGAAACGACGGTGCGAGTGGAACTGCGGGCCTTGGGGGAGCGTACCGAACTCGTGCTGGTCCATGGTCCGTTCGCCGACGCCGACAGCTTCGGCAATCATCACCGCGGGTGGGTGGGCACTTTCGACAAGCTCGTCGCCTTTCTCGGGAGGGCCGAATGAACAGGCATCCCGTCGTCTCGCACGAGGAATGGCTGGCCGCCAGCCGTGGGCTGCTTGCGAAGGAGAAGGAGTTCACGCGGTTGCGGGACGAGCTGTCGCGCCAGCGCCGCGCGCTGCCCTGGGAACGCGTCGAGAAGGATTATTCCTTCGAGGCTCCGGAAGGGCGGGTCGGCCTGGCCGACCTGTTCGGCGGCCACGGCCAGCTTCTGGTCTATCATCTGATGTTCGGACCGGACTGGACCGAGGCCTGCAAGAGCTGTTCGTTCTGGGCCGACAACTTCAACGGCATCGACGTCCATCTCGCGCACCGCGACACGGCGCTTGTCGCGATCTCCCGGGCGCCGCTCGCAACGCTCGAAGCCTATCGCAGGCGGATGGGTTGGAGCTTCCGCTGGGTTTCCGCCGGCGGCAGCGACTTCAATTTCGACTTTCAAGTGAGTTCGCGGCCGGGCGAAGACACGATGGCCTATAATTTCGGGACGATGCAGGTCGGGCCGGGCGAGATGCCGGGATTCAGCGCCTTCCGTCGCGGAGAAGACGGCGCGATCTACCATACCTACTCGACCTACGCCCGTGGCGTTGACATGCTGAACGGCGCCTACCATCTGCTCGATCTGACGTCGAAGGGCCGTGACGAGGACGGACTTGCGTTCACGATGGAGTGGGTCCGGCGACGCGACCAATATTGATGCGAGGAAGTTCGCCATGAAGGCAATCTGGCGCGGCAAGGTGATCGCCGACAGCGATCGCACGCTCGAGGTGGGCGGCTACCTGTATTTCCCCCGAGATACGGTACGGATGGATCTGCTGAAGCCGGCTCCGAAAACCGGTAGCGATCTCGAGTGCCCTCACGGCGTGCAGTTCTACGACGTCGTGGAAGGCGAGGCGCGGAGCCTGCGGGCCGCCTGGTCGTATGAAGCGCCGCAGGAGAAGATGAAGCCGGTCGATCGATGGATCGGCTTCTGGGAGGACGTCGGCATCGGCTGACACTCCAAAAGAAAACGGCCGGCGAATGCCGGCCGTTTCAATTCAGGTGCGAGCGCCCTTAGCGCGCCGGCGAGATGGCCGTGATCGTGAGCGGCGTCGTCATGCCGATCACGACGTCGCCGACCTTGATCTTCTTCAGCATGTCCTGCTTGGCGATCGAGTTCGCCGCGTAGGTGCGGACCGGACCGCCGCGGCCGTCGATCACCGAGACGGTGTTCTTGGCGAGGTCGACGCCCACGACCGTGAGAGTGAAGCGGCCGGCCTCGACGTCGGTCTGGTTCGTCTGGCCCATCTGATCCTTGCGGGCGAGCTGTGCGCCCGGGCCCTTCTGGCGAAGGTTCAGCATCGTGATCACCTCGGAGTAGGTGACGTTCGCCATCGAGCCGTCGTCGATCGCGGCCAGGTTCCGGACGCTGTCAGCCACGGGGAGGATCACCAGCTGGCCTGTCGGCGAGGTGAAGGCGACCGTGCGGCTGTCCGGATCGGCCGTCTCGATCTTGACGCGCTGCGTGACCACATCGTTGAAGGCAACGCCCTCGCGCGGCACGGCCGTCACCTGGGCGGACGCCTGCCGCTCCGGCAGGCCCACGCCGACCGCCAGAACCGCCGCGAACAGGGAAGCGCCTGCGGTCATCTTCATCGAACGGATCGTCATTGCCGAATACCTCGCAAAACCCCTAACGCGCCGGACAATAGCGATCCGAACCGCCGAAGCAACCACCAAGGGCGTGAGGCTTTCAGGCAAAATGTTTCAAAACGGCCCGGGCGACGGCATCGGGCTGGTCGAGATAGGCCAGATGGCCGGCATTGGCGATGTTCTCGACCCGCGTCGACCCGTTGATGCCGCTGGCGAACCTGGCCGCGTAGCTCGGCGGCAGCACGCCGTCCCGTTCGCCCCACAGGATCAGGGTCGGAGCCTCGATCAGGCCCAGACGCTTCTCCAGCCGGGTGTTGCCGAGAGGCCAGAAGGCGCGTGCGGCGGCTTCAGAGGCACGGGTCATCTCGATCGGCCATTCCACCGAATTCGCGCCGTCCGGCGGGGCTACCAGCTCGTTCCAGTTGGCCGCCTCGGCGCACATCAGGCCCGGCAGCGCGTCCTTGCGCTGCGCCCAGGGATCCGCCGCGGGCTCCTTGTCGTCGAACAGGCCGAACGGCGCGATCAGGACGAGCTTGCCGACATTGCCGGGGAAGATCGCCGCCATCTCGGCCGCGAAGGCGCCGCCAACGGACGCGCCCACCAGGTCGGCGCCGGCGAGGCCCGCCTTGTCGACGATCTGGCGCACCGCCAGCACCCAGTCGAGATGGGTGTCGAGTTCGCTGTGCCCGGTCGCGCCCGGATAGCCGGGCAGGGACGGGGCGACGACGGTGCGGCTCTCGGCCAGCCGGTCGAGGAAGGGCAGCCAGCGCGGCAGGCCGCCGAGGCCCGCGAGGAAGCCGAGCTTCGGGCCCTTGCCCTTGGTCCAGACGCGGCAGGGGTGACCGTTGACGTCGACGGTCGTGGTGACGGGAGGCGTAGTCGCGGGCGCCGTGGTCGCGGGTTCGGACAAGGCTCTACTCCGCGGCAGCGACGTGGGGACGGAAGGCGGGAACGGCGGCGCGGTCGGCCATTGGCCTGGGCCACCACTTGTCTTCCCACTCGCCGAACAGATCCTTCACCTTCGGCATGACCTTCTCGGCGAACAGGCGCGTATTGTACTTGGTCGTGTCCTTGCTCATGTTGCCGTATTGCAGAAGCAGCATGAGATGGCCCACGTTCAGGCTCGTGGCGACGTGGCGGATCTGTTCGACCACCTCGTCGGGCGAGCCGATGATGACGTACCCGCCGTCGACGATGTCCTTCATGTTGGTGGCCTTGAGGCTGAGCTTGCTGGAATAGCTCGCCGTGTTGGCCGCCTTGCTGACCATGCTCTGGATGCCGGCGCGCTGCGTCGCCTCGGTCGTGTAGCCGGGCGGCGTCGCGAAGCGGGCGTCGACGTGCAGGCACCGGCCGTAAAAGTATTCCGCGGGCTCGGTATAGAGGTCGAGCGCCTGCTGGCGGCTCTCGGCCACGCCGACGAACTGCAGGAAGCCGGCGCGGTAAGGATTACGGTCCTTGCCGAGCTTCTCCATCTCGTTCCAGAAGCCCTGCATCGTCGTCAGGCCGGCCTTGTAGCCGTAATACGAGAGATAGCAGTAGACGTAGTCCATCTCCGCGCACCACCGCCACGTCTCGACCGAACCGCCGCCGGGAATCCAGATCGGCGGATGCGGATCGTTCTGGATCGGGCGCGGCCAGATATTGACGTAGCGCTGCTGGTTGTAGCGGCCGTTGAAGGCGAACGTGTCCTTGTGGGTCCACGCCTTCTTCACGAGGTCGTGCGCCTCGAGATAGCGCTCGCGCAGGAGGCTCGGATTCTGTCCGTAGGCGTAACATGTGTCCATCGGCGAGCCGACCGGGAAGCCCGCGATCAGCCGGCCGCCCGAGATGCAGTCGATCATCGCGAACTCTTCGGCGACACGCGTCGGCGGATTGTAGAGTGCCAGCGAGTTGCCCATGACGCACAGCGCCGTGTCGGTGGTGCGACGGGCGAGCGAAGAGGCGATCAGGTTGGGCGAAGGCATCAGGCCGTAGCCGTTCGAATGATGCTCGTTCACACAGATCGCGTCGTAGCCGAGCTCGGCGGCGTATTCGAGCTCGTCCATGAAGTCGTTGTACATGTGGTGCGCGCGCTTGGGGTCGAACAGCGACGAGTGGATATCGACCCAGACGGAGGGATGCTTCTGATTGAAGTCTTCCGGAAGCTCCGTGTACGGCATCAGGTGGAACCACATGAGCTTCATGGCGCCTTCTCCCTAAACTCGAGCTGTGTTTGGTAAACGATTCGGTAAACGCTCGTTTACCTCATGAGCCTGACGCGACTTTTGCGGGTCGGCAACGTCGGATTTCCGCAGGGCGTGGGTAATTTTGTTGTTTTTCCACCATGCCAACCGTTCCGAATCGTATTTTGTGCATTGCACTCTCGCTTTCGCAGCAATAGTTTCGCTGCAACGCAGGAGGATTTGCCATGTCCGTCGTCGCTTTCGCGGCTCGCCCTCATCCCACGGCCAACCAGCCGAAGAAGGATCTCTACGAGGTCGGTGAGATTCCGCCGCTCGGGCATGTGCCCAAGAACATGTACGCTTGGGTGATCCGGCGCGACCGTCACGGTCCACCCGAACAGTCCATGCAGCTCGAAGTGGTGCCGACGCACGCGATCGGTGAGGACGAGGTACTCGTCCTCGTGATGGCGGCGGGCGTGAACTACAACGGCATCTGGGCAGGCCTCGGCCTGCCGATCTCGCCGTTCGACGTCCACAAGCAGGCATTCCACATCGCGGGCTCCGATGCCTCGGGCATCGTCTGGGCGGTCGGCGCCAAGGTGAAGCGCTGGAAGGTCGGTGACGAGGTCGTCATCCACTGCAACCAGGACGACGGCGACGACGAGGAGTGCAACGGCGGCGATCCGATGTTCTCCACCAGCCAGCGCATCTGGGGTTACGAAACGCCCGACGGTTCGTTCGCACAATTCTGCAAGGTGCAGGCGCGACAGCTCATGAAGCGCCCGCAGCATCTCACCTGGGAGGAGAGCGCCTCCTATACGCTCACCCTCGCCACCGCCTATCGCATGCTGTTCGGCCATCGCCCGCACATCCTTCGGCCCGGTCACAACGTGCTGGTCTGGGGCGCGGCGGGCGGCCTCGGTTCGATGGCGATTCAGCTCATCGCCACTGCCGGCGCCAACGCCATCGGCGTGATCTCCGATCCGTCGAAGAAGGATTTCGTGATGTCGCTCGGCGCGCGCGGCGTCATCAACCGCAACGATTTCGACTGCTGGGGCCAGCTTCCCGACGTCGACGACCAGGCGGGCTACGCCGAGTACATGAAGAAGTGCCGCAAGTTCGGCGGCGCGATCTGGGAGCATACCGGCAAGGGCAACGACGTCGACTTCGTGTTCGAGCATCCGGGCGAGCAGACTTTCCCCGTCTCCTGCTTTGTCGTGAAGCGTGGCGGCATGGTGGTCTTCTGCGCCGGCACCACCGGCTTCAACCTGACGATGGACGCGCGCTTCGTATGGATGCGCCAGAAGCGCATCCAGGGCAGCCACTTCGCCAACCTGCTGCAGGCCAGCCAGGCCAACCAGCTTGTGATCGAGCGCCGCATCGATCCGTGCATGAGCGAAGTCTTCGAATGGGCCGACATTCCAAAGGCCCACACCAAGATGTGGAAGAACCAGCACAAGCCCGGCAACATGGCTGTGCTGGTCTCCGCCAAGCGCCCCGGCCTGCGCACTCTCGAAGACGCGCTGGACGACTAATCGTAGACAAATAGCTGGAACCTGCCTCCCCCGTCGGACGGGGAAGGCGGCCTCAGGCGCCTGTAAAGGCGCCGCGCCGGAGGGGGTGCGACCCAGACCGGCTCGTTGATTTCCCCTCCGCCCCTTCGGGGCACCTCCCCGTCTGAGAGGGAGGAGATGATCAGAGTTCGCCATGTCACTGATTCTTCCCGACCTTCTCTCGCTTTGCGCCGAAGCCGAGGCCGCCGCCGAACGTCACGAAACGGCCGCGCGCGAGGCCATACGTTCGCTCGTAGCGCCGCAAGGCAAGGTCGAGCCGAAGCTGCTGGAGCGCGAGCAGTTCGCCGCGCACGGCTATGCCTGGATCGCCACCTACGTGGCGGCGCTTCGCCAGATGCGGCGCTGGGCGGAAGCAGGCGCGGGCGGTGAATTGGAGAAGCTGATCCTGCAGTCGGCGTACGGCGAGTATCTCGCGCAGCTCAAGGGTGGCATCGCCATCAGCCAGGTCGAGATCGTGCGGCCGGGCGACCTCGGCCTCGATGCGACCGCGCTCGAAGCTCCCGCGGTCGCGAAGCTGATCGCCGCCAGCACGCCGGCCGTGCGCGGCCGCATCGCCGAACTGATTGCCGACGGTCTCGAGACCGGTGGGTTCGGCTCGCTCGAACTCGGCGACGAGGCGCTTGAGGAAGTGCGCCGCCAGTTCCGCCGCTTCGTCGATACCGAGGTGGCGCCGCACGCGCACGGCTGGCACCTGCGCGACGAGCTGATCCCGCTGCCGGTGGTGCAGCAGATGGCCGATCTCGGCGTGTTCGGCCTCACCGTGCCGGAGGAATGGGGCGGGCTCGGCATGGGCAAGCTCGCGATGTGTGTCGTCACCGAGGAACTATCGCGCGGCTATATCGGCGTCGGCTCTCTGGGCACGCGCTCGGAGATCGCGGCCGAGCTGATCCGCTCCGGCGGCACCGAGGCGCAGAAGAAGAAGTACCTGTCGCGCATCGCCTCGGGGGAACTGCTGCCGACCGCGGTGTTCACCGAGCCCAACACCGGCTCCGATCTCGCGAGCCTGCGCACGCGCGCGGTGCTCAAGGGCGACACCTACAGGATCAACGGCAACAAGACCTGGATCACCCACGCCGCGCGCGCCGACATCATGACGCTGCTGGCGCGCAGCGACGCCTCGAAGCCCGGCTATCAGGGCCTGTCGATGTTCCTGGCCGAAAAGCCGCGCGGCACCGATGCCGAGCCGTTCCCCGCCAAGGGCATGAGCGGCGGCGAGATCAAGGTGCTCGGCTATCGCGGCATGAAGGAATACGAGATCGGCTTCGACGGGTTCGAGGTGCCGGCCGCCAACCTGCTGGGCGAGAAGGAGGGCCAGGGTTTCAAGCAGCTCATGGCGACCTTCGAGAGCGCCCGCATCCAGACGGCGGCGCGCGCCGTCGGTGTGGCGCAGAACGCGCTCGAACTCGGCCTGCGTTACGCGAAGGAGCGAATCCAGTTCGCAAAGCCGCTCTATGCCTTCCCGCGCGTCGCTGGAAAGATCGCGTGGATGGCGGTCGAGACGATGATCGCGCGCCAGCTCACCTACTTCGCCGCGCGCGAGAAGGACTCCGACCGTCGCTGCGACATCGAAGCCGGCATGGCCAAGCTGCTGGCGGCGCGCGTCGCCTGGAGCAACGCCGACAATGCGCTGCAGATCCACGGCGGCAACGGCTACGCGATGGAGTATCCCGTCAGCCGCGTGCTATGCGATGCGCGCATCCTCAACATCTTCGAGGGCGCGGCCGAGATCCAGGCGCAGGTCGTCTGTCGCGGCCTGATCGAGGGACGCAACTAGCTTCGGGAGAAATCATGAAGTCGTTCGTTGCCGCGGGCGCCATTGCAATGGTCGCCGTGCTCGGTGCATCGCCCGCATGGGCACAAGGCATGACGGCACAGAGCGTTTGCCAGCAGAACTTCGTCGTCGAGGGCACGGCGCGTGTCACGGCGATGAACTTCCGGACCTGGCGCGACTTTCCCAACCTGCCGCAGCCGACGGCATTGAAGAACCTGCGGGCCGCCATGCTGGCGGAAGGCTTCAGCAACATCGGTGTGGATGCCGAAGCCGGCGCGCTCACCACCGTTCAGGAGACGAGCGGCTCCGGCCGTCCGCAGACGCTTCGTGTCACCGCCCGCAAGTCGGGCAGCGGAACCCGCGTCGACGCCGTCTTCATGATCCAGCCGGGCCAGACCGCGGATTCCAACTACGTCCGCAGCGCGCTCTGCCGCGTGATCGACGCCGCCAACCTCTGATCCATCTTCCTTCCCTTTGCGGAGCCCGCAAAGGGATGAGATTGGTCCGTCGGGACGCGTCAGTCGCGCTTGTCGGCGACCTTGATGCCCATGATCTTCTTGGCCGGGTACTTCTTGAAGGTGCCCAGGTGGTTGCGCATGCCGAGCTGGAAGGCCTCGATGTAGGCGAGCTTGCGCGTCAGGTAATTGTGCTGTTCCTTCGGGTCGAGATAGAGATTGAACAGCTTCGGATAGGTGTAGCGCTCCAGCACGCCAGTGAAGCCGCCGGTGCCGAACGCGTCGGTCGCGTTGTCGCTCGTGGCCGACAGCACCATCTTGTATTCGCCGCAGCGCATGCCTGAGAAGGTCTGGCTCAGCCAGTAGTAGTGGTACTTGCGGTTGGACAGGCCGTCAGGCGCCAGCAGGAACGAGCTCTGGTCGACACCGTCGATGTAGCGATCGGACGGCATCAGGTCCGAGGCGCCGGCGAGGCCGAGCGCGGTCGGCACGATGTCGTTGAAGTCGAACAGACCGTCACTCTGGCGGCCGGCCTCGATCGTGCCCGGCCAGTACATGAGACCGGGAACGCGCACGCCGCCCTCCCAGGTCGAGCCCTTGGCGCAGCGGAACGGCGTGAAGGCGGCGTCCGGCCAGGTCTCCATGTGCGGGCCGTTGTCGGACGAGATGAAGATCAGCGTGTCCTCGAGCTGGCCGGACTTTCGCAGCGCCTCGACCAGCCGGCCCATGATCTCGTCCAGTTCGAGCAGCGTGTCCTTGTAGGGGTGCTTCGCCGGCGACTTACCGAGATATTTCTCGTGCGGATAGTTGTCGAAGTGGGCGCCGCGCGTGCAGTGATAGAGCAGCCAGGGCTTGTCGGACTTCGCCTGTCTGGCGATGAACTCCTCGGAGTATTGGCACCACTTCTCGTCGAGTTCGGAGAGGACGGGGATCGTCACCTCCTCGACGTTGGTCAGCTCCTTGCCCTTTGTCGCGTGCACGAAGCAGCGGTTGAACGGCATGTTCTTGATCCACTCGGTCCGCGCGTCCGAATAGACGATCTCGGGGAAGAAATGCGGGTCGCGCCATTCCGTGTACATGTCGGACACGGAGAGGAAGCCGTAGAAATCGTCGTAGCCGACGTGCTGCGGCTGGCTTTCGACATTCTCGCCGAGATGCCATTTGCCGACGGCCTGTGTCGTGTAGCCGGCCTGGCTGAGCAGCATCGGCAGCGTGATCTCGCCCTGGAGGCCGCCGGGCTCGCCGTACATCGGCGGGCGATGCAGTCCATGGCGGTTGGGCACGCGGCCGGTGTGCAGCGTGGCGCGCGAGGGCGAGCAGGACGGTTCCGAATAGCAGGAGGTTAGCTGCAGCCCGCCACGCGCGATCTTGTCGAAGTTGGGGGTCGGCGCGCCGACCGCCACGCCGCCGCCATAGCAGCCGAAGTCACCCCAGCCGACATCGTCCATCAGGTAGATCAGGATGTTGGGCTTCTTCCTGCGTGCCGCAAGCTTGCGCGCCGTCGCTTCGACGTCGGCCTTGTGCACGAAGGCCGGTTCGAGATGGGCCGCCGTGCGGACGGTTTGCGTGGCAATCGCGTCGAAGCTCGTCATGTTTCCTCTCATTGTTTGGCCTCAAGCTACTAGCTTGCGGCGTCCGTGGCGATGGCGCGTGCGAGCGCATTGAGCGGCGCACCGAAGCGTGCACCGGCCTCGACTTCGTTCATCGCGGAGCGAACGAATCGCATCGAGATGCAGCCCATCACGCGATCGTTCTTGCAGATGGCGACGGCGATGCCCTGCAGGCGCCGCGACCGCTCCAGGACCGAGAAGGCGTACCCGTCGCGCCGGATGCGGGCGAAGGCCGCGGCAAGCCTGGCGTCGTACCGCACGCCGAGATCGCGCAGGATCGCGCGGCGCTCCTCGTCGGTTGAGAAGGCGAGCCAGGCGCGGCCGAGCGCACCGGACAGGATTGGGCTGCGGCGTTGCAGGGCCGTGCGCTCGAACGACAGAGGGCTCGCGGCGGCGGTCGAGTAGCGGATGGTGATGGCGCGGTGGCTGATCGAGCCGAGGTACAGTGGCCAGCCGTGCTTCTGCGTGAAGCGGTGCATGTGCGGCGCGGCGACGTCGACGAAGTGATCGATGAATCGGATGCCTTGGGCGAGACCGAGCACGCGGTCTGTCAGGCGATACCCCATGAGACGGGAAACCTGTGTGACATATCCGAGTTCCACGAGGCCGTTGAGCAGGCGGGCGACGGTCGGGCGAGGCAGGCCGGTCTCTTCCGCCAGCACGGCGATCGTGCCCTGCGGGCGCCGGCTCAGCGCCTCGAGGACCGCGAAACTGCGGCGGACGGGCTCGATTGCCATGGCGCGAATGCTATTCCGTAATACGGACTCTGTCGACTTAGCGTCGGCGGCCGGTGGGGAAAAGGGCTAACGTCCGCCCAACCAGAAAGCGATCGAGGAAACATGTTCGGCAGACGGCGGTTCGGGATGGGATTGGGCCTTGCGGCTTTCGCGGTGCCGGCGATCGTGCGTGCGCAGAAGTTTCCGGCCGGCCGCGTCACCATGGTCGTGCCGTTCCCGGCCGGTGCAGCCACCGACATCAGCGCCCGCGTCTATGCCGAGCGTCTTTCGGCGCTGTGGGGCCAACCCGTGGTGATCGACAACAAGGGCGGCGGCAACGGCATTCCGGCGGCCGAGTCGGTCGCGCGCGCCAAGCCGGATGGCCTGACCCTGTTCGCCACGTCGGCGATGACACAGGTCGTCAATCCGGCGATCTATGACAAGCTTTCCTACGATCCGATTGCCGACTTCGCGCCGATCTCGCGCATGGGGACTTCGCCCTTCGTGCTGCTGGTGGACAGGAACAGTCCCATCAACACGGCGGCCGAGCTGACGGCCAAGCTGAAAGCCGAGCCCGGCAAATACAACTACGGTGCGGGCGCGCTGCCGGCGCGCGTGGCGTCGGAACTCTACAAGATGTCGGCGGGCGTCGACGCGGTCTATGTCGGCTACAAGAGCAATCCGCAGGCGATCCCGGACGTGCAGAGCGGCCTGCTCACCTTCATGATGATCGACACCGTCAATGCCAAGATCGCCATGGACCGCGGCGCGCTCAAGGGGTTGTTCGTCACCGACAGTGAACGCTATGCAGCCGTGCCCTCCATGCCGACGGCGGCGGAAGCGGGCCTTCCCGACGTCCTGCTGACGACCTGGACAGGCTTCTATGCGCCCCGCGGGACCCCGGCGGAGATCGTCGACCGCATCAATGCCGACCTCCATACCGTATCCGCCATGCCGGAAGTCGTCGAGCGCCTGGCGGCGCTGGGCGGTACACCGAAGCTCATGAGCCCCGAAGCATTCGCCGCTTTCACCCGCTCCGAGAAGGAGCGGTGGGGGCAGATCATTCGTCGCGCCAACATCAAGGTTGAGTAGGAGAGACCCATGGCAGGATCCCTGAGCGCCAACGCCGGCCCGCGCTATCGTCACAATCCGGACGAGAGCGCCCCGTACGAGACGATCACCATCGACAAGCTGACGCCGATCCTGGGCGCGGAGATCGGCGGGGTCGACCTCAGCAAGCCGCTCTCCAACAGGCAGCAGGACGAGATCCATCGCGCGCTGGCCGAGAACCTGGTCATCTTCTTCCGCGACCAGCACATCAGCCAGGATCAGCATCTTGCGTTCGGCCGCCTGTTCGGCGACCTGCATACGCATCCGGCCGCGCCCAGTGAGCCGGGGAAGCCCGAGCTCATGATCATCCACGCCGACAAGGATTCGCCGCGCGCCAATGGCGAGGGCTGGCATACCGACGTGAGCTGCGACCTCGAACCGCCGATGGGCAGCATCCTCTACATCAAGAAGTGCCCGCCCAAGGGTGGCGACACGCTGTTCGCCAGCATGTATGCCGCCTACGAGGCGCTGTCGGACCGCATGAAGACCTATCTCGACGGGCTGACGGCGGTTCATGACGGCGAATCGGTCTATCGCGGCCTCTACAAGAACTACAACGTCGTCGACAAGCCCGAGTATCCCCGGGCTGTCCACCCGGTCGTGCGTACCCATCCCGTGACCGGCAAGAAGGCGCTGTACGTCAATCGCGGCTTCACCCGCTCGCTGGTCGGCTTGCCGCGCGACGAGAGCGACGCGATCCTGCGCTATCTCTACGAGCACATGGAGAACCCGCTCTTCCAGTGCCGCTTCCGCTGGCAGGAAAACTCCATCGCCTTCTGGGACAATCGCTGCGCCCAGCATCGCGCGATGTGGGACTACTGGCCGCATACCCGCAGCGGCAACCGCGTCACGGTGGCAGGCGACAAGCCTTACTGATAATCCTCGGGGCGTGCTGGTCATATTCGATTGCGACGGGGTGCTGGTCGACAGCGAGCCCCTCGCCAACACCTGCTTCGCCCGTGCGCTCCGGCGCGAGGGCCTCGACTGGACCGTCGAGGAGACGATGCGCCGCCTGATGGGACGCTCGATGAAATCCTGCGTGGAGATCGTCGAGGGAGAACTCGGTCGGGCGCTGCCGGCCGATTTCGTCGACCGCTTGCAAGCCGACACCCTGCGGGTTTTCCGTGACGCGCCGCTGCAGGCGGTGCCCGGCGTCGTCGAGGCGATCGATGCGATCGAGTCCGCCGGCATCGCGACCTGTGTCGCCAGCTCCGGCGGGCTCGACAAGATGCGCGTGACCCTGGGCATCACCGGCCTGTGGTCGCGCTTCGAGGGCCGCATCTTCAGTTCGAGCCAGGTGCCGCGCGGAAAGCCGTTCCCCGATCTCTTCCTGCACGCCGCCATCCAGATGGACCAGCAACCCTTCGGCTGCACGGTGGTCGAGGATTCGCTGCCCGGCATCCAGGCCGCGCGTTCCGCCGGCATGCGCGCGTTGGCCTATGTCGGCGCGCCCTATGCCGATGCCGAGGGCTTGCGCGCGGCAGGAGGGCGGACGTTCGACGCCATGTCGGCGCTGCCGATGCTGGCCTGGACTCCGCGGGTATGAGCGCGACCGGCTCGTGGTCGATGGGGCGGGGCAGCGGCGAGCGGGTCGTCGTCGTCGGGGCTGGCATGGCGGGTCTCGTCGCGGCGCGGCTCCTGCACGATTCGGGTTTCGTCGTCAGCGTGCTCGAAGCGCGAGGACGCATCGGCGGCCGGACCTGGACCGACGATCGCGTCGGCGCCCCGGTCGATCTCGGCGGCTCCTGGGTGCATGGCGTCGACGGCAATCCGCTCACGCTATGGTGCGAGAAGCTCGGCATCGAACTGGTCGAGTCGCAGGGCGACCGGCTGCTGATCGACAAGCGCGCGACCTCGCCGACTCGCGAAGGCCAGCGTCGCCGCGCGGTCATGGGCCGGATGGCCTTCAAGGCCGCCATCGAATGGGCGACGTGGAAGAGCAAGGCACTGACGCGCGTCCGCGGGCCGCGCTCGATCTCGGTGCGTGAGGCCGTGGAACCGCTGCTGACCGCGCCGTGGCTGCCGGAAATCGACCGGCTGGTCGTCGCGACCTTCGTCGAGATGAGCGAGGGTGTGCAGAGTGCGCCATGGGACGCGGTGGCGGCGGAGGAGTGGTTCCCCACCGAAGGGCTCGACCGCAATGCCCAGCCCAAGGGCGGCTACAGGCATCTCATCGACGACGTGGCGCACGGGCTTCACATCCGCCAGGGCGCCGCGGTGGAGCGGGTGGTCTGGAAAGGCGACGGCGTGACGGCGATCCTGCAGGACGGCGAGCGCATCGAGGCCGATCGCGCGGTGATTGCGGTGCCGGTCGGGCTGTTGCGCGCCGGTATGCCCGCACTCGATCCGGCACCGCCGGAATCCCAGCGCATCGCCATCGGCCGCATCGGCTACGGCGCCGGTATCCTGGGCAAGATCTACCTGCGCTTCCCGCGGCGCTTCTGGCCCGAGCAGCCGAAATGGTTCGGGCGCCTGCCGGATTCGCCCGAGCGGCGCGGCGGTTTCAACACCTTCGTCAGCCACCAGCAGGAGACCGGCCTGCCGATCCTGTTGAGCTTCTGCAACGGCCACACCGCCATCCATCTCGACCGCGAGGCGAGCGATGCGGAAGTGACCGCCGTCGCCATGAGATCGCTGCGCGCCATGTTCGGCGACGACATTCCCGAGCCCGAGGCGATGGTCTTCCCGCGCTGGCTGAGCGATCCCTGGTCTCGTGGCGGCTATTCCTATCCCGGCGTCGGCAGCGATCCTGACGATTGCACCGCGCATGCGCGGCCGCTCGGCAACCGCGTGTTCTTCGCCGGCGAGGCGACCGAGCCGGTCGAGTACGGCACCGTGCATGCGGCGCTCTGGTCGGCCGAGCAAACGGCCGAGACGATCTTCCGTCTCGCCACCGGCACGACGGCCTCGCGCGATGCGCGGCCCTGGTCCGGCGCCCGTACTGGCGCGGGCCGGCACAATGCGGGATAAAAGCCCATGACTCTCGCCAACGTCCTTTTCGTCCTCGTGCTGCTGTCGGCGTTCGCCACGCTGGGCACGCTGTTCGCCGGCCTGATCAACATGAGCCAGAACCAGGACGGCAACATCGAAGGCAGTCGCCGCAGCAACAAGTTCATGTGGTGGCGGGTGAGGCTGCAGCTTCTCACGGTCGTGCTGATCCTGCTCTGGTACTTCGCGAGCAGGAGCTAGAAGATGGCCGTCACCCTCAACCGTATCTACACGCGCGGCGGCGATGCCGGGCAGACGTCGCTGGGGCGCGGCGAGCGCGTGGCCAAGCACGATATCCGCGTCGAAGCCTATGGCACGACCGACGAGGCGAACTCGGTGATCGGGCTCGCGCGCAATGCCATCGCGCGCGCAGGAACTGGCGACTCCCGCCTCGCCGAGGCCGATGCGATGCTGGGCCGCATCCAGAACGACCTGTTCGACCTCGGCGCCGATCTCTGCACGCCCGAGGGCAAGGCCAAACGCGATGAGCAGGCGCTGCGCATGGTGCCCTCGCAGGTCGAGCGCCTCGAACGCGAGATCGATGCGATGAATGCCGAGTTGCAGCCGCTGAAGTCTTTCATCCTGCCGGGCGGCAGCGAGGCCGCTTCATGGTTGCACCTGGCGCGGACGGTTTCGCGCCGTGCGGAGCGCTGCATGACCCATCTTGCGGCCGAGCAAACGATCAATCCGGAAGCGATCAAATACATCAATCGCCTGTCCGATCACCTGTTCGTCCTGGCCCGCCGGCTCAACGACAATGGCGCAGCAGATGTGCTCTGGGTACCGGGCGGTTCGCGCTAATCAGGCCAAGCTGTTGAAAGATAGAGGAAAAATCTTTCACCCTGCGATTTTGTGCAGTGCGCCATAGCCTTGACATGATCGGCTCAACACCCCTACACGAAATCCCCTTCGCCGGACGGGTCAGTCCGGCCGCAACTCACCGATAGGCGCAACGCGATGAAAGTGCTGGTCGCGGTCAAGCGGGTCATCGACTACAACGTCAAGATCCGCGTAAAGGCCGATAACACGGGTGTCGAGACGGCCAACGTCAAGATGTCCATGAACCCCTTCGATGAGATCGCCGTGGAAGAGGCGATCCGCATGAAAGAGAAGGGCGCTGCGACCGAAGTCATCGCTTTCTCCGCGGGCCCGGCCCAGTGCCAGGAGACGATCCGCACCGCGCTCGCCATGGGCGCCGACCGCGGTGTCCTGGTCCAGACCGATGCCGAGTTGCAGCCGCTGGCCGTCGCCAAGCTGCTCAAGGCGGTGGTCGACAAGGAACAGCCCGGCCTGGTGATCGTCGGCAAGCAGGCGATCGACGACGACTCCAACCAGACCGGCCAGATGCTGGCCGCGCTGCTCGGCTGGTCGGTCGGCACCTTCGCCAACAAGCTCAACGTGGCCGACGGTTCGGTCGAGGTGAAGCGCGAGGTCGACGGCGGTCTCGAGAACATCAAGATCAAGATGCCGGCGGTGATCACCACCGACCTGCGCCTGAACGAGCCGCGCTATGCGTCGCTGCCCAACATCATGAAGGCCAAGAAGAAGCCGATCGAGACGCTGGCGCCGGACGCGCTGGGTGTCGATGTCGCGCCGCGCCTCAAGACCCTGAAGGTCGAGGAGCCGCCGAAGCGCAAGGCCGGCATCAAGGTGAAGACCGTCGCGGAGCTGGTCGAGAAGCTGCGCAACGAAGCGGGAGTGATCTGAGATGGCCGTCCTCGTCGTCGCCGCGCATGACGGCAAGACCGTCCGCGCCAACGTTGCCAACGCCGTAGCGGCCGCGGCCCAGATGGATCCCGAGGTTCACGTCCTGGTGGCCGGCAGCAACGCCGGCGAGGCGGCCAAGTCGGCGGCCGCGATCCAGGGTGTCGCCAAGGTGCTGCAGGCCGAGGATGCGGCCTACGCCAACTGGCTGGCCGAGGATATCGCGCCGCTGGTCGTGAAGCTCGCGCCGAACTACAGCCACGTCGTCATGGCGGCGGATTCGGTCGGCAAGAACGTGGCGCCGCGCGCCGCGGCCCTGCTCGACGTCGCGCAGGTCTCGGAAGCGATCCAGGTCGTCTCGCCCGACACCTTCGTCCGTCCGATCTACGCCGGCAACGCCATGGCGACTGTCCAGAGCACCGACAAGATCAAGATCGTCACCGTCCGTCCGACCAACTTCAAGGCGGCGGCGGGCGGCGGTTCGGCCGCGATCGAGCAGATCGCCGGCACGGGCACCGCGGGGCTTTCGTCCTTCGTCGGCGCCGAGCTCTCCAAGAGCGAGCGTCCCGAGCTCACCAGCGCCAAGATCGTCGTCAGCGGCGGCCGCGGCCTGCAGAGCGGCGACAATTTCAAGATGCTCGAGGCCCTGGCCGACAAGCTCGGCGCCGGTCTCGGCGCCAGCCGCGCCGCGGTCGATGCGGGTTACGTGCCGAACGACTACCAGGTCGGCCAGACCGGCAAGGTGGTCGCGCCCGACCTCTACATCGCCATCGGCATCTCCGGCGCCATCCAGCATCTCGCCGGCATGAAGGACAGCAAGACCATCGTGGCGATCAACAAGGACGAGGAAGCACCGATCTTCCAGGTTGCCGACTACGGCATCGTGGGCGACCTGTTCCAGATCGTCCCCGAGCTGACCGCCGCCGTCGAGAAAAAGTAAGCCAACCCGAGGACTCCCATCATGATCAAGCGCATCGGCGTCATCGGTGCCGGCCAGATGGGCAGCGGCATCGCCCATGTCTGCGCATTGAAGGGCTTTGAGATCCGTCTCGTGGATGTCGACCAGCCGCATCTCGACAAGGGCATCG
Source organism: uncultured Rhodospirillaceae bacterium (assembly GCA_945952105.1). Lineage (GTDB taxonomy): Bacteria > Pseudomonadota > Alphaproteobacteria > Reyranellales > Reyranellaceae > Reyranella. The sequence goes on along the minus strand of CAMFGZ010000002.1, from coordinate 300,498 downwards.
ACGCGATCGGGCGGAACATGGACCGGCAGATCGGCCGTGGCATGATCCGTCCCGAGGACAAGGACTCGGCGCTCGGCCGCATCTCGACCGCCACCGACTACAAGCCGCTCGGCGACTGCGACCTGATTATCGAGGCCGCGACCGAGAACGAAGCGGTTAAGCGCGAGATCTTCAAGAAGGTCTGCGAAGGCCTGCCGGCCAACGTCCTGCTGGCGACCAATACCTCGTCGATCTCGGTGACGCGGCTGGCCTCGGTCACAGACCGGCCCGGCAAGTTCATGGGCATGCACTTCATGAACCCGGTCCCGCTGATGGGCCTGGTCGAGCTGATCCGCGGCATCGCCACGGAGGAGGAGACCTTCCGCACGGTGCGCGAGGTCGTGGTCAAGCTCGAGAAGAAGCCGGTCAACGCCGAGGACTTCCCGGCGTTCATCGTGAACCGCATCCTGCTGCCGATGATCAACGAGGCGGTGTATGCGCTCTACGAGGGCGTCGGCAATGTCGAGGCCATCGACACCGGCATGAAGCTCGGCGCCAACCATCCGATGGGCCCGCTCGAACTCGCCGATTTCATCGGTCTCGATACCTGCCTGTCTGTGATGCAGGTGCTGCACGAGGGCCTGGCCGATTCGAAGTACCGTCCGTGCCCGCTGCTGGTGAAGTACGTCGAGGCCGGCTGGATCGGCCGCAAGGTCAAGCGCGGCTTCTACGACTATTCCGGCGAACGCCCGGTTCCGACGCGCTGACGAGACGGACGGCGCGATGCGTATCGCCGTCCTGCAGTTCGCCCATGAGACGGTGACGTTCCTGCCGAACGACACCACGCTGGCGGATTTCATCTATCCCGGTTCACCCGCCAGCGGCGAGGCGCTGCTGGCGCACGATCCCAGGTCCTACATGGGCGGGTTCGTGAAGGTGGCACGCGAGTATGACGGCGTCGAGCTGGTAGGCATCGAATCGCCGCTCTGGCCGCGCACCGGCACCGGCTCGGGCTGGATCACGGCAGAAGCCTACGAAACCTTCCTCGGCCGGATGGTGGCGGCTCTCGGGGAGCAGGGGCCGTTCGACGGAGTCTATCTCAGCCTGCACGGCGCGATGGGGGTGCGCGGTGTCGCCCGGCCCGAAGCCGACATCGCCCGGCGCGTGCGCGACGTGGTGGGGCGCAAGGCCTTCATCGTCGGCACCTTCGATCCGCACGGCAACGAGGACGCGGAATTCCTCGCCTGGGCCGACATGGCCTTCACCGTGAAGTACTTCCCGCACTACGACAGCCACCTGCAGGGCGAGCGGGCCGCGCGCATGCTGGTGCGCGCGATCCGCGGCGACTACCGGCCGGAGACGGTGACGGCGAAGGTGCCGATCATCACGCCGACCGTGCTGCAATGGACCGGCGCTTCGCCGTGGATGGACCTGGTGCAGCGCGCGCTGGTCTGGGAAGCGCGCGAGCCCGACGTCTACGTGAACGTCTTCTTCGGCTTTCCCTTCGCCGACGTGCCCGATGTCGGACTGACCTTCCAGGTCATGACAAACGGCAACGCGGCGCTGGCCCGAAAGGTCGCCGACGACATGTCGTCGTGGGCGTGGCGCCACCGCGAGGCGTTGCTCAACACCGCCAAGGTCCATCCGATCCCCGAGGGCGTGAGACTTGCGAGGCAAGCCATGGCGCGCGGCGAGACGCCGGTCGTGCTGGCCGATCACAGCGACCGCTCGGGCTACGCGACCTGGATCCTGAAGGAAGTGATCGCGCAGGATCTGTCGGACACGCTGATCGCGACCATCGCCGACGCGAAGGCCATCGATCGGCTGAAGGCCGACGGCGTGAAAGCGGGCGACGCCTTCGATCGGGAGATCGGCGGCCTCGCCGATGAATCCGCCGGCCAGCCAATCCGTATCACCGGCACCGTCGTCGGTGTGACCGAAGTGAATGGTGCGATGCGCGTCGCCGTCCGGTTCGGCCGCGGCAACGTCGTGGTGATCAGCCGCTTCCTCGTGCAGGTGATCGAACCCGACGAACTGGTTGGACCGGGTGTCGATCCCGCGCAGTTCGAGGCCATCGCCATCAAGTCGCGCGTTCACTTCCGCCGCGGCTTCGACGACAGCGGCTTTGCCAGGACCATCCTGCTGGTCGAACCGGTCGAGCCCTTCCTCGGCACGGTGCGCCTCGATGGCCTGCCGTACCGCCATGTCGACCTGAAGAAGTTCTTTCCCTACGGCGATGTCTCCTTTCCGTAAGCGAGAATTCCATGACCAGCCCGCTCTTCCGCCCCTTCACCTCGAAGTCTCTGTCGCTGGCCAATCGTCTGGTGATGGCGCCGATGACGCGCTCCAAGAGCCCCGACAGTATCCCGGGGGCCGATGTCGCCGCCTACTATCGTCGCCGCGCCGAGGGTGGCGTGGGGCTGATCATCACCGAGGGCACCACGGTCGACAGGCCGGCGGCTTCCAACGACACCAACGTGCCCGACTTCCATTCGCCGGCGAGCCTCGACGGCTGGCGGCGCGTGGTTGCGGAAGTCCATGGCGCCGGCGGCAAGATCGCGCCGCAGCTTTGGCACCAGGGCATGATGCGCAAGACCGGCACCGGCCGGAATCCCGAGGCGCCGTCCGACGGCCCGTCGGGACTGGCCGCGTCGGGCAAGCAGGTCGGCCCGCCGATGAGCGACGCCGACATCGCCGACACGATCGATGCCTTCGCGCGGGCGGCGGGCGTCGCGCAGGAGATCGGCTTCGATGCCGTCGAGATCCACGGTGCGCACGGCTACCTGATCGACCAGTTCTTCTGGGAAGGCGCAAACAAGCGCAGCGATGCCTGGGGTGGCGACTTCGTGCAGCGCACGCGCTTCGCCGCCGACATCGTGAGGGCGATCCGCGCACGCGTCGGCGCCAGCTATCCGATCATCCTGCGCTTCTCGCAGTGGAAGCAGCAGGACTTCACGGCGCGGCTTGCGTTGACGCCGGATGAGCTGGCGCGCTTCCTCGAGCCGCTGACGGAAGCCGGCACCGACATCTTCCATTGCTCGACGCGCCGCTTCTGGGAGCCCGAGTTCGAGGGCTCGACGCTCAACCTCGCGGGCTGGACAAAGAAGCTCACCGGCAAGCCCACCATCACCGTAGGCTCGGTCGGCCTCAAGGGTGCCGACTTCGTGCAGACCTTCCGGACGCGCGAGGACTCGGAGATCGGAGATCTCGGCGAACTCGAAGCGCGTCTGGAGAGGGAGGAGTTCGATCTCGTCGCGGTCGGGCGCGCGCTGCTGGCCGATCCGTACTGGGCGGCCAAGGTTCGCGCCGGCCGCTTCTCCGAACTGGCGCCCTTCTCGGCTTCGTCGCTCGCGACACTGACGTAGTATGCGGCGCCCAGAAGGGAGCAGATTCATGCACCGGATATTCAAGCCTCTCGTCGCGGCCACAATTCTCGCAAGCCTGGTGCTGCCGCTTGCGCCTGCGCAGGCGCAATGGGTGTTCGTCGCGCGCAAGGCACTGGGCCGCATCCACCAGATGACCGAGGGCGGCAATCAGCAGAACGGCCGGGCCGGCTACGACTTCGCGACCGTGCTGCTCGACGCCCACGCCGATAAGATATTCTCGACCGCGCTGGAACTCGCGCGCAAGAACCCGTCGGTGCGCATCCTGATGCAGGATCCCGGCCAACGCCGCATCCAGATCGCCGAGGGCGACCGCACGGCCACGCTGAACGTCGTGCCGTTCAACGACGAGGTGTCCCAGCTCATGATCGCAGGCCATGCCGGCCCCGGTGAGAGCTCGACCTCGTCGCTGGTTGTCCAGGCCGTGCTGCGCGTCTGCAAGGAGATGGGCAAGCACTGCGAAGTTGGCAACTGACTTCACGTCTGCCAGTCGAGGCCGATGTCGAGGACGCTGGCGCTGTGGGTCAGCCAGCCGGCTGAAATGAGGTCGACGCCGCTGGCCGCGATCGCCGGCGCCGTCTGCGGGGTGATGCGGCCGGAGGCCTCGGCGATGGCGCGTCCGTCGATCATGTGGACTGCCGTGGCGAGCTGTTCGGGCGTCATGTTGTCGAGCAGGACCGCATCGACGCCGGTCGCCAGCGCCTCTTCGAGTTGATCGAGCGTATCGACCTCGACTTCGATCTTCACGAGATGGCCGACACCGCTTCGCGCCGCGAGGATCGCCGGCCGGATGCCGCCCGCCACGGCGACATGGTTGTCCTTGATGAGAACCCCATCGTCGAGGCCGAAGCGATGGTTCATGCCGCCGCCGACGCGGACCGCGTATTTCTGCAGCGCACGCAGGCCCGGCATGGTCTTGCGCGTGCAGCAGATGCGCGCCTTGTGGCCTCGCACCGCCTCGACCAACGTGTCCGCGCCAGTGGCGACGCCGCTCAGGTGGCCGAGGAAATTCAGGGCGACCCTCTCGGCGGTCAGCATGCCGCGCGCTGGTCCGGCAATGGTCGCGATGCGGTCGCCGGGCGAGAGGCGTGTGCCGTCCGGACGCTCCACCCCGATCTCGATCGCCGGATCGACCAGCCGGAACGCCGCTGCTGCCGCGGCGAGTCCAGCCACGATGCCGGGCTGACGAGCGACCAGTACGGTCCTTGCCCGTGCAGTGGCCGGCACGATCGCGTCGGTCGTGAGATCGCCGGCGCGGCCGAGATCCTCGAGAAGAGCGGCGCGGACCGCGGGTTCGACGAGCAGGTTGGGAAGGGAGGGGATCATCGTGGCGGCCTCAGACTTCCAGCATGCGTTCGACCGCGCGTCGGGCCGGTTCGGCCACCGCGGGATCGATGGTCACTTCATGCTGCATCGTTTCCAGTGCGTGGCGGATTTTCGGCAGGGTGATCTGCTTCATGTGCGGGCAGAGGTTGCAGGGGCGGATGAACTCGGTACCGGGATGCTGGACGGCGACGTTGTCGCTCATCGAGCATTCGGTCACGAGGACGACCCGCGCCGGCCGCTTGCGACCGACATAGTCGATCATCGCCGCGGTCGAGCCGGTGAAATCGGATTCGCCCACGACTTCGGGCGGACATTCGGGGTGGGCAAGCACGACGATACCAGGATGGCCTTCGCGCAGTTGCCTGATGTCCCTGGCCGTGAAGCGTTCGTGGACCTCGCAGTGTCCGGCCCAGGTGACGATCTCGACGCCGGTCTCGGCGGCGATGTTCTGGGCGAGATACTCGTCGGGCAGCATGATGACCTTGGGCGCGCCAAGACTCTCCACGATCTTCCTCGCGTTGCCCGAGGTGCAGCAGATGTCGCTCTCGGCCTTCACCGCGGCGGACGTGTTCACGTAGGTGACGACGGGGACGCCAGGATAGCGCTGGCGCAATAGCCGGACATCGGCGGCGGTGATCGAGGCGGCGAGCGAGCAGCCGGCGCCGGGGTCGGGGATCAGCACGCGCTTGGCCGGGTTCAGGAGCTTCGCCGTCTCGGCCATGAAATGGACGCCGGCCAGGACGATCGTGCCGGCATCGACCTTCATGGCCTCGCGGGCCAGTGCCAGGCTGTCGCCCACGATGTCGGCGACGCAGTGGAAGATTTCCGGCGTCTGGTAGTTGTGCGCGAGGATCACGGCATCCCGCTCGCGCTTCAGCGTCAGGATGGCGTCGATGTCGCCGGCAAAGGCCGGCCATTCGATCGACGGGATCACGGATTTCACCCGGTCATAGAGCGCGGCGGTGCGGGCCATCAGGTCCGGCGAGTAGGCGAGCGACATCTGACACCTCATTATGCTCAATAGGAGCATTAATTATTTATACTAAGAATGAGCATTAATGAGGTCAAGTTTTCAGATCGGACGGGAGAGGGGGAGCTTGGTGCCGGCGACGGCGCGTTCGAGCACGACCTCGCGGCGGAAGCGGAACAGCTTCGCGGGCCTCCCGCGCGCTTCAGAGGTCGAGGCGCCCGTCGGTTCGACCAGCCCCTGCAGGTCGATAAGGCGGCGGAAGTTCTGTTTGTGCATCGGGCGCCCCGCCAGGGCCTCGACGGCACGCTGGAGCTGCAGCAGCGTGAATTCCGGTGGCATCAGTTCGAAGAAGACGGGACGGTATTTGATCTTTGCCCTGAGCCGCGCGATCCCGGTGGCGAGGATCCGGCGGTGGTCGTGGCGCATCGGCATTCCGGGCACGGTCTCGACGGCGGGCCGTTTGGCCTCGGGCACCAGGCCGGCCTCGTAGAGCAGCTCATAGCGCTGCAGGACCAGATCCTCGTTCCAGGTCTCGATCCTGTCGCCGAAGTTCATCTCGATCCGCTGCTGCCGCTCGCGCCGGCCCGCCGCATCGCCCGCGCTCGCCCATTTCGCGAGTTGCGGCAGGATCGATTGGGCGACAAGGGGCGAGGGGCCTGTCCGCCAATCCTCCCACGGGAAATAGCGGTACCAGCTGCGCCATTCCGGATCGCGCGCGCCGGCCGACAGCCGCTCGCGGGTGAGGCCGAGATAGCTGATCGACACGACGCGCCGCCTTCCGTCCGAGGCCGGGCGATTCCGGTCGGCGAACGTGTAGAGCTGCTCGACATACCCCAGCGGATGATTGGTTTGCCGTTCGACCCAGGCCCGTACGCCGCTCTGCAGGGTCGGATGCTCGGTTGCAAACGGTCCCGACGGCAACAGCGCGCCATCGTCGAGGGTGAGGACCTGCGGCTGGTTCGCCGTCAGGGCGACCAGCACCGCATTGAGTTCGATGGCAACGGCGTCGGGGGTCGCGGGAGGCGGCGTCATGTCGGCCGCATTATGCACCAACGCGGGGTAAGTTGGCGCCAGTCAGCCCTTGTCCTTTGCCGCGTCCTTGCCCATCGCCGCTTTCATCAGCGCGATGGATTCGGGCATGTCCCAGTCGGCATCGCCCTCGATACGGCCGAGTTCGCGGCCCTTGGCGTCGACCAGGATCGACGTCGGCAGCAGAGTGACGTCGAGCCCCTGCATCGCCTTGCGGCCCTTGTCGAAATAGATGCCGAGGTTCGCCAGCTTCTGGTCCTTGTAGAAAGGCGCGACCTTGGGCTTGGACGGCCCGTCGATCGACAGCGGTACGATCAGGAACCTGTCCTTCGGGAATGCCGCCTGCAGCCGGTCGAGGCTCGGCATTTCCTTCACGCAAGGCGCGCACCAGGTGGCCCAGAAGTTCAGCAGCACGACTTTGCCCTTGAGGTCGCCGAGCTTCATCGGTTTGTCGTCGGAGTCCTGGATCTCGAGGTCGGGCAGCGGCTTGGGCGCCTGGGCGAGCTTGAAGCGCTCCATGGCGCCCTTGGCCATTTCGGGTTTCACGCCGGCCAGGCTCGGTGCGGCCGTGGCCGGGACCGCGAGTGCCGCAAGGGCACCGCAAAGAATGTAGCGGCGGCCAAGGAGGAAATTAGGGACAGGATGTGCCATAAGCCGCATTCCTAAAGGATCAATGGCGTTAATTCATGGCACGGAAGAACACGACTGCGCGAGCAACCAATCGTCGCTCCAACACGATGTGGGGCGGCCGCTACAAGCTCGGGCCCGCGGAAATCATGGAGAAGATCAACGCCTCCATCGGTTTCGACCGGCGGCTCTACGCGCAGGATATCGCAGGCTCCGTGGCGCACTGTGACATGCTGGTGGCCCAGGGCATCCTGACGGCAAAGGACGGCCGCGACATCAAGCGCGGCCTGGCCCAGGTCAAGGCGGAGATCGAGAGCGGCAAGTTCAAGTTCTCGACCAAGCTCGAAGACATCCATTTCAACGTCGAGCAGCGGCTGACCGACATCATCGGCCCGGCCGGCGGACGTCTGCACACTGCACGCTCCCGCAACGACCAGATCGCGCTCGATGTGCGCCTCTGGGTCCGCGACACGCTCGACAGGATCGAGGCGATGCTGCGCGACCTGCAGGCCGCCCTGATCGACCGTGCCGACCAGTATGCCTCGACGATCATGCCGGGGTTCACCCACCTGCAGACGGCCCAGCCGATCACCTTCGGCCATCACCTGATGGCCTATGTCGAGATGTTCGGCCGCGACCGCAGCCGCTTCGCCGACTGCCGGGCGCGCCTCAACGAATCGCCGCTGGGCGCCGCGGCGCTGGCGGGCTCGCCGCATCCGATCGATCCGCGCAAGACGGCGAAGGCGCTGGGCTTCGCGCGGCCGATGGCCAATTCGCTCGATGCCGTGTCCGACCGCGACTATGTGATCGAGTTCATCGCGGCGGCCTCGACGACCGCCGTGCACCTGTCGCGGCTCTCGGAGGAGATCGTGATCTGGTGCTCCGCGCCGTTCCGCTTCATCTCGCTGTCGGATGCCTTCACGACCGGCAGTTCGATCATGCCGCAGAAGCGCAATCCCGACGCCGCCGAGCTCACCCGCGCCAAGGTCGGCCGCATCGTCGGTGCCTTCGTGGCGCTCTGCACCATCCTGAAGGGCTTGCCGCTCACCTACGGCAAGGACATGCAGGAGGACAAGGAGCCGCTGTTCGACGCCGCCGATTCGCTGGAGCTGGGCATCGCGGCCATGACCGGCATGATCCGCGACCTCAAGGCCAACCCGGAGCGCATGCGCGCCGTGGCCTCGGCCGACTATTCCGTGGCGACCGATCTCGCCGACTGGCTGGTGCGCAAGGTGGGCCTGCCGTTTCGCCAGGCCCATCACGTGACCGGTCGTCTGGTCGGCATCGCCGCCGACAAGGGCATCGATCTCGACAAGCTCTCGCTTGAGGAGATGCAGGCGGTCGAACCGAAGATCGATCGCAGCGTCTATCGCGTCCTGACCGTCGAGGCCTCGGTCAACGCCCGCAAGAGCCTGGGCGGTACCGCGCCGGCCAATGTGGCGCGTGCCGTCACCGAAGCGCGCAGCCGCTTCCTCGGCAAGACCGGAGGCCGCGGCCGATGAGCTTCTTCGCCTACAAGGATGGCGAGATACACGCCGAGGGCGTGGCGCTGGCTGCCATCGCGGCCCAGGTCGGCACGCCCTTCTACTGCTATTCCGCCGGCGCGCTGCGGGCGGGCTGGAAGGAGTTCGCCGACGGCATCAAGGGCATGAACGCCAGCGTCGCCTACGCGATGAAGGCCAACAGCAGCCAGGCCGTCATTCGCCTGTTCGGCGATCTGGGCGCCGGCGCCGACATCGTCTCGGTGGGCGAGATGAAGCGGGCGCTGGCGGCCGGCATCCCGGCCGGGCGCATCGTCTATTCCGGCGTCGGCAAGAAGGCCTCCGAGCTGATGGCGGCCCTCGAAGCCGGCATCGGCCAGATCAACGTCGAGAGCTCGGCCGAGCTCGAGACGCTGAACGCCGTGGCGGGCCAGCTTGGCCGGAAGGCCGACATCGCCATCCGCGTGAATCCCGACGTCGACGCCAAGACCCACGCCAAGATCACGACCGGCCGCAAGGAGAACAAGTTCGGCATCGACATCGACCTGGCGCGCGAGGCCTTCGCACTGGCCGGCCGCCTGCCGAACCTCAACGTCGTCGGCGTGGCGATGCATATCGGCTCGCAGCTCACCTCGCTTGCCCCCTACCGCGACGCCATCGTGCGGGTTCGCGAATTGATCGGGCAGCTTCGCGAGGACGGTCACTCGATCGACCGGTTCGACATCGGCGGCGGCCTTGGGATCGTTTATGCAGACGAGAAGCCGCCCTCGATCGCCGAGTTCATGGCGGTCGTGACGCGCGAAACCGAGGGCCTGGGCTGCGAGCTGGCCTTCGAGCCGGGACGCCGGCTGGTCGGCGAGGCGGGCGTGCTGGTCGGCGAGGTGATCCTCGTGAAGCCCGGCTCCGCCAAGACGTTCGTCATCGTCGATGCGGCGATGAACGACCTGATCCGGCCGACGCTCTACGAGGCCTGGCACGACATCCTGCCGGTCCGGCAGCCACGCCCCGATGCCGCCACGATCCGTTGCGACATTGTCGGTCCCATCTGCGAATCCGGAGACTTCCTCGCGCAGAATCGTGATTTGCCGCCGCTGGTTGCCGGCGACCTCGTCATGATACGCTCGGCGGGCGCTTATGGGGCGGTGATGGCTTCCAGCTACAACAGCCGGCCGCTGGCGCCCGAGGTGATGGTGGATGGCACGAGGTTTGCGGTTACGCGGCCGAGGCCCACCGTCGAAGACATGATCTCCGCCGAGCGGTTTCCGCCCTGGATGGAGCCGAAATAGGCCTGAACGAAAGGACGTCGATGGACGCCAGCCAGACCACTGCGACGATCCGGGCCCCGGGACTGGGGCGCAAGATCGGTTTGGCGTGGGCGGCCCTGGCATGGGAGGGGTTGTGGCCGCGTTTCGTGCCGCTGCTCGCTTTCGTCGCCCTGTTCGTCGCGGCGGCCCATCTAGACCTGTTCGCCGGCCTCGATCCCTGGGTGCATACCGGCATCCTTGCGGCACTGGCACTGGCATTTGCCGGTCTCGCCTGGTGGCGCCTGCGTGATTTCTCCTGGCCCACGCGGGAAGACGCGACCCGCCGCCTGGAACGCGACAGCGAGATTCCCCACCGGCCGCTGGCCGCCGTGCAGGACAATCTTGCCGCTGGCAACACCGATCCGATGGCCGTGGCGCTCTGGGCTGCCCATCGCCGCCGTGAGGCCGAGCGCCTCGCCGGGCTGAGCAACAAGGCGGCCCATCCCGGGCTGGCAACCCTCGACAGGTGGGCGCTGCGCTTCGTGCCGCTGCTGGCCTTGGTCGTCGCCATCGCAACAGCCGGCGGATGGCGCAGCGACCGCATGGCCGCCGCCGTAACGCCGGCTTTCCCGCCGCCGCCGCCCGTTGTCGCCAATCTCTGGATCGCACCGCCGGCCTATACCGGCAAGCCGCCGGTCTATCTGGACATGGCCGAGCACGACAAGGTCCTGCGCGTTCCTGTCGGCAGCAAGATCGCCGGGTTCGTCGACGACACCCGGGGGCGCAAGCCGCCGACGCTCTCCATCGACGGCAAGCCCACCGAATTCTCGACCGTCAGCAAGGGCAAGTACCAGGTCGAGGAGGTCATCACCGAGGGCAAGCAGATCACGCTGCAGGCGCGCGGCGATGAGCAGGCGCGCTGGAAGCTCCACGTCATCCCCGATCTCGCCCCGACGATCGACTTCACCCGGCCGATCGGCGTCGACAAGTGGTCGACCAAGATCGACTACATTGCCGGAGACGATTTCGGCGTGACGGGCGTTCAGCTCCAGATGCGCCTTCATGGCAGCGCCCTGGGCGACGACGCGCTGAGCAGCGACGAGGAGCCGGAAGTGCTGCGCGTCGATCTGCCGGTCGCTGGCAGCTCGAAGAAGATTGCCGACACCTTCGTGCGCGACCTCACCAGCCATCCGTGGGCCGGCCTCAAGGTCACGGTGATGCTGTTCGCCACCGATGCACTCGGCCAGAAGGGCCGCAGCTCGGTCGAGACCTTCCTGCTGCCGGAGCGGGTGTTCAACGATCCGACCGCGCGAGCGCTGATCGTGCTGCGCAAGGCGCTCACCCGCGATCCCAAGGGCTATCGCATCGACGTGGCCGACGGCATGCGCATGATCCATGCGAACCCAAAGGCGTATCGTGAGGATCCGGTCGTCCAGCTTGGGCTGCGCATCGGCTCGGTGCGGCTCGCCCAGGACGACAGCAAGGAAACGGTCGTCGACACGCAGAAACTTCTCTGGGATCTCGCCATGCGCCTCGAAAGCGGCGCGACGTCGGACGCCGAGCGTGCGGTCGAGCAGGCACGCCAGGAGCTGCGGGACGCCATGCAGCGCCAGGCCGGCGATGAAGAGATCGAGAAGCTGATCCAGCAGCTCTACGACGCGATGGCGCGTTGGCAGCGTGAACTCGCCGAAAAGATGAAGGATCCCGACGAGCGCCGCCGCATGGAAGAGCAGGCGGAGAAGATGGATCCGAACAACACCATCACCGGCGACGACCTGCAGAAGATGCTCGACAAGATTCGCGAGATGGCAAAGAACGGCCAGCGCGAAGAGGCCAAGCGCATGCTCGAGGAGCTGCGCAAGATGATGGAAAACGCCACCCCGATGATGGCGAACCCCAACGGCCAGCAGCGCCAGCAGCAGGGGCAGCGCGGCCAGCAGGGCCAGGGCAACCAGCAGGGCCGTGAGATGATGAACCAGCTCGACCAGTTGTCGCGCCGGCAGAACCAGCTCCTGGGCGAGTCCGAGCGGGAAGGCCGCCAGCAGCAGGGCCAGCGCGGCCAGCAGGGGCAGCAAGGTCAACAGGGCCAGCGTGGCCAACAGGGACAACAAGGCCAGCAGGGGCAGGGCCAGCAGCCCGGTCAGGGACAAGGGCAGGGCCAGGGCCAGTGGGGCGAGCAGCAGCGCGGCCAGCAGGAAGGCCTGCGCGGCCGGCTGGGCGAGTTCATGAAGAAGCTCGACGAGAACGGCCTGCAGATGCCGGAATCGCTGGGTCGCGCCGAACGCTCGATGCGCGAGGCCGAGGACGCGCTGCGTCGCGGCGATCCGCGCGAGGCTTCGCGGGCCCAGCGCCGCGCGCTCGACAACCTGCAGCAGGGCATGGGCGATATGGCCGAGCAGATGCGCCAGCAGCGCGGTCCCGGCAACAACCAGGACATCGCCGAGATCGAGGAGCGTGAGCGCCGCAGCGAGGATCGCGATCCGCTGGGTCGCTCCGACGGCAACTATGGTGACGCGATCGACTCCGGCGCCGACAAGGTGCCGCTGGAACTCGACCGCCAGCGCAGCCGCGAGATCCTCGACGAACTGCGCCGCCGCGCCGGCGACCAGCTGCGTCCGAAGGAAGAGCTCGACTACATCGACCGCCTGTTGAAGACGTATTAGGCCTTCGGGCGAGCTATTTCGCCGGCTTCTCGACCACGCCGATATAGGGCAGGCCGCGGAAGCGGTGCGCCCAGTCGAGGCCGTAGCCGACAAGGAATTCGTCGCCCGCCTCGAAGCCCACGAAGTCGGCCGCGAGAGTGGTCCGGCGCTTTCCGGGCTTGTCGAGCAGGGTGCAGATCGAAACGCGGCGGGCGCCGCGCTCCTCGATCAGCTTCTTGGCGAAGCTCAGGGTAAAGCCTGATTCCAGGATGTCGTCGACCAGCAGCACGTCGCGGCCGCGCACGTCGTCGACGATGTCGCGCACGATGCGAACGTTGCCGCTCGTCTGGGTGCCGCTGCCGTAGCTGGAGAGGGTGAGGAAATCCATCGACCAGTCGGCCCCAGCGCGGCTCAGCGCCCGGATCAGGTCGGCGGCGAAGACGAAGCTGCCCTTCAGGACCGACACGACCAGCGTATCGGGTTCGAGCTTGCCGGCGAGGTCGGTCGCCATTTCCTCGACCCTCGAGGCGATCTCGGCGGCGGAGAAGCGAATGGAGACGACGGGGCGTTCGGAGGGGGAGCGATCGGGCATCAGTCGACTGTCGGTATGATGTTGGTCGCCCCGGCCGGGGGCTCGTCCAGGGGCAGCTTGAAGCTCAGGCGGGCGCCCGGCGCGATCGGTCCCTCGACCAATGGCATGGCACGCTCGCCCAGGATTTCGTTACCCGCCCGGAAGACCAGCTTCAACCGGCTGGTCGAGCCGGGCGCGGTGCCGGTGTTCACCAGTTCGCCCTGTACGACGTAGCGTCCGTCGACCAGGTCGATCTTCGTGGCGGCCATGTCGATGCCGACCTGCGGTCGCGCCGGCGCCGCGGCGGCGGCTTTCGGGTGCAGCAGGGTACGCCAGGACTCCGGCAGGCGGGCCTTGATCTCGCCGCGATAGGCGTAGCCCGCACCGCCGAACAGCACGGCGAACACGATCGCAAAGGCGATCCATGTGCCCCAGTTCCTCTTGCGCGGCGGCGGCGTGGTCAGCGCCGGCAGGCCGGCGCCGGGCGCGGAAGGGCGGATCACGAAATCCGGAACGGCGGTAGCCGGTTTGGCGACCGCTTCGTCGGCAACGGGCGCCGTTGCCGTTGTCGGCGCGGCGGATTCCTGAAACCAGCGATGGTTGCAGCGGACGCACTGGACGGTCCGGCCCGTCGGGCCGATCGCCGCCGGATCGACGGCGTAGCGGGCGCCGCAGTTTGAACAGGTGACTTGCATGATGAGCGGGGTATACCCCACCAGATGTGCTTTGCGAGCGGACACTAGGCCACTAAAACTTGGCGTACAAGCAACACGTCGTGCACGCATACATTTGAAATGATTGGTCTCGGGCTGCGCTCGTTCTTCTTCAATGTCGGCTGGTACGCCGGAACGACGATCATCGCCATCGTCGGATCGCCCATCCTGCTGATGCCGCGGCGCTTCGTGGTCGCCTGGTCGCTCTTCTGGATCGATTTCTGCCTGTGGTGGCTCCGGATCACCTGCCGGCTGACCCATCGCGTCGGCGGGCTCGGGGACATGCCCACCGGGCCGGTCATCTTCGCCTGCAAGCACCAGTCGTCGTGGGAGACGCTGGCTTTCTCCCGCCTGTTTCCCGGTGCCGCGACGGTGATGAAGCGCGAGCTGGTGCTGATCCCGGTCGTCGGCTGGGCGATGGCGCGCGTGGGCAACATCGCCGTCGAACGCGGCGACGGCTCGAAGGCGCTGCGCGGACTGGTGAAGCAGGCCAAGGCGACCCTGGCCGAGGGCCGGTCGATCCTGATCTTCCCGGAAGGAACGCGCGTGGCGCCGGGCGATGAGCGGCCCTACCAGGTGGGGACGGCCGCGCTCTACCGGCAACTCGGCGTGCCGGTCGTGCCGGTCGCGCTCAATTCCGGGCTGTTCTGGGGGCGGCGCAAATTCATCAAGCGGCCCGGCGTGATCGACGTCGAGATTCTGCCGGCCATTCCGCCAGGCCTCGGCCGGGATGCCTTCATGACGACCCTGCGCGAACGGATCGAAGGCGCGACGGACCGGCTCGTTGCCGCAGCCCGTGAGCGCGAACAAAAATAGAACGATCTGTTGATATCGTCGGGCCTTGGGCCTACTTTTTCCGGATGGAATGGGCTCCGGTCTCCCAGCGAATCTGGGACATGAAATACCGCTTCAAGGCCGCGCCGGGTAAGCAGGGCGAACTTCCGCCCGATGCTGACCTCGACGCGACCTGGTGGCGGGTGGCGCGGGCGCTGGCGGCACCGGAGCGCGACCCGGAGCTCTGGGCCGGACGCTTCCACGAGGCGCTGTCGGGCTTCAAGTTCCTGCCGGCCGGCCGGGTGATCGCGGGGGCCGGTACCGGCCGCAGCGTCACGCTCTTCAATTGCTTCGTCATGGGCACCATCCCCGACGACATGTCGGGCATCTTCGAGAACCTGCGCGAGGCGGCCCTCACCATGCAGCAGGGGGGCGGCATCGGGCACGACTTCTCGAGCCTGCGGCCGCAGGGCGCCCCGGTGCTGGGTGTCGGTGCCGACGCCTCGGGTCCGCTGTCGTTCATGGACGTCTGGGACGCGATGTGCCGCACCATCATGAGCGCGGGTTCGCGCCGCGGTGCCATGATGGCCACCCTGCGTTGCGACCATCCCGACATCGAGGCGTTCATCGACGCCAAGCGCGACCCCAAGCGGCTGCGCATGTTCAACGTCTCTGTGCTGGTCACCGATGCCTTCATGAAGGCGGTCGCCGACGATGCCGACTGGCCGCTGGTGTTCGGCGGCAGGACGTTCCGGACGGTGAAGGCCAGTGCCCTGTGGGAGCGCATCATGCGCGCGACCTATGAGGTGGCCGAGCCCGGCGTCATCTTCATCGACCGTGTGAACCGACGGAACAACCTGCGTTACTGCGAGAGCATCCAGGCTACGAACCCCTGTGGCGAACAGCCCTTGCCGCCGTACGGCGCCTGCCTGCTGGGTTCGATCAATCTCGCTACGCTGGTGAAGGCGCCGTTCACGCCTCAGGCCGGGTTGGACATCGAGGCGCTGGAGCGGCTGGTGCCGCTGGCCGTGCGCATGCTCGACAACGTGATCGACGTCTCGCGCTTTCCGCTGCCGCAGCAGGAGAAAGAGGCCAAGGCGAAGCGCCGCATCGGTCTCGGCGTCACTGGGCTGGCCGATGCGCTGATCTTCTGCGGCGTGCGCTACGGCTCGCCCGAGGCGGTCCGGCTGACGCGCGAGTGGCTTGGGGCCGTGCAACGCCTCTCCTACATCGCGTCGGCGGACATCGCCGCGGAGAAGGGCAGCTTTGCGCTCTACGATCGTGGCAAGTATCTCGCGGGCGAGACGATCAAGGCTTTGCCCGAGGAGGCGCGGACGGCGATCGGCCGCTACGGCATCCGCAACGCGCTGCTGAACTCGATCGCACCGACGGGCACGATTTCGCTGCTGGCCGACAATGTCTCGTCGGGTATCGAGCCCGTCTTCGCCTTCAGCTATGTGCGACACGTGCTGCAGCCCGACGGGACCAAGCGCGAGGAGAGCGTCGACGATTTCGCCTTCCGCGTCTGGCGGGACCTCAGGGGTAACGAAGCGCCGCCGTCGGACGTGTTCGTCGACGCCCAGACGCTGACCCCGGCCGACCATCTCGCGATGCAGGCTGCGGCACAGGATTACGTCGACAGCTCGATCTCCAAGACGATCAACTTGCCGCGCGACATCTCCTTCGAGGCCTTCAAGGGCGTCTACGAGGAGGCCTATGCGCAGGGCTGCAAGGGCTGCACGACCTACCGGCCCAACGACGTTACCGGCGCGGTACTCGAAGTGAAGCCAGCCGAGGTTGCGCCGGTGGAAGCGCAGCCGCGCGCGCTGGTGCCCGCGACGGACGATAGCGTCGTCTACATCGCCCAGCCGCTCGACCGGCCGCAGGACCTGCCGGGCCGGACCTACAAGATCAAATGGCCGGGCAGCGACCATGCCATCTACATCACCATCAACGACCTGATGCAGGATGGGCGGCGGCGGCCGTTCGAGATCTTCATCAACTCCAAGAACATGGAGCACTATGCCTGGACGGTGGCGCTGACGCGCATGATCTCGGCGGTGTTCCGCCGCGGCGGCGACATCTCGTTCATCGTCGAGGAGCTGAAGGCCGTGTTCGATCCGCGAGGCGGACAGTGGATGGAAGGCCGCTACGTGCCCTCACTGCTGGCCGCGATAGGCGGCGTGATCGAGCGCCACCTGGTCGAGATCGGTTTCCTGTCGCCGTCCGAATCGCCCCGGCTGATCGATCCCGCCGAGGAGCGCCTGCGCAAGGCCGCTGGCAGCGGGGAGGGCTTGCAGTCGCCTTCGATCTCCGCGAGTTCGGCCAAGGCGATGGGCCAGTGTCCCAATTGCGGCGCGGCGGCGCTCAGCCATCAGGAAGGCTGCGACGTCTGCCTGAACTGTGGCTATTCGCGCTGCGGTTAGTTCCATGAGAGTCTGCATCGTTGGCGCCGGCGCGATCGGCGGTCTGATCGGGGCGCGGTTGGCCGCGCATACGGACTCCGAGGTGAGTGCGCTGGCCCGCGGCGAGACGCTCGCGGCATTGAACGCGAGCGGCTGGCGGCTCAGGCAGGGCGAGACGCTCGTCACCGGCAAGGCGCAGGCTTCGTCAGACGCGCAAGAACTCGGCCCGCAGGATGTCGTGGTCGTCGCGGTGAAGGCGCCGGCCATGGCGGCGCTCGCGACACAGGTCGGCCCGCTGCTCAAGCCGGACACGATCGTGATGCCCGCCATGAACGGCGTGCCGTGGTGGTTCTCGCAAGGACTGACGGGCCTCGGCAATCAGCCCCTGCAAAGCGTCGATCCCGGCGGCGCCATTGCCCGCGCGATTCCGCTGCGCCATGTGATCGGCTGTGTCGTGCATCTCAGCGCCGCGACGGCCGAGCCCGGCCTCGTCCAGCATCGCAACGGCATGGGCTTGATCGTCGGCGAGCCGGACGGCTCGGCCTCGGCGCGGCTCGCGGCCGTGCATGGGTTGCTGGCGAGAGCTGGCTTCGACGTCACCTCGTCGCCCTCGATCCGTCACGACATCTGGTACAAGCTCTGGGGCAACATGACGATGAACCCGGTGTCGGCGATCACCGGCGCCACCGGCGACCGCATGCTCGACGATCCGCTGGTGCGCGGCTTCTGCTCCGCCGTCATGCTGGAAGCCTCTTCCATCGGCGCCCGGATCGGCTGCCGCATCGACCAGGATCCGGAGGCGCGCCACGCGATCACGCGAGAGCTGGGGGCCTTCAAGACATCCATGCTGGTCGACGTCGAGCGCGGAAAGCCGATCGAACTCGACGCCATCGTGACGGCCGTCCACGAACTCGGCCGTCGCACCGGAGTGCCGACGCCGAACATCGACGCCTTGCTCGGGCTCACGCGTCTCTTCGCGCAAACCCGAGGCCTGCTGGCGAACTGATCAGCCCAGTTCGAGCTCGATGCCGGCAGACTTGCTGACGCCGGCCCACAGGGTGGCGAACTCGCCGACGAAGGCCGTGTATTCGGCCGGCGTCATCGGCTTGTCGCCAGGCAGCAACACCACGTCCTTGAAGCGTTCCACGACCTCGGGCGCCTTGTAGGCCTTCTGCAGCTCGTCATAGAGCCGCGCCACGACGTCCGGCGACATGCCCTTGGGGCCCGAAATGCCGACCCAGGTCGAGGTGGTGAGCTTCGGGAAGCCCTGCTCGGCGAAGGTCGGTGCGTTCGGGTACATGTCGAGGCGCTTGTCCGAGCTGACCGCCAGCAGGCGGACCTTGCCGGAATTGATGTGCGGCACGTTGGTCGTGATCGGGTCGAACATCGAGGGGATGGCGCCGGCCAGCATGTCCTGCAGCGACGGCGCGGAGCCGCGGTAGGGGACATGCTTCAGCTTGACGCCGGCCAGGGTACCCAGCAGTTCGCCCATCAGATGGGTGTTGGAGCCGATGCCGGAGCTGCCGAAGGCGATCTCGTCGGGCTTGGCCTTGGCGGCGGCAATGTAGTCGGCCAGCGTCTTGTAGGGCGAATCGCCCGGCACGATCAGGACGTTCGGCGTGTGGCCGATCAGGGTCACGTGGGTGAAATCGGTCACCACGTTGTACGGCAGCTTCGGATAGATGCCGGGCGCAATGCCCAGCGGAGAGGCATGGGAGATGACCAGCGTGTAGCCGTCCGGCGCGGCCTTGGCGGCAAGGTCCGAGCCGATCGTGCCGCCGGCGCCGGGCCGGTTCTCGACCACCACCTGCGTGCCGAGCGCGGCCGAGAGCTTGGGGGCCAGAATGCGGGAGATCGTGTCGGCGGTGCCGCCGGGCGGGAAAGTGGCGATCAGCTTGATCGGCTGCTTGGTCGGCCAGCCGGGGCTTGCCTTGACGGCGGGCGCGGCCAGCGACGAGCCGAGGACGGCGGCCGATCCGGCCAGGACGGTACGACGGGTCAGTTTCATGAAGCTCTCCGGTTTCCCCTCGCGCCAATGGCTGGCGCGTTGTACCGAAGCCGTGCAATCGATATGCCAGCCTCAATCGGCCCTTGATTTGCCATAAGAGAGTCCGCAAATCCGGCCCGACCAAGGAGTGTCTGTATGATTCGGCGGGTAATTCTGGCGGCGGTTCTCGTGGGATGCGGTGCGGCGACGGCGGCGCCGGAGGCGGCTTTGGCCCAAGGGCTCCCCAGCTCGCGCACCGAGCTTGCCTATTCCTATGCGCCGCTGGTCAAGAAGGTCTCCCCGGCCGTGGTCAACATCTACACGACCACCACTGCCCGGGTGCAGCGCCGCCTGCCGTTCCCTTTCCCGGGCGTGCCCCAGCAGGGGGGCGACCGGGTGCAGAACTCCCTGGGTTCCGGCGTGCTGGTGCGTCCCGACGGCCTGATCGTCACCAACGCCCATGTCGTGAAGGGGGCCGACGAAATCCGTATCGTGCTGGCCGACCGTCGCGAGTTCGAGGCCAAGCTCGTCACGCAGGACGAGCGCTATGACTTGGCGCTCCTGCGCATCGAGGGCGCGGAGGAGAAGTTCCCGTTCCTCGAGCTGCGCGATTCCGACTCGATCGAGGTCGGCGACGTGGTGCTGGCCATCGGGAATCCCTTCGGCCTGAACCAGACCGTGACCAGCGGCATCGTCTCGGCGGTGGCGCGCAGCGCCGGCGGGATCAACGACTCGAACTTCTTCCTGCAGACCGATGCGGCCATCAACCCGGGCAATTCAGGCGGCGCGCTGGTCTCGCTGGATGGGCGGCTGATCGGCATCAATACGGCGATCTACTCGCAGACCGGCGGCTCGGTCGGGATCGGCTTCGCCACGCCCTCCAACATCGTCGAGCGAATGATCTCGACCGGCACGACCGGCGGCCGGATCGTGCGGCCGTGGCTCGGCGTCAGCATGCAGCGGGTAACTCCCGATCTCGCCTCGGGCTTCGGCCTGGCCCGGCCCGCCGGGCTCGTGGTCAAGGAGGTTTATGCCAACGGCCCTGGCGCCGATGCCGGCCTGAAGCGCAACGATGTGATCGTGGGCATACGCGAACAGGCGATCGACGACGAGGCAGCGCTGCGCTTTCGGCTCTCCACGCTCAACGTCGACGCCACCGTGCCGGTGAAGATCGTGCGTGGCGGCAAGGAGCAGGTCGTGCAGTTGAAGCTCGCCGCGCCGCCCGAGGATCCGCCGCGTGACCTGTCGCAGCTCGATGGTCGCCAGCCGCTCTCCGGCGCTTCGGTGGTCAACATGTCGCCGGCCGTCGCCGAGGAGATGGGTCTGACCGAATGGCGTCCCGGCATCGTGATCGTCGAGGTGAAGCCCGGCGCCTATGCCGGCCGTTTCGTGCGTCCGGGCGACATGATCCTGGCGGTCAACGGCCAGGAGGTGAAGAGCGTCGCCGACCTCAAGAAGCGCGTTGCCGCCGGCATCAACAGCATCAACGTCGGCCGCGACGGGGTGGTGTTTCCCGTCCAGTTCCGCTGATCCCATGGTGGCGTCGGGCCGTGCCGGCTGAACTCTTCGCCTCGCTTGCACCGACTCCGCTGGCCGAACGCCTGCGTCCCAGGACGCTGGGCGAGATCCTGGGGCAGGATCACCTGCTGGGTCCCGAGGGGCCGCTCGGCCGCATGCTGGAGGCCCGCAAGCTTGGATCGCTGATCCTCTGGGGGCCGCCAGGCTGCGGCAAGACCACGATCGCGCGCCTGCTGGCCGAGTCCGTGGACCTTCATTTCGAGCCGCTTTCGGCGGTCTTCTCGGGCGTCGCCGACCTGCGCCGCGTGTTCGAGGCGGCTCGCCAGCGCCGCAAGGACGGCAAGGGCACGCTGTTGTTCGTCGACGAGATCCATCGCTTCAACCGCGCCCAGCAGGACGGCTTCCTGCCTTATGTCGAGGACGGCACGGTGACGCTGATCGGCGCCACGACGGAGAACCCGTCCTTCGAGCTGAATGCCGCGCTCCTGTCGCGGTGCCAGGTGCTGGTGCTGCGCCGGCTCGACGACAATGCGCTGTCGGCGGTGCTGGCGCGGGCGGAAGAGGCGCTGGGGCGCAAGCTGCCGATCGACGAAACGGGACGCCAGGCGCTGTTCGCGATGGCCGACGGCGATGGCCGCTACATGATCGGCCTCGCCGAGCAGCTCGCCCAGCTCAAGGACAAGGGACCGGTGCCACCGTCGCGGCTGGCGACGCTCCTGCAGAAGCGGGCGCCGCTCTACGACAAGACGCAGGAGGCGCACTACAACCTGATCAGCGCGCTGCACAAGTCGCTGCGTGGGTCGGACGTCGATGCCGCTCTCTACTGGTTCGCGCGCATGCTCGACGGCGGCGAGGACCCGAAATACATCGCCCGCCGCCTCGTACGCTTCGCCGTCGAGGATATCGGCATGGCCGATCCGCAGGCGCTGACCCAGACGTTGGCGGCGTGGGAGACCTACGATCGGCTGGGCTCACCCGAGGGCGAACTCGCGATCGCCCAGGCGGTGATCTATCTCGGTACGGCGCCGAAATCGAACGCGGGCTATGTCGCCTTCGGGGCCGCCAAGCGTTCCGCCAAGACCCACGGCTCCCTGACGCCGCCGATGCACATCCTGAACGCGCCGACCAAGCTCATGAAGGAAATCGGCTACGGCAAGGGCTACGAGTACGACCACAATGCCGCCGATGGCTTCTCGGGCCAGAACTACTTCCCCGACGGGATGGCGCGCGAGGAGTTCTACCAACCGGTCGAACGCGGCTTCGAGCGCGAGATCGTGAAGCGCCTCGAGTACTGGAAGAAGCTCAGGGAGAAGAAGCGTTAAGCCGAGCGGAGTTCGGCTTCAGAGCGTCAGGACATCGTGAAACGATGTCCGGGAGCGCCGAGGGACGAACGATCGGTCCTATGCCTCAGGGCTTGGCCATCGCCCGCACGACGCGCTTGTCGCGGCCGTAGACATCGTCGCGGAAGGTCGGCACGCCCTCGGCGTTGGCGCTGACCGTGCGGTAGGTCACGTAGAGCGTGATCGGCTCGGGGAAGGTGTAATGAGCCTGCTGGTTCGCGTTGATCACCTGCTGGACCCGTTCCTTGCTGAAGCCATTCTTGCCGTTGAAGACCTTCTCCACGAAGTCGAGCGGGTTCTGCAGGCGGATGCAGCCATGGCTGAAGTTGCGGCTGCCTTCGGTGAACAGCCAGCGGCTGGCCGTGTCGTGCATGTAAATCCCGTACTTGTTGGCGAACGGGAAGAAGATGTAGCCCAGCGCGTTCGACGCGCCCGAATCCTGCCGGATACGGTACGGAAAGGCCTTGGGATGGATCGAACTCCAGTCGATGGTGTTGGGATCGATCTCGTCGTCGTTGTTCCAGCTCGCGAAGATCTTGAAGCCGCTGCCGGCCAGCGCGTTGGGATCGCGGCGCAGGATCGGCAGGTACTCCTCGCCGGCGATCGACGGCGGCACCGTCCAGTACGGGTTGGTCTGGAAGCCGCGCATGGTCGACTGGATTTCCGGCGTCGGGTCCTTCGGCGTGCCGACGATGACCTGGCTCTGGAAGGCGACCTTGCCCTCGTTCACGAACATCATCGAGTAGTCGCCGGTGTTCACGTAGACGAAGCGGCTGCCGAGATCCTCCGGCAGCCAGCGGCGACGCTCCAGGTTGGCGACGATCTGCTCGATGCGCTCGTCGATGGTGGTGTTGAGCGAGCGCACGGTCTTGGCGCCGATGACGCCGTCGACGGTCAGGCCCTTCATCTCCTGGTAGGCTTTCACGACGGCCACCAGTGGCTCGTCGTAGAGATCGGCCACGGCGCCGGCCGGCGGCACGGTGAAGTCGAGTTCGGCGAGACGCTTGCGCAGGGTGGGCACGCGGCCGTCGATCATGTTTGGCTTCAGCGCGGTGCCGTCGGGCATCGGCGTGAAGGTGGTCCTGGTCTTTTTCTCGCGCCAGGCGGCCAGCGCCTTTTGCAGGGCCGGGTAGTCACCCTTGGGCGGCAGGGATTCCAGGTAAGCCGCGAAGTCGGGCGCGTCGGCCGCCGCCTGCAGAAGGGCGGCCTTGTCTGCCGTGCGCTGGATGATGTCGATATCCTTGTCGACGCGGTTGGCGCGCACGCGGCCGGTCGAGACGTCGCTGGCATAGGCCACGAAAGCCGCCGAAAGGAGCGCTTCCGCCGCGGCCGGATCGGTACCCGGGACCAGCGCCTTCTCCACGTCGGCAATGCCGTACCACTTGGGATCGAGCCCATGGTCTCCGGCGGCGCGCAATGCCTTCAGCAGGGCCTCGGCGCGTGCCGTGGCGGGGCCAGATCCAGTCCACAGAACGCCCGAGGCGTAAGAGGACGAAGCTCCCGAAAAAGAGAGCGCGAACGCCAGGAAAGCGGCGAA
The DNA here is from genome assembly GCA_945952105.1 of uncultured Rhodospirillaceae bacterium. Taxonomy (GTDB): domain Bacteria; phylum Pseudomonadota; class Alphaproteobacteria; order Reyranellales; family Reyranellaceae; genus Reyranella. The sequence goes on along the minus strand of CAMFGZ010000002.1, from coordinate 276,972 downwards.
AAAATTGAAGCGGATCACACCGGAGGTATAGCCGGAATCGGTCGATTCGTCCATCAGCCCACGAAACCGTGGGCGGCCAGGAAGGTCAAAAGATCGGCACTGGCGCGGACTTTCAACTCGAACGTGCCGCCACCCGCCCGGGCACCCCGGGTGACGCAGTGGGCTCTGGCCCAGGCCTGGAAGTCCGGTTCTTCCAGCGCCTGGCCGAGGCTTGGCACGAAATGGCGGCCGTCATCCTCGATCAGGTTGCGGCAGCACGCCCAGTTCTCGGCGTCCTTGATGTCGAAGACCGGCCCGATCGACTCCCAACCGTGATGGGCGCTCCCGTAGATCTTGACCTTGATCCGGCGGTTCCCGGCGGCCCGCATGCGCTCGGCATACTCGATGGCGAGTTCCGCCGGCGTGTAATCGTCCTTGGCGGCCAACATGAAATACATGGGCCGGCCGTAGGTGGTCGGATCGCGATGCTGGGCCGTCGCGCCGGGGCAGAGCGCAATGTGGAGATCGAACAGGTGAGGGAAACCGCCACGCCAGCGCTGGCGGACGGCGATGGCGGCGTTCAGCGTTGCAACGCCGCCCTTGGAGACCCCCATGATGCCGATCCGCGCCGGATCTATCCGGGGATCGGCGCGGAGGAGGGCGAGGGCGGCAAAGGCGTCCCCCTCCATTTGGGCGGCCGAGACCAGGGTCTGGTCGGCGACCGTGCGCCGCACGCCGCGGCCTCTGAAACTGTCGACGATCAGTGCGGCAATACCTGCCTCGTTCAGGAGGTCGGCGTAGTAATGCTCGCGGTGGCGCTGAACCCCGGCGCTGCTGGTCAGGATGACCATGCAGGCGACCGGTTCCGGCCGGTCCGCCGGAATATGCAGGGTCGCGGAAACCCGCGCCGGCCGCGAGGCCGTCGGATGGTCGAACGTCAGCGTGTCGAAAGACACCGATTCCATGGACCCTGTGTAGCTTGTCCCTTAGGTTGTGCGCCATGAGCCAGAGCCCCGCCACTGGTGGTACCCGTCAGGTCCAGAGCCGTACCGTCACCGAGGACGAGGCCGACATGCGTCTCGACCGCTGGTTCCAGCGCCATTTCCCCGAGCTGAGCCATGGGGCGCTGCAGAAGCTGCTGCGCACCGGCCAGGTGCGGATCGAGGGCAAGCGGGCAGAAGGCAAGGACCGGGTAGAACCGGGCCAGTCGATCCGTCTGCCGCCCGGCGTCACGAATACGCCCGCGCCCAAGCCACGGTCTTCATCTTCTCCTGCCGGTCCCACCATCTCGGACCGGGACGCCGCCGAGATCCAGAAGATGGTCATCCATCGCGACGATCATGTGATCGTGCTGAACAAGCCGCCCGGCCTCGCCGTGCAAGGCGGCAGCGGCACCGAGAAGCATATCGACGGCATGCTGGACGGATTGCGCTTCGGCTTCGAGCAGCGGCCGAAACTGGTGCATCGGCTCGACAAGGACACCAGCGGGCTGCTGCTGATCGCGCGGACCGGACAGGCGGCCAAGCGCCTGTCGGAGTCGTTTCGCGACCGTGAGACCGAGAAGCTCTATTGGGCGATCGTGGTCGGCGTGCCTCCGAAGAAGGAGGGTACGATCAACCTGCCGCTGGCCAAGCGGCCGGGCGCCTTCGACCGCGAGCTCATGCAGGTCGACGAGGAGAACGGCCAGAAGGCGCTCACCCATTTCCGCGTGGTCGACAGTGCCAGCCGGCGCGCGGCGATGCTGGCCCTGTGGCCGCGCACCGGCCGGACCCATCAGCTCCGCGTCCACTGTGCAGCCATCGGCTGTCCGATCCTCGGCGACCGCAAGTACGGCGGCGAGGAAGCGCTGCTGTCGACCATCGCCGACGCGCGCAAGCTGCATCTGCATGCTCGTCGCCTGACGCTGCCGCACCCGTCGGGCAAGGGCGAGCTCAGGGCACAGGCCGAACTGCCACCTCACTTCCGCCGCACCGTCGAGGCATTTGGCTTTTCGACGGACGGTGTTTGAGCGAGAATCGAACAGGATGCGGATTCCCTGGAGGCGCGTGGCGGTGATCACGGCGGTGGCGGTGCCGATCGCCGCCGTCGTCGGCGTCGTCTGGGCGGCCACCCGGGACCTCTCACGCTACCAGGCTCGATTGACCGAGCAGGTCCGCAAGGTCACGGGCCGGGAACTGGCGGCTCGCGTGCCGCTTACCGTCAGGCTCGGCAGCGAGCCGGCCATGGTCGCGGAGGGCGTGACGCTCTCGAACGCCTCCTGGGGCTCGCGGCCGGACATGGCCCGCGTGCGCCGACTGACGCTGTTCCTCGACCCGTTCTCGCTGTTCCTCGGCGAGGTGAAGATCGGCCGCATCGTGCTCGAGGGCGCCGACATCCTGGTCGAGCGAAACGAGGTTGGCGACGCCAACCTCGAGATGCTGCCGCCGCCCGACGGGTCCGGTCCCCATCCCGGCGACAACCGCTCGCTCCGGCTGCGTACGACGGCTGCCTTCCCGTGGATCAGTACCGTCGAGATCCGCGATTCCGTCCTCACCGTTTCCGAGGGCACGGGCCGTCCGCCCGTCGTGGTCGAAATACCGAATGCCGCCCTGAAGGCGCAGGCGCCGAACCAGACCCTGCAGGTCGATGGACGGTTCGGCGTGGCGCAGGGCGTGCCGATGGACCTCGCGGGGACCGCCGGCTCGTTCAACGGCTGGATGGCCGGCCTGCCGGGCAACATCGACCTGCAGGGCGGTTTCGGCGGCGGCAAGATCTCGATCAAGGGCAGCATCAACGCCAAGGGCACCTCACTGCAGATCAATTCCGAGGGACCCGACGTCTCGGTGTTCGGACCCTATGTCCGCCTGCCCGTCCCGTCGGGTGGCCCCTATGCGATGAACAGCAAGGCGTCGACGCAGCGCAACGGCTTCAAGGTCGAGGTCACGTCGCTGAAGGTCGGCTCCAGCGAGGCGGCCGGTGAGGCGTTGTTCCGTGTCGATCGCAAGGGCACGCCCACGATCCTGGTGAATGCCGACATCAGCCGGCTCGATGTTTCGGAGTTGAAGGCGCCGCCCGTGGTCGCGGCGCCCCCTTCGCAGGCGCCCGTTCAGCCGCCGCGCCTCATTCCGACGATGCCGTTCGTGGCGAACTGGCTCGGCCGTTCCGCCCTTTCGGTGACGGTGCGTCTGGGCGAGGTCGTGGGTCTCGCTGCGAAGATGCAGAACGCGTCGGTGACCCTGGTTTCGGGCGAGACGCGTTTCACCTTCCGCGCGGCCGCGACCGTCGGCGGTGGCTCCGCTGGTGTCGATCTCGTCTATGACCCGGCCGGTCGCCTCGGCCAGACCACGCTGACGGCGACGGCCAATCGCGTCGCGCTCGGCGAACTCTCGACGCTCCTTGGGCTTGATCTCGGCCTGCGCGACGGCGTGGCTGATGTCGATCTTCGCCTGCGCGGCAGCGGCCGTACGACGCGCGATGCGCTGAACTCGGCCAGCGGCTCGATCGATGTCGCGATGGGCAAGGGATTCTGGCCGCACAGCCAGCTCGCGAACTGGCCGCCGGAGACGCAGCGGCTCCTCGGCGGCACCGATGCCGGTGTGCCCTTTAACTGCCTCGCCGGGCGCTTCGAGGTCAGCAGCGGCGTCGCCAACCTGCGGCGCCTCGTCGTCGACACGCCGCGCGGCGTGCTGGTTGGCGGCGGCTATTTCCACCTGCGCACCGAGGGCTGGGAATTCATCGTGGCGCCCGAGGCGCGCGACAACCAGAACGCCGCGCTCGCCACGCCGATGCGCATCAAGGGCGGCGCGGGCAAACAGACGGCGAGCGGTCTTGATCCCAACCTGTCCAAGCTGCTGGTGGGCGGCGGCACGATCCCCAGCCTGGTCGCCCAGGTGGCGCAGGCTGGACGGCAGGCCGGCGCAAATGCCTGCGCGGTCCTGGCACCCCGCGTGGAAGCGCTGCGGCCCGGCCTGAGGGCGCAGTTGCCGGTTCCGACTTCCGACGCCCGCCAGCGGGCGTCGCGGCCGGCGGCGCAGACTCCCGGTCCCCAGCGCAGCCAGCAGCGCTAAGGCCGCCCTTGTCGTCCGGCCGTCCCGGCGTGTAATCCCGACGCGACGATGTGACTGCCGGTTCGCGGATTCCGCATCGTGGTTGGTCCGGGAGCTGAATGAAGCGGTTCTACAAAGACACGGCTGTTGCGGCGGGCGAGGGCGGCTTTCTCGTGCTGCTGGATGGCAAGCCGATGCGGACGCCTGCCAAGGCGACGCTGGTGGTGCCGACGCAGGCGCTCGCGGAAGCCATCGCGGCCGAATGGGCCGGCGTACCCGAAAAGGCGGAGATCAACGCCGCGCACCTGCCGCTCACGCGCCTGGCGGCGACCGGCCTCGACCGCGTGGTTTCACGGCGGGACGAGGTGATCGGCGACACTGCGAAGTATGCCGGCTCCGACCTGCTCTGCTATCGGGCCAGCGCGCCGGAGAGCCTGGTGAGGTTGCAGCAGGATCGCTGGCAGCCGTTGCTCGAATGGGCCGCCGACCGTCATGGCGCACGTCTGGTGACGGCCGAAGGGATCGGCTTCGTCGAACAGCCGCAGGACGCAAAAGCGAGGCTCCATGAGGCGGTGGCCGCGCATGGCGATCTGGCACTTTCGGCGCTGTACAATCTCACCCACGCGGCGGGATCGGTGGTGATCGCCCTGGCCGTGTCGGACGGTCGTCTCGATGCGGCGGAGGCCTTTACGGCCGCGCAGACCGACGAGCTTTACCAGATCGATCGCTGGGGCGACGATCCGACCGCCGAAAAGCAGCGCGAGGGCGTGCGGCGGGATATCGAGGCGGCTGCGCGCTTTCTTTCATTGCTGGAAAACGCGCGTCTGCGCGGCTGAGGGGGAGTTATGGGAGCGGGCACCAGGCTTCGGAAGGTGATGGCGGAAAAGGGAGTCGCCGAGGCGATGGCGGCGCACAGCCCGCTGTCGGCGATGCTCGCGGCGGAGGCCGGCTTCGATGCGATCTGGGCATCGGGCTTCGAGCTTTCCGCGATGTACGGCGTGCCGGACGTCAGCGTCGTATCCATGACCCAGCATCTCGACATGACGCGGGCAATGGCCGATCGTTCGGGCCTCCCTGTGGTGGCCGACATCGACACCGGCTTCGGCAACGCCATCAACGTCCTCTATGCCGTGGAACAGTACGAGCGCGCCGGCGTGGCTGCGATCGTGATGGAGGACAAGAGCTTCCCCAAGGTCACCAGCCTGATCGCCGGCGGCCGGCAGGACATGGTCCGCATCGAGGAGTTCCAGGGCAAGATCGAAGCGGCGCGTGCGGCCCGTCGCGATCCGGATCTTGTCGTCGTGGCGCGCACCGAGGCCCTGATCGCGGGCCTCGGACAGGAGGAGGCGTTGAAGCGGGCGCGGGCCTACGAGGCGGCGGGCGCCGACCTGATCCTCGTCCATTCCAAGCAGAAGACGCCGGACGAGATCGAGGCCTTCATCAAGGCGTGGGACGGCGGGGTGCCGATCGCCCTGGTGCCGACCGCCTATCCGCAGATGACGGTGGCGCGGGTGAAGGAGCTCAAGAAGGTCGGGCTGCTGATCTGGGGCAACCATGCGATCCGCGCCGCGGTCGGTGCGATGCGAAAGACCTTCGCCCAGATCCGCAAGGACGGCGGCATCCATGGTGTCGAGGGCAGCATCGCAACCGTCGACGAGGTCTTCGATTTGCAGGGGATGGGAACGGTGAAGGATAACGAGAGACGATTCCTCCGCTAGACGTGATGGCGTTATTGGCCGAAAACTGATCCCGAAGGCCGGAGATATTGATGCAGAAAATGTTGGAAGAACTCGAGCGCAGGCGGGCCGCGGCGCGTCTGGGCGGCGGCGAGCGCCGTATCGAGGCGCAGCACGCCAAGGGCAAGCTGACGGCGCGCGAGCGCATCGATGCGCTGCTCGATCCGGGCTCGTTCGAGGAATACGACATGTTCGTCGAGCATCGTTCGATCGATTTCGGCATGGAGAACCAGAAGATCCCGGGTGACGGCGTGGTCACCGGCCACGGCACGATCAACGGCCGCCTGGTCTATGTCTTCAGCCAGGATTTCACGGTCTTCGGTGGTGCATTGTCCGGCATGCACGCCGCCAAGATCTGCAAGGTCATGGACATGGCGATGAAGGTCGGCGCTCCGGTGCTTGGCCTCAACGACTCGGGAGGCGCGCGCATCCAGGAGGGTGTCGATTCGCTGGCAGGCTATGCCGACGTCTTCCAGAAGAACGTGCTGGCCTCGGGCGTGATTCCGCAGATCTCCATGGTAATGGGTCCCTGTGCCGGCGGCGCGGTCTATTCGCCGGCGATGACCGACTTCATCTTCATGGTGAAGGACAGCTCCTACATGTTCGTCACCGGTCCCGACGTGGTGAAGACCGTCACGCACGAGACGGTGACGCAGGAGGAGCTGGGCGGCGCGCTTACGCATACGCAGAAGTCGGGCGTGGCCGATCTCGCCTTCGAGAACGACATCGAGGCGCTGCTGCAGCTCCGCCGCTTCGTCGACTTCCTGCCGTCGAACAACCGCGAGAAGGCGCCGGTCCGCACGACGCTCGACCCGATCGATCGCGACGACCTCTCGCTCGACACGTTGGTGCCGGAGAATCCCAACAAGCCCTACGACATCAAGGAGCTGATCCTGAAGGTCGTGGACGAGGGCGACTTCTTCGAACTGTCGCCCGAATGGGCCGCCAACATGGTGGTGGGTTTCGGCCGCATGGCCGGGCGCTCGGTGGGCTTCGTCGCCAACCAGCCGATGGTGCTGGCCGGCTGCCTCGACATCGACAGCTCGCGCAAGGCGGCGCGCTTCGTGCGCTTCTGCGATGCCTTCAACATCCCGATCGTGACCTTCGTCGACGTGCCGGGCTTCCTGCCGGGCACGACGCAGGAATATGGCGGCATCATCAAGCATGGCGCCAAGCTGCTCTACGCCTATGCCGAGGCCACGGTGCCGAAGGTGACGGTGATCACCCGCAAGGCCTATGGCGGCGCCTACGACGTCATGGCCTCGAAGCACCTGCGCGGCGACGTGAACTATGCCTGGCCGGGCGCCGAGATCGCGGTGATGGGCGCCAAGGGCGCGGTGGAGATCATTTTCCGCTCCGACATCGGCGACGCCAAGAAGATCGCGGCGCGCACCGAGGAGTATCGCGAGAAGTTCGCCAATCCGTTCGTGGCGGCCAATCGCGGCTTCATCGACGACGTGATCATGCCGCACGGCACGCGCCGCCGCATCTGCAAGGCGCTGGCCACGCTCGAGACCAAGAAGCTCGAGAACCCGTGGCGCAAGCACGGCAACGTTCCTCTGTGAGCGGAACGACGTGCATCTCTCTCCCGAGGAGCGCATGAGGCGCAGCCGGATCGTGCGCAAGCACCAGATCGCTGGGCTCCTGACGCTGCTCGTGATCATCCCGTTGAATTTCATCGTGAGCCGTCAGTATCCGTGGTGGCTGTGGGTCCTCATCGTCTGGTTGCCCCTGATCGCCGCCCACTCGCTGTGGGCCAAGGGCTTCTTCGATCGCAGAAAAGAAGGAATGTGAGCATGGCCGCGAGGAAGAAGGTCGCGAAGGTCGCGAAAGGCGCCAAGAGTTCCAATCCTGCCGCCGCAGCCAAGAGTGCGCCGGTGAAGAAGGCTCCGGTCCGGAAGCCCGCAGAGGGCGGGCCGCTGTTCGACAAGATCCTGATCGCCAATCGCGGCGAGATCGCCTGCCGCGTCATCCGCACCTGCAAGCGGCTCGGTATCAAGACCGTGGCGGTCTATTCGGAAGCCGACGCCGACGCGCTGCATGTGCGCGAGGCCGACGAGGCCGTTCTGATCGGACCGCCGCCTTCGGCCCAGTCCTATCTGCTGATCGACAAGATCGTCGAGGCTTGCAAGAAGACCGGTGCCCAGGCCGTCCATCCGGGCTACGGCTTCCTCTCCGAGAAGGAAGCCTTCCAGAAGGCGCTGGCTGCCGAAGGCATCAAATTCATCGGACCGGACGCGCGCGCGATCTACGCGATGGGCGACAAGATCGAGTCCAAGAAGCTCGCGCAGAAGGCCGGCGTCAGCACCGTTCCCGGCCATCTGGCCGCGATCCCCAATGCCGACGAGGCCGTGAAGATCGCGCAGAAGATCGGCTATCCGGTCATGATCAAGGCCTCGGCCGGCGGCGGCGGCAAGGGCATGCGCATCGCGTACAACGATGCCGAGGCGCATGAGGGCTTCGGCTCGGCGACCAACGAAGCCAAGGCCTCGTTCGCCGACGATCGCGTGTTCATCGAGAAGTATGTCGAGGAGCCGCGCCATATCGAGATCCAGCTCATTGCCGATGGCCACGGCAACTGCGTCTATCTCTGGGAGCGCGAGTGCTCCATCCAGCGCCGCCATCAGAAGGTGATCGAGGAAGCGCCGAGCCCGTTCCTTGACGCCAGGACGCGTAAGGCGATGGGCGAGCAGGCCGTCGCCCTGGCCAAGGCGGTCAAATACAAGAGCGCCGGCACCGTCGAGTTCATCGTCGACAAGCATCGGAAGTTCTACTTCCTCGAGATGAACACCCGGCTGCAGGTGGAGCATCCGGTGACCGAACTGATCACCGGCCTCGACCTCGTGGAGTTGATGATCCGCGTCGCGGCGGGCGAGAAGCTGCCGTTCCAGCAGAAGGACGTGAAGCTCGAAGGCTGGGCCGTCGAGGCGCGCCTCTATGCCGAGGATCCGTTCCGCAACTTCCTGCCCTCCACCGGCCGCTTGGTGAAGTATCGCGAGCCGCAGCCCGGCCCGGACGTGCGCGTCGATACCGGCGTCTTCGAGGGCGGCGAGATCTCGATGTTCTACGACCCGATGATTGCCAAGCTGTGCAGCTACGGCCCGACGCGCAACGCCGCGATCGATCGCATGCGCCGCGCCCTGGACGAGTTCTATGTGCGCGGCGTGTCGCACAACGTGCCGTTCCTGGCGGCGCTGATGGCCCATCCGCGCTTCGTCGCCGGCAATCTCACGACCAACTTCATCGCCGAGGAATTCAAGGGCGGCTTCACGGCGGAACACCTGCCGCCGCGCGATCCGGCCATGCTGGCTGCCATCGCTGCCATCGTCGACCGCATCCATGGCCATCGCGCCGGAGCGCCTCAGGCCGAGCGCGTGGTCATGCTCAATCGAGCGCCGGTGAACGTGTCGGTGAGCGGCGGCGGGCTCGAGTATGTCGTCGAGACCGGCGAGCGGCATATCGTGGTCGAGACTGGCTGGCTGCCGGGTGAGCCGCTGATGCATGCCAAGGTCGATCAGCACGACGTCGTCGTGCAGGTCGATGCGCTGGGGTCCGGCTGGCGCCTGGTCCACGAAGGCGGGCAGGCGGACGTGCTGGTGCTGACGCCGCGCCAGGCCGAGCTCTATGCGCTGATGCCGGTCAAGGCCGCACCGGATACCTCGAAGTTCCTGCTCTCACCGATGCCCGGCCTGCTGGCTTCGGTCGCGGTGAACGAAGGGCAGGAGGTCAAGGCGGGCGAGGCCCTGGCCGTCGTCGAGGCGATGAAGATGGAGAACGTGCTGCGGGCCACGCGCGACGGCACGGTCAAGACGCTCCATGCCAAGGCCGGCGACAGTCTGAGGGTCGACCAGAAGATCATCGAGTTCGCCTGAGCGCATGGCGTTGCAGGCGCGCCTCGGCATCACCGGCCGCGTCCAGGGCGTGGGCTATCGCGACTGGGCGATGGCCACCGCGCAGAGGCTCGGGCTGAAGGGCTGGGTGCGAAACCGTGTGGACGGCTCGGTCGAGGCGCTGGTCGTCGGCGACGATGCGGCGGTCGGCAAGATGATCGAAGCCTGCCGCCGCGGGCCGAAGATGGCGAAAGTCGATGCCGTGGACGTCGAGCCGGTCGATCTCGACATCCTGCCGTCGGGATTTACGCGGCTGCCGACGGCCTGAACCGGCACGATTGGCAAATATTGCCAATCATCCTATGTTGCCCAGATGGCTACCACCATGAATGTGGCGATCTCGCCGGAACTCAAGGCACATATCGACCGGGAGATCGCGGCAGGACGCTATGCCTCTTCGAGCGAGTATGTCCGCGACTTGATTCGGAAGGATCAGCAGCGCAGCGCCGAGCAGCGGCTGGCCGAGTTGGTTCGCGAGGGGCTGGAAAGCCCTGTCGAACCCGATGACCCTGTCTTTTGGCGGAGGCGGCGCGAAAACCTGCGACGGACGATCGCGAAAAGACGCTCGTGAAGCTGGTTCAGCGGCGACGGGCGGTCGAGGACATCGACGAGCACGCCGCCTACATTGCCGAGCGCAATACTCGCGCTGCCTACCGTTTTCTGGACAAGGTCGAACAAGCGTTCGGAGTCCTGCGGCGCCATCCACGAATCGGCTCACCCCGGTTCGACGGCATCGTCAGAGGCCTGCGCGCCCGGCCGGTTTCGGGCTTCGAATCGTATGTGATCCTCTACTTCGTGGCCCGTGGCGCCGTTCAGATCGTGCGCATCGTGCATGTCGCGCGCGACCTGGAGGCGCTGCTCAAAGGGCCATGGGAAGAAGAGCCTCGGTCTTAGCGCCGAACACTTCCTCAAAAGTCTCGGCAAGCGCTGCATCAAGGTCGGCCAGCGTGACCGGCAGGCCGAGATCGACCAGCGAGGTGACGCCGTGGTCGGCGATGCCGCAGGGAACGATTCCCGCATAGTGCGAAAGGTCGGGCTCCACGTTGATGGAGATGCCGTGGAAGGCCACCCAGTGGCGGATGCGCACGCCGATGGCGGCGATCTTGTCCTCGCGTGGTGTGCCGTCCGGCAAAGGCGGCTTGTCGGGCCGCACGACCCACACGCCGACGCGCCCCTCGCGTCGTTCGGCCTTCACGTTGAAGCGGCCGAGCGTCCGGATGGTCCATTCCTCGAGGTCGGAGACATAGCGGCGCACGTCCTGGCGGCGGGCCCTGAGGTCGAGCATCGCATAGGCCACGCGCTGGCCTGGGCCGTGATAGGTGTACTGCCCGCCGCGACCGGCGACATGGACCGGAAAACGCGCCGGTTCGAGCAGGTCCTGGGCGCGGGCGCTGGTGCCGGCGGTGTAGAGCGGGGGATGTTCCAGCAGCCAGATCATTTCGCCCGCACGGCCGGCGCGGATGTCCGCAACGCGCGCCTCCATGGCGGCAAGTGCCTCGTCGTACGGGACGGCGCTGTCGGCGATGCGCCATTCGGGCCTGTTCATGGCGGCAAAATCGGCACTTCCGGGTCTTCGTGCAAGCCCGCCTTGCCACTGGGGAGGCGATTTGGTATCCCCCGCGCCATCGAACCGGCGCGGCCATGGCGGAATTGGTAGACGCGCTAGCTTGAGGTGCTAGTGCCGCGAGGCGTGGAAGTTCGAGTCTTCTTGGCCGCACCATCGCCGGTTCGAAACGAAAAGGTAGACGAGAGGTCGCCGCCTGTTGGTAAAATCCAACTGGCGGCCCTTTTGTTTTTCAGGCGGGAGACGAGCTTTGGCGGACGAACTCAGCGAAAGCGCGCTCCGGTACCACCGCCTGCCGCGCGCCGGCAAAATCGAGGTCGTTCCGACCAAGCCGCTGGCGACCCAGCGCGACCTGTCGCTGGCCTACTCGCCGGGCGTCGCCGCTGCCTGCAATGAGATCGTGCGCGATCCGGGGACGGCCGCCGAGCTCACCGCCCGCGCCAACCTGGTCGCCGTCGTGACCAACGGCACTGCCGTGCTGGGGCTGGGCGCCATCGGGCCGCTCGCCGCCAAGCCGGTGATGGAAGGCAAGGGCGTCCTCTTCAAGAAATTCGCCGGGATCGACGTCTTCGACATCGAAGTGGCCGAGCTCGACCAGGAGAAGCTGGTCGACATCGTCGCCGCACTGGAGCCGACCTTCGGCGGCATCAACCTCGAGGACATCAAGGCGCCGGAGTGCTTCTTCGTCGAGCAGAAGCTGCGCGAGCGGATGAAGATCCCGGTGTTCCACGACGACCAGCATGGCACCGCCATCATCGTCGGCGCCGCGCTGCTGAACGCGCTGTCGCTGGTCGGCAAGGACATCGCAAAGGTTAAGCTCGTTGTCTCGGGCGCGGGCGCCGCGGCGCTGTCGTGTCTCGGCGTGCTGGAGAAGCTCGGCCTGCCGCGCGAGAACATCTGGGTCACCGACATCGTCGGCGTGGTCTGGAAGGGCCGCAACGAGCTGATGGACCCGTGGAAGGAGCGTTACGCGCGCGACACCCAGGCCCGTACGCTGGGCGAGGTGATCGGTGACGCCGACGTGTTCCTGGGCCTGTCGGCCGCCGGCGTCCTAAAGCCCGAGATGGTGGCCCGCATGGCCGCCAGGCCTCTGATCTTCGCACTGGCCAACCCGAATCCGGAGATCACGCCCGAGGATGTCGCCAGCGTGCGCGACGACGCCATCATGGCGACCGGCCGCAGCGACTATCCCAACCAGGTCAACAACGTCCTCTGCTTCCCCTACATCTTCCGCGGCGCGCTCGATGTCGGCGCCACGACCGTCAACGACGAGATGAAGATCGCGTGTGTGCGGGCGCTGGCGTCTCTGGCGCGCAAGGAGCCCTCCGAGGTGGTGGCGCGCGCCTTCGGGGAGCAGGCGGGCGGCTTCGGCCCCAACCAGATCATTCCCAAGCCCTTCGATCCGCGGCTGATCGTCGAGCTGGCGCCCGCCGTCGCCAAGGCGGCGATGGACAGCGGCGTCGCGACACGGCCGATCGCCGACTTCGAGGCCTACCGCCAGCAGCTCAGCCAGTTCGTGTTCAAGTCCGGCCTCGTCATGCGCCCGGTCTTCGAGCATGCGCGTTCCGATCCGAAGCGGGTGATCTTCAGCGCCGGCGAGGATGACCGCGTCCTGCGCGCCGTGCAGATCATCCTGGATGAAGGCATCGCCAAGCCGATCCTGATCGGTCGCCCGGAGATCGTCCGCCGGCGGGCCGAGCGGCTGGGGCTGCGCTTCCAGCCGGGCGTCGACGCCGAGCTGGTCGATCCGTCGAGCGACCCGCGCTACGACAAATACTGGGGCGCCTACCACGAACTTATGGAGCGGCGCGGTGTCACCGAGCCCACGGCGCGCAACCTCGTGCGCTCCAGCCCGACGCTGATCGCCGCGCTGGCGGTCAAGCTCGGCGACGCCGACGCGATGATCGCCGGTGCCTATGGCCGCTTCCGCACCCATCTGGCCCATGTGCGCGACATCATCGGCCTCCGCGAGGGCGTGAAGAACATGGCGGCGCTCAGCTTGCTGGTCATGCCGACCCGCTCGCTGTTCATCGCCGACACCTACGTGAACTACGATCCCGATCCGGAGACCCTGGCGGAGATCACCCTGCTGGCGGCCGACGAGGTGCTGCGCTTCGGCATCCAGCCGCGCGTCTCGCTGCTCTCGCATTCCAGCTTCGGCAGCTCGGACCATCCCTCGGCGAAGAAGATGGCGGCGGCTGTGAAGATCCTGCACAGCCGCGCGCCGACCCTCGAGGTCGACGGCGAGATGCACGGCGACGCGGCCCTGAACCTGGAGATCCGTCACAGCGTCTTCCCGCGTTCGCGACTGAAGGAAGTGGCGAACCTCGTCGTCTGTCCGTCGCTCGATGCCGCCAACATCGCCTTCAACCTGCTGAAGGAAGGCGCCGACGGTCTGCATATAGGACCGATTCTGCTGGGCACGGACCTTCCAGCCCATGTCCTCACGCCGTCGGTCACCGCCCGCGGCATCCTGAACATGACCGCGCTGGCCGTGGTCGAGGCGCAACGCCTCGCGGAAGCGCGTGGATGAGCATCGAGATCGACCATCTCGATGAAGTTACGCTGGATCTCGTCCGGCGGGTCGAGGCGGCGCTTGCGGAGAACAGGCCGGAGGATGCGCGCGAACTGCTCGCCAACCTCAGCGCCACCGGCCAGGCCTCCATCCTCGAACAGATTTCGGAGGAAGAGCGCGACAAGTTGGTCGGCATCCTCAAGGGCGATCTCGATCCGGAGGCCCTGACCGAACTCGACGACGAGGTGCTGGAGGACGTTCTCGAGCAGCTCGACAGCAAGGAAATCGCGGCGGCCGCCCGTGAGCTCGAAGCCGACGATGCCGCGACCATCCTCGAAGACCTGTCGGAGGACGAGCGGCAGGAAGTCCTGGCGGAGATCCCGGCCGCGGAGCGTGCGGATATCGAGCGGGCACTGGCCTATCCGGAAGACACGGCCGGCCGCCTCATGCAGCGGTCGCTGGTCAAGGTTGCCGACACCTGGACCGTGGGCCAGGTGATCGACTATTGCCGCGAGGCGACCGACCTGCCCGATGACGTGTACGACATTTTCGTCGTCGACGAGTCGGGGCGCCTGCGTGGTTCGGTGCCGCTCGGCCGCATGCTGCGCACCAAGCGTCCCGTGCCGATCTTCGACATCGTCGATCCCGACATTCCGTCGCTGCCCGCGATGGCCGATCAGGCCGAAGTGGCGCATGTCTTCCGTGACAAGAACCTGGTCTCGTGTCCGGTGGTCGACGAAGACGGGCGGCTGCAGGGCGTGATCATGGTCGACGACGTCGTCGACGTGATCGATGAGGAGGCCGAGGAGGACCTGCTCAAGATGGGCGGCGTCGGCTCCGACGACATGCATGCCGACACGGTGACGACGGCCCGGCTGCGGGCGCCCTGGCTGCTGGTCAACGTGGCGACCGCGCTTGTCGCATCCTTCGTGATCAGCCGGTTCGAGGGCACCATCGAGAAGATCGTTGTCCTGGCCGCTCTCATGCCGATCGTGGCCTCGATGGGCGGCAATGCCGGCATCCAGACCGTAACCGTAACGGTCCGCGCCCTGGCGATGGGCGAGCTGACGGCTGCGAACGCCATGCGCTTCATCGCGAAGGAGGCGGTGGTCGGTAGCCTGAACGGCCTGCTGTTCGCGGTCCTGCTCGCCGTCGGCGTGATCGCGGTGTTTCACGACTGGCGGCTGGGTGGCGTCATCGCGGGTGCCATGGTCTGCAATCTGATGGCCGCAGCGCTCGCCGGGTCGCTGATCCCGCTCGGCCTGCAGAAGTTCGGCGTGGATCCTGCCGTCTCCTCGACCGTCTTCCTGACCATGGTTACCGACGTGACGGGCTTCCTGACCTTCCTGGGTCTGGCGACGATCTTCCTGCTCTGAGACTGGCCCGTGGCCAGTCGGACGCGCTATCGTCTCCGAGGGAAGGCGACGTCCGAGAATTTGGCCGGGCGGTGCCGAGTTGAAGAAGCAGGTAAGAGGATCATGATCCCAAACGCGATGCCGCCGTTCGATTTCGGCCTGGGCGAGACCGCCGACGCGCTGCGTGACCAGGTCCAGCGCTTTGCCTCGTCCGAGGTTGCGCCGATCGCCGCGGAGATCGACAAGAGCGACCGTTTCCCGCGTGAACTCTGGCCGAAGATGGGCGAACTCGGCCTGCACGGCATCACCGTGGAAGAGGAATTCGGCGGCGCGGGGCTCGGCTATCTGGAACACGTCATCGCGGTCGAGGAGATCAGCCGCGCCTCGGCCGCCGTCGGCCTGAGCTACGGCGCGCACTCCAATCTCTGCATCAACCAGATCCGCCGCACCGGCACCGACGAGCAGAAGAAGCGTTTCCTGCCCAGGCTGATCTCCGGCGAGCATGTCGGCAGCCTCGCCATGAGCGAGACGGGCGCGGGCTCCGACGTCGTGTCGATGAAGCTCAGGGCCGAGAGGAAGGGCGACCGCTACGTTCTGAACGGGACCAAGATGTGGATCACCAACAGCCCCGATGCGCAGGTGATCGTGGTCTACGCCAAGACCGATCCGGCCGCCGGGTCGCGCGGCATCACCACCTTCCTCGTCGAGACCGATCGCAAGGGCTTCAAGGTCGCCCAGAAGCTCGACAAGATGGGCATGCGCGGTTCCTCGACCGGCGAGCTGGTGTTCGAGGATTGCGAGATCCCCGAGGAGAACGTGCTGGGCGCGGTGGGCAAGGGCGTCAACGTGCTGATGAGCGGCCTCGACTACGAGCGCGCCGTCCTGGCGGCGGGCCCGATCGGCATCATGCAGGCGGCGATGGACATCGTCGTGCCCTATGTCCACGAGCGGAAGCAGTTCGGCCAGGCGATCGGCGAGTTCCAGCTCGTGCAGGGCAAGCTCGCCGACATGTACACGACCATGAACGCCTGCAAGGCTTACGTGTATGCCGTCGCCAAGGCCTGCGACCGCGGTCAGACCACGCGCAAGGATTCGGCCGGCGCGATCCTCTATGCCGCCGAGAAGGCCACGATGGTGGCACTCGACGCCATCCAGTTGCTGGGCGGCAACGGCTACATCAACGACTATCCGACCGGCCGCCTGCTGCGCGACGCCAAGCTCTACGAGATCGGCGCCGGTACCAGCGAGATTCGCCGTATGCTGATCGGCCGCGAGCTGTTCGCCGAGACGGCATAGCCTCTCCCCTTGCAGGGAGGAGGCGGGGCGTGCGTAACGATCCCGCTCGTCGTGCCCGGGCTGGGCGCAGACTTTTTTTCCAGCCGGGCCTTGAAGGCCTCTCGACCCTTCCCAGATCGTCTGCCGGCGGTGCTTCCGGTGCCGCCTCGGCGGTTGCCCCTCGGGGGACCGCTTCGCAAACACATCGCTCAGGAGTGGAGGATGAACATGCGCAGTGCTTTCGACTTTTCACCGTTTTATCGGGATACGGTCGGCTTCGACCGGGTATTCAGCATGCTCGACTCGGCCGTCAGCCAGGGTCCGCAGGGCTATCCGCCTTACAATATCGAGAAGACGGGCGATGACAGCTATCGCATCGTCATGGCGGTGGCGGGCTTCGGCGAGCCGGAACTGAATGTCACGCAGAAGGAAGACGAGCTTCTCGTCACCGGCAAATCGCAGCCTGGGGCTGAGGAGAAGGAATACCTGTATCGAGGTATTGCCGCTCGCGAGTTCGAGCGCCGATTCCAGCTCGCCGATCACGTCAAGGTGGTGGGCGCGAGCCTGGCAAATGGCATTCTGACGATCGAGCTGAAGCGGGAGATCCCGGAAGAAAAGAAGGCCCGCGCCATCCGCATCGAGTCGGGCTCATCGCCGCGCATCACCAGGCAATGAGCTCGATGGTCGAATGAGGAGCGTCCGCCGCCAGGGCGGCGGGCGCCTTCCATCGAAGCCACTGCATTTAGGAGGTTCGTCATGATCGCAAGGTCGGCAGCCTACCGGCCTGAATGGTCCGAAGACCTGACTGAACAGGTCGATGGCACCGGGCTTTTCCCGGTCTTTGGATATGCGGGAACGATCGACCGGCCGCCACGTGGCCGAATACTGATCGTCGAGGATCAGCTTCCGCTGGCGCTGGAAATGCAGAAGCATTTGCGAGATGCGGGCTATCGCATTGTCGGTCCGGCCGGAAGCCAAAGCGAAGTGGAACGTCTGGTTCGAGCTGGTCGCCTGGACGCGGCTGTGATCGACCTGGACTCTCGTCGAAGCGCCCCCATCGCGGTTGCCGACTGGCTGGCAGCCGAGCAGGTGCCCTTTGCGGTGATCGCCAGCGACGAGCGTGATCTACCGCATGAGCTTGCTCTGCGCCCTCTGATTACCAAGCCGGTCTCGCCGAGCGCGCTGGTGGATACCGTTGACCAGATGGTCAGCGGAGGCGCCGGAGCAACCGCGATCCCTTATGCCAGAGGGCCGAGGCTGTTTCCCCAGCTCTAGGTGAAGACATGGCGGACCGGTGCGGGCCCTGCACCGGTCCGCGCGTTTGACGGAAGATGATTATGCGTACACACTGTGTACGAAAATCATGCCGCGCTATCTGACCGAAAAAGACATCGCCGATTTCCGCGCCGCGCTGTGCCGGGTCGCCACCGAGCGGTTTGCCCGTTTCGGCTACGAGGGCGTCACCATGCGCCAGCTGGCCGAGGCGTTGGGCTGCAGTCCCAAGACGCCCTATCGCTACTTCAAGGACAAGGCCGACATCCTCGCCACGGTGAGGGCGGAGGCCTTCTCGCGGTTCGCCGACGCGCTGGAAGCCGCCGCGATGAAGGGCGAGGGGCCGCTCGAAAGAGCGCGGCTCGTCGGCGACGCCTATCTGCGGTTCGCCGAAGAGCACCCGCACGCCTATCGTATCATGTTCGAGATCGACCAGCCGATCGACGACCAGCATCCCGAACTGCTGCGCGAGTCGAAGCGGGCGCGTACCTTCGTCACCCAGCAGGCGGAAGACATGGTGAAGGCCGGACTGATCGACGCCGATCCCCTGCTTTTCGGATGGTCGATGTGGGCCGCGGCGCACGGGCTGGTCATGCTGAAACAGGCCGGAATGCTCGAGCATGGGCCGGACATTCGAGCGCTCGCCGGCTTCCACGGTGGGCTGATGTTCAAGGGCGCGTTGGTTGCCCCCACGAAGACAGGGAAGAAACGATGACGGCAGGCGTTACGGCGGGCGAGCGGTTCCGCAGCTGGGCGGAGATCCGGGACAATGCAGCGCGCGCCGCCGGCGGCCTGGCGACTCTCGGTGTCGGCGAGGACAGTGCCGTGGCACTGATGCTGCGCAACGATTTCGCGACCTTCGAGGTCAACATGGCGGCCAGCCAGGTCGGTGCCTATGCCGTGCCGATCAACTGGCACTTCACGCCGGAGGAGGCGAACTACATCCTGCGCGACAGCGGCGCCTCGGTTCTCGTGGCGCACACCGACCTGCTGGCGCAGATCGCGGGTGGTGTGCCCGAGGGCGTTAAGGTACTCGCCGTGCCGACACCGGACGAGATTGCGGCGGCCTACGGCATTGCCGCCGAGAAACGTCAGGTGCCCGTGGGTGCCGAGTCCTGGGAATCATTCGTCGCCGGTTCCGCGCCACGTACGGAGCCGCCGCGGGCGGCGCGCGGCAGCATGATCTACACGTCCGGCACGACGGGGCGGCCGAAGGGCGTGCGTCGCCAGCCTAGCACGCCCGAGCAGCAGGCTGCGGCGGCGCAGGAGGCGGCCCTGTTCTGGGGCCTGAAGCCCGATCCCGAAATCGTCGTGCTCATGAACGGGCCGATGTATCACTCCGCGCCGTCGGCCTACGGCAACGCCAGTTCGCGGCTCGGGCTGCACATGGTGCTGCAGCCGCGTTTCGAGGCCGAGGACATGCTGCGGCTGATCGCGCGGCACGGCGTCACCCACATGCATATCGTGCCGACCATGTTCGTGCGCCTGCTGCGCCTGCCGGGCGAAGTCCGCGCGCGCCACGACGTCTCGTCATTGCGTTTCGTGAGCCATGGAGCGGCTCCCTGCGCACCGGCAGTGAAGCGGCAGATGATCGAATGGTGGGGGCCGGTCATCAATGAATACTACGGCGCCACCGAGACCGGCGTCGTGGTCTGGCATGGTTCGGAGGATGCGTTGCGCAAGCCCGGCACCGTGGGCCGCGCGGTGCCGGGCGCGACCGTGCGGGTCGTCGATGGCGAGGGGCGCGACGTGCCGACCGGTGAGGTCGGCGAAATCTACGTCCGCGGACCGCACCTCGCGGATTTCACCTACAACAACGACGACGCCAAGCGGCGCGAAGTGGCCCTGGGCCAGCTCGTGACGGTGGGCGACATCGGCTACGTCGATGCCGACGGCTTCCTGTTCCTGTGCGATCGCAAGCGCGACATGATCATCTCGGGTGGTGTGAACATTTACCCGGCCGAGATCGAGGGTGCTCTGATCCAGATGCCGGGCGTGCGCGACTGCGCGGTGTTCGGCATTCCCGACGAGGAGTTCGGCGAGCAGATCTGCGCCCATGTCGAGCCCTTGGCCGGCGTCAGCCTCGATGCGACGTCGGTGCGCGCCTATCTCGGCGAACATCTGGCGCGCTACAAGGTGCCGAAGGTCGTCGAGTTCAGCGCCGCGCTTCCGCGCGAGGATTCGGGCAAGATCTTCAAAAGGAAACTGCGGGCGCCCTATTGGGAAAGAGCGGGCCGCAGCATCTGAGGAATTCCATGGCCGACGACGATGTCACCCTGTCTGGCGGGCTGAAAGGCAAGCTGATCGACAGCAAGCAGAAATGGGCCGAGGAAGGCCGGCTGCTGACCGGCAAAACGGCCGCACCGTCGGAGCGCCTGCCGCCGGGCCAGCGCCTGGTGGAGACTTGGCCAGTCCTCGATCTCGGCATCCAGCCCGAGATTCCCACGCATGCCTGGCGCCTGTTCGTCGATGGCGAGGTCGAGAATCCGGTCACGCTGAGGTGGGACGAATTCACCGCTCTGCCGAAGACCGGGCTGACGAGCGACATCCACTGCGTCACCGCCTGGTCGCGCTACGACAACAACTGGGAGGGCGTCACGGCCAGAGGCCTGATCGCCCTGGTGAAGCCTAAGGCGGAAGCGCAGCACGTCATTTTCCATTCCTACGATACCTACAAGACCAACGTGCCGCTGTCCGACTTCGCCGGAGACGACGTGATGCTGGCCTGGAGCTGGAACGGCGCGCCGATCAGCCGCGAGCATGGCGGGCCGCTGCGCGTCGTGATCCCCAGGCTCTATTTCTGGAAGAGCGCCAAGTGGATCAAGCGCATCGAGTTCTCCATCATGGACAAGCCGGGCTTCTGGGAAGTGCGCGGCTATCACAACTACGGCGATCCGTGGCGGGAGCAGCGCTACGACGACGAAATCTGACGCGAGGGGGCCTGGCATGGGCGCGCATGATTTTTCCTTCACGACCATCGACGGCAAGCCGCTCGACCTGAAGAGCCTGGCCGGCAAGCCGGTGCTGGTGGTGAACGTCGCCTCCTATTGCGGGTTCACGCCGCAATACACCGACATGCAGGCGCTGCACGAAACCTACGGGTCGCGCGGGCTCGTCGTGCTGGGGGTGCCCTGCAACGACTTCGGGGCGCAGGAGCCGCGCAGCGAGGGCGAGATCGCGAAGTTCTGCGAGTCGATGTACGACGTCACCTTCCCGATGACCTCGAAGCAGAAAGTGATCGGGCCCGACGCGCATCCGCTCTACAAGTGGATCGCCGCGGAAGCGGGCGAGGGCGCGGCGCCCAAGTGGAACTTCCACAAGTACCTGATCGGCAAGGATGGCAGCCTGCAAGGCGTGTGGCCGAGCCGCGTGCGTCCCGCGTCGGAAGAAGTCAGGTCGGCGATCGAAGCAGCGCTTTAGTATCAGGCGTCGAGCGCGCGGCGGACGCCGTCGAAGACCTGGTGGAACATCTCGGTCGTGAGGCGGCCGGTGTTCGTGTTGTAGCGGGAGCAGTGATAGCTGTCGGCGAGCATCAGCCCGGTGGGCAGCTTGTGCAGGCGGGCATGGATGAACGGATAGGCGCCGGCAGGGCGCACCGTTAGCGCCCGCAGGATCTGGTCGTGCGCGCCTTTGCCCAGCGCCACGAGAATCCGAAGTTGCGGCATCACGGCAAGCTCGGACTGCAGGAAGGGCCGGCAGGCGGTGAACTCGATCGGCAACGGCTTGTTCTCGGGCGGCAGGCAGCGCACGGCGTTGGCGATGCGGCAGTCGACGAGCTGCAGCCCGTCGCTGGGATCGGCGCGATAGGTGCCTTGGGCGAAGCCGAACTTGAGCAGGGTCGAGTAGAGAAGGTCGCCGGCATAGTCGCCGGTGAAGGGACGTCCGGTGCGGTTGGCGCCCTTCATGCCCGGCGCCAGCCCGACGATCAGCAGGCGGGCATCGAGCTTGCCGAAGGAGCGGACCGGAGCGTTCTTCCAGTCCGGGAATTTGCCCTGCAGGTCGTGGCGGAAATCCACGAGCCTCGGACAGCGCGGGCAATCGAGCGGCGGCTCTTCGAAGGCGGACGCTGGCACTGAAGCGGGATGCCTAGGCCGAGCGCATCAGGGATTCGGACGGCGCGTCGTCGTGCTCGGCCTCCGCGTCGCGGGCAGAGGCAGCCGGCCGTGTGACACGCTCCGACGGATTGCGGGCGATCAGCGGTGCCAGCTCCGCCAATTCGATGAAATCGTCGGCCTGGCGGCGCAGCTCGTCGGCGACCATCGGCGGAGCCGACTTGATGGTGCTGACGACCGAGACCCGCAGACCACGCCGCTGGACGGCCTCGACCAGTCGGCGGAAATCGCCGTCGCCGGAGAACAGGATCACATGATCGAGATGTTCGGCCATTTCGAGCACGTCGATGGCCAATTCGATGTCCATGTTGCCCTTGACCTTGCGGCGGCCCATGGCATCGGTGAATTCCTTGGCCGGCTTGGTGACCATGGTGTAGCCGTTATAGTCCAGCCAATCGATCAGCGGCCGGATCGGCGAGTACTCCTGGTCCTCGACGAGGGCCGTATAGTAGTAGGCGCGCACCAGCCGGCCCTTTTCCCGGAAAACCTTCAGGAGGCGGCGGTAGTCGATGTCGAAGCCCAGGGAGCGGGCGGCGGAGTAGAGATTGGCACCGTCGATGAACAGCGCCACGCGCTCGTTCTCGTAGAAATTGCCTCTCATGGCGGTCAAACCCTTGAAGAATATGCGCGAATAGGTCGAATAAATATGAAACGACGAGAGGGAGATAACCCCGACCCTTCGTGAAGCATATTAAGAGTAGGTTGTTAGCCTTTGGATCACAAGGGGTAGGAGGATGGCGCTGGTGGACAAGAGGAACCGCGGACCGATTTTCATCGGTGCCGGCGCCAATCTGCCTCATCCCTCCTACGCCTCGCCCCGCGAGACGCTGCAGGCGGCCCTGCTGGAGCTGGACCGGCGCCAAGCGTGCGTCCTGCGCTATTCCCCGTGGTACAGCACCGCGCCGGTGCCGGCCTCCAGCCAACCCTGGTACGTCAACGTCGTGGCCCAGGTGGAGACGGGCCTGACGGCGGACGCGCTGCTGAACCTCCTGCATGACATCGAGGAGCTGTTCGGGCGGGTCCGAAGCGTGCCCAACGCATCAAGACTGATAGACCTCGATTTGCTCGATTACCGGGGGGAAATATCCGCCGGAGGGCCGGGCCGGGCGACCCTGCCGCACCCCCGCATGGCGACCCGGGCCTTCGTGCTGCGGCCCTTGGCCGATCTGTCAGCCGCCTGGCGCCATCCGGTCTCGGGAACCCCGATCCAGGACCTGCTGGCGGGCCTGCCGGCCGACCAGGTCGCGCACCGGATGTAGTCGGCTGGCTTGCCTTTTGGGCAGGGGAGGGTATAACCCGCCGCTTCCGCGAAATTCTGAGGTTCCCGCCATGGCGCGTGTCACCGTCGAAGACTGCATCGTGCAGATTCCCAATCGCTTCGAGCTCGTCATGTTCGCCTCCCAGCGCGCCCGGGACATTTCGGCCGGCGCCCAGATCACCCTGGACCGCGACCGCGACAAGAACCCGGTCGTCGCTCTGCGTGAGATCGCCGAGGAGAAGCTCGACCACGCGGTGCTGAAGGACTCGCTGATCTCGGGCATGCAGAAGCACGCCGACGTCGACAAGCCCGAGGAAGTGAACGAGATGGCCGAGCTGGAGCAGGAGCTGGCCGCGGCGCTGGCGCAGGGTGGCGCCGAGGCGGCGCAGCCCAAGGCGCTGCCGATGACCGAGGAAGACGACGTCGCCGAGTAGGCGGCAGGCTCTGGCAGGGTTCGACCTGCTATTCGTGCAAAGGTCGTGGAGTGAACGCAATCGCCCCCATATAATGGGTGATTGCGATGATTCGTCAGTTTGAACTCGTCGAGCGCGTACAGGCCTACGATCCGGATGCGGACGAGGACGTGCTCAACCGCGCCTACGTCTATGGGCTGAAAAAACACGGCAACCAGCTCCGCGCCTCGGGGGACCCGTATTTCTCCCATCCCGTGGAAGTTGCCGGCATCCTGGCCGAGATGCGGCTGGACACCGCCTCGATCGTGACCGGCCTCCTGCACGACACGCTCGAGGACACGGACGCCACGCGCGACGAGATCGCCGGCATGTTCGGCGAGGACATCGCCCGGCTCGTCGACGGCGTCACCAAGCTCTCGCGCCTGGAAATCCAGTCGGAGAGCACCAAGGAAGCCGAGAACCTGCGCAAGCTGGTGCTGGCCATGTCGTCGGACATCCGGGTGCTGCTCGTGAAGCTCGCCGACCGGCTGCACAACATGCGCACGCTGCATCACATCAAGGAGCCCGCCCGACGCCGGCGCATCGCGCGCGAGACGATGGACCTCTACGCGCCGCTGGCCTCGCGCATCGGCATGGAGAAGGTGAAGCGTGAGCTGGAGGAGCTGGCCTTCGGCGAGCTCAATCCGGATGGCCGGACGTCGGTGCTGGCACGGCAGGGCTACCTGCGCGAGCGCGGCGACAAGCTGGTGCCCCAGATCGAGGTCGAGCTGGTCAAGACGCTGAAGGAAGGCGGGCTCAACGCACAGGTCTCGGGCCGCGAGAAGACGCCCTATTCGATCTGGCGCAAGATGCAGACGAAGAACGTGTCGTTCGAGCAGCTTGCCGACATCATGGCCTTCCGCATCATCGTCGCGGACGTCGCGCAGTGCTACCAGGCACTGGGCCTGTTGCACGGCAAGTATCAGGTGCTGCCGCAGCGCTTCAAGGATTACATCTCTGTTCCCAAGCCCAATGGCTACCGCTCGCTCCATACCGGCGTGATCGGTCCACTCGGACAGCGGATCGAGATCCAGATCCGCACCGAGGAGATGCAGGACCAGGCCGAGCGCGGCGTCGCTGCGCACTGGATCTACAAGCAGGGCGGCCCGTCGACCGACGCGCCGCAATACGCGTGGCTGCGCAGCCTCATGGACATCCTCGACAAGGCGCCGAACGCCGAGGAGTTCCTCGAGCACACCAAGCTCGAGATGTTCCAGGACCAGGTCTTCTGCTTCACGCCGAAGGGCAAGCTGATCGCCCTGCCGCGCGGCGCAACGCCGATCGACTTCGCCTATGCGGTTCACAGCCAGGTGGGCGACACCTGCGTCGGGGCCAAGATCAACGGCCGCATGCTGCCGCTCCGCACGCAGCTCTCTAACGGCGACCAGGTCGAAATCATCACGTCGAAGGCGCAGACGCCGTCGCCGACGTGGGAGCGCTTCGTCGTCACCGGCAAGGCCAAGGCCGCGATCCGGCGCTTCATCCGCACGCGGCAACGCGAGCAATACATCCAGCTCGGCAAGTCGCTGCTCGACAAGGCCTTCCACGAGGAAGGCTACGAGGTCACGGAAAAGGGGCTCGACGGGGTCCGGATCAATTTCAAGCAGTCTTCCGTGGACGACCTCGTCGCCACGGTCGGCGCGGGCCTGGTCGGCGCGCGCGAAGTCCTGACGGCGGTCTATCCGGGCCTCAAGCAGCCGCGCAAGGGCGGCGCCGACGTGGTGCCGATCTCGCGGGCCCGCGGCAAGGCCGGCAAGTCCGGGGAGGGCGGACGCGGAGCCAAGCCGGAGGATGGCCAGATCGCCATTCGCGGTCTCATTCCCGGCATGGCGGTGCACTTCGCGCGCTGCTGCCATCCTCTCCCCGGCGACCGCATCGTCGGCATCATCACGACCGGCAAGGGCGTCACGATCCACACGATCGACTGCGCCACGCTCGAGAGTTTCTCCGAGGCCCCGGAGCGCTGGATCGACGTCGGCTGGGATTCGGCGAACGACGGTGACGGCGGCGTCTATACCGGTCGCCTAAAGGTCACTGTCGCCAACCAGCCCGGCAGCCTGTCCAGCCTGTCGACCGTCATCGCGCGCCACGAGGGCAACATCTCGAACCTGCGCATCGTCAACCGGTCGATGGATTTCTTCGACATGGTGATCGACGTCGAGGTTGCCGACGTGAAGCATCTTGCCGACATCACGGCCGCGCTGCGCGCCACGCCCGCCATCAACGCCGTCGAACGCGCCCGCAATTGACGGTCTCCCTGTTCCTACCCAGCGAAAGAAGCGTATGACTGCGCCCAATCCCCTGCGCCTCGGCGTCAATATCGACCATGTGGCGACCGTGCGTAACGCGCGGGGCGGCCACCTGCCCGATCCCCTGCGCGCCGCGCGCCTCGCCGAGGCCGCCGGCGCCGACGGCATCACGGCGCACTTGCGCGAGGACCGGCGCCATATTGTCGACGCCGACATCGAGAGACTGATGCGCGAGCTGAAGGTGCCGCTCAATTTCGAGATGGCCGCGACGGAAGAGATGGTCGGCATCGCCCTTCGCCATAAGCCGCACGCCGCCTGCATAGTGCCCGAGAAGCGCGAGGAGAGGACGACCGAGGGCGGGCTCGATGCGGCCGGCCAGCACAACAACCTGAAGCCCATGATCGCGCGGCTGCGCGATGCCGGCATCCGGGTCTCGCTGTTCATCGAGGCCGATCCGCGCCAGCTCGAGGCGGCGGTGTCGCTGGGAGCGCCGGTCGTCGAATTGCACACCGGACGCTATTGCGAGATCGAGGGCGAGGCCAAGCAGGCCGAACTGGAGCGTATCGAAAAGGCGGCGGCCCTGTGCGCCAGGCTCGGCCTCGAATGCCATGCCGGCCATGGCTTGAGCTACGCCGACGTGGCGCCGATCGCGGCCATTCCGGAGGTCCGCGAACTGAATATCGGTCATTTCCTGGTGGGAGAGGCCATTTTCGTGGGCCTGGAGCCGGCGATCCGCGAGATGCGGCGCATCATGGATGCGGCGAGGTCCGGGGGAATGGCCCGGTGATTATCGGCCTCGGCAACGATCTCTGCGACATCCGGCGCATCGAGAAGTCGCTCGAGCGGTTCGGGGATCGTTTCGTGCAGCGCGTCTTCACGGAGATCGAGCAGAAGCGTTCGGAGGGCCGTGCCACCCGCGCCGCGAGCTATGCCAAGCGGTTTGCCGCCAAGGAGGCCTGCGCCAAGGCACTGGGTACCGGGCTGCGGGCCGGCGTCTTCTGGCGTGACATGGGTGTGATCAATCAGAAAAGCGGCAAGCCCACCCTGGCCCTGACGGGCGGGGCCCTGGCGCGGCTGCAAAAGATCACGCCGGCCGGCATGACGGCCCAGATCGACCTCAGCATCACGGATGAATATCCACTCGCCCAGGCGATCGTGATCATTTCGGCGGTGCCCGCCTCATGATCCGCAGGGCGCTTTTTGCGGCTACTGCGGCTGCCATGCCGCGCCCGGGGCGGGAGACACGGCGTCCGGGCCCTGCTATAGCCCCGGGCTCGTTCAAACTGGTACGGCGATGACGGACGTGGCTGAGCGTCGGAAGCGGGGACAAGAGAAGACTGGCGGATGGGGCGAAACCGTCCGGACCGTGGTCTATGCCGTGCTGATCGCACTGGTCGTGCGGACGTTCGCGATCGAGCCGTTCAACATCCCCAGCGGCTCGATGATCCCGACCTTGCTGGTCGGCGACTACCTGTTCGTCTCCAAGTATTCCTACGGCTACAGCAAGCACTCCTTCCCCTTTTCGCTCGGCGTCTTCTCGGGCCGCATCTTCGGCTCGCCGCCGGAGCGGGGCGACGTCGCCGTGTTCAAGTATCCGGGCGACCAGGGGCAGGGCGTCAACCGCACCGACTATATCAAGCGCATCGTCGGCATGCCGGGCGACCGCATCCAGGTGACGAACGGCCTGCTGCACATCAACGGCGTCGCCGTCGACCGCCTGAAGATCGGCGACCATGTGAAGGGCACCAACGGCAGCTACCAGAAGGGCACGCTCTATAGCGAGACGCTGCCCAACGGGCGCCGCTACACCGTGCTCGAATATCGCGACGACGGCATGGCCGACAACACGCCCGAGTTCCTCGTGCCGGCGAACAGCTACTTCGTCATGGGCGACAATCGCGACGATTCGCTCGATAGTCGGACGCGGCTGATGCTGCGCGACTTCTCCGGCTCGACTCGCGACCGCGACCAGCTCGGCTGGTACGTGCCCGCGGAGAACCTCGTCGGCCGCGCGGAGTTCATCTTCTTCTCGCACGATCCGTCGGCCGCAGGCTGGCTGGAGCCATGGAAATGGCCTCAGGCGATACGCTGGAACCGCTTCTTCATGGCAATCCACTGAGTTCGACCGACGTCGATCTGACGGCGCTGTCGAAGGGTGTGGGGCATGTGTTCGCGCGCGCCGAGTACGCGGCGGAAGCGTTGACCCATCGCAGTGCGCTCGACCGCCGGCCCGAGCTGAAGGCGGCATTCCCCAACGGCAACGAACGGCTGGAATTCCTGGGCGACCGCGTGCTGTCGCTGGCCATGGCCGACCTGCTGCTGCGCCGCTTCCCGCGTGAACGGGAAGGCGAGTTGGCGCGGCGTCACGCTGCGCTGGTGCGGGCCGAGACGCTGGTGGAGATCGCTACCGCGATCGGGCTTGGCGAGCATCTGCGCCTCGGCGATTCAGAGCGCGCGCAGGGCCTCAGCGTGAAGCCCAACATTCTCGCTGACGCGCTCGAGGCGTTGCTGGGCGCCATTTTCCTGGATGCGGGCCTGCCTGCCGCGGCTGCGAGCGTGGAACTACTGTGGGGCGAGCGGCTGAGCAGCCAGGCGGTTGCGCCGCGCGACCCGAAGACGGCGCTGCAGGAATGGGCGCAGGCCCGTCGCCTGCCGCTCCCGGCCTATATCGAGGTCGATCGCGAGGGACCGCCGCACGCGCCGGTCTTCGTCGTCGACGTTTCCGTCAAGGGACAGGATCCCGCGCGCGGCCGCGGCGGCAGCAAGCGCGAGGCCGAACGGTTGGCCGCCATGACATTGCTGGAAAGGTTGGACAGGGCATGAGCACGCCTGCAACGCGGGCCGGGTTCGTCGCCGTCGTCGGCGCGCCGAACGCCGGCAAGTCGACGCTGGTGAACGGGCTGGTCGGCTCGAAAGTGAGCATCGTGTCGCCCAAGGTGCAGACCACGCGCATGCGCGTGACCGGCATCGCCATGACCGACCTTGCCGACAAGGGCGAGGGCGAATCCCGAGCGCAGGTCGTGCTGGTCGATACGCCCGGCATCTTCCGCGTCGCCAAGCGCCGCCTGGAGCGCGCCATGGTTGCCGCCGCCTGGCAGGGCGCCGATGACGCGGACCTGGTCGCGCTGGTGGTCGATGCCGAGCGTGGCGCCGGCGAGGAGACCAAGGCCATCGCCGCGCGGCTGAAGGAGTCGCGTACGCCGCGTTTCCTGGTCCTGAACAAGATCGACCTGGTGCCGCGCGAGAGGCTCTTGGCGCTGACGGCCGAGCTGAACGCTATCGTGCCGTTCGAGCGCACCTTCATGGTGAGCGCGCTCAAGGCCGATGGCGTCGGCGATCTGCTGGACGCCTTCGGGCGCGCCATGCCGGCGGGGCCGTTTCTCTATCCCGAGGACCAGGCGGCCGACCTGCCCTTGCGCCTGCTGGCCGCCGAGGTCACGCGCGAGCAGGTCTTCCTGCAGTTACACCAGGAGCTGCCGTATGAGGCGGCGGTCGAGACCGACAAGTGGGAGGACCGTCCCGACGGCAGCGTGCGCGTCGAGCAGACGATTCACGTCCAGCGGGAAGGCCAGCGCGCGATCTTCCTCGGCAAGGGCGGCGCCCGCATCAAGCAGATCGGCGCCCGCGCGCGCCACGAACTCGGCCAGATGCTGGAACGCCCGGTGCATCTCTTCCTGCACGTGAAGGTGAGCGAACGCTGGGCCGACGACCCTTCGCACTACCGCTCGATCGGCCTGGATTATCAGTCGTAGCGTCTTGCCATCCCGAGCGGAGCGAAGGGTCTCCCATAAGTTAAGCAGTCGGCTGCACGTCCCGTTGGGTCCTTCGCTGTGCTCCGGACGAAAAACTACGAGGGCGAAAGGTCGAGCGAATGGATGACCGCACCGCTCGCATCGCGATGACTGACCGTCATCAAACCTGACTTGCCGTCGATCTTCACGTGCCCGAAATGGCAGGAGCCTTCGAGCGGCGAGAGGTCGAAGCGGCCTGCCGGCGGCACTTTCTGGAAGATCACCTGCGGGCCGAAGGTGCCGTCGAGCGCGTTGGGGCCGAAACCTCCCGCGCACAGGGGGCCGGACACGAATTCGTAGAACGGCGTGAAGTCCTGGAAGGCCGCCTGCGCGGGGTCGTAGCGGTGGGTGGCGGGATAGTGCACGTCCGCCGTGATCCAGTGCACGTTGCGGATGTCCTCGCGCTTCAGGAAGGACAGCAGATCGGCGATCTCCAGCTCGCGCCCCAGCGGCGGACCGTCATCGGCATTGGCGACGGCCTCGAAACCCGACTTGCGGCGCCAGTCGTCATAGACGACGAGGCCGAGCGGCATGTCGGCGGCGACGATCTTCCAGGTCGCGGTCGAGGCCTTCAGTGCCTGCTTCAGCCAGATGATCTGCTCGATGCCGAGGAAGGCGGCGCTGAGCCCGCCGAACTCCTGCCGGTTGGGACCGTTCGGCGCACGGAAACTCCTCATGTCGAGGCGAAAGAGATCGAGCTGCGGGCCGAGCGAGAATTTGCGGAACAGGCGCATCGTGCCGTCGAGCCCATCGGCCAGCGGCATGAACTCGCGAAAGGCGCGCTCGGCCTTCTGCGCGAGAACACCGACGCTCTTTTCCTTGTACCGCGGATCCTCGTCGAGCCACCGCTCCCAGTACCAGTTGTCGAGCACGTCGTGATCGTCCCACAGGGCGATCATCGGGACCTCGGCGTTGAAGCGGCGGAGATTGCGGTCGAGGAAATTGTAGAGGTGGTTGCCGCGGAAGTCGGCGAGCGTCTCGGCGACCCTGGACTTTGCCTCTGTCGTCACGTTCTTCCAGACCCGTCCATCCGGCAGCTTCTTCTCGGGGGCGAGCGGGTCGTCGGCGTAGATCGTGTCGCCACAGTGTACGAAGAAGTCGGGCGCCAGCGACCGCATCGACTCGTAGATGGTCATGCCGCCGACCTCGGGATTGATGCCCCAGCCTTGTCCCACCGTGTCGGCCGACCAGACGAAGCTCACGTCACCCAGGGATGCCGACGGCGTTCGGAAACGCCCCGTCGCCCACTCGCTGGTCGCGCTGCTGTCCGAGAGATCCTCATAGGCAATGCGGTAGAAGATCGTCTGGCCTGGCGGAAGTCCGCTGAGACGCAGGCGCGACGTGTACCCGGTCTCCTCGAGGGCCGCCGGTCCCCGAAGTCGCGTCGCACCGGCGAAGCTCTCGGTTGTCGCGTACTCGGCGATCATGCGCGCCGGCCGGTCGGATCGGCTCCATAGTGTGGCACCGTCGCCGCCGACGTCGCCCGATTGCACGCCCTGCAGAAGCCTTGGGCGGTTGGCCGATTGGGTCTGCGCGTAAACGCGGTGGGGCAGGGCGGCCAACGTAGCGACACCCAGCACCGTCCGCCGCGGGAGTTTGGGCCCAGCTTTGGTCACGGTCCAACCTAGCGCGTTTTCCCGGGACGCGGCATACACGGACATGGACTGGAACGACGAAGGCATCGTGCTCGCGGCGCGGGCTCACGGGGAGACCGGCCTCGTCGTGTCGCTGCTGACGCGCGACCACGGGCGCCATTCGGGTTTCGTGCCGGGCGGCATCTCCCGGCGCGCCCGTCCGGTCTGGCAATCCGGCAATCTGGTCGAGGTCGGCTGGCGGGCGCGTCTGTCCGAGCAGCTCGGCAATTATTCGGGCGAGCTGCGCGAACCGCACGCGGCGCGCGCGATGGACGATGCCGCCGAACTGGCCGGGCTGGCGGCGGCCTGCGCCGTGATCGATGCCGCCCTGCCGGAGCGCGAGCCGCACCCCGCCATGTTCGACGGGTTCAGGGCTTTCCTGGGCTCGCTCGGCCATCCCGGATGGCCGACGATCTACGTTCGTCTGGAACTCGGCCTGTTGCAGGAGCTGGGGTTCGGACTCGACCTGGAAAAGTGTGCCGCCACCGGCTCGACGGAGAACCTTGCCTATGTCTCGCCCAAGACCGGCCGGGCCGTCTCGCAGGAGGCCGCGGGCCCCTACAAGGAGAAGCTGCTGCCGCTGCCGCCGTTTCTATCCACCGGCGGGCTGCCGTCGGAGGACGACCAACTGCGCCAGGGTCTCGATCTGACGGGGTTTTTCCTCGAACGGCACGTGTTTTGGCCGCACAACAAGCCCTTGCCTCCCGCACGGTCGAGATTTATG
Source organism: uncultured Rhodospirillaceae bacterium (assembly GCA_945952105.1). Lineage (GTDB taxonomy): Bacteria > Pseudomonadota > Alphaproteobacteria > Reyranellales > Reyranellaceae > Reyranella. Next base: position 245,141 of record CAMFGZ010000002.1, on the reverse strand, counting down.
GAATCGCTCCAACGCTAGAATAATTCACGACCGTGGCTGGAACCGCGGTCTTTCCCCTCGTCAATCTGGTCCATGGCAAAGCGCAACAACGTCGTCCAACTGGCCGAGGTAAAGCCGGTGCAATTCGGGCAGGCGCTCTCCGAGCGCTACCTGTCCTATGCCCTGTCGACCATCATGTCGCGGTCGCTGCCGGACGTGCGCGACGGGCTGAAGCCCGTGCATCGCCGTTTGATGTACGCGATGCGCCAGCTCCGGCTCGACCCCAACAGCGCCTTCAAGAAGAGCGCCCGCGTCGTCGGCGACGTGATCGGCCAGTATCATCCGCACGGCGATCAGTCGATCTACGACGCGCTGGTGCGCCTCGCGCAGGAATTCGCCGCGCGCTATCCGCTGATCGAGGGGCAGGGCAACTTCGGCAATATCGACGGCGATAATCCCGCCGCCATGCGTTACACCGAGGCACGTCTCACAGAGGTCGCCGAGGCGCTATTGGGCGGCATCGACGAGAATGCCGTCGACTTCCGGCCCAACTACGACGGCTCGACCGAGGAGCCCATCGTTCTTCCCGGTGGTTTCCCGAACCTGCTGGCCAACGGCGCGGCCGGCATCGCGGTCGGCATGGCGACGTCGATCCCGCCGCACAATGTCGGCGAGCTGTGCGACGCGCTGCTGCATCTCATCAAGACGCCGAACTCGCGCATCGAGACGCTGGTCGACCTGGTGAAGGGCCCGGACTTCCCGACCGGCGGCATCCTGGTCGAGCCGCGCGAGTCGATCGTCGAGGCGTACAGGACCGGCCGCGGCGCCTTTCGCCTGCGTGCGAAGTGGGAGGTCGAGCAGCTCCCGCGCGGGCAGTACCGCATCGTCGTCACCCAGATTCCCTACCAGGTCCAGAAGGGCCGGCTGATCGAGCGGATCGCCGAGATCATCAACGCCAAGAAGCTGCCGATCCTCGAGGACGTGCGCGACGAGTCGGCCGATGACGTGCGCATCGTGCTGGAGCCCAAGACCGGCAACGTGCCGGCCGAGTTGCTGATGGAGCAGCTCTTCAAGCTCAGCGATCTCGAGACGCGCTTCCCGCTGAACCTGAACGTGCTCGACAAGGACAACACGCCGCGCGTGATGGACCTGCGCGAGGCGCTGCAGGCCTTCCTCGATCACCGGCGCGAGGTGCTGATCCGGCGCTCGACCTTCCGGCTGGCCGCCATCGAGCGCCGCCTGGAGATCCTCGACGGCTACCTCATCGCCTATCTGAACCTCGACAAGCTGATCAAGATCATCCGCGAGGAGGACGAGCCCAAGCCCAAGATGATCAAGGCTTTCGGGCTCACGGACCTGCAGGCCGAGGCGATCCTGAACATGCGGCTGCGCGCGTTGCGCCGGCTCGAGGAGTTCGAGATCCGCGGCGAGCACAAGAAGCTCAGCGGCGAGCGCAAGGACCTCAAGGCGCTGCTGAAGAGCGACGAGCTCCAGTGGAACGCGATCGCCGACGAGGTGCGCGAGACCAAGAAGAAGTTCGGCGGCAAGACCGAACTCGGCCGCCGTCGAACCGAGCTGGCCGACGCGCCCGCCGAGATCGAGCACACGATGGACGATTTCGTCGAGCGCGAGCCGGTGACGATCGTCCTGTCGGAAAAGGGCTGGATCCGCGCCGCCAAGGGCCATCTCGACGACAAGGCCGCCGGCGAGCTCAAGTACAAGGAAGGCGACACGGCGCGCTTCGCCGTGCACGCCCAGTCGACCGACAAGATCCTTGTGTTCGCCACCAATGGCCGCTTCTACACGATCGGCTGCGACCGCCTGCCGAGCGCGCGCGGCCATGGCGAACCGATCCGGCTGATGATCGAGCTGGGCAATGACCAGGACATCGTCCAGCTCGAAGTGCTGAAGGGCGGCCGCAAGTTCCTCGTGGCGTCGGACGCCGGACGCGGCTTCGTCGTGCCGGAAGACGAGGTTGTGGCGCAGACCAAGAACGGCAAGGGTGTTCTGAACCTTGCGGACAAGGAGAAGGCGCAGGCTTTCGCCATTGTGCCCGAGGGCGCGAACTCCGTGGCCGTGTTGAGCGAAGGTCGCAAGCTTCTGATCTTCCCGCTCGACCAAGTGCCGGAGATGGGCCGAGGCCGCGGCGTGCTGCTGCAGAAGTCGAAGGGCGATCGCCTGTCGGATGCACAAGCCTTCGTGCTTTCCGAGGGACTGCCCTGGGGCAACCGGACCATCCCGGCGAGCGAGCTCAAGTTCTGGCGGGGCGAGCGCGCCCAGGCGGGACGCATGCCGGAGAAGGGTTGGCCGCGGGCCAAACGATTTAAGGACTGAGAATGGACCTGACGCTGATCTGGAAGGCGCTGCTGATCGGCGTTGTCGAAGGTCTCACGGAGTTCCTGCCCGTTTCCTCGACGGGCCACATCATCCTTGCCGAGGAAGTGCTCCACTTCCAGGGACCGCCCGGCAAGGTCTTCGAGATCGTGATCCAGCTCGGCGCGATCCTGGCCGTCTGCCTGCTCTACCGCGCGAAGATCTGGACGACGGTCGAGGGAGTCCTGCAGCGCGACAAGCGTTCCATCCGCTTCGCGACGGCCATCGTCGTGGCCTTCCTGCCAGCCGCCATCGTGGGGGTCGCTGCGCATAAATACATCAAGTCGGTGTTGTTCAGCCCCTGGGTCGTCGCCATCGCGCTGATCGTCGGGGGTGTCGCCATACTGCTGATCGAGCGATTTGCGCAGAGACCGCGCATCAAGAGCCTCGACGATGTCGACCTGAAGACGGCTTTGTATATCGGCCTGTGCCAATGCCTGGCCATGATTCCCGGCGTGTCGCGGGCAGGGGCCACGATCATGGGTGCCCGCGCTTTCCGCGTGGACCGTGCGACGGCGGCGGAATTCTCATTCTTCCTCGCGATGCCCACGATGCTGGGTGCCACAGTCTACGATCTCTACAAGAACTGGTCGTCGTTGAGCTGGGAGCATGGGGGCGTCATCGCGCTGGGCTTCGTGGCCGCCTTCGTGTCGGCGATGCTCGTGGTCCGGGCTTTCGTCAGGTTCATCAGCCGCCATGGCTTCACCGTTTTTGCCTGGTATCGCATTGCAGTGGGCGCATTGGCGCTCACCTTATTGCTCATGCGTTGAACCTTTTGCCTTTTGGGCTACGCGTGTCATAAGCCGCGCAAATCAGGCCGGCATTCCGTGCCGCTCTGCAACACGATTTGGGAGTCGAGTTCAAATGCAACGTCGCAAGTTTATTCGCACGGCCGGTATCGGCACGGCGGCGGTCGCCGCCACCGGTACGTTGGCCGCGCCGGCCATCGCGCAGTCCTCCCCGGAACTCAAGTGGCGCATGGCCTCGAGCTTTCCCAAGGCCCTCGACACCATCTTCGGCTCGGGTGAGCTGTTCACGAAGTATGTGTCCGACGCGACCGACGGCAAGTTCCAGATTCGCCTGTTCGCCGCAGGCGAGATCGTCCCCGGCCTTCAGGTCGCCGACGCCGTCCAGAACGGCACCGTCGAGATGGGCCATACCGCGTCCTACTACTACGTGGGCAAGGACCTGACCTTTGCGCTGGACTGCGCCGTGCCGTTCGGCCTGAACGCTCGCCAGCAGGATGCCTGGTGGAACTGGGGCGGCGGCCGTCAGGCGATGAACGAATTCTTCAAGGACTACAACATCCACTCGATCCCGTGCGGCAACACCGGCGCGCAGATGGGTGGCTGGTTCCGCAAGGAAATCAAGACGGTCGATGACCTCAAGGGCCTGAAATTCCGCGTCAGCGGTTTCGCGGGCGAAGTGCTGTCGAAGCTCGGCGTGGTGCCGCAGCAGATCGCCGGCGGCGACATCTATCCGGCTCTCGAAAAGGGTACGATCGACGCGGCGGAGTGGGTCGGCCCCTATGACGACCAGAAGCTCGGCTTCAACAAGGTTGCGCCCAACTACTACTATCCCGGCTGGTGGGAAGCCGGTCCGCAGCTGTCGGCCTACGTGAATCTCGCGAAGTGGGCTGAGCTGCCGAAGTCGTATCAGGCGATCGTCGAGGCCGCGGCCGCCAAGGCGCATACGTCGATGCTGTCCAAGTACGACGCGCAGAACCCCAAGGCCGTTCGCGAGCTCGTGGCGTCCGGCACCAAGCTGCTGCCGTTCTCGCCGCAGATCCTCGAAGCCTGCTTCAATGCGACGAACGACGTGTTCGCGCAGCTGAACGAGAAGAACCCGAAGTGGAAGAAGATCTTCGAGACGTGGAAGCCTTTCCGCGGCGAGGAGGTCCTATGGTTCCGCGTGGCCGAGAACACGCTCGACAACTTCATGGCGCGCCAGTCGGCGGCCGGAAAGCTCTGAGAGAGCCTCCCCGGAGGAACGGAAAACCCCGCTTTGGCGGGGTTTTCTTTGCCTGCAGCCTGACGGCAACTGCTTTTCATCGACGTTGCGCCATGCGATAAACCGACACCGCCAAGGTGGTTCGCGCTGCAGAAGTGCGTTCAGAAAAGAGTCTTTAGGGAGATAATCCACATGCAACGTCGCAAATTCTTGCGCACGGCCGGCGTCGGCGGTGCGACGGTCGCCGCTGCCGGCGCCCTGGCTGCTCCGGCGGTCGCTCAGTCCATGCCCGAGGTAAAGTGGCGCTTGGCGTCGAGCTTCCCCAAGTCGCTCGACACGATCTACGGCGCCGGCGAGTACTTCGCGAAGCGTGTCGCGGCGTTGACTGACAACAAGTTCCAGATCCGCGTTTTTGCTGCCGGTGAAATCGTCCCGGGCCTGCAGGTCGTGGACGCGGTTCAGAACGAGACCGTGGAATGCGGCCATACCGCTTCCTACTACTATGTCGGCAAGGACCCGACCTTCGCCTTCGACACGGCGCTGCCGTTCGGTCTCAACACACGTCAGCACAACGCTTGGGTCTATTTCGGCGGCGGTCTCGATCTGATGCGGGACTTCTACAAGGAATACAAGATGACCTCCTTCCTGATGAGCCATACTGGCGCTCAGATGGGCGGCTGGTGGCGCAAGGAGATCAAGACCGTCGATGATCTCAGGGGCGTGAAGATGCGCATCGGCGGCTTCGCGGGCCAGGTCATGGCGAAGCTCGGCGTGGTGCCGCAGCAGATCGCCGGCGGCGACATCTATCCGGCTCTCGAGAAGGGCACGATCGACGCAGCGGAGTGGGTAGGCCCGTACGACGATCAGAAGCTCGGTTTCAACAAGGTCGCGCCTTATTACTACTATCCCGGCTGGTGGGAAGGCTGCGCGGCTCTGTCTCTCTATTGCGGCGACAAGGCGTTCGATGCCCTGCCGCCGATGTACAAGGAAGCGATTGCCGCTGCCGCGGGCGACACCGTGAGCTGGTCGGTCGCCAAGTACGACGCCCAGAACCCGCGTGCGCTGCGCGAGCTCGTCGCGGCGGGCACCAAGTTCCTGCCGTTCCCTCAGGCCGTGATGGAAGCGTGCTTCAACGCCTCCAACGAGCTCTATGCCGAGACCATCGCCAAGAACCCGAAGTTCAAGAAGGTCTACGATTCGTGGAAGCCGTTCCGGAACGAGGAAGTCCTCTGGTTCCGCGTCGCCGAAAACACGTTCGACAACTTCATGGCGCGCCAGTCGGCGGCCAACAAGCTCTGATCCCGGCTCACCGGCCGGTCGAAAAGCCCCGCTCTGCGGGGCTTTTTATTGCGCAAACGGACGTAATAGTGTCGAGAACATTGCAGAGATTTAAGGGTTTTCCGGCATGCGGGAGCTTTTCAAAGCCATTTTCGCATGCCAGTGTTGCAGTTGCTGAAGGGGGCCATGAAGGCAACCACGGGAGGAAACAGGACTATGCAACGCAGGAAATTCATCAGGACGGCAGGCGTGGGGGCCGCGGGAGTTGCGGCGGCGACCACGGTTGCGGCGCCGGCCATCGCCCAGAGCATGCCGGAAGTGAAGTGGCGTCTCACGTCGAGCTTCCCCAAGTCGCTCGATACGCTGTACGGCGGCTCCGAACTGTTCGCCAAAGTCATCGGAGAAATGTCGGACGGCAAATTCCAGGTCCGTTCCTTCGCTGCCGGCGAAATCGTTCCGGGCCTTCAGGTTGCCGATGCGGTGCAGAACGGCACCGTCGAAGCCGGCCAGACCGCAGCCTACTACTATTTCGGCAAGCACCCGAACTTCGTGTTCGAGACCGGACTGCCATTCTCGGTCAACCAGCGCCAGCTCTATGCCTGGTTGTACTTCGGCGGCGGCCATCAGCTCATCAACGACTTCTACAAGGAGTACAACTTCCGCTCCTTCGTGTTCGGCGGCACGGGCTGCCAGATGGGCGGCTGGTTCCGTAAGGAAATCAAGTCGATGGACGACATGAAGGGCCTGAAGTTCCGCGTCGGCGGCTTCGCGGGCCTTATCCTCGAGCGTCTCGGCGTGGTGCCGCAGCAGATCGCGGGCGGCGACATCTATCCCGCGCTCGAGAAGGGCACGATCGACGCCTGCGAATGGGTCGGTCCCTACGACGACGAGAAACTCGGCTTCAACAAGGTCGCGAAGTACTACTACTACCCCGGCTGGTGGGAAGGCTGCTCCGGCGGCTCGCTCTACATCAACAACCAGGCCTGGGAGAAGCTTCCGAAGAACTACCAGAGCATGGTCGAGGTCGCGGCCGGCCTGGTGACGTCCTGGATGGTTCCGAAGTACGACGCCAGCAATCCCGCAGCGTTGCGCCGCCTGGTGGCGGGCGGAGCCGAGCTTCGGCCGTTCCCGCGGTCCGTTCTCGAGCCGTGCTTCAACGAAGCCTACAAGTTCTACGACGAGCTGTCGGCGAAGGATCCGAAGTTCAAGAAGATCTACGAGAGCCTCAAGGCGTTCCGCTCCGACGAGAACCTCTGGTTCCGCGTCGCCGAGAACACCTTCGACAACTTCAACTTCGCCATGTCGGCTGCCGGCCGCTGAAGCGAAGGGACAAAGAGAAAGCCCCGCCGGTTGGCGGGGCTTTTTTGTTGCCTCCGGTCTACTTGAAGACCGGAGGGGCTGAGTCTTCCGATGGAGGCGCCTGCAACTCGATGGTCACCTTGCTGGGATCGATCCCGCTGGGCTTGTCGAGGAAGTAGGTCACCGACTGCGGGAGGGCGATCACGATCGCCACCATGATGAGCTGGAGAAGCACCCACGGGATCGAGCCCCAGTAGATGTCGGAACTCTTCACTTCCTTGGGTGCGACGCTGCGCAGGTAGAACAGCGCGAAGCCGAAGGGCGGGTGCATGAACGAGGTCTGCATGTTCACGCAGAGCATGACACCGAACCATATGAGGGCGGCATCGGCTCCCACGACCGGCGCGAGCAGCTTCTGGGCCACCGGCGCCAGCATCGGGATGATGATGAAGGCGATCTCGAAGAAATCGAGGAAGAAGGCCAGGAAGAAGACGAACAGGTTGACGACGATCAGGAAGCCCCAGACGCCGCCCGGGAGGTTCGACATCAGGTGCTCGACCCACTGGTTGCCGTCGACACCCTGGAAGGTGATCGAGAAGCAGGTCGCGCCGACCAGGATGAAGGCCACCATGGCCGTGATGCGCATCGTCGCCTGGAACGCCTGCACGATCAGGTCACGCAGGTCCTTCTCCTGCCAGGCCCTCCAGCACAGCCAGATGATGGCCGCGAACATGACGGTGAACGCCGCCTGGAAGGCCAGCGACTTGAACGCCACGATGCCGATCAGCGCGCCGATGATCGCCGCGGCACATCCTCCGAAGAACATGATGCGATCGAACCTGGTGAGCGGCGCATTGCGCACCACCGCCAGGACGATCGCACCGATGGTCCCCATCGCGCCGGCCTCGGTGGGAGTCGCCAGGCCCATCATGATGGTGCCGAGCACGAGGAAGATCAGGACCGCGGCCGGAATGATGCCCCAGGCACACTTCACGAGCAGCGCCTTGCCAAACAGCGTGCGAGGCACCGGCGGCAGAGCCTCCGGCTTCACGATCGTGAGGTAGAAGGTGTAGCCGGCGAACAGGGCGATCTGCAGAAGCGAAGGCCCCCAGGCGCCGAGATACATGTCGCCCACCGATTTGCCGACCTGGTCGGCCAGCACGATCAGGACGAGCGATGGCGGCACGAGCTGCGTGATCGTGCCCGACGCGGCCAGCACGCCAGTCGCGTAGCGCATGTCATACTTGTACCGCATCATCACCGGCAGGGTGATGAGTGCCATGGCGATGACCTGCGCGGCCACGGTGCCGGTGATGGCGCCCAGGATGAAGCCCACGATGATGGTCGAATAGCCGAGCCCGCCCTTGATGGGGCCGAAGAGCTGGCCCATCGATTCCAGCATGTCCTCCGCCAACCCGCATTTCTCCAGGATGGCGCCCATGAAGGTGAAGAAGGGAATGGCGAGCAGCAGTTCGTTGGACAGGATGGACCCGAACACGCGGCCCGGAATGGCCTGCATGAAGGCCATCGTGAAGTAGCCCATCTCGATCGACATGAATCCGAAGAAGAAGCCGACCGCGCATAGCGAGAAGGCCACCGGATAGCCGATGATCATGAACACCACGAGGCCGCCGAACATCAGCGGCGGCATATACTCCAGCGGGATCATTGCGTGGGCCTCTCGTAGTGGGCTTCGAGGCTGTCCACGGCATAGCCGTTGAGGAACGCCACGCGCTTGATGAGTTCGGAAACGCCCTGCAGGGCGACGAGGGCAAAGCCCACCGGGAGGACCAGCTTGATCGGCCAGCGCACGAGTCCGCCGGCATTCGAGGAATGCTCGTAGACGTTGAAGGACTGCATGAAAAAGGGCCAGCTGAGCCACGCCAGGATCGCGCAGGTCGGCAGGAGGAAGATCAGGGTTCCGAGGATGTCGACCCAGAGCTGCCCGCGGCGGCTCAACGTCATGTAGAAAAGGTCGACCCGGACATGTTCGTTGCGCTTCATCGTGTACGAGGCGCCGAACATCACGATCACGGCGAACATGTACCACTGGATTTCCAGCCACGCGTTCGAACTCGTGTCGTAGGCGTAGCGAACCATGGCGTTGCCGGCACTGACCACGCAGGCCAGCAGGACCAGCCAGTTACACACGACACCTATTTTTTCGTTTAACGCGTCGATCAGCGCGCTGAATGACAGCAATGAGCGCATCCCGTCTCCCCTGCTTGCGAGTTCTTATTGGGCCGCCGGTCCGTTCTCGCCGACGGACACCGCTTTCTTAACGCGGTCCGCTGGGCGATGCCAGAGCCTGCTTTGTGTGGAGAGAGGACGAGGTGCGTCAAGTCGCTCCACCGTCACGACATTGCCTATGTCGTAGGCAATTCCGCCCAGCCGTCGGGGCCGAAGAACTCAAGCGGTCTGAAGGACTGCTTGTAGGCCATCTTCGTCGAATCGGCGATCCAGTAGCCCAGATAGACGTAGGGAAGTCCCCGTCGGGCCGCGGCATTGGCAAGCCAGAGGATCATGTGCGTACCGAGGCCGCGCCGCGGATCCTGGGGATCGAAGAAGCTGTAGACCGCCGAAACGCCGCTCGACAGCCAGTCGACGAGACAGCATCCGATCAGCCTGCCGTCCGGGGAATCGTCCCGGAACTCGATGATCGCGGTGTCGACCGGGCTTTCCTCGACCATGGCGCGGTAATCGTCGAAGTCCATGTCCGCCATGTCGCCGTCGCGATGCCGCGTCAGGACATAGCGTGAGAAAAGCGAAAACTGCTCACCCGTGGCCAGGGCCTGCACCTCGGTCGCGTGGACGTGCTCGTTGCGGCGCTGGATGCGGCGCTGCGCCCGGTTGGGCTCGAAGTCCCGTACTCGGATGCGGACAGGCACACAGGCTCTGCAACCGTCGCACAGCGGCTTGTAGACGAAATGGTGCGAACGGCGGAAGCCGGCGTCGGTCAGCGTATCGTGCTGGGAGATCGCATCCGGTCCGCTGAGTTCGGTCACGAGCTTGGTTTCCAAGCGGTGCGGCAGGTAAGGGCAGCGCATCGCCGGTGTCGTGCGGAAGAACCGAAGGGACTGGATGTTCTGGCGGATGAACATGTGCTTGCGGTTGGGAGTGTACGCCTCGGACCGGGGAAGGAAAGCGCCAGTTCCTACGCCGAAGGTCTATGACGGGGCCGGGCAATCCGGCGAAAAGGCTTCATTGCAAGCCGCCACAGCTTGGGCAGCAGCCATATGAGCAGGATGACGAAGAGTGCAAGCAGGCACAAAAAAGTGATCGGATGGGCGATCGCAAGCGCCAGTCCGCCGAAGACGGTCACGTCCTCGCCCAGCGAAGCAAGCACATTGGTGAACGGTTCCGGGGACGCGTTGATCATCGCCCGCGAACCGGTCTTGGCGACATGCGTCCCGGCCGCCAGCGTTCCGCCCAGCAGGCCGGCGATGATCGCGACTTCGGGACTGAGGCCACCTGCCGCCCCGTAGGCCAGCAGGGCGCCGGCCGGAATACGCACGAACGTCTGCAGTGCATCGTTGATGCTGTCGACATAGGGAATCTTGTCGGCGAGGAAATTGAGCGCGAAGAGCAGCGCCGCGACTCCCAGGACCCAGAGCGACCCGAGGACCTGAAGGTCGTGCGGCAGGGCCACGAGGCCGAGGCGCTGGGCGCCGCCCAACACGAGCACCGCGGCGTAGGCGTTCAGACCGCTGGCCCAGCCGGCTCCGAGGGCGATCGCGATGGCGGCGAGTGCTTCCGCGCTCATGGGGCCGCTACAGCGCGCGCCGCGCCTTGAAGGCCGTGGCCAGCGTGCCGTCGTCGAGCCAGTCGAGTTCACCGCCGACCGGTACGCCGTGCGCCAGGCGGGTCAGGGGGACCTCATGCTCGGCCAGCCGTTCGGCGAGGTAATGCGCCGTCGTCTGTCCGTCGACCGTGGCATTGGTGGCCATGATGACCTCCCGCACGCCCCCGGCGGCAACGCGCCTCACGAGGGAGCCGATGTTCAGTTCCTCCGGGCCGATCCCGTCGAGCGCCGACAGCGAGCCGCCCAGCACATGGTAGCGGCCGGAATAGATGCGGCCGCGCTCCATGGCCCACAGGTCGCCGACATCCTCGACAACGCAGATCAGACCGGCGTCGCGCCGGGGATCGGCGCAGATCGAGCAGGGATCGATCGTGTCGAGGTTGCCGCAGACCCCGCAGGCGCGGATGGCGCGTGCGGCATCCGCCAGCGCCGCGCCCAGCGGCTGCATCAGCGTCTCGCGCTTCTTGAGGAGATGCAGCGCCACGCGGCGGGCCGAGCGTGGCCCCAGGCCCGGCAGGCGGCCGAGGAGCTGGATCAGCCGCTCGATCTCCGGCCCGTTCATCGGCGATGTCCTAGAGCTTGAAGCCCGGGGGCAGGGGGAGGCCGCCGGTGATGTCCCGCATCTGCGCCTGCACGGTCTCCTCGACCCTTCCGCGGGCGTCATTGGCAGCGGCCACGATGAGGTCCTCGACCACGCCCTTGTCCTCGGGCTTGAACAACGAGGCGTCGATCTCGATCCTGCGGGTCTCGTTCTTGCCGTTGACCGTCACCTTGACCAGGCCGGCCCCGGACGTGCCGACGATCTCCAGGCGCTCGAGCGCCACCTGCAGCTCCTGCATCTTCTGCTGCATCTGCTGGGCCTGCTGCATCAGGCCGCCAAGGTCCTTGAGCTTGTCGAACATCAGTACTCGCTTTCAGGGATGTCGTCGTCGGCCGGGTATTCCTCGGCGGGAGGCGGCTCCTCGGCCGTCGGGTCGCCGAGACCCGAAACCAGGGAGGTCTCTTCGCCCTTGCGCCGCACGGCATCGAGTTTGGCGCCCGGGAATGTCTTCAATATGGCCATCACCAGTTCGTTGTTCTCGGCGGAATTTCGAAGGCCATCGGCCTTGCTGGCCTTCTGCTCGGTGAGCGTCGGCTTGCCTTCGGCACTGGAGACCGAGGCGATCCATCGACGGCCGGTCCATTGGCTGAGCAACTCGCTGAGGCGCGGCGCGAGATCGGCCGGTGCCCTCGGCTCGGGACGGAACTCGATCAGGCCGGGCTCGCAGCGAACTTCGTGGACGTGGTGGACCAGGCTGTGCACCAGCCGCGCCTCGCGGCGGGTCTCGAACAGGGCCACGACCTCGGTGAAATTGCGCGGCGCCGGCATCGCCGGCTGGGCCGCTACTGCTGCGGCGGGCTGGGATGCGAGGCGTGCCGCGGCGCCGCCACCGCCGCCATTGCTCCGGGGCGCCGCCGGGGCCGCCGTACCGGCCGGAACGCCGCCGCCATTCTGCAGCGCCTTGATCGCATCGCCGGGCGAGGGGAGGTCGGCCACGTAGCAGAGGCGGATCAGCGCCATCTCGGCGGCGCGCAGCGGCGAGGGCGCGGCCAGCGTCTCCTGCAGGCCCTTGAGCAGCAGCGTCCAGGCCCGCGTGAGCGAAGCCATGCTCAGCTTGCCGGCCATGGCCAGGCCCTGGGCCCGCTCGCTGTCGGCCGTCGAGGCGGCGGCATCGGGCGCCACCTTGAGGCGCGTCACCCAATGGGTGAGCTCGAGCAGGTCCTGCAGCACGACCACGGGATCGGCACCCGAGTCATGCATCTCGCCCAGCGCTCCGACCACGGCGGGCGCGTCGCCACGCATCACCTTTTCGAACAATTCGAGCACGCGGCTGCGGTCGGCAAGGCCCAGCATGTCGCGCACCTGCGCGGCATCGACCACACCACCGCCATGGGCGATCGCCTGGTCGAGCATCGAAAGACCGTCGCGCACCGAACCGTCGGCGGCGCGCGCCAGCAGGGTCAGCGCCTCGGGCGAAATCTCGACCTTCTCGGCCTGCGAGATCTTGCCGAAGTGATCCACCAGAGTTTCGTGCGGCACGCGCTTCAGGTCGAAGCGCTGGCAGCGCGACAGGACCGTGACCGGCACCTTGCGGATCTCGGTGGTGGCGAACAGGAATTTCACATGCGGCGGCGGCTCTTCCAGCGTCTTCAGCAGCGCATTGAACGCCTTCTCCGACAGCATGTGCACTTCGTCGATGATGTAGACCTTGTAGCGCGCCGACACCGGCCGGTAGCGCACGCCCTCGATCAGCTCGCGCACATCGTCGATGCCGGTGCGCGAGGCGGCGTCCATCTCGATCACGTCGACATGGCGGTCCTCGGTGATCGCCTTGCAGTTGTCGCAGACGCCGCAGGGATCGACCGTCGGGCCGCCCTTGCCGTCGGGGCCGACGCAGTTCAGCGCACGGGCGATGATGCGGGCGGTCGTGGTCTTTCCCACGCCGCGCACGCCGGTGAGCATGAAGGCATGCGCGATGCGACCGGTGGCGATGGCGTTGCGCAGCGTGCGCACCATGGCTTCCTGGCCAACCAAGGTCGTGAAGTCGACGGGACGGTATTTGCGGGCGAGGACGCGATAGGGGGTAGCCGGGTCTTCCGAACCCGTGGTGGCCTTAGCCATGGCGATCACCCGCTATTCTGCGCCGTGGCCCCTTGAGGCCCGGCGGTCATCGCGCCCGGGCCGCCCGCCCTCCGCGGCGGCGCGCGCAGGGGAACGGGTGAGAGACCGGCATGACCCGAAGCGAATTCGTTACGGCTGCTTCCTTCCGGATCTGACCGGGTTGGCGACTGCTCCGCCCACACCGGCCCCTCAAGGGCGTTATATCAGGAGTCCGGCCGTCCGGCGCAAGGGCGGAGTGCGGGACCGGGATAAGTTCGGTCAAGTTATTGATGTGAATGCGATTTTTATTGACCGCGACGGTCCGTGGGACGCGCCAACCCCAGGTGATCGCGCAATGTGGTGCCGGAGTAGTCGGCACGGAACAGGCCGCGCTCCTGCAGGATCGGCACGACGCCCCGGGCGAAGGCATCGAACTGTCCGGGAAAGAAGGGCGGCATCACGTTGAAGCCGTCGGCGCCGCCCTCGCGGAACCAATGCTCCAGGACGTCGGCAATCTGGGTCGGCGTACCGATCGGCAGGAGATGCCCGCGCGCTGCGGCCACACGGTGGAAAAGTTCGCGCAAGGTCAGGTTCTCGCGCCGCGCCATCTGGATCAGCAGTGCGGCACGGCTCTTGAGATGCTCGGTCTCCGGAACCTCCGGGACCGGCCCGTCGAGCGGATGGACCGACATGTCGGCGCCCAGCCGCTCCGACAGGACGGTGAAGGCCTGCTTCGTGTCGATGTTGCGATTGAGCTCGGCGAAGATTTCCTGCGCCTCGCGCTCGGTCCGGCCGACCACGGGCATCACGCCGGGCATGATGAGGGCCGCATGAGGCGCCCGACCGTACGCCTCGAGTTGCGCCTTCACGCTCCTGTAGAAAAGCTGCGACTCGGCAAGGTCGTTCTGCGCCGTGAACACGACCTCGGCAATGCGCGCGGCGAGCGCCTGGCCGGGACCGGAGGAGCCCGCCTGGATCAAGACGGGATGCCCCTGCGGCGGACGTGGCACGTTGAGCGCGCCCTGGATCGAGAAATACTTTCCCTCGAAGGCCGGCACATGAAGACTGCCGGGGCGAACGAAGAGGCCGGCTTCCTTGTCGCCGATGAAGGCGTCGTCGTCCCAGCTGTCCCACAGCAGGCGGCAGGCCTCGACGAACTCTTCCGCCATGGCGTAGCGCTCGGCATGCGGCGGGTGCTGGCGTCCGAACACGGCGCTCGATTTCGAATAGGCTGTCGTCACCACGTTCCAGGCCGCGCGCCCACCGGAGAGATGGTCGAGCGAGGCGAAACCGCGGGCGACGTGATAGGGCTCGGCGTAGGTCGTCGACGCCGTCGCCGCGAGGCCGAGCCGCGTCGTGCTCATCGCCAGCGCCGAGAGCAGACCCAGCGGTTCGAACTTGCCGATGGTCGACGGATGCTCGCCGTAGCCGGTTGCGAAGCCGTCGCCGAGGAAGAACATGTCGAACTTAGCTGCCTCGGCCGTGGCGGCGATGTGCTGCATCAGCGCCAGGTTGGGCGTACGTGAATCCGCGTCGGGATGGCGCCAGCCGCCGACATGATGGCCGGGCGTCTGCACGAAGACGCCCAGGCGCATCTGGCGGGTCGATGGCTGCATGGCCGTCAGGTGCTCAGGGCGGCCTGTCCCACGACGCCGGGGGCTTCCACCGCGAAGTCCACGGTGACGCTGCCGGCCTTTTCGAAGACGAGCGTGATGGGCAGCTTGCCGCCGGCTACCAGCGGGCTCGTGAGGCCAAGCAGCAAAAGGTGATAGCCGCGTGGCTTCAGGACCTGCCGGTTGGCGGGCGGGATGACGAGGCCGCCTTCGACCGCCTGCATGGTGAGGCGCGGCCCCTTGACCCGGATCGCCTGGATCTCGATCGAAGGGGCAGCGGAGCAGGCGGCGGAGACGAGCCGGTCGGTCTCGCCTTCGTTGACCACCGTCATGAAGCCGCCGGCAATGTCGGACTGCTGGGATGACGAGCGCGCCCAGGGCTTCACGATCTGCAGCGGACCCAGGCTTGCCGCCGGTACTTCCTTTTGCTCAGAACGACGAAGCCACTTCAGCAAATCCATCCTCCGCCGCACACCTAGTGCGCGAAATAGTGCATGCCGCCGTCCACCGGAATGACCGCGCCCGTGATGTAGCGCGCCGCCGGGGAAGCGAGAAAGGCGACGAGGTTTGCCACATCCTCCGGCTTGCCGAAATAGCCGATGGGGATGTTTCGTTCGATGAAGCTACGGCGTGCTTCCTCGGTCGGATGGAGTTTCTGCAGGATCTGCTCGCTGTTGATTCGCCCTGGCTGAATCGTGTTCACCGTCACCCCGTCGGCGGCGACGTCGCACGACAGGCCCTTGGCCCACAGGTGCAACGCGGCCTTGGCCGCGATGGCGGCGTTGAGGCCGCGCGGCTCCATAGAGCCGCTGATGTTGATCACCCGGCCCCATTTGCGCGCCCGCATCGCCGGCAACAGGGCCTTCGTGAGCAACCGCGCCGCCGTGAAGTTGAGGGCGAAGGCTTCCTCCCAAACATCGTCGCCCGCGTCCGGTCCGGTTGGTCGCGAGCCACCTGCGCAGTTCACCACGATGTCGATGGGGCCGAGGGCCTTTTCCGCTTCGGTCGCGATGCGTGCGAGGCCCGCTGTGTCGGTGACGTCGCCCGCAACTGCCGTCACACCGTCGAGTCGTTCGATCTTCTCGATCCGCCGCGCCGTGGCGACGACCCTTGCGCCTTGCTGCGCGAGCAGCCGGACCACACCGGCTCCGATGCCCGAGCTTGCCCCGGACACGAGACAGGTCCGGTCCTTGAGTTGGTAATCCATCTTGCCTTGATGGCCGAGAACGCGGGGGCTGCCAATAGACGGCGAGGACGTCAGCCTCTTCGTGATTTCAGGGTCGCGATTTCGTCGACGACGCCCGTGGCGGAAACCACCACACCATAGTCCCTGAGCGCCGTCTCGACCGAGATCACGCCGTCGAGGACGTCGTCGGCAACATCCGCCGGATCGCGTTCCAGCGGGTTTCCATAGCCGCCGCCCGCTGGACCGTAGCAGACGAAGCGGCCATCCTTGCCGATGTGCATGTACGGCACCTTCGACGGCAGCGCGCGGTCGGCATGGCCGGGCATCATCAGGTCGAGCTTGGCCGGCATGCCTTCGCCGCCGCCGAGGAATCCCCAGGGACGGTAGCGATGGCCTTCGCCTTCGACCGAGGCGCCGCCATCGCTCAGGAAGGTGAACTCGCGCACCGAGCCCAGGCCGCCGCGCCATTTGCCGGCGCCGGCCACGTCCTCGCGCAACTCGTAGCGCAGCACCCGCAGTGGCAGATGGGTTTCGATGTCCTCGATCGGGTTGTTGCGGGTGTTGGCGTAGAGCGTGTCGACGGCATCCATGCCGTCCTTGCCGAGGCGCCCGCCATAGGAGCCCTCGAAGATCTCCATGTGCACCCAGTGCGTCTCGTCCTTGAGCCCGGAGAAGGCGATGACCTTGAGATTGCCGATACCGGCCGAGACGTTGCCCGGCATCGCGGCCGACAGCGCCTTCATCACCGTGTCGGCGAGCTGATTGCCGGGGCAGAAGCGCGCAATGGTGGGGGCGGGGAAGGTCGGGTTGGCGAGGCAACCCTTGGGCGCCACGATGGTGATTGGCCGGATGAGGCCGGCATTCACCGGAATGTGGCCGTGGACCTCGGTGTCCAGAAGCACCGAGCGGATGGTGAGCCAGATCGCGATGTCGGCCGTGCCTTCGAGCGGCATGTTGATCGGCCGGTCGGGCACTTGCGGCGCCGTGCCGGTGAGATCGACGATGAGGGAGTCGTCCTTCTTGGTGATGGTGACGACGATCGGCAGTTCCTTCTTGGAGGGATCGTCGCTGTCGAGATAGCCGTCGATGGCGGTCTCGGCCCGATAGACGCCGTCGGGCAGTTTGGCGATCGCCTGGCGCATCAGCCGCTCGGCATGATCCATCAGCGCGCCACAGGCCTGCTCGAAGGTTTCCAGCCCGTAGCGCTCGACCAGCTCGACCATGCGCTCCGCACCGATGCGGGCAGCGGCGACCTGGGCATCCATGTCGCCGACCACCAGGTCGGAGGCGCGGATATTGTCGCGCACGATCTGCCACACCGCGTCGTTGCGCACGCCACGGTCGTAGACCTTGATCGCCTTGAACTGCAGGCCCTCGGCATAGGCGTCGATCGCCTCGACGATGCCACAGGAGCCGGGTGACAGCGCGCCGATGTCGAGATGGTGCGCCGTGGTCGCCGCGAAGGCGATCAACCGGCCGGCCACGAACACCGGCACGATGAAGGCGACGTCCGGTCCGTGACTGGCGCCCGAGTAGGCATCGTTGTGCATGATGACGTCGCCGGGCCGAATCGTGTCGCCGCGCTCCTTCAGGATGCGCTGGATGCCGCGCACATAGCCCGGGATCGGCCCGGACTGCAGCGGCGTGGATTGCGCCGACTCGGCCAGGCCTCTGCCTTCCGCGTCGACGAGGGCCGCCCCGAAATCCTCCGATTCGCGGATGATCGAGGAGTAGCTCATGCGCATCAGCTTGTAGCCCATCTCGACGGCGATGTTCTCGAGCGCGCCCTGGATGACGCTGCTGGTGATGGGGTCGATGCGGTCGGGCTTGGTCGCGGGCTGGCGGGCGGGGGCGGGGCTCATTGCTTGGCCTCCTTGCGGATCATGAGATTGCCGGCGGTGTCGGCTTCGAAGCTGAAGTGCGGGGGGACAACCGTCGTGGTGTCCATCTGGAGCACGATGGCGGGGCCGGCAATGCGTTCGCCGACCGGCAGCATGTCGCGGCGGTAGAAGGTCGTCGGATAGTCGGCGAGCTTGCCTTCGACACGGAACGTGCCGCTGCCCGTGCGAACGGTCGCGGCGCTGAGCGAGCGGTCGCCGTCGGGCACTGGCTTGGCAATGGTGGCGGCACTGGCCGCACCGATGAGGCGCAGGTTCACGATCTCGATGGCGGAGTCGGCGAAGTGATGGCCGTACTCGCGCTTGTGGACCTCGTGGAAGGCTTCGAACGCTTTGGCGAGGGCCGCTTGGTCGAGAACTCCGTCGGGAAAGGTGACTCTCAGTTCGTACCCCTGGCCGACATAACGCAGGTCGCCGCGCCGCTCGAACGTGACCTGCGCGAGATCGATGCCGTCGGCGGTGAAGCGGCCGGCAAGTTCCTTGGCCATGGCCTCGAAGTCCGCGTTGATGCGTGACAGGTCGGCGGCGCCGGAGACCTGGAAGGAGGTGCGGATCGCGTCGTAGCGCAGGTCGCTGATCAGCAGGCCGACCGCGGAGGTGATCCCGGGATGCGGCGGTACGATCACTTCCGTCACACCCAGCATGTCGGCCACCTCCGCGCCATGCAGCGGGCCCGCGCCGCCGAACGCCACCAGCGCGTAGTTGCGCGGATCGATTCCCTTCTGGACGGTGCGGGAGCGGATGGCGTTGGCCATGTTGGCATTGATGAGGGTGATCACGCCTTCGGCCGCCTCGCGATCGGAGAGGCCGAGTTCGCGCGCCAGTTCGCCGATCACGCGGCGGGCGGCGACCTCATCGAGCGACATTCCGCCGCCCAGGAAGTTGCCGCCGTCCAGGCGTCCAAGTACGACATTGGCGTCCGTCACCGTGGCGCGCGTGCCGCCGCGCCCGTAGGCGGCGGGGCCAGGCACGGCGCCGGCCGAGCGCGGGCCGACCTTGAAGGCGCCGGCCTGGTCGACCAAGGCGATCGAGCCGCCACCGGCACCGATCGTATGCACGTCGATCATCGGCACCAGCACCGGGAAGCCCGCGATCCAGGTGTCGCGCGCCGTCGCCTCGCCGAACCCTCCTTCTGTGACGATACCGATATCGGCCGAGGTGCCGCCAACGTCGAAGGTGATGAGGTTGCGTTTCTCCGAGAGCGCCCCGGCCCAGTCGCCCCCGATCACGCCGGCGGCCGGGCCCGACAGAAGCGTGAGCACGGGACGCTCGGCCACCATCGCGGGCGTCGCGACGCCGCCGTTGGAGGCCATGATGCGGAGGTCGGCCTTGAAACCCGAGGCCTCGATCTCCGATTCGAGGCGCGTTACGTAGTTGCCCACCTTCGGGCCGACGAAGGCGTTCATCGCGGTGGTTGTGAAGCGCTCGAACTCGCGGAACTGTGGCGACACCGACGCGGAGGTGGTGGCGAAGCACTCCGGATATTCTTCGCGCACGATCTCCATGGCGCGCGCTTCGTGGGAGGGATCGAGATAGGAGAAGAGGAAGCAGATCGCGATCGCCTGGACGCCGGCGTCCTTGAGCTCGCGCACCGCCCGGCGGACGCCGTCCTCGTCGAGCGGCTCCAGAACCTCGCCGCGCGGCGGCACCAGCCGTTCCTTCACGGTCTTGCGATGGCGGCGCCTCACCAGCGGCCGGTCCTGCCAGGGAATGTCCTGCATGATCGAGTAATGTTGTGGCCGCTGGTGGCGACCGATATGCAGAATGTCGCGATAGCCGCCCGTGGTGATCATGCCTGTGACGGCGCCATCGTGCTCGAGGATTGCGTTGGTGGCGATGGTCGTTCCGTGGAAAACGGTATCGATGGTCTCGCGCGGGATCGAATACTTGTCGCAGAGCGCCATCAACCCCTGGACGACGCCCCGCGATGGATCGTCGGGCGTGGTCGAAACCTTGTGCACCGCGGTATGGCCGGCCTCGGTGTCGGCAAAGACCAGGTCCGTGAAGGTGCCGCCCACGTCCACGCCGATCAACCGCATCGCAGCCTCCCTTTAGCTTCGCGTTGGTCGCAGGGGAGCAAGAGCCGCGCCAACGTCGCCACGGGCAAGGCTCTGTCCCCAGGGAATTCTACAGCGCTGGCATACGGCTTGCTTGCCCACTGGCATGGCCAAGCAGCCGGATATCGAACTCGTTTCCCTGACCAAGCGCTACGGCGACACGGTGGCGGTCGATTCGATCGGCCTGCGTATTCCCGCCGGCTCCTATTGCTGCCTCCTCGGCCCCAGCGGCTGCGGCAAGACAACGACCCTGCGCATGATCGCGGGCCACGAGGAGGCGTCCGAGGGCGACATCATCCTCGGCAACGAAAACATCACCGTGCTGCCGCCGGCGGCGCGCGGCACGGCGATGATGTTCCAGAGCTACGCGCTCTTCCCGCATCTCGATTGCACCGACAATGTAGCCTTCAGTCTCAAGATGCGGGGCGTGGACAAGGAGACGCGCCGCTCGCGCGCACTCGACATGCTGAAGCGGGTGCATATGGACGCTTACGCCGGCCGCCTGCCGGCTCAGCTTTCCGGTGGGCAGCAGCAACGCGTGGCGCTGGCGCGGGCCCTGATCACCGACCCGCAGGTCCTGCTGCTCGACGAGCCGTTGTCGGCGCTCGACCCGTTCCTGCGCATCCGCATGCGCGAGGAGCTGAAGAGCCTGCAGACGCGGCTCGGCATCAGCTTCATCCATGTGACGCACAGCCAGGACGAGGCGATGGCGCTGGCCGACCTCGTCGTCGTCATGAACGGTGGCAGGATCGAACAGGCGGCGCCGCCGCGCGAGGTCTTCAACAAGCCGGCCTCGGCCTTCGTTGCCAAGTTCATCGGCGGCCACAACGTGCTGCCTGCGGCGGTCGCCCGCGCGGGTGCAGGTGAGGGGCCTTTCGTCGCCATCCGCGCCGATCGCATGTCGGTGCAGCCCGGCACGACCGGCGAAGCGCGCATCACCTCGCTGCAGGGCGTGACGCGCTCCGTCGAATATCTCGGCTCGACCGTTCAGGTCGCCATAGACGTGATCGGTCTCGAAACTCTGTCGGCGACGCTGTCGGAGGCGCGCTTCGACGCGGCGCCGGTGCGGCCCGGCGAGCCCGTGATGCTGTCGTGGAAGCCGGAGGACGTGCACGTGCTCGGGCGCTGAAGGGATGTTGCCGAAGAGAATTGCAAGGGAGGCGGCCCCGCGCCGTCGCAGTTGAAGGAGGAAGACGAGATGGCTCGGAAATCGAACGGCGGCATCGGCCGTCGCAGCATGCTCAAGGGCACGGCCGGCATCGCAGGTGCGGCGATCGGCAGTGGGGCGATCACCGGCTTTCCGGTGATCTGGGCGCAGAACAACAAGAACATCGTTCTTCGCCAGTGCGGCACCGGTGTGTCCGCGATCAACGAGATCGCCGAGAAGTGCAAGGCCGACCTCGGCATCACGCTGCAGATGACGGCGTTGGATTCCGATGCGGTGGTCCAGCGTGTCGTGACCCAGCCGAACTCCTTCGACATCGGCGACATCGAATACTGGATGATCAAGAAGGTCTTCCCGGCGAACACGCTGCAGGCGATGGACGTCAAGAAGATCAAGCTGTTCGACAAGATCGTGCCGATCTTCACCAGCGGCAAGCTGAAGCCCGACAGCGTCATCGCCCAGGGCACGGCGCCCAGTACGGTGAGCTTCGTCGAGGGCGCGGGCTCGACCAAGTTCGCCAAGGGCCAGACCCAGTGGTTCACGATCGTGCCGACGATCTACAACGCCGACACGCTGGGTATCCGGCCTGATCTGGTCGGCCGCAAGATCGAGTCGTGGAAGGACATCCTCGATCCGAAGTTCAAGGGCAAGACGTCGATCCTGAACATCCCGTCGATCGGCATCATGGACGCCGCAATGATCTGCGAGGCCGCGGGCATCGTGAAGTACGGCGACAAGGGCAACATGACGAAGGCGGAGATCGACAAGACCATCGATTTCCTGATCAAGACCAAGAAGGACGGCCAGTTCCGCGCCTTCTGGAAGACCTTCGACGAGTCGGTGAACCTCATGACCTCGGGCGAGGTTGTGATCCAGTCGATGTGGTCGCCGGCGGTCTCGGCGGTGCGCGGCAAGGGCGTGCCCTGCACGTATCAACCCCTCAAGGAAGGCTATCGTGCCTGGGGTGGTGGCCTGGCGCTGGCGAAGCACCTGCAGGGCGCGCAGCTCGACGCGGCCTACGACTACATCAACTGGTATCTGTCCGGCTGGGTCGGGGCCTTCCTGAACCGCCAGGGCTATTACTCGGCGGTGCTCGAGACGGCAAAGGCCAACATGACGCCCGACGAGTGGGGTTTCTGGATGGAAGGCAAGCCGGCGCAGGGCGACATCAAGAACCCGCAGGGCCAGGTCGTCGAGAAGGCCGGCGCAGTGCGCGACGGCGGCTCTTTCTACGACCGCATGGGCGCCGTCGCCTGCTGGAACGCAGTGATGGATGAGGACCGTTACATGGTCCAGAAGTGGAATCAGTTCATCGCCGCCTGAGTTTGCAGCCCTCCCCAAATTCCTCTCCCCCGCGGCGCGTAATCACGCTGCCTCTCGGGGGAGAGGGGCATGAAGAGATGAATCGCCTCAAGTCGTGGGTCACTTACCTGCAGGTCGCACCGCTCGCGCTGGTGTTCCTGCTGTTCCTGATCGTCCCGATCGCCACGATCGTGGTGGTGAGCTTCTTCGACTACAACACGACCCAGATCATCCCGGCCTTCCTGCTGCAGAACTACGAGGAGCTGCTACTCTCGCCGGTGACGTGGCGGACCTACCAGCAGACCATCCAGTTCGCGCTGATCACCTGGGCACTGACGCTCGGGATCGGCTTCACCGTCGCCTATTTCGTGGCCTTCCATGTGCGGTCGTCCACGATGCAGACGATATTGTTCCTGCTCTGCACCATCCCGTTCTGGACCTCGAACGTCATCCGCATGATCTCGTGGATCCCGTTCCTCGGCCGCCACGGGCTCGCCAACACGACGTTGATGAATCTCGGCCTGATCAACCAGCCGCTCGAATTCCTGCTCTATTCCGACTTCTCCGTCGTTCTGGCCTACGTCCACCTCTACACGCTGTTCATGGTGGTACCGATCTTCAACTCGATGATGCGCATCGACCGCAGCCTGCTCGAAGCGGCGCGCGATGCCGGCGCGACGGGCTGGCAGACGCTGATCAACGTCATCCTGCCACTCTGCAAGCCGGGCATTGCCATCGGCTCGATCTTCGTCGTCACCATCGTGATGGGCGATTTCGTCACCGTGCGCATGATGAGCGGCGGCCTCAGCGCCTCGGTCGGCCTGATGATGGCGAACGCGATGTCGCTGCTGCAGTATCCCGCCGCCGCCGCCAACGCGGTCGTGCTGCTCCTGCTGGTCCTGTTCATCGTCGCGGCCATGATGCGCCTGGTCGACATCCGCAAGGAACTGTGACGTGCAGCACGGCAAGCGCGGTCCCGCCTTCTGGCTCCTCGGCGCCTTCTTCTGCCTGTTCGTCCTGTTCCTCTACGGGCCGACGCTGACCATCCTCATCCTGTCGTTCCAGGGACCGTCGGGAGGGCTCACCTTCCCGATGAACGGCGTCTCGCTGCACTGGTTCAGGAACCTGTTCGAGAAGCAGATGGTCGGCGACTTCGCGGGCTCGCTGCAGCGCTCGTTGATCCTGGGGCTCGCCACCATGATGGTGACGGTCGTGGCCTCCTTCTCGGCGGGTCTTGCCTTCCGCTCGCGCTTCCGTGGCTCTGGCCTCATCTTCTATCTCGCGATTGCCAGCCTGATCGTGCCCTCGATTCTGATCAGCCTGGGCATCGGCCTGTTGTTCCGCATCCTCGGCTGGGATCCTGCCTGGTACAGTTCGGCCTTCGGCGCACACCTGACCTGGACCCTGCCGTTCGGGCTCCTGATCATGTTCGCGGTCTTCAACCGCTTCGACCGGCGCTACGAGGAAGCCGCGCGCGATCTCGGCGCGACCTCGTGGCAGACCATCCGGCATGTCGTCGTCCCGATCCTGCTGCCCAGCCTGATCGGCGTCGGCCTGTTCGGTTTCACGCTCTCCTATGACGAGTTCGCGCGCAGCCTCTACACTGCCGGCACCTTCAACACGCTGCCGCTGGAGATCTACGGCATGACGACGAACGTGACGACTCCGGTTCTCTATGCGCTGGGCACGGTGACGACGGGCGTGTCCGTCGTGGTGATCGCGGTGTCGCTCCTGTCCGTCACGTGGCTGCGCCGCCGCCGCGCGCGCCATGGCAGCGACGCCGGAAAGGCGGCCTGAGCATGGCTCGCCGAACCAGGGTGCTGCGCCTGCCGACCGCAGGCCCGCAGGACACGGCGCCGCTCGCCGCCGCCATCGCAAGCGGTGAGGTCGACGCCACAACCATCGTGGCCATCGTCGGCAAGACCGAGGGCAATGGCTGTGTCAACGATTTCACCCGGGGGTACGCCACCCTCGCGCTGAAGCTGGTGCTTGCCGAAGCACTGGGCTGCCCACTCGCGGAGATCGAGAAGCGGGTCGCGATCGTGATGTCGGGCGGGACCGAAGGCGGATTGTCGCCTCATCTGCTGGTCTTCTGCCGCGAGGATCTACCGTCACCCGCTTCGGCGTCACCGCGGCTCGCCATCGGCGTCGGGCTGACACGGCCTTTCAAGCCGGAGGAGCTCGGCCGGACGGCACAGATCGAGGAGACCGCGGCTGCGGTGACGCTGGCGCTGAAGGACGCCGGCATCGGTGGGCCGTCCGATGTTCATTTCGTGCAAATCAAGTGTCCGCTGCTGACCAAGGAGCGGATCGAGGACGCGGCCCGCCGCGGCGAGACGACGGCCACCAACGACACCTACCATTCGATGGCCCTGTCGCGCGGTGCATCGGCGCTGGGCGTCGCCCTCGCGCTCGGCGAGATCGGCGAGGCGCCGGAGGCAGCGGTCTGCAGGGACTGGTCGCTCCATTCTCGCGTCGCCAGCACCTCGGCCGGGGTGGAACTGCTTCGCAACGAGATCGTGGTGCTGGGCAACGCCGCCGGCTGGGCCGGAGATCTCGTGATCGGCCATGACGTCATGCGCGATGCCATCGATGCCGAGGCCGCGCGGCGGGTGCTGGCGAGCCTCGGTGGGAAGACGGTCGCGGTGCTCGCCAAGGCGGAGGCTTCGCCCAGCGGCGAGATCCGCGGCCGGCGGCACACGATGCTGGACGACAGCGACATCCATTCGACCCGCCATGCCCGCGCTCTCGTGGGCGGCGTTCTGGCCGGCGCCATCGGCGACACGATGCTCTACGTCTCGGGCGGCGCCGAGCACCAGGGCCCGCCCGGCGGCGGCCCCGTGGCCATCATCGCGCGGGTGTAGGGGGCGGCGCTCTGTCTTGCATCAAGTGATGTAGACTTGCTCGCGATGATGCGCGAGGTAGCCGCGCTGGGCGTCGGTGAACGCCTTGGCATGCCATGGCATCGGTGCTTCGGAGAAGCCGAGCCGCTTCCAGGCATGTTCGCCAAGGCCCAACCGCCGCAGATCGTCGTGATTGAAGCGCGGCGAGACACGGACATCGCCCTCGTCCGCGAAGGTTATGAAGCCGCGGTCGAACAGCAGGTCGGCATCGGGCGTCAGTAGAAGCCCGTTCGCGCCGTCCAGTCGTTCCCTCGCAGTTTCGCAGGATCGCCATGGCTTGATGTGGCTGGCGATGAGCAGGGAGCGATTGGTGATGCCGGTGAGGCGGCAGGCTCCTTCGATCGACTCGACATTGGTGCGGAACGTGCCCTGTCCTCGACGTGCCTCAATGGTCGCCTTGCGAGTAGTATCGTCGAGCGCCAGGTCGGTTCGGATGGAGGCTTCGACTCGGTCGTCGATCTCGTCCTTTACATTGCGAAAAGTAAGCCTGTTCGCGCCGCCGACCGATAGCTGGACGATGTCGTAGTGTGTGCTGGTGACGATGACGTCGAAAATGTCCCGGGGAATTGCCGCCAGGTATACACCTTGGTTGCCGTCGCCCGTCGACGGCCGGATCGGGGAGTACTTCTCCGGCAGCATCGGCCCGATCACGCGTAGCAGATCTTTGGGGCGAATGGGGCAGGCAAGCGGAGTCCAGAAGACTGGCAACAGCCAGCCTTCGTCGTTCCAGTACGATCCTACCGATCCGAACTCGGTTGGTTTTGGTGCAGTGAAGGCAAAGTCGGCGACACGTCCTACGTATCGAATGAGCTGGTTGGCGTAGGACAGCACGTAGTCGCCGGGATCTCCCGCCCGCATGTTGTCGTAGAAACGATTGCGCGCGCCATTCTTCGAGGTCTTCGGCGACCACAGGTATTGATGTTCAATCTCCTGATTGAACGTCTGCTTGTGATTGACCCACCAGAATTGGCGCATGCGTGCGCCAATCTACCTGGTGGGAGCTGTAGGCACCACGACAACCGCGGTACCTATTCTCAATCGACGGCGGCCTGCCCCTCGTCGCGATAGGCCCAGCACGTGTCGGGCGGCAGGGTGAGGGCGACCTCGCCGGGCTGGTGGCGGGCCGCCGTGCCGAGTTCCAGCACTTCGAGCTTCTGCCCGCCGAACTCGACGTCGTACACGGTTTGCATGCCCTGGTAGCGACGGTCGACGACCTTCCCGGTGAAGGCGTTGGCCGGGCCGCTTTCGCCGAGGCGGATGTTCTCCGCGCGCAGGGCCACTCGGGCGGTATCCCCGGCGGCGAGCGGCTGCGGCGTCCAGGCCTCGATCCGGCCCGGAGCGCCGAGATCGATGATTGCCGTTTCGCCCTTCCGCTCCAGCACCTTGCCCAGGAGGAAGTTGGAGGCGCCCGTGAAGTTGGCGACGAACGAATCGGCCGGCCTGTTATAGATCTCGCCCGGTGGAGCCATCTGCAGCAGCTTGCCGTTTCGCATGACGCCGATCCGGTCGCCCAGCACCACGGCTTCCGCCTGGTCGTGCGTGACATAGAGGCCGGTCATGCCGGTCGCCTTCAGGATGCGACGCAGTTCGTCGCGCAGACGGATGCGCAGCTTGGCGTCGAGGTTCGAGAGCGGTTCGTCGAGCAGCAGGAGCTGCGGGCGATAGACGAGGCTGCGGGCCAGTGCCACACGCTGCATCTGGCCGCCCGAGAGCAAAGTCGCGGAACGGTCGGCGTACTCGCCGAGTCCAACGAGCTCCAGCGTCTCGCGCACCTTGGCATCGATGTCGCCGCCGCCGCTGCGACGATGCTTCAGCGGATAGGCGACGTTCTGGCGGACCGTCATGTGCGGCCACACCGCGTAGGACTGGAACACCATGCCGATGTCCCGCTCGCGCGGGCTCACCAGCACGCCGCGCTGTGGTTCGGACACGACCCGGCCGCCGATCGAGATGCGGCCGCCGGTCGGATGCTCCAGGCCGGCGACGCAACGCAGCGTCGTCGTCTTGCCGCATCCCGACGGGCCGAGGAGAACGACGATCTCCCCGGCGGGCACCTCGAAATTGACGTCGTCGACGGCGGGCTTGCCCGTGCCGAACTGCTTGACGAGGTGTTCGATGAGAAGGGCAGCGCTCACTGGCGGTAGCCGTAGGTCTTGTTCCACTCCTCGATCCAGGTCGCGCGCAGCTTGTCGAATTCCTCGAACTTCGGCACCCAGACCTTGACCGTCTTCGGGTCCCAGCCCTTCGGATAGGCCGGCGGCTCCTTCAGCGACGTGATGTTGCCCAGCTTGTTGATCATGAAGGTCTGGCCCTCCTTCGACAGGCGCCAGTTCATGAAAAGCTTGGCCGCGTTGGGGCTCTTCGATGCCTTGGTGACGCCGTCGGCATAGGGGACGATCGGCACGCCCTCGGGCGCGAAGATCGCCTCTGCCGGCGCTCCCTCGGCAATCTTGGTGTAGATGATGTTGTAGAGCAGCGGAGCGATCGAGATCTCGCCGCGCACCAGCGCGTCCGAGCAGGGGGCGCCGGACGGATAGAGGGAGATGCCGAGCGCGGCCTGCTTCTTCCAGTAATCCTCGCCGAGCACCTGGCGCTCGAACATGATGCGGGTCCAGGTCGTGCCGCCCGACGGTCCGATCACCTGGCCGATCTGCTTGTCCTTGTATTCCGGCTTCAGCAGATCCATCCAGGTCTTGGGTGGATTCTTCACCAGCTGGGTATTGTAGGCGATCGCCCAGCCCAGCGTGGCGCTCGGCCACAGCTTCGGCGAGACGAGCGCGTCGGGCCGGTAGTCGGCGGCGTTCGGCGGCGCGTAATCCTGGAACAAGTCGGCCATCTCCAGCATCAGGCCGCGATCGGAGTGATTGACCACGTCGGCGGCGAGCTTGCCGGCGGCGGCCTCGGTCTTGATGCGCTGGATGAGCTGGCCGCCCGGGGCGCGCACCATCGCGACCTTGATCTTCGGGAAGCGCTTGTTGAACTCCTTGATGACCTCCTGCTGGGTCTCGGCGAAGTCGGCCGTGTAGAAGGTCATCGAACCTTCCTTCTCGGCCGCCGCGATCAGCTCCTTCGAGCCGAACGGATCCTGCTGCGCCTGCGACGGCGCGGTGAAGCCCGCGGCGGCGGTGCCGGCGATGCCGGCCAGTACGGTTCTGCGCTTCATGGTCATTTCCTCCTTTTTTCCCCAAGTTTCCCCGATCTTCATCTCTCCGGCGTCAGCCGGCGCGGGCGCTGCCTTGGGCCGAGCCCCGCGACAGCCAGTTCGTGATGCCAAGCAGGACCCCCAGGATCACGGTCTGCACCAGGCTGAAGGCGGCGGTCTTGCCGACGTTTCCGCCTTCGTAATAGTCGAGCAGCAGCACCGCCATCACGGTGGTGTTGCTGGTGTAGAGGAACAGCGACGAGCCCAGCTCGCGAACCGCCAGCACGAAGAGCAGCGTCATCGAGGCGACGACGCCTGGCTTGGCGAGCGGCAGCATGATGCTTCGGATGGTGCCGAGCAGACCGCGGCCGCAGATCCACGACGCTTCCTCCAGCTCCTTGTGGATCTGCATGAAGGAGGTCGAGAGCGCCTTCACCGTGTCCGGGATGAAGCGCGCGACGAAGGCCAGCGCCAGGATCGTCAGCGTGCCGTAGAGGCCGCCCGGAAGACCGATCCATGCCCACAGATAGGCCACGCCGACGACGAGGCCGGGGATCGCGACGGGAATGGTCGACAGCAGGTCGATCAGACGCCGGCCCGGGACCTGGGTGCGGTTGATCGTGTAGCCGATGGCGAAGGCCAGCGTGCCGCCTATCACTGCCGTGATGACGCCGACCTTCAGCGTGTTCCAGATCGACAGCATGGTGAGCGGATTGTCGAACACCGAGGCATAGTGCGACCAGCCGTAGGCGTTCATGTCGAACACGGCCGCGAAGTCCTTGAAGAACAGGAACTTTCGGGTGGAGGCGATGATCAGCGCGACGGTCGGCAGGATGACGACGATGAAGAGGTACGCGAGGGCCAGGCCGAAGGTGAACCAGCGCCAAGGCCCCAGATTCAGACTGCGGGGCCGGAATGCCTTGCCGGCCACGGTGGCGAAGCTCTTGCCCGACAGCACGCGCTGCTGGGCCCACACGAGGATGGCGGTCACGAGCATCAGCAGGATCGCGACGGCCGCCGCGGTATTGTAGAGCGGCGGACTCCAGGCAGTCAGCTTGAAGATGTAGGTCGTCAGCACGTTGATGTTGGCGGGCGTGCCGAGCGCGGCCGGGATGCCGTAGATGCCCAGCATGACGACGAAGGAGAGCAGGGAGCCCGCCAGGATCGCCGGTGCGATCAGCGGGAAGGTCACGGTGAAGAGTGTCGTGAAGGCGCTGGCGCCGGACACTTCGGACGCTTCCTCGAGGCTCGGGTCCATGTTGCGCAGCGCCGAGGCCGTGAACATGTACACGTAGGGTGCATAGTAGAAGCCGAACACCAGGATCAGGCCCGACATCGAATAGAAGTCGAAGCGGAAATTGATCCCCATCCATTTCAGGGACGTGTTCAAGAGGCCGGTCTTGGGCGAGCCGAGGATGCTCCAGGCGACGCCGGCCACGAGCGGCGGTACGAACAGCGGGATCATGCTGGCGCCGGCTATGAAACCGCGGAACGGCGTATTGGTGCGCACCACGATCCACGAGAAGGCGAGGCCGATCACCACCGCGAGCGCGGTGCCGCCGCCGCAGGCGACCAGCGCGTTCACGAAGGCGAGATGAACGTTCTCGTTGGCGAGCACGGTGACGAAATGCTCAAGCGAGGGATTGAACTTGCCGAACCCGTCGATCACCGGATTGGAGTCGCTGACCGCGCCGAAGACGAGCATCAACAGTGGATAGACCACCAGGAAAGCAAGGATGACCAGCAAGGCGCCGACCCAGAGCGGCGCGGCCCACCGGCGCGTGGCGGGCGCAGCTTCCGTGGTCGCAGGCAAAGCGGCAGCACTCGTCGCCGTCAACGCGTTTTTCCTCCCGGTTTGTCCGCTGCCCCTGACGGTAGCGGCTTCTTCATTAAGTCTGCGACCGTAGCCCATCCCGGCCGGAGATGCCACGCCTCGCTGATGCGCGGAGTCGTCGCCCGCTGGTGTGCAGTTCCGCTAGCGGTCGCCGTTTACGCCGGTGAGGAAGCGCTCGGAGTAGGAGTTCATGATCTGCTGCCAGCTCGTTCGAGTGCCGCGCGCCGACCAGTCGAAGATCGGCTTCAGCGTCTTCGTGGTGAAGTCGGTCATCGAGCCGAAGGAGCCGGTGATACCGTTGGTCACGATGCTGGCATTGCGCATGCCTTCCGGATCGGCGGGCGTCGCCTTCGCCGCGAAGTAGGACAGATTGTAGTAGCTGTAACTCGAGCAGCCGAAAAAGGCGTAGATCTGGTACTGGTCCTTGTTCATCCGGATGGGTGTGCCGATCTGCTCGCCCATGTAGGTGAGATCCAGCAGGCCGACGCGGGAATGTCCCGCATAGAGGAATACGGATCCGCGCTCCGCCGCTTCCTTGGCCATGCAGAAGAAGGCGACGCTGTCCTCGCCGATGTTGGTGACGCCCCAGAACAGCCGGACGACGAGCCTGCGGGCGCCGTCGGTCCGGACATATTCTTCGACGTGGCCCGGCGAGGCGGCCAGCGGCTTCGTGTTGCCGCAGTCGCGCTCGCGCTCGGCGACTGAAACGGTGCGGCCCGCGAATCCCTGATTCACGAGGAACTTGCGGATGTCGCGGTAATTGCCTGCGTTGTAGTCGCCGTTCTTGTCAGGCGGGACATTGCCGTTCTTGTCCTCGTCGGCACCGAAGGTCAGGACGACACGGATTTCGTTGCTGGCGTTGGCCAGACGCTCATAGGCAGGTGCGGTGTTGGCGGTGTTGGGCCGCTTCGCGAGGATCGTGGCGTCCGACGTGGTGTAGTCGGTGCCGTCGACCAGCGGGCATCCCTTGTTCAGGGGCGCCCAGAAGTAGGCCATGCGATACTTTTCGCCCCAGCTGAAGCACTTGTCGGTCGAGCGGTCCCACACCTCGTCGAGATTGAGGGGGAGGCGGATTTTCACGGTGTCCTGAAGCCCGTTGTCGAGGACGAAGGTGCCGGTGTAGCGATAGCGAACGTAGTGCTTGCCGGTCTTGCTATCGTGCTCCCTGCCCAGGACGTCGACTTTCGCGTCGTTCTTGGCAGCGGCCTTCTTTGGCGCCGCCTGCAATGGACCGGCGAGATAGAGCAGCTGGCGGTTGATGTAGGAAGGCAGCAGGATGTAGTCGGGCGTGTCCGCGGCGATCTCGACCCTGCTCTCGAAGGCGATTTCGGCTTCGTACGAATCCTTCGAATAATAGGCGAAGGCCGGAGAGCCGGTGAGCACGAGCAGGCAGCCGCCGGCGACTGCCGACATCAGGCGATTCAACATGGTTCGACCGTAGCCCTTCGTGGCTTGCGACGTTAATTTGTGAGGATGGAACTGAGAACGCACGACCGATACGACTACGTCCCCCTGCGGGGCCGCGCCGATTACTCCTGGCCGGCCGGCCGACGTCTCGCCGTCTATTTCGCTCTCAATCTCGAGCATTTTTCCTACGGCGAAGGTCTTGGGGCCGAACTGGCGCCGGGTGGTCCGCATCCCGACGTTCTCAACTTCGCGTGGCGCGATTATGGCAATCGTGTCGGCGCCTGGTACATGCTCGACGCCTTCGATGCGCTGAAGCTGCCGATGGCGGCCCTGGTCAACAGCGCGATGTACGACTACGCGCCGGCGTTGATCGCGGCCTGCCGGGCGCGCGGCGACGAGATCGTGGGCCATGGCCGGACAAACGCCGAGCGGCAGGGCGTGCTCGACGAGGCGGGCGAACGGACGTTGATCGGCGAGGCAACCCGGCGGCTGGCCGATGCCGAGGGCCGCGCGCCGGAAGGTTGGCTGGGGCCGTGGATCTCACACAGCCATGTCACGCCCGACCTGCTGGCCGAAGCGGGTTATCGCTACCTTCTGGACTGGTGCATGGACGACCAGCCCGTCTGGTTCCGCTGCCGAGGCGGCCGTCGCATCCTCGCGATGCCCTATCCGCAGGAAGTGAACGACATTCCGCAGATCGCCGGCCGCAAGATCGGCGGTGACGCTTTCGCCGACATCATCATCGACCAGTTCGACGAGATGCTGGAACTGTCTCAGGAGCGGCCGCTGGTGATGGGTGTCGCGCTGCATGCGTATCTCGTGGGCCAGCCGCACCGGCTGCGGCACCTGAAGCGGGCGCTGCGCCACATCGCCAGGCATCGCGATCGCATCTGGCTCACCACGCCGGGCGCCATCGCGCAGCACTGCCTTTCCCTGCCTGCCGGTATCGTTCCTTAAGGATCCCCATGCGCCTGTTCTCGGCAACCCTGGCCACCGAAACGAACACCTTCTCCCCCTTGCCGACGAGCCTGGAGAATTACCGCGAGTCGGTGTTCTTCAGGGCGGGTGAGCATCCGACGGATGCACCACGCATGTGCACCGCGCCGCTCTTCGTGGCGCGCGCCCGCACCAGGGTGGAGGGGTTCGAACTGATCGAGGGAAGCTGCTTCGCCGCCAGCCCCGCCGGAACGACCAACCGGGCCGACTACGAGGCCATGCGGGACGAGATCCTGGGCCAGCTCAAGGCGGCGCTCCCGGTCGACGGGCTGCTGCTCGGTCTGCATGGAGCGATGGTGGCGCACGGCTACGACGATGTCGAAGGCGACATCATCGAGCGCTGCCGCGCGATCGTGGGCCCAAAATGCGTTATCGGCGTCGAGTTGGACCCGCATTGCCATCTCACGATGAAGCGCGTGTCGAATGCCGACATCATCGTGCTCTACAAGGAATTCCCCCACACCGACGTCGTCGAACGCGCCGAGGACCTGCTCGACCTCGTGCTGGCGACCTTGCGTGGCAAGGTGAAGCCGGTGATGTCGGTCTACGACTGCCGGCAGATCCAAAGCTATCCGACGACCTTGCAGCCGATGCGCGGCCTGGTCGATCGTATCATGGCGATGGAGGGCAAGGACGCGATCCTCTCCATCTCCATCGCCCATTGCTTTCCCTACGGCGACGTTCCCGAGATCGGGACGCGCGTGCTGGTGATCGCCGATGGCGACAAGAAGAAGGCCGATGCGCTTGCGACGCAGCTGGGCGAGGAACTGGTGGGGCTTCGTGGGAAAACGGCGCCGCAGTCGCTGGGCATTGCGGCGGGAATCAGCGAAGGCGTGGCCTTCAACGACCTGCCGGTCGTGATTGCCGATCCGTCGGACAATGCCGGCGGCGGGGCGCCCTCCGACAATACCGACATCCTGAAGCACCTGATCGAGAAAAACGTCGAAAGCGCCTGCGTCGGGCCGATCTGGGACCCGATCGCGGTCCGCCTCTGTTTCGATGCCGGGCTGGGCGCTCGCATCGGCCTGCGCTTCGGCGGCAAGATCGCGCCCAGCTCTGGCCAGCCGGTCGACGCCGAAGTCGAGATCATCGGCCTGAAGCGCGACGCGTGGCAGCGCTTCGGCCCGACGCAGGTCTCGGTCGGGGACTGTGCGGCGGTTCGGATAGGGGGTGTCGAGGTGGTGCTGATCGCGAATCGCACGCAGGCGACGGGGCTGGAGCTGTTCACCAACCTCGGGATCGATCCGACCAAGCGGAAGATCGTCGTGGTCAAGTCCACGAACCACTTCATGGCCGCTTACGGGCCGATCGCGAAGAAGGTGATCTACGTCGAATCGAGCGGCCCGCTGCCGCGCGATCACCGCAAGGTACCGTACACGAAGGTCGAGCGCCCGATCTGGCCCCTCGACGAGGGCGCAAAGCCGCGAGGGCTGATCTACTAGCCGCGCCCCCTCGCGTCATCTCGGCTGGAGCTCCGAAGGAGTGCAGGGGAGAGACCTTGGCTCTGCCAGAAGCCGGCCTTGCTAAGGTAAGCCTCTCCATTTCGCGCTGCGCGCCATGGTCACGAGACGGCATTTGGTTGCGTCGCGCTGGACAAATCGAAGCGCGGCTTTGCATACTCTCTGCGGGGAGCAAGGGAGTTAGCAATGTTGAAACGCATCTTCGCGGGCGCGTTCGCGCTGGCGTTGCCGTTCGCTGCGGTCCAGGCGCCGGCCTACGCGCAAGAGAAGGTCCTGAAGGCCGTGATGCACGCCGACGTGCGCGTCATCGATCCGGTCTGGACGACCCAGACGATCGCAAACATCCATGGCGCGCTGGTCTACGACACGCT
Source organism: uncultured Rhodospirillaceae bacterium (assembly GCA_945952105.1). Taxonomy (GTDB): domain Bacteria; phylum Pseudomonadota; class Alphaproteobacteria; order Reyranellales; family Reyranellaceae; genus Reyranella. The sequence continues at coordinate 210,485 of CAMFGZ010000002.1, read as the reverse complement.
GTTCGGCAACGACGCCGACCAGAAGCCCCAGCCCCAGATGGTCGGCAAGTACGAGGTCAGCCCGGACAAGCTGACCTATAAGTTCACTTTGCGCGACGGGCTCAAGTTCCACGACGGCTCCCCCGTCACGACAAAGGACGTCATCGCCTCGCTGAAGCGCTGGGGCGCCAAGGACGGCGTCGGCCAGCGCCTCATGGGCTTCGTCACCAAGATGGAGCCGGTCGACGACAAGACGTTCACGATGGTGCTGAAGGCGCCGTACGGCATGGTGCTCGAGTCGCTGGGCAAGAGCGGCAGCTCGATCGCGGCGATCATGCGAGAGAAGGACGCGCTCACCGATCCGCAGCAGCAGGTCAAGGAAGCTGTCGGCTCCGGCCCCTATGTCTTCGCCAAGGACCAGTGGGTTCCCGGCAGCAAGGCCGTATATCTCAAGAACAAGGACTACCAGCCGCGCACCGAAGCGCCGTCCTCCTTCGCGGGCGCCAAGGTCCCGGGCGTCGACCGAATCGAACTGGTCTGGATCTCCGATCCGCAGACCGCGATGTCGGCCCTGATCAACGGCGAGATCGACTTCTACGAGGCGCCGACCAACGACTTCCTGCCGTTGCTCGAGAAGGCGCGCGGCGTGAAGCTGATGAAGACCGGCAAGATCGACAGTACCCAGGGCTTCATCCGGCTCAATCATCTCCAGCCGCCCTTCGACAACGTGAAGGCGCGGCAGGCGATGTACTACCTGATCAATCAGGAAGACTTCCTGCGCGCCATCGTCGGCGATCCGAAATACTACAAGGTCTGCCCGGCGCTGCTCACCTGCGGCGGCCCGTACGAGAGCGCCGGCGGCCGCGAGTGGATGAAGGAGTACAATCCCAAGAAGGCCCTGCAGCTCCTCAAGGAGGCCGGCTACAAGGGCGAGCCGATCACCGTCCTGTCGGCGACCGACCACGCCACGATCACGCCGGCGACGCAGGTTCTGATCCAGGCGATGCGCGAGGCCGGCATCAACGTCGACGCCCAGTCGATGGACTGGGGCTCGGTCGTCTCGCGTCGCGCCAAGAAGGATCCGCCCGCGCAGGGCGGCTGGAACATCTTCGTCACGACGTCGGGCGGTGTCGGTTCTGCCAATCCCGTCCTGCACACCTGGATCGGCGCGGCCTGCGACAAGGGGCTGTTCGGCTGGCCCTGCGACGCCAGGATCGAGGAACTGCGCAACGCCTTCGGCATGGCGCAGACGGAGGAGGAGCGGAAGAAGATCGCCAACGAGCTTCAGGCCCGTGCCATGGAGCAGGTCGTCTACATTCCGTTCGGACAGTGGGACACGCCGCTCGCCTATCGCGCCGACCGCATCGAGGGCATCGTGCCGAACACGGGTCTCGCCGTGCTCTGGGGAATTACGAAGAAATAATGCCGTCTCGAACATGCGTAGCCGTCGCGCGCAGGGAGGCTTTGCCCGTTAAGGGCAAGGCCTCGCCATGACCGCCTACATCGTCCGCCGGCTCTTCGCCACGCTGCCCGTCATGGCCGTGGTGGCGCTGTTCGTCTTCTTCCTGCTGCGGTTCGCGCCGGGGGATCCGGCGGCGATCATCGCCGGCGAGGACGCGACGGCGGAAGCGATCGCCGCGGTCCGTGCCAAACTTGGCCTCGACCGCCCCATGGTCGAGCAGTTCGTCGTCTGGACGATGCAGCTCGTGCGCGGCGACATGGGCGTGTCGATCTTCTCGAATCTCCCCGTGACGCGGCTGATCTCGCAGCGTCTCGAGCCGACGGTTGCGCTGACGCTCTCTACCCTGTTCGTGGCCGTCGCGATGGCCATTCCCATCGGCGTGCTGGCGGCCTGGAAGGCGCGCAAGCTGGTCGACCGGCTGGTCATGGGGTTTGCCGTGCTGGGCTTCGCCATGCCGGTCTTCGTGCTGGCCTACATTCTGATCTACTTCTTCGCCATGCAATGGCAGCTCCTGCCGGTGCAGGGCTACCAGCCGATCAAGGAAGGCTTTTGGCCCTTTGTGCAGAGCCTGATCCTGCCATCGCTGGCGCTGGGCATCACCTACATGGCGCTGATCGCCCGCACCACGCGCGCCTCGATGCTGGAGGTGCTCGCGCAGGATTACATGCGCACGGCCAACTCCAAGGGCCTGGCGACCGATCGCGTGCTGTTGCTGCATGCGCTGAAGAATGCTGCCGTGCCCATCGTCACGGTGATCGGCATCGGCATCGCGCTGCTGATCTCGGGCGTCGTCATCACCGAGACGGTGTTCAACATCCCGGGCCTCGGCCGGCTCACCGTCGACGCCGTCCTGAAGCGCGACTATCCGGTGGTGCAGGGGCTGATCCTGGTCTTCGCCGGCGCCAAGGTGCTGGTGAACCTGATCATCGACATCTCCTACGCCTTCCTCGATCCGCGGATCCGGTACTGACATGGCGGTGATAGCCGACGACCTCGCTCTGCCGCCCGCCCGCCGCTTTTCCCTGTGGCGCGCGATCCGGCGCAATCCGACCATTGCGCTGGGCGCCGTGCTGCTCTCGGTGCTGATCGTACTGGCGATCTTCGCTCCCTTCATCGCGACCAACGACCCGTTCAAGATCGCACCCGTCAACCGGTTGCGGCCGCCTTCCGAGCGCTGGTGGTTCGGCACCGACCAGTTCGGCCGCGACGTGTTCTCCCGTACGATCTACGGCGCCCGCGTGTCGCTGATCGTCGGTCTTTCGGTGGCGGCCTTCTCCAGCGTCCTTGGCCTCGCGCTGGGCCTCGCCTGTGGCTATTTTCGCAAGGTCGACGCGCTCGTCATGCGCGTCATGGACGGGCTGATGGCGATCCCTTCGATCCTGCTGGCCATCGCGCTGATCACCCTGTCCCGGCCGGGTCTCGGCATCGTGATCGTGGCCATCGTGATCCCCGAGGTGCCGCGCATCGTGCGCGTGGTCCGGGCCGTCGTGCTGTCGATCCGCGCCCAGCCCTATATCGAGAGCGCCATCGCCGGCGGCACCAGGAACTGGAAGCTGCTGACGCGCCACATCCTGCCCAACACGCTGGCGCCGCTGATCGTGCAATCGACCTATGTATGCGCCTCGGCGATGCTGATCGAGGCCGGCTTGAGCTTCCTAGGCGCTGGCGTGCCGCCGGAAGTGCCGAGTTGGGGCAACATCATCGCGCAGGGCCGCACCTTCTTCCAGATCGCGCCCTGGACGATCATGATCCCGGGCGCCTTCCTCGCGGTCACGGTGCTGGCGGTAAACCTTCTGGGCGACGGCCTGCGCGACCGGCTCGACCCCCGTCTGGCGAGGCGCCTGTGAGCGGCAGTCCGAACGCGATCCTCGAAGTCCGCGACCTTCACACCCAGTTCAGCACGCTGGACGGCGTCGTGCGTGCCGTCGACGGCGTGTCGTTCGAAGTGGCGCGCGGCGAGACGCTGGGCATCGTGGGCGAATCGGGCTGCGGCAAGTCGGTGACGGCCATGTCTATCCTGCGGCTGATCCCGCCCGAGACCGGCCGCATCGCCTCGGGCTCGATCAGGTTCGAGGGCGAGGAGCTCACCACGCTCTCCGAGGAGCAGATGAAGCGCCTGCGGGGTCATCGCATCTCGATGATCTTCCAGGAGCCGATGACCAGCCTCAATCCGGTCCTGACGGTTGGCACGCAGATCGCGGAGAACGTCGTGCGCCATCTCGGCGTCTCGTGGAAGGCGGCGCGGGAACGGGCGTTCGAGATGCTCGACCTGGTGCGCATCGCCGATGCGCGCCGCCGGCTCGACGAGTATCCGCACCAGCTCTCGGGGGGCATGCGCCAGCGAGTCATGATCGCCATGGCGCTGTCCTGCGATCCGCAGGTGCTGATCGCGGACGAACCCACCACGGCACTCGACGTCACGATCCAGGCCCAGATCCTCGACCTGATGATCGAGCTCAAGGAAAAGACCGGCACCGCCATCGTGCTCATCACGCACGACCTGGGGGTCGTCGCCGAGACGACCGAGAGGGTCGTGGTCATGTATGCCGGCCGCAAGGTCGAGCAGGCGACGGTCGACGCGCTGTTCGAGGAGCCGCTGCATCCTTATACGCGCGGGCTCATGCGGGCGATCCCACGGCTCGACGTCGAGGCCGATGCCGCCGGCACGCGGCCACGGCTGCAGGAGATCCCGGGCCTGGTGCCCATTCTCACCCAGCCCATCGTAGGCTGTGCCTTCGCGCCACGCTGCGGCTTCGCCACCGAGCGGTGCCGTCGCGAGAGACCGCCGTTTGTGGACGCCGGGGCCGGCCATCTCGTCGCCTGCTGGGAGATCGACAGCGTGAGGAGGGTGGCATGAGCGATGGACCCGTCCTGCAAGTCGAAGGCCTGGTGAAGCACTTCCCGATCCATGGCGGCCTCCTTCAGCGCCAGGTGGGCGCGGTGAGAGCAGTCGACGGCGTCAGCTTCTCGATCCGCCGTGGCGAGACGCTGGGCCTCGTGGGCGAGTCAGGCTGCGGCAAGTCGACGATCGGCAAGGTCGTGCTGAAGCTGATCGAACCGACTGCCGGCCGCATCGTGCTTGGAGGCGAAGACGTCACCGCCCTGAAGCCCGGCGCCATGTGGCCCCACCGTCGGCGTATCCAGACGATCTTCCAGGACCCGTACTCCTCGATGAATCCACGCCTGGCCTCGGGCACGATCGTCGGCGAGCCGCTGGAGAATTTCGGCATCGCCAGGGGCGCGGAACGCGACGAGCGGGTGGCACAGCTCTTCCGGCGGGTCGGCCTGCGGCCCGAGGCGATGCGCAAGTACGCGCATGAATTCTCGGGCGGCCAGCGCCAGCGGCTCGGCATCGCCAAGGCCCTGTCGGTCAATCCCGACGTGATCGTGGCCGATGAGCCGGTTTCCGCGCTCGACGTCTCGGTGCAGGCGCAGGTGCTGAACCTGCTGATCGACCTGCAAGAGGAATACGGGCTCGCCTACCTGTTCATCAGCCACGACCTCGCGGTCATGCGGCACATCAGCCACCGAATCGCCGTGATGTATCTCGGCCGCATCGTCGAACTCACGGACAAGCGCACGCTCTTCACCCAGCCCCTGCATCCCTATACCGAGGCGCTGCTGTCGGCCGCGACCGCGCCCGATCCGAAGCGCCGCCGCAAGCGCAAGAAGATCGTTCAGGGAGACGTGCCGAGCCCGGCCAGGCCGCCGCCTGGCTGCCACTTCCACACGCGCTGCCTCTATGCGACCGCGGAGTGCCGCATGACCGTGCCACCGCTCATAGAGGTGGCGCCGGGCCACCATGTCGCGTGCCTGCGCCGGCCGGTCGGTGGCGATCCGGGGCCGCTCTCGATCCCAGGTTAGCGCTGCGGTGTCTCCGCCGGCTCGGTGGCCTTCATCGAAGGCCGTTGCGCGACGGTATCGTACCAGCCGGCGAGGGCTGGGGCCGCCTCCCGCCAGTCCGGACCGTAGCGCCATTCGTCGTAGCCGCACGCGACCGCCGTCGTGATCCGCGCCAGATCGAACGCGTCGCCGAACGACGGTACTTTTTCCTCCAGCGCCGCGAAGCAGCGCAGGCCTCGATCGCGCATCTTGGCAATGAAATCGTCGGATCGATCCGGCCCGGTGCGCAGCAGTTCGGCGCGGCGCATGATCTGTGCCTCGAGGATGGCGCAGGCCAGGGCGTTGATTTCCAGCGCCTTCCAACGCTCGGGGCCGTCCGCCGCGAGCAGCCGATGGTTGCCGAACTTGCCGTCGAGATAGTCGATGATCGAATGGGAGTCGGTCAGCGTGACGTCGCTGGCGACGAGGGCCGGGATGCGCACGACCGGCGTCGCGGCCACGAAGTCGGCGGGCATATCGACGGTCCGCGTGCCCCAGGCGTGCGGCCACTTAGTCTGCACGTAGTCGAAGCGGTCGCCGATCCCGAGTTCGTCGATGCAGATCCTGACACGCCGGACCCAGGGCGAGGCCGGCGTGACGTACAGGCGGATCCGCCCCTCCATCTCGTCAGGCATTGCGGGCGCCCGGCGCGGTGTCGCGCAGGTAGGTCATCGCGGCCTCCACGCCGCCGGCCTTGTGCGGCACCTTGGCGAGACCCAGCGCCATCTCGACGCCGGAGAGGGTGCCCATCAGCATCAGGTCGTTGAAGTCGCCGAGATGACCGATGCGGAACACCTTGCCCGCGACCTTGGTGAGGCCCTGGCCGAGCGACATGTTGAAATTCTCCAACGCGACCTTCCGGAAGGCGTCGGCGTCGTGGCCCTCGGGCATGACGATCGCGGTCAGCGAGCCCGAATAGGCCTTGGGATCGCTGCACAGGATTTCGAGGCCCCAGGCGTTCACGGCCGTGCGAGTGGCCTCGGCGTGACGGGCGTGACGGGCAAATACCGCGTCCAGCCCCTCTTCGAGGAGCATGTCGCAGGCCTCGTTGAGACCGTAGAGCAGGTTGGTGGCAGGCGTGTAGGGGAACCAGCCGTTGGCGTTGGCCGTCAGCATCTCGTCCCAGTTCCAGAACGCCTTGACCATCTTCGAGGCCTTCGACGCCTCGATCGCCTTCTCGCTCAGCGCGTTGAAGGACAGGCCGGGCGGCAGCATCAGGCCCTTCTGCGAGCCGGCCACAGTGACGTCGACGCCCCAGGCGTCGTGGCGATAGTCGATCGACCCCAGCGAGGAGATCGTGTCGACCAGCAGCAGGGCAGGGTGCTTCGCCGCGTCGATGGCACGGCGCACCGCCGAAATGTCGCTCACCACACCCGTCGAGGTTTCGTTGTGAACGATGCAGACCGCCTTGATGGCGTGTCCGGCGTCTTCCCTGAGGCGCTTCTCGATGGCTGCGGGATCGGCAGGCTTGCGCCAATCCCCACCCATAAATTCGGATTTGATTCCAAGCTTATCGGCCATTTTCTTCCAAAGAGAAGCGAAGTGGCCGGTCTCCCACATCAGCACCAGGTCGCCCGGCGACAGGGTGTTCACGAGGGCAGCTTCCCAAGCTCCGGTACCAGATGCGGGATAGACGATAACCGGTTGTTTTGTCTGGAAAATCTGCCGGACGGAGCGAAGCACCTTCTTGGCCAGCGCGTTGAACTCCGGGCCACGGTGATCAATCGTCGGATAATCCATCGCGCGAAGAACGCGGTCGGGAACGTTGGTCGGACCGGGAATTTGCAGGAAATGACGTCCGGCGGGATGTGAATTCAGGCGCATGGTCGAGGGACCCTTTCAGCTTTGCTCTTGCATTTTGTATACAATATGCCAAGGTGTGTCCAGATGGATGGTTCGACTTTTCCGATCGCGCGTCTGACGTTGCCCGAAGCGGCTGCCGAGCGGCTGCGGGCACTCATCATCGAAGGCGAGCTTGCGCCGGGCGCCAAGCTGAACGAGCGCGAATTGTGCGAGCGGCTGGGCGTATCGCGAACGCCGCTTCGGGAAGCCTTCCGCATGCTCGCCGCCGATGGCCTGCTGGTGCAACTGCCCAACCGGGGCGCCCAGGTGGTGGCCCTGTCACGGGAGGATGTACGCGGTGCCTTCGAGGTGATGGGGGCGCTGGAAGGTTTGGCGGGCGAACTCGCCGTGGCTCGGGTAACCGACGCCGACATCGCCGATTTGCGTGCACTGCAAAATCAGATGGAGGTCACTCACGCCGGCCACGACCTGCCGGCCTACTACCGCATCAATCGTCTGATTCACGACCGACTGAACGCCCTCGCGGACAATGCTGTCCTCAAGCAGACCTACCGCACGCTGAATGCCCGCCTGCACGCACTCAGATTCCGTTCCAACCTCAACCCGGCCAAATGGGATCAGGCCGTCGCGGAACATCGTTCAATGATCGAAGCGCTTGCCGCGCGGGACGGCGCCGCGCTACGTGACCTCCTCGTGGGGCACCTGCGGGCCAAACAGCAGGCCGTCCTCGATTCCATGGACAACCGAGACGACAAGAACCTTCAGGGAGGAACAAGACCATGACCTCGACATTCCAGACCTCGCGCCGTAACGCCCTCAAGCTCGGCCTCGCCGCCACGCTGGCCGCGCCCGCCGTCTCACGTGCGCAGCAGGGCTGGCCGAACGGCCCGATCACCTGGGTGAACCCGTTTCCGGCAGGCGGCGGTACCGACGTCTTCGCCCGGCCCTTGGCCGCGCAGGTCGGCGAGCAGCTCGGTGTCCAGATCCTGATCGACAACAAGGGCGGTGCGGGCGGCACGGTCGGCGCCTCGCAGGCGGCCAAGATGAAGCCCGACGGCCAGACCTTCTTCGTCGGCGCCATCCATCACACGATCGCCCCGTCGATCTACAAGAACCTCGATTACGACCTCGAGAAGAACTTCGAACCGATCACCATGGTCGCGCTGGTGCCCCAGGTGATCTCGATCAACCCGAACAAGATCCCGGTGAAGACCGCGGCCGAGTTCATCGCCTACCTCAAGGCCAACCCGAACAAGGTGAACTACGCCTCGGCCGGCGCCGGCACGGCGCATCACCTGGCTGGCGAACTTTTCAAACTCGAGACCAAGACCGAGATCGTCCACGTGCCCTATCGCGGCGCGGGCCCCGCGATGCAGGACCTTCTGGCCGGCAACGCCGACATGATGTTCGACGGCATGGGCACCTCGGCGCAGCAGATCAAGGCCGGCAAGCTGCTCGGGCTTGCTGTCGCCACCGACAAGCGCGTGCCCGAGTTTCCCGACATGCCCACGGCGGCCGAGATCGGCGTGCCGGCCTGGCTCGTATCGACCTGGTACGGTCTCTGGGCGATCAAGGGCACACCGCAGCCGATCGTGAAGCGGATGTACGACGAGATCGTCAAGGCGCTGGCCAATCCCAAGCTGCAGGCGATCTGGAAGGAGCAGCTGGCCCAGGTCGGCGGCGAATCGCCGGCCGACTTCGCCAAGCGTATCCGTACGGAAATCGAGAAGTGGCAGAAGGTCGTCGCGGCGGCCGGCGTGAAGCTCGACTGAGGATGGCTGGCGTGACCCGATGAACCCGCTTTCGGTAGCGATCACCAGGCCCTCTCCGCCCGCGTATGACGCGGGGGGAGAGGGCACTGTCTGGTGTGCCCGTCTATGAGCAAGCTTGAGCAAAATCTGCGTCGTTCGCTGAAAGGCGAGGTCCTGTTCGACAGGGCCTCGCGTGGGCGCTACTCGACTGATGCGTCGATCTACCAGGTCGAGCCGGTGGGCGTGGTGGTGCCGCGCGACGAGGCGGACCTCGCCCTGGCCGTCGACGTGGCGCGCGACGCGAAGGCGGCGATCCTGCCGCGCGGCGCGGGCACGTCTCAGTGCGGTCAGACGGTCGGCGATGCGCTGGTGATCGACTGTTCGAAGTACCTGCGCGAGATCGTGGGCTTCGACAAGAACAAGGCGCAGGTGACGGTCCAGCCAGGCGTCGTGCTCGATCAGCTCAACGCCTGGCTGAAGCCGCACGGGCTCTGGTATCCGGTCGACGTCTCGACCTCGGCGCAGTGCACGCTGGGCGGCATGGCCGGCAACAATTCCTGCGGCTCGCGCTCGATCCGTTACGGCAACATGGTGCACAACGTGGCGTCGATCGACGCGCTGCTGGCCAACGGCCAGCGGGCGCGCTTCGGATCCGCCCGGCCCGAGCACATGCCCGACGGCGTGCGTCTGATTGCTGACAAGGTCGCGGAGCTGGCCTTCGCCGAGCGCGACGAGATCGAGCGGATGTATCCGCACGTGATGCGCCGGGTCGGCGGCTACAACCTCGACATCTTCTTCCCGCAGTCGGAGCGGCCCTACACGACCGACAATTCGGTGAACCTCGCGCACCTGCTGGTCGGCAGCGAGGGCACGCTGGCAGTGACGGAGCGGCTCACGCTGAACCTCGCGCCGCTGCCCAAGCACAAGACACTGGGCGTCGTGAACTTCCCCAGCTTCTACAAGGCGATGGACAGCGCCCAGCACATCGTGAAGCTGAAGCCGGCGGCTGTGGAGTTGGTCGATCGCACTATGATCGAGCTGGCGCGCGCCAATCCCGCTTTCCGGCCGGTCATCGAGCGGGCGCTGATCGGCAAGCCCGAGGCCATCCTGCTGGTCGAGTTCGCGGGCGAGGAGCGTGACGACCAGCTGCGCGATCTAGCACGCCTGGTCGAGCTGATGGCCGACCTCGGCATGCCCGGCAGCGTCGTCGAGATGCCGGAGCCCAGGCCGCAGTCCGAACTCTGGGAAGTCCGCAAGGCCGGCCTCAACATCATGATGTCGATGAAGGGCGACGGTAAGCCCGTCTCGTTCATCGAGGACTGCGCCGTCCCGCTGGAGCATCTCGCGGACTACACGCAGCGTCTGACCGACGTGTTCGGCAAGCATGGCACGCGCGGCACCTGGTACGCCCATGCGTCGGTCGGCACGCTGCATGTGCGGCCGATCCTCGACATGCGCCGCGAAGGTGCCGAGAAGATGCGGGCCATTGCCGAGGAAGCGTCGGCGCTGGTGCGCGAATACAAGGGCGCCTTCTCGGGCGAGCATGGCGACGGGCTGGTGCGATCGGAGTGGGTGGCCTGGCAGTTCGGGCCGCGCCTGACGAAAGCGTTCGAGACGGTGAAGGACCTGTTCGATCCGGAGAACATCCTGAACCCGGGCAAGATCGTCCGCGCGACGCGCATGGACGACCGATCGCTGTTCCGCTTCAAGCCGGGATACGAATCCATCAAGTACGAGCCGGCGCTCGACTGGTCGGCATGGAACGTCCAGACCGACCCGGTCACTGAGATCTCGACGCCGCCCGGCACCGGCGGCGACCTGGCCGGCGGCTTCGCGAAGGCCGCCGAGATGTGCAACAACAATGGCCATTGCCGGAAGTTCGACGCCGGCACAATGTGCCCGTCCTTCCGCGCGACGCGCGACGAGAAGCACCTGACGCGCGGCCGTGCCAACACGCTGCGTCTGGCCCTGTCCGGCCAGCTTGGGTCCGAGGGTTTGCGCTCCGACGCGGTCGCGGCCGCGATGGACCTGTGCGTGAGCTGCAAGGGCTGCAAGCGCGACTGCCCGACCGGCGTGGACATGGCGCGCATGAAGATCGAGGTGAAGTCGGCTCGGCGGATGGCCAAGGGCCTGAGCTGGCGCGACCGGCTGATCGGCAGCACGCCGTCGATGGCGCCGTGGGCGCGGCGCCTGCCGTGGCTTTTCAACGCCGCGTGGTTCGTTCAGTCGTATCTCGGCTTCGCCAAGCAGCGCCGCCTGCCGCAATGGCGCGGAGACACGTTCCTCTCGACGACCGGCGTCGACGACGGTGACGGGGACGCCACAGTGGTGATCTTCGCCGACACCTTCTCGAACAATTTCGAACCGGAAATCCTGCATGCCGCGCGCCGTGTGCTGTCGGCAGCCGGCCATCGCGTGGCCGTGGCCTGGCCGACCCTGGGGGCGCCCGCCCTGTGCTGCGGCCGCACCTACCTGGCGACCGGCCAGGTGGAGCGGGCCAGGGCCGAAGCGCGGCGCACGCTGAACGCGCTGCTGCCCTTCGCGCAAAAGGGCGTGCCGATCATCGGGCTCGAGCCGTCGTGCCTGTTCACGATGCGCGACGAGTTCCTGGCCCTGGGCCTGGGCGATGACGCCGAACTGGTCGCGGCCCATGCCGTGCTGTTCGAGGAATTCCTCGCGCGCGAGAAGAAGGCGGGACGCCTCGAACTGCCCCTCCGGCCGCTGTCCGAAAAAAAGGCGCTGCTGCATGGCCACTGCCACCAGAAGGCCTTCGGCGCCATGAGCGCCGTGCAGGAAGTGTTGTCGCTCGTCCCCGATCTCGCCGTGACACCGATCGAGTCTAGCTGCTGCGGCATGGCCGGCAGCTTCGGCTACGAGGCCGAGCACTACGAGACCTCGATCGCCATGGCCGAGCTGTCGCTGCTGCCGGCGGTGCGCAAGGCGGATGCCGGAACGCTGGTCGTCGCCGACGGCACCTCCTGCCGCCACCAGATCGCCGACGGGTCCGACCGGCAGGCGATACATGTGGCGCAGGTCCTGGAACGGGCGCTGCCCTGATTGCAGCGGCGGCGGCCCTGTGGCACGGTCCGCGGCCTATGAGAAACCCAAGAAATCCCTATTCCAGCGCCGAAATCGACCGCGCCAGCCATGAGCGCGAGGACGATGAACGGATGATCGAACTGGCCTCCTCGGGGGCCGCACGCTTCGTGCCGATCGACACAGAGAAGAACCTGGTGAAGACCGGCGGCAATCCGGAAGCCGTCTTCCTCCAGGGCATGATGGGCCGGGCAATCGCGAACTCGAGCGACGTCCAGATCTTCCTGGGTTACGTCGAAGGCACGCCGTACTTCGCCGTCGACGTCACCGGCAAGGACGTGCCGCTGAAAGAGCTGGGCGAGTTCGTCGACCTCCGCCAGGTCGGTCCGCTGCTGTTCGCACGCGAGGGCTCGATCCTGGCCTATGCCCGCGGCATGACCTACTGGCATCGCCGCCACCGCTACTGCGGCGTCTGCGGCGCGACGACGAAGGTCACGCGCGGCGGCCACGTGCGCATGTGCACCAACGAGAACTGCAAGACAGAAACCTTCCCGCGCACCGATCCCGCGGTGATCATGCTCGTCCATCACGGCGACAAGTGCCTGCTGGGCCGCGGCAAGCATTTCCCGCGCGGCATGCATTCGACCCTGGCGGGCTTCGTCGAGCCCGGCGAGAGCTTCGAGGATGCCGTGGCACGCGAGGTCTACGAGGAAGTGAAGGTCAAGGTAAAGGACGTGATCTACCGTTCGTCCCAGCCCTGGCCGTTCCCCGCCTCGGTGATGATCGGCTTCCATGCCGAAGCCGAGTCGATGGACTTCAGCGTGAACGAATCCGAGCTCGAAAGCGCACGCTGGATGAGCCGCGAGGAATTGCGCACCGAGAACCTTCCGAAGGACGGTTCCTTCTTCATGCCGCGCCGCGATTCGATCGCCCGCCGCCTGATCGAGGAATGGCTGGGCCACGAGGCCGGACCTTCGATCAACGGCTGATTTTCCGGGGAATACCATGACCGCCCAACTCTTCACCCCTGTCGAGCTCGGCGGCGTCACGCTGCCCAACCGCATCATCGTCTCGCCGATGTGCCAGTACTCGGCGGTCGACGGCAGCGCGCAGCCCTGGCACCAGGTGCACTACGGCATGCTCGCCATGTCGGGCGCGGGGCTGCTCTGCCTCGAAGCCACGCATGTCGAGCGCGAGGGCCGCATCACGCAGGGTTGCCTCGGCCTCTACAGCGACGAGAACGAAGCGGCGCTGAAGCCGGTCATCGACTGGGTGCGCGGCTGGATGCCGGGCGTGAAGCTCGGCGTGCAGCTCGCCCATGCCGGCCGCAAGGCCTCGGCCCAGCGCCCATGGAAGGGCGGCGGTCCGCTGACCCAGGCCGATGCGCCCGATCTGCCGTGGACGACCTACGGTCCTTCGGCGCTGGCCTACGACCCGGCTGCCAGGTGGCACACGCCGGTGGCGCTCGACGGTATCGGCCTGAAGAAGGTGAAGCAGGCGTTCGTCGAAGCGGCGGAGCGCAGCCTGCGGCTGGGTTTCGACGTGGTCGAACTTCACGGAGCCCACGGCTACCTGCTCAGCCAGTTCCTCTCGCCGCTCAGCAACCGTCGGACCGACGAATATGGCGGCACCGCCGACAAGCGCCGGCGCTTCCCGCTCGAGGTATTCGAAGCCGTGCGCCGGGTCTGGCCCGCCGAGAAGGCGCTGGGCATGCGGCTCTCGGCCGTCGAGTGGGTCGAGGGCGGTGTCACCATCGAGGAGACGGTCGAGACGGCGCGCCAGCTCAAGGCATTGGGCTGCGATTTCGTCGATGTAAGCTCGGGCGGCAATGCGCCGGGGCAGAAGATCACGCTGGGGCCGGGCTATCACGTGCCGTTCTCTGCGCGCGTCCGCAAGGAAGCCGGCATCAAGACCTGGGCGGTCGGTCTCATCACGGAGCCGGAGCAGGCCGAGAAGATCATCGCGTCCGGCGAGGCCGACTGCACGGCGCATGCGCGCCCCTTCCTGCTGGACCCGCGCTGGGCGTGGAACGCGGCGCGGACGCTGGGTGTGGAAACCCCGCCCTTGCCGTTGCCCGCGGCGCGGGCGACAACGATCCTGCCGTTCAAGCCCCAGCCCGCGATGGCGAAGGCGGCGGAGTAGGGCTTACGGATGTCGAGTGTTCTGCTGGCTGAAGACGAGTTCCTGATCCGCGCCGTCCTGGTCGATTCGCTGGCCGACGTGGGTATCGAGTGCATCGAAGCGGCGACGGGCCGAGAGGCCCTCGACGTGGTTCAGGGCGACACGCCGCTCGTGGCGATCATCGTCGATATCGGCCTGCCGGACATGTCGGGCGAGAAGGTGATCGAGGCCGCGGCCTTGCACCGACCCGGCGTCCCCATCATCCGCTGCTCGGGAGCTTCGGCGCCGGGCAACCTGCCGCCCGGCATCACCCTGCACTCCTTTCCGAAGCCCTACAGCGCGTCGGAGCTGTCGAACTTCGTGGCTTCGCTGATCCGAAAGGAATAGCAGGCGGACGTGAGGCGGCTCCTCAAACTCCAGACCTGGACGCTGCGCGGCACGACCGCGGCCGACGCCTCCTTCGTCCTCCTGGCCGCGACCGTCGTGGTGCCGCTTCTGCTCTTTGCCGGGGCAAGCTGGATGGCCTACGGCGACACGCAGCGCCAGTACGAGGAGCGGATTTCGCGGACGCTCGATCTCCTCTATGTCGGCGCCCGTGCCACGTTCGAGACGCAGCAGCTCGTCGTCAGCAATGTGCTCGGCCTCATCGACAACCTCAGCGACAGCGAGATCCGGCAGAACGAGGCCCGGCTGCACGAACAGCTTCGACATCTGGTTCGAAAGCTGCCGCAGGTCGAGGACGTGTTCGTCCTCGACAAGGAGGGGTTGCCGCTCGTCGCGGCCAATGTCTTTCCCCTACCGGCAAACATCTCGGCTGCCGACAGGCCGTATTTCATCGCCCACCGCGACGGCAAGGAGATGCGGTACGTCAGCGAGACGTTCCGCAGCCGGATCAAGGGCTCCGACATATTCCAGTACAGCGAACGACGGCAGCGACCGGATGGCGGCTTCGACGGTGTCGTGCTCGTGGCGATCCCGCCTGCGTACTTTGCCAAGCTGTTCGAACATGCCGCCGAGCCCGACGACTACACGACGTCGCTCATTCGCGCCGACGGAGAGTTGCTGGCGCGCTTCCCTGCATATGCGGGAAGCCTGACGCGGCTCGAACCCGGCTCGAGGTTCATGCAGGCAATCGCGGTGGATCGCGAGGGTGGCAGCTACAATACGCAGAGTGGAAGCTTCGACGGCGTCGCGCGAACGGTCGTCTATCGAAAGCTGCCCGATCTGCCGGTCTACGTGGCGGTGGGCGTCGCCAGGGACGCCGTCAGGCAGGCCTGGCTTCATCGCATGGCCTCGCACCTGCTGTTCGGTCTGCCGGCGACGCTGGCGCTGTTCGCCCTCGCGTGGCTCGCTTCGAAGCGTGCGGCGAGCCAGGGCGAGACGCTCGAGCGGCTGCGCGAGGAGCAGATCCGGCGCACCGCGGCCGAGGAGAGCCTGCGCCAGTCGCAGAAGATGACGGCCGTAGGCCAGCTCACCGCCGGGATCGCGCACGATTTCAACAACCTGCTGACGGGAATAGGCGGAGCGATCGAGATGATCGGTCGCCGCGTTCCGCAGCCGACACCGGAAGTCGTGCGTTTCCTCGAACTCGCGCGCACCGGCGTGGCCCGCGCCGCAACGCTCACACAACGTATGCTGGCTTTCTCGCGGCAGCAGCCGTTGCAGATCGAGGCGATCGACGCCAACCGGCTGGTGACGGGGATGTCCGAGCTGCTTCGCCGGACTCTGGGCGAGACGGTGCAGATCGAGACCGTCCTGAGCGGTGGCTTGTGGCGGGCCAAGGCCGATTCCACGCAACTGGAAGCGGCGGTCCTCAACCTTGCGATCAATGCGCGCGACGCCATGCCGGGTGGGGGCACACTCACGATCGAGACCGCGAACGCACATCTCGACGATGCCTATGCGGCGGCGAATGCCGAGGTGACGCCCGGCCAGTTCGTGATGATCGCGGTCTCCGACACTGGAACCGGCATGGACCAGCAGACCATCGCGCGCGCGTTCGAGCCCTTCTTCACCACCAAGGAACGCGGCCAGGGGACCGGTCTCGGCCTCAGCATGACCTTCGGCTACGTGAAGCAGATCGGCGGTCACCTTAAGATCTACAGCGAGCTCGGGCATGGCTCGACCGTCAAGCTGTACCTGCCGCGGGGCCACACGGAGGCAGGTTCGGTGCCCGAGCTTGCGCCCGCGGTCATTGCCGCTGCCGGTACCGGGCCAATCGTCCTGGTCGTCGAGGACGACCCGGTGGTCCGGGATTTTGCCGTGGCCGCCTGCCGCGAATGCGGCTGCACGGTCTACGAGGCAGGCGACGGCGAGCAGGCGCTGCGCCTTCTGGAACAGCACCGCGACATCCAGCTCCTCTTCACCGATGTCGGGCTGCCCGGCGGCATGAACGGTCGCCAGCTGGCCGGCGCTGCCGTGGCGCGGCGGCCCGATCTGAAGGTGCTCTACACGACCGGATACACGGCCAACGCGATCGTGCATCACGGTGTAATCGATGCTGGGGTCAATTTCCTCGGCAAGCCGTTCTCGGTGGCGGCGCTGGCGGCCAAGATCAAGGGCATGGGCTTCTAGCGTCCGGCGCGTTATTTTCCGAGGGTGATGCCACCCGATGCGATCCCGTCCGAAAGGACGTCAGACACCGCGCCCGCCACACCGGCGCCGGGTGCCGCGGCGTCCCAGCCGCCGTCGACGCCGGTTCCTCTCGTGAGTCCCGAAGCCGCGGCGGCCGCTGCGCCGGTGCTGGTTTTGCCGGCGGGATCGGCAAGGCCTGAAGTCGAGACGAGCCGCCTTCACCGCCTTCTCACGGTCGGGGGAACGATCCTTGCCCTGTTCATCCTCTACGAGGTGTTCACCTACTTCGTCGCCTACACCGACGATGCGTATGTCCGCTCCGACCTCGTGGCGGTGGCGCCCCAGGTGACGGGTCAGATCATCGAGGTCCATGTCGTCGACAATCAGGAGGTCAGGATCGGCGACAAACTGTTCACGATCGACCCGGAACCCTTCCAGCTCGTGGTCAACCAATGGAAGGCCCAGATCGATCGGGCCGCCGCCCAGCTCAAGGTTGCACAGGAGGAACTGGCGGTGGCCCAGGCGGCCCTGCAGGTCTCGACCTCGACACATACCTACGCCGTTCAGGAACAGAGCCGGTTCTCCGACCTTGCCAAGCGCCAGTTCGCACCGATCGCCGAGCTCGACCGGGCCAACGACGCGCTGCGGCGATCCCAGGCCGAAATGACGATGTCGACCGTGGCCATTGCCAAGGCGCAGACGGACATCGGCGCGCATCAGGCGGCGCTGGAGCTGGCCCAGGCGCAACTGGCGTCGGCCCAGTGGAACCTCGATCGCACTGTCGTCCATGCGCCGAACAATGGGCCGATCACCAACCTGACGGTCCGCAAAGGCGACATGGCCACGATCAACGTGCCGATCATCGGCATCGTCGATGCCGATGCCTGGCGCATCATGGCGAACTACAAGCAGTACTATGTTCGCGACTTCAAGGTGGGAGACACCGCCTGGGTCTGGCTCGACAGCGCACCCTGGCATTTCCACAAGGGCCGGATCACCGGCATCGCCCGGGGCTTCAGCCGCAACCCCGGCATCGACAAGCTCTTGCCCTATGTCGCGCCGACGACCGACTGGATCCGCCTGCAGCGCCGTATCCCGGTGACGATCGTGCTGGAGGACCTGCCGTCCGGCTACAAGCTCTACATGGGCGCAGACGCGCGCACCGTCATCTTCCCGTGATCCGCCTGGGCATCGCGCGGTACGGGCGGGCCGTCGCGGAGGACTTCCGTGAGGGCGCCCGGCTTTTCGACCGGACGCTCACGGGATTCTGGCGTGAGCTGGCCGACATCGGCTTGCGGCCGGCGCAGTCGCGGATGGGCATCGTGGCGGCAGTTTCGGTGGTGCTGACCACCACGGTGGCGCTGCTCATGCAGCTCGATGCACCATGGTGGGCCGCGATCAGCGGCTACATGTCCCTGATGTCGACCGGTGCGGGC
This sequence comes from uncultured Rhodospirillaceae bacterium, assembly GCA_945952105.1. GTDB lineage: Bacteria > Pseudomonadota > Alphaproteobacteria > Reyranellales > Reyranellaceae > Reyranella. Next base: position 192,441 of record CAMFGZ010000002.1, on the reverse strand, counting down.
TCCGTGCGGCGTGGTCTGCTTCGGCTGAGCGGCACGATCGCGGGGGCCGTTCTCGGCTTCGTCATGGCGCGCTGGCTTCCGTATGACCAGGTGGCGCTCTGCCTGTTCCTGGGGAGCGCCACGATGGCCGGTGTCATCGCGATGCAGGTGAGTCCGCACGGGCTGGCGTGGCTCTTCATGTCGATCACTTCCAGCCTCGTGCTGCTGATGAGCCTGAACGACCCGACCCTCGCCTTCCAGATCGCCTGCGATCGCACGATCGACGTGGCGGTCGGCGTTTCCTGTGCAATGGTCACTGCCAAGGTCCTGCAGGACTGGCATGCCGAGCCGCCTCCGACGGCACCTGGCTGGCGGCACCTGCTCGGCGCGCAGTGGCCTTCGGTGCTGCACGGGCTTCGGGCGGGTATTTCCGTAGTGACCGTTCTGATCGTCTGGACGATGGTCGACCTGCCGGACGTCGGCGAAATGGCCGTGACGATCGCCGTCGTCATGGCGGCACCCCTGATCGCCGATGGAGGCACGTCGACGCGCCATCTCGTGGCGGAGAAATCCTTCCATCGCTTCATGGGATGCCTGTTGGGCGGCCTGGTGGCGCTGGCCTGCCTGGCCTTGCAGGTCGAATCGTTCATCTGGTGGCTGGCCATGATCGGTGGCGTCGTCTGGGTTGGCATGCACATCCAGATGGGACGGCATGGCGTTCCCTATGTCGGGACACAGTTTGCCTTCGTCTACGTCATCACGATGGTGCAGGGACTGGCGCCGCCGGAGAGCATCATGCCCGGCGTCGACCGCTTCGCCGGGATCACCGGGGGCCTCGGCATTCTGATGATCGTGTCGCTGCTGCTGTGGCCCAACGACCAGGAACTGAAGAACGAGCTCCGCACCTGACCTTTCCGGTGTGCGGCAGGCCATCCTCCGGGACGACCTATGCGCTCCGCACGATGGCTTAGTCCACGCCTGCACTTGTTGGCGGGGGCGGGCAGGGTAAGTTGGCGGCGATGACTGAAAAAGCGCCCCCGCCGACCGACCGTATCCTGCGGGCGATCCTCTCGATCATCTTCTCGGTGCTGTGCTTTTCCGTTCTGAACGCCATGTCCAAGACGCTCAGTCAGACGTATCCGGTCATCGAGGTCATCTGGGGGCGCTACGTCTTCGCCTTCGTGTTCATGATGGCGATATTCCTGCCACGCGCGGGGATGGCGCTGTTCCGCTGGCACAATGTGCCGAGCCAGATCGTGCGTGGCCTGCTGCTGTTCTTGTCCTCGTTTCTCTATTTCCACGGCATCGTCGACATGCCGCTGGCCTCGGCTGCCTCGATCTCGCTCACCAGCCCGCTGATCGTAACGGCGCTGTCCTCGAAGTTCCTGGGCGAGCCGGTCGGGCCCAGGCGCTGGGTGGCCGTGGTGATCGGCTTCATCGGCGCTCTCATCGTGGTGCGCCCGGGCTCCGCGCATTTCGAATGGCATTCGCTGTGGATCGTGGGCAGCACGATCTGCAGCTCGCTCTATCAGCTCTTCTCGCGACGTTACGGACAGGCGGAGCGGCCCGACGCGTCGGCAACCATGGCGACCATCGTCGGCACGGCGGCAGCACTGCCGATGCTGCCGTTCGAATGGGTGACCCCGACCTTCGGTTGGCACTGGGTTCTGTTCGTCGGCATGGGCATCATGGCGGGCGTCGGTCATTACTTCCTGACGATCGCCTACAGTCAGGCGCCGGCAGCCGTCGTGGCGCCGTTCAACTACGTCCAGCTTCTCGGTGCGGCAGCACTCGGCTACTTCGTGTTCGGCGACTTTCCCGACTTCTGGACCTGGGTCGGCGCGGGCGTGATCATCTGCTCCGGCCTCTATCTCGGGCACATCGAACGGCAGCGGCACCGCGCCATGATGAAGAAGTCCTGATCAAGAAATAGCGCGCGTGGTCAGGAATTGACCTCGGGCCGCGCCCTTGCCCGGCAAACGCGCCGCGTCCTCGCAGCTTCCGGGCGCTGGCACATCCCTTGCTTCGAAAGTGGCAGCGCAGAATCGCGCTAGCGCGATTCTTCTCGGTTGGCGTGCCGGCATCTTTGACGGCGGTCGCATCGAGTTGTGACCGACAAGGAGTTGTCAGTCGCAGAATCGCCAGAACCCAGCATTCCAAGTTCAAAAATCTCCGCTGCCCGAGGAGGCTCTCCATGTGTGATCGCATCGGCTGTACGCATTTTCCGAATCTGTCCCAGATGAATTTCGCCAGCGCCGTCGCGCCGTCGCGTCGTGGCTTCTTCAAGGGAGCGGCCGCCTTCGGCACCATCACGATGGCTGCGGGGCCGGGTATGCTGCTGAGCGGCCCCGCTTACGCCGGGCCTGCGCTCAAGTCGACCCACGGCACGGGCTTCTGCAATCTCAACCTGTTTCTCGCCCATTCGCGCCAATTCGCCAAGGACGCCGGCACCGAGCTGGTGTTCGTGAATACGCCGACCTCGGCCGAAATGGTCACCTTCCTCGGCATGGGCCAGGTCGATCTCGGCCTGATGCCCTACACCAGCTTCATGGCACTCTATGACGCCGGCGCGCCGGTCAAGATCGTGGCCGGCGGCGGCGTCGAAGGTTGTGCGATCGTCGCGCGTCCCGGCCTCGATTCACCGGCGAAGCTCAAGGGCAAGACGCTCGGCACCTTCCAGCTCGATACGCTGGAAGTCATGCCCTACGACTACCTGAAGAAGCACGGCGTTTCGTTCAAGGACGTGAAGGTCCGCTACATGGGCAACACACCGGAAGCCGTCGAGGCCTTCAAGGCCGGCGCCATCGACTGGATCTGCACGATCGAGCCATACGCCACGGCGCTGGTGAACGACGTCAAGGGCGCGGTGATGCTGACGAACGGCGTCGACCTCTACGGCAAGGGCTACACCGACTGCGTGCTGGCCTCGCGCGCCAGCCTGATGAAGGACAATCCGGCCGGCCTCAAGGCCATCATCAAGAGCATGATGCAGGCCCAGCTCGAAGCCGAGACCAAGACCGAAGACGTGCTCAAGGAGCTGGTCGGCAAGTACTACAAGACGTCGCTCGAGAACGCGAAGATCGCCCAGGGCAAGCAGCCGGCGATCGTCGATGCGCGCAGCCAGACCGACTTCATCCTGCAGCGCACCGACAGCGTCATGGAGATGGGCTACATTAAGAAGAAGCCCGGCCGCGACGCGATCGACTGGACGCTGCTCGAAGAGGTCATCAAGGAGAATCCCGACCTCTACGGCAAGCTCAAGTACAAGTCCGCCTGATGGCCGTCGTCACACGCGACAGCGAGCCATCGGGTTCCGCCGCCGGGACATCCCGCCCGGCGGCGGTTTCCCGCTTCTCCACGGGCATGGTCAATCTCGAATGGTTGACCAAGGCCTGGTGGACGATCCTGTCGATCAGCCTGTTCGCGGGTATCTGGGAAGCCTGCTGGTTTTTCGGCTGGGCGGACCCCAAGCTGCTGCCGCCGCCGCACATCTTCCTCGGCAACCTTGCGGAGCAGGGCAAGTTCTTCAACACAGCCACGCGCTGGCAGGTCGGGCAGGCGATGAATGCCGGCCCCTCGGCCTTCGAATCGGTGATGATCACGGTGGGCGCCACGACCGCCCGCGTCTTCATCGGCCTCGCGATGGCGTCGGTGCTGGCGATCGGCATGGGCGTGCTGATCCGCTACTATCATTTCTTCGACAAGCTGGTGCTGCCGACCATCACCCTGCTGTCGCCGGTCTCGCCGATCGCCTGGCTGCCGGTCGCGATCTTCCTGTTCGGCATCGGCAACGCGCCGGCCATCTTCATGGTCGTGGTGGCGCTGTTCTTCCACATGGTGCTGGCCACGGTCGCCCAGATCGACGGCGTCAGCCCCAACTTCATCAATGTCGCGCGCACCATGGGGGCATCGAAGCGTCAGATCTACTGGCGGGTCATCGTGCCGGCGATCCTGCCGGGCATGCTGCAAGTCCTGCGGCTCAACCTGTTCGGTGCCTGGATGGTGGTGCTGGTCGCGGAGTCGACGGGCGTCGGCTACGGCATGGGCCAGGTCATCATGCTGGCGCGCAACACCTTCAACCCGTCGCTGGTGTTCTTCACCATCGCGGTGATCGGCGTGCTGGGCTTCGCCTTCGACTGGCTGCTGCGCCAGGCCCAGCGGCGCATTCTCTACTGGCTGCCCGACACCAAGGAGAAGCTGCGTGGACTATGATCGCTCGCCCGAGGGTGCGCCGACTTTCTCGTCGCACGACGCCGTGGTCTGTCGCGGCGTCGGCAAGACCTGGGCGGCCGGGACCAAGCGCGCCCACAATGCGCTGACCGACATCGACCTCGATGTGGCGCCGGGCGAGTTCGTGGTCTTCCTCGGCCCCTCGGGCTGCGGCAAGAGCACCTTGCTCTACCTGATCGCCGGCCTTGAGGACGCGACGGACGGCCGGCTCTGGTCGTTCGGCGATCTCGTCGAAACGCCGTCGCCCGAGCGCAGCCTGATCTTTCAGGAGACCTCGCTCTTCCCGTGGCTGACGGTCTGGGAAAACGTGAGCTTTGGCCTGTCGATCAAGGGTGCGAGCAAGCAGGAACGCCGCACCGTCGCCGCCGAGGCGCTCCAGCGCGTGGGCCTGAAGGCTGCGATGGACAAGCGGCCGGACGAACTGTCCGGTGGCATGCGGCAGCGGGTGGCGGTGGCGCGCGCGCTCGCCATGCGCCCGAAGGTGCTGCTGATGGACGAGCCGTTCGCGGCGCTCGACGTGCAGACGCGCGCGCGCATGCAGGACTTCCTGCTCGACGTCTGGCGCGATTCGGGCGCTTCGGTGCTGTTCGTCACCCATCATATCGACGAGGCGGTAGCGCTGGCCGACCGGGTCGTCGTCTTCACGTCGCGGCCGGGCCGCATCAAGACCATCGTGCCGATCGACCTGCCACGGCCGCGCAATCTATTCTCGCGTGAGGCGGAGGATTTCCGGATCCAGCTCACCGACCTGCTGCGCGACGAGGTCGACCGCGCCTTCGCCGAACAGGAAGCGCTCGCCGTCACCGCCTGACTTCATAATCATTCATCAAAGGAGAAGCCGAACCATGGCCACCAGCCTGATCCGTAGCCGTGCCGCCATCACGGGCACCAAGGATCGTTTCACCTGGAACGAGATCAAGGACGGTGCCGTCCTGCAGGAAGACGGCGTCATCGTCGCCGTCGGCACCTATGAGGACCTGCACGCCAAGCACCCCACGGTGCCGGTGATCGGCACGGGCAAGGAGATCCTGCTGCCGGGCTTCGTGAACGGCCATCATCATGTCGGCCTGACGCCGGTCCAGCTCGGCTCGCCCGACATGCCGCTGGAACTGTGGTTCATCACCCGCATGGTGATCCGCAACCTCGACCTCTATCTCGACACCCTCTATTCGGCCTTCGAGATGATCGGCTCGGGTATCACCACGGTGCAGCACATCCAGGGTTGGATGCCGGGCACTCTGCCCGACGTCGAGAAGCGCGCAACGGAGACGATCAAGGCGTACGAAGATGTCGGCATGCGTGTGAGCTACTGCTATGCGGTGCGCGACCAGAACCGGCTCGTCTACCAGGCCGACGAGGAATTCGTGCGCAGCCTGCCGAAGGACCTGCAGGGGCCGATGCAGCGCTGGTTCGACCGGTTCAAGATGGGCCTCGACGATGCGATGGACATGTTCAAGTCGTTCCATTCGCAGCATCACAACAAGCGCCGGGTGAAGATCCAGCTCGCGCCCGCCAACCTGCACTGGTGCTCGGACCCAGCCCTGACGAAGCTCAGCGAGGCGTCGGCCAAGTACAACGTGCCGATGCACATGCACCTGCTCGAGACCGCCTACCAGAAGGAATATGCCTGGCGGCGCGGCAACTGCACGGCGCTGGAATACATCGACCGCTTCGGCATGGTTAACGAGCGGCTGACCCTGGGTCACGGTGTCTGGTTGAACGAGAAGGACATCGACCGGCTGGCCGAGGCCAAGGGATGCGTCTGCCACAACTGTTCGTCCAACTTCCGCCTGCGCTCGGGCGTGGCGGCGCTCAATCACTTCGAGAAGAAGGGCATCAACACCGCGATCGGCCTCGACGAGGCCGGCATCAACGACGATCGCGACATGCTGCAGGAGCTGAAGCTGGTCCTGCGCGCACACCGCGTGCCGGGCATGGTCGAGGCCGACGTGCCAACTATGGCGCAGGTACTTCGCATGGCGACGGTGGGCGGCGCGAAGACGACGCCGTTCGGCGAAAGCATCGGCACGCTGGAGGTCGGCAAGGCGGCCGACATGGTGCTGATCGACTGGGAGAGCGTGGCCTATCCCTATCTCGACGAGATGACGCCGACCCTCGACGCGGTGGTTCAGCGCGCCAAGCAGCAGGCCGTCACCATGACGATGTGCGACGGCGAGGTGATCTACAAGGACGGCACCTTCACCAAGGTCGACCGGACGGCGGCGCTGAAGGCGCTGCACGACGACCTGAGCAAGGCCCTGGCCGACGACGAGGTCGAGCGCCGCAAGCTCTCGCTCGCGCTGCTGCCGCACGCCCGCAAGTTCTATGAGAACTACATCGACCCGTCGAAACACCAGCCGTTCTACAGCCCCAGCTCACGGGTCTGATCGCCGGAGGCGCGCCACTCCGACTCCGTGGCGCGCCTCCAGCTATGACTCAGGCTGCGGTCAGTCTCGCGACATAGAACCCGTCGAGCCCGCCGTGCTCGGACCACATGAAGGGCAAGGTGCGGACGTCGCCGCGCGGGGTGATGGCATCCTCGAGACCGGGCAATTCCGCCGGCGTGACGCGTACGCGCTTGACCTGCGGGTTGCGGACGAGCAGGCCGTTGATGCGCTCGACTCCTTCATCCTCCTGCAGCGAGCAGACCGCATAGACGAGCGTGCCACCGGGCTTCAGCAGGTCGAGGGCGCGCACCAGCAGGCGATCCTGCGTGACGGTCAGCCGCGCGACGTCGTCCTCGTCCTTGAGCCACGCAATGTCCGGATGGCGGCGCAGCGTGCCGGTGCCAGAGCAGGGTGCGTCGAGCAGGATGGCGTCGAATTTCTCCGCCGGCGTCCACTTGCTGGCGTCGGCCGTCACGAGATTGGCCGACAGGCCGGCGCGCGCGAGGTTCTCGCCGAGCCGCGTCATGCGGCGGGCCGAGATGTCGACCGCCGTCACCTGGGCGCCGGCGGCGCAGAGTTGCATCGTCTTGCCGCCGGGCGCAGCGCAGAGATCGGCGACGCGCTTGTCGGTGATGTCGCCCAGCAGCCGCGCGGGCAGGGCGGCGGCGGCGTCCTGTACCCACCACGTGCCCTCGGCGAAGCCGGGCAGCTCGGCGATATGGCCGCCGCCCTTCCGCCGCAGCGTGCCGGTCGGCAGCCTCTCGGCCTCGAGCTGGACCGCCCAGTGGTCGGCATCCCGGCGGACGGTGAGATCGAGCGGCGCCTCGTTCAGGTGCGCGGCGGCGATGGCGCGCGTCGCATCCTCGCCATAGGCGTGGAGCCAGCTCTCCCACAGCCAGCGCGGCGTGTTGAGGCGGGCGGGATCGCGATCCACCAGCAGCGCGTCGCCGTCGCGTGAAATACGCCGCAGAACGGCGTTCACCAGGCCCTTGAGGTGATGCAGCCCGGCATCCTCCACCAGGCGAACCGAGGTATCGACCGCGGCATGCGGCGGGGTGCCGAGGAACATCAGTTGCGCGGCGCCCAGCCGCAGAACCTGTCGGCCGACCGCATTGGCGCCTTCCAGCGGCTTCGTGATCAGGCCGGACAGGACGCCCTCGATCTCCCCCAGATGGCGCAAGGTACTGGCCAGCAGCAGGCGCACGAAGGCGCGGTCGCGCGGGTCGAGGGCGGTGAAGCCACGATGCTGGCCCAGCGCGTCGTCTAGCGGCTGGCCCTTGTCGAGGCAGGCCATCAGCACATCGACTGCGGCGCGGCGGGAAGCGAGCGGGGTAGCGTCCATCGTGCGGCGCTATAGCCGCCGCGAGCGCCGTTGTCATCGTCGCCCTGTCTCGGGCAGTGTGCCCGCCGAAAGGATTTCCTGCATGAAGAGCGTGAGTTCCTACCTCGGCGACTGGTGGCGGCTGGTCATTCCGTATTTCCGCTCCGAGGAGCGCTGGATCGCCATCGGCCTGCTGGTCGGCGCGATCGTGCTCACCTTGGCGGCCGTGACGGTCAACGTCGCCTTCAGCGAGTGGAACAGGCGCTTCTACGACAGTCTGCAGAACAAGGACGAAGCCGCGTTCTGGATCGAGATGGGCAATTTCGGCTGGATCGCCGCATTGGCCATCGCCTTCGGCGTGGCGCGGGGGCTGGTCAGCCCTTACCTGCGCCTGCGGTGGCGGCGATGGCTGACCGGCCACTATCTCTCGCATTGGCTGGACGGCCGCGGATATTACCGCATCGAACTCGAACGCAAGGTCGACAATGCCGACCAGCGCATCGCCGAGGACCTGCGGTTGCTCGGCTTCTACACCATGACCCTGCTGCTGGGACTGATCAGCGCCGTGGCGACGCTCGTGTCGTTCCTGTTCATCCTGTGGCAGCTTTCGGGACCGATTTCGCTGTCCTTCATCGGCCTCGACGTCACCATACCCGGCTATATGGTCTGGGCGGCGCTGATCTACGCCTTCCTCGGCACCTGGCTGGCCAACCTGGTGGGCCGGCGACTGATCCCGCTCAACTTCCTGCAGCAGCGCTACGAGGCGAACTTCCGCTTCGGCCTGATGCGGGTGCGCGAGAATGCCGAGGGGATCGCGCTCTACCGCGGCGAGCCGCGCGAGAACGAGGTGCTCGAAACCAAGTTCACCGACGTGTTCAACAACGCCTGGCGCGTGCTGGTGACCGAGATGCAGCTGGTCTTCTACCAGATCGGCTACGGCCAGCTCGCGATCATCTTTCCCTACATCGTGACGGCGCCGCGCTTCTTTGCCGGCGCGATCACGCTGGGCGTTGTGATGCAGACGGCCCAGGCGTTCGGCCAGGTCCAGACGGCGCTGTCGTTCTTCATCGACAACTACACCAACGTGGCCGAGCTGCGGGCCGTGATGGACCGTCTCAAGGGGCTGCAGGACGCCATCGAGGAGAGGCCGGCGGAGAATATCATCGTCGCCGCCGAACCGGGCCGGGCGGATGTCGGCACGAGCGGGCTCGACCTGGCGCTGCCCAACGGCCAGACCCTGCTCAAGGACCTGAACCTCGAGCTGCCGAAGGGTAGTTCGACTCTGATCACCGGGACGAGCGGCTCAGGCAAGAGCACGCTGTTCCGGGCGATGGCGGGCATCTGGCCCTTCGGTCGCGGACGGATCCTGATCCCGGCTGGCGCGCGTGTGCTGTTCCTGCCGCAGAAGCCGTACATACCCATCGCCACCTTGCGCGATGCCGTGAAGTATCCGGACGAGAACTCGATGGCGAGCGATGCCGACATCGTGAGCGCGCTGGAGGCAGCACGGCTTGGCCATCTGGCCGGCCGTCTCGACGAGGAGGCGCACTGGAGCAATACGCTGTCCGGCGGCGAGCAGCAGAGGCTCGCGATCGCACGGGCGCTGGTGTTCAAGCCCGACTGGCTGTTCCTCGACGAAGCGACGGCCTCGCTCGACGAGGCCAACGAGGCGGCGGTCTACGGCGTGCTGAAGGAGCGGCTGCCGGGAACGACGATGATCTCGATCGGCCATCGCCCGTCGCTGCGGCAATGGCACGAACAGCGCCTCGAACTCAAGCGGGCACCGGGCGAGACGGGAAGCCTAAACGTCGTGACCTGAGAAACGCTCGATGGTGAGGCCGGGAACGCGCTCCAGGGCGCGGACGGCCTCATCGATGGCGGTCGATTGCCAGGCATCGCGCACCCACAACGGCCCGACATCGATCGATGCGGAGCCACCACCGCGCGCCGGCTCGATGCTGGCGACCTTCACGAGGGAAGTGCCGGGGCGGCCCAGCAGGACGGTAACGGCGCTGGTCGACAGGTGCCAGCGCCGGCCCGAGGCGTCGCTCCACAGGGCGAAGTCCTTTTCGCCCCGTCTCCCGGCGATCGGCCCGGGCGTGTGCAGGCAGCGTTTGGCGATGCGATGGGGATCGTCTGGATCGCCTGCCCGAACGTCGTAGGCGTGGCGCGCGGCGCGCCGTAGAGCGAGAGGCCGATCGCGATCCCGTCGCGGGTCGTCCAGGTGGCGTAGAGGCCGACATGGTCGGGTGAGCTTGCATAGGAGGAAAGCTCGTCGCGCTGGACGGTATGCGGAGCGCCGAGGCGAATCACGAGCCGGGCGAACACGTCCTTTGCCGCGGCGGCACCGACCGCGAGTTGATAGGTGATATTCAGGATCGGCCGGTCGGGTTGCGACGCCGTGATTTCGGCCGAGAGGGTCGAGAAGCCGAGGGCGGCGGCGCAAGCCAGCATGCGGCTGCAGTAACCCGTAACCTCGATATCGGTGACGACGGCGTCGAAACGTGTACCTCAGGGGAAGAAGCCGGCCTCGCCGAGATGGAAGCCCTTTGCCGTGTCATCCATCGGCGGAGACTAGCGGAAATCCGGCATTTCCATTAAGGATAGAAATATTGCATTACAGGAAAGTTCGCTTTAACCTCGTCGCCATGGACAAGATTGCCCGGACCACTCGCGACATCGGGCTCCGCCTGCGTGCAGCACGCACCGGTGCGGGGCTCACCCTGGCCCATGTCGCAAACCGCGCCGGCGTCTCGGAAGGGTTCCTGTCGAAGCTCGAACGCGGACAGGCCGCGGCCTCGATCGCCAACCTGATCCAGCTCGCCGAGGCGCTGGGCCTCGGGCTGCACGAGCTGTTTCCCAACGAGGGCGCGCCGGCCAAGACGAAGGTCGCCGTGCATCGCGCCGATAGCGGCAAGCTCGAGGAGGTAGCCGGCACGGGCTATCGCTGGCGTCATCTCGGCGGCGGTGCGCCGCTCGACCGCATGGAAGTGTTCCATCTGGTCTTTCCCCGCGCCAAAGGCATGGAGGCGATGGTGTCCCATCCCGGCCAGGAGCACTGCTACGTGCTGTCGGGCGAGGTGCTGTTCCATGTGGGCGATGCGCAATACCGGCTGAAGGAAGGCGACGGCATCCTGATCGATTCTCAGCAGCCGCATCGCGCGGAGAATGCCGGTCGCGGGCAGGCGCAGGTGCTGATGTCGGTGGCGAAGCCAGCCGATGCCGCCGACGTGCCGGACTGGTGGCATCTCTCGTCAATCAGGAAAGAGGAAAGCAAGCCATGAGCAAGCACGTTCCCGACACGGCAGCGGCCAACGCAAGCCTGGGCACAACACGCGAAGCTTCGCGCCGCGATCACAAGCCCTACCAGGTCCGCCACCTCGACGAGATCGAGTGGGAGACGATCCGCTGGCCGGGCGAGACCGGCAAGATGCTGTTCCATCCGCGGCCCGACGACCCCACGCAGCCCAATGCCGGTATCCTGCGGCTGGAGCCGGGTGCCTATCATCCCGAGCACTATCACGGCTTCGCCCAGGTCTGGCTGGTGCTGAAGGGCGACTTCACGATCGACGGACGCACCTGCACGCCGGGCACGATGCTCTATCACCCGGACCCGCATTTCGAGGGTGAGTTCAAGACCGAGACCGGCGGCGAAATCCTGATCGTGCAGTATCCCGGCCCGACGACCGGCGAACGGCCGATCTATGCCGGCCGCTTCAATATGGAGACGCGCAAGTCGGTCGCTGAGGAGAGGGTCGATCTCTAGTCATTGGAGCGCGCCACTCCAGTGGCGCTTCATGATCATGAGCGCAACTGGAGTTGCGCGCTCCGTTGAGGCTCGGTGCGTCAGCGCAGGCTCGCGTTGATCTTGTCGAGTGCGGCTGGCCCCGGGCAGAGTTCCGGCGCGTTCAGCGTGTTTAGCGGGACGTCGACCGTGTTGAGGTTGGCGTGCAGGTCGCTCGGCGTCGGATCGACGTAGAGGAGGCCGGTGACGACCTCGCCGGCATGCATGCCTTCCTGGATGCGCTTCATCGCCGAGACCTTGTCGGACGGATCGTACTCCTCGCCGAGCTTGCGCAGGCGCAGCAGCGAGCCGTCGTGCTGCTGCACCGTCGTCATCGTGCCGGGATCGTAGGAGGTGGTGATCTCCTCGCGGCCCTCGATGAAGTCGATGCGGTTCAGCGCCTCGTTGTGCTCGCGCACATAGTCGTAGCTTTTGGTCGAGCCGGCATGGTTGTTGAAGGCCACGCAGGGGCTGATGACGTCGAGAAAGGCTGCGCCCTTGTGGGACATCGCCGCCTTGATGAGCGGCACGAGCTGGTGCTTGTCGCCCGAGAAGGAGCGGCCGACGAAGGTGGCGCCCATCAGGATGGCGAGCGATACCATGTCGATCGAGGAGTCGGGGTTGCTGACGCCCTTCTTGCTGATCGAGCCCTTGTCGGCGGTGGCCGAGAACTGGCCCTTGGTGAGGCCGTACACGCCGTTGTTCATGACGATGTAGGTCATGTTCACGCCGCGGCGCATGACGTGGGCGAACTGGCCGAGGCCGATCGAGGCGGAGTCGCCGTCACCCGACACGCCCATGTAGATCAGGTCCTTGTTGGCGAGATTGGCGCCGGTCATCACCGACGGCATGCGGCCGTGCACGGTGTTGAAGCCGTGGCTGGCGCCCACGAAGTAGGTCGGCGACTTCGACGAGCAGCCGATACCCGAGAGCTTGGCGACCTGGTGCGGCAGGATGTCGAGCTCGTAGCAGGCCTGGATGATCGCGGCGCTGATCGAATCGTGGCCACAGCCGGCGCAGAGCGTCGAGACGGCGCCCTCGTAGTCGCGGCGGGTATAGCCGGCCTTGTTCTTGACCAGCGACGGATGATGGAGACGGGGCTTGGCGATGTAGGTCATGACGCAGCCTTGTCGAACGAGACAACCTTGAACTGACCGAGCTTGGTGGCGATGTCGGTCGCGATGAAGCGCGCGGTGATCGGCGTACCGTCATAGTGCAGGACGGGAACGATCTTGCGGGCGTCGAGCGTGTATTCGCTGAGCAGCATGGTGCGCAGCTGCGCGTCGCGGTTCTGCTCGACCACGAAGACCCGGTCGTGCTCGTGGATGAAATCCTCGACACTTTGCGCAAAGGGGAAGGAACGGACGCGCAGCGCGTTCACGTGATGGCCCTCGGCCTCGAGATGGTCGAGCGCCTCGTCCATCGCCGGGCTCGTCGAGCCGAAATAGATCACGCCGAAGCGTGTCGGCTTGGGCGAGGAGTAGCGCAGCGGCTGCGGCGCGATCTTCTTCGCCGTCTCCCACTTCTTCTGCAGCCGTTCCATGTTGCGCACATAGACCGGGCCTTCCTCCGAGTAGCGCGCGAACTCGTCCTTGGTCGTGCCGCGCGTGAAGTAGGAGCCCTTGGTCGGGTGCGTGCCCGGATAGGTGCGGAAGGGGATGCCGTCGCCGTCGACGTCGAGGTAGCGGCCGAAGGTCTTGCCGGCCTCGAGGTCCTCGGCCGTCATCACCTTGCCGCGGTCGAGGACGCGGTTCTCGTCCCAGGCGAACGGCTTGCACAGGCGATGGTTCATGCCGATGTCGAGGTCGGTCATGACGAACACCGGCGTCTGCAGCCGGTCGGCGAGGTCGAGCGCGTCGGCGGTGAACTCGAAGCACTCGCGCGGATCCTCGGGGAACAGCAGCACGTGCTTGGTGTCGCCGTTCGAGGCGTAGGCGCAGCCCAACAGGTCCGACTGCTGCGTGCGCGTCGGCATGCCGGTCGAGGGACCACCACGCTGCACGTTCACCAGCACCGCCGGAACCTCGGCGAAGTAGGCGAGGCCGATGAACTCGGTCATCAGCGAGATGCCGGGGCCGGAGGTCGCGGTGAAGGAGCGCGCGCCGTTCCAGGCGGCGCCGATCACCATGCCGATCGAGGCAAGCTCGTCCTCGGCCTGCACGATCGCGTATTTGGCCTTGCCGGTCTCCTTGTCGTGGCGGAGCTTCTTGCAATGGGCCTGGAAGGCCTCGGCCAGCGACGAGGACGGCGTGATGGGATACCAGGCGCAGACCGTGGCGCCGCCGTAGACGGCGCCGAGCGCTGCCGCGCTGTTGCCCTCGACGAAGATGCGGTCGCCGACATTGTCGGCATGCTTGACCTTGAGCTTCACCAGGTCCGGATCGATATGCTGCTTCACCCAGTCACGGCCGAGGTTCATCGCCTTGACGTTGGAATCGATCAGCTTCTCCTTGCCCTTGAACTGTTCGCTGAACAGCCGTTGGATCTGCTTCTCGTCGATGTCGAGCAGCACCGAGAGGGCACCGACGTAGATGATGTTCTTGAAGAGCTGGCGCTGGCGGGCATCGGTGTAGGTGGCGTTTGTGATCGCCGTCAGCGGCACGCCGATCACGTTGATGTCCTCGCGGAACATCGACGAGGGCATCGGCTTGGTCGAATCGTAGAACAGGTAGCCGCCGGGCGTGATCTCCTTCACGTCCTCGGCCCAGGTCTGCGGGTTCATGGCGACCATCATGTCGACGCCGCCGCGCCGTCCGAGATAGCCCTTCTCGGTGACGCGGACCTCGTACCAGGTCGGCAGGCCCTGGATGTTCGAGGGGAAGATGTTGCGCGGGCTGACGGGCACGCCCATGCGCAGGATCGAACGGGCGAAGAGTTCGTTGGCCGAGGCCGATCCGGATCCGTTGACGTTCGCGAACTTGACGACGAAGTCGTTAACGGCGGCTATTGCTTGTGGCATGCGTGCCCCGCGTGAGTCATTTCGGTGTAATACTTGCGCATGTCCCACGCGCCGGTCGGGCAACGCTCGGCGCACAGCCCGCAATGCAGGCAGACGTCCTCGTCCTTGACCATGACGCGCTGGGTCTTGAGGCCGGCGCCGATGTACAGATCCTGCGTCGGGTTCAGGGCCGGCGCCGTCAGGCGCGTGCGCAGCTCCTTTTCCTCACCGTTCTCGGTGAAGGTGATGCAGTCCATCGGGCAGATGTCGACGCAGGCGTCGCACTCGATGCACAGCGAGCCGCTGAACACCGTCTGGACGTCGCAGTTCAGGCAGCGCTGGGCCTCCTTGAAGGCGAGCTGCGGGTCGAAGCCCAGTTCGACCTCGGCCATGATGTCCTTCAGCGCTTCCTGCTTGGGACGGTGCGGTACCTTGAGACGATGGTCGATGGTGGGGGCGTTGTCGTAGCTCCACTCGTGGATGCCCATCTTCTGGCTGGCGATGTTCACGCCGGGGGCGGGACGCTCCTCGGGGTTTTCGCCCGACAGCATCTTGTGGATGGAGATCGCCGCCTCATGGCCGTGCGCCGCCGCCCAGATGATGTTCTTCGGGCCGAACGCCGCGTCGCCGCCGAAAAATACCTTCGGATGCGTGCTGGCGAAGGTCTTCTCGTTGAGCTGGGGCAGGCCCCACTTGTCGAACTCGATGCCGGCGTCCTTCTCGATCCAGGGGAAGGCGTTCTCCTGACCGATCGCGACCAGCACGTCGTCGCACTCGTGGAATTCGTCCGGTTCGCCCGACGGCACCAGCGAGCGCCGGCCCTTGTCGTCGTACTTCGCGACCACCTTCTCGAACAGCACGCCCTGGATCTTGCCGCCCTCGTGGCGGACTTCCTTCGGCACCAGCATGTTGAGGATGGGAATATCCTCGCCGATCGCGTCTTCCTTCTCCCAGGGCGACGCCTTCATCTCGTCGAAGCCGGAGCGGACGATCACCTTCACGTCCTCGCCGCCCAGGCGACGGGCGGTGCGGCAGCAATCCATCGCGGTGTTGCCGCCGCCCAGCACGATCACGCGCTTGCCGACCTTGTCGATGTGGCCGAACGAAACCGACGACAGCCAGTCGAGGCCGATATGGATGTTGGCCGCCGCTTCCTTGCGGCCGGGCACGTCGAGGTCGCGGCCGCGCGGGGCGCCGGAGCCGACGAACACCGCGTCGTAGCCCTCGGCCAGCACCGCTTTCAGCGAGTCGACGCGCTGGTGGCGGAACTCGACGTTGCCGATGCCGGTGATGTATCCGACTTCCTGGTCGATGACCGACTCGGGCAGGCGGAAGTGGGGGATCTGCGTACGGATGAAGCCGCCGAGTTTCGGATCCTGATCGTAGATGACGATCTCGTAGCCGAGCACTGCGAGATCGCGCGCCACTGTAAGCGAGGAGGGGCCGCCGCCGATGCAGGCCACGCGCTTGCCGTTCTTCCCGGGCGCCTTCGGCATGCGGGCGTCGATATCCTCGTCGTCCTTGTAGTCGGCCGCTACACGCTTCAGGCGGCAGATCGCAACAGGCTCCTTCTTGCCTTTCACGAGGTTCTCGTCCTCGACTCGGCTGCGGCGGCAGGCCGGCTCGCACGGACGGTCGCAGGTACGGCCGAGAATTCCCGGGAACACGTTGGACTTCCAGTTGATCATGTACGCATCGGAATAGCGTCCGTGCGCGATCAGTCTGATGTACTCGGGGACGGGCGTATGGGCGGGACACGCCCATTGGCAATCGACGACCTTATGGAAGTAGTCGGGATTGGCGATATCTGTCGGCTTCAACATAAACTCCAGGCGGCGGCGGGAGCGCAGATACTCAGGTAAATGACAATTTAGATTACTCTAAAAGGGGCGCGCATTGGGGGATTATTACCGTCCAGCGTCAAGGGCTAACCATTTGCAACGACGTGCAAAATCACCTCACAACACACAGGGCTTTTAACGCGCCGGGCGGTAGGCGCTGGGAGATACGCCTGACGCTCTGCGGAACATGGCGCTGAAGGCGCTCACGCTGTCGTAGCCGAGGTCGAGCGCGACATCGGTGACGGCCTGGCCGCCGCTCAGGCGGCCCATGGCCTCGAGCACGCGGGCCTGCTGTCGCCACGCGCCGAATGTGAAGCCGGTCTCCGTCACGAACAGCCGGGCAAGCGTGCGGGGGCTGGCATTCGCCCATCCGGCCCAGTCTTCGAGGGTCCGCTGGTCGCCAGGCGACGCGAGCAGGGCCGCGCAAAGTCGTTGCAGACGCTTGTCGCGCGGCATCGGCAGATGAAGCGGAAGCGAAGGTTCGTGATGCAACTCGTCGAGGATCAGCGCCACGACATGGCCTGCGGCACCGCGTTCATCATAGTGCACGGGCATCTCGGTCGCCCGGACGATCAATTCGCGCAGCAGGGGGGAGATATGGAGCACGCGGCAGACCTCGGGCATGCCCTCGGCCGCGTCCTGACGCAGGTAAAGGGTGCGCATCGTGACGTCCCCCGACATCACGATGGAATGTCGCACGCCCGATGGCACCCAGAGCGCGCGTTGCGGCGGCACCACCCAGACCGCTTCTTCCGTGGAGACACGCATCGTGCCCGCGGTGGCATAGATCAACTGGGCCCGGCGGTGGCGATGCGGCGCGATCTCGAACCCGTCGGCGAAATCCTTGGGCATGGCGGCCACCGCGCGCTGAACCCGCTGATAGTCCTCAGGGTCCGTCGATCGCGGGTCGGGTTGGCTGCTTTGCGACATTGTTTGGCATTCTAGCGCAAGACAGACAACCGGACCAAGCCTAGTCTGGGCGTCCTGGAGGAACCAAACAAGATGAGCCACGGCAGTCCCACCTCGATCCTGCTCAACATCGGCCACGCCATGGATCACTGGATCCTGGTGGTCTTCGCCTATTCGTGGGGCGTCATCGCCGGGGTCTGGGGCGTCGAGTGGACCGAACTCACGCCGTTCAACTACGGCGCACTCTTCATGTTCGGCGCGGGCTCGATCGTGAGCGGCCGCCTCGGCGACCATTGGGGCCGCTGGATCATGATGGTGATCTTCTTCGTCGGCATGGGCGTCTCGGCCCTGATCATCGCGCTCTGCACCAACAAGTGGCAGATCGGTGCGGCGCTGACCCTCATGGGCGCTTTCGCCTCGATCTACCATCCGGTCGGCATCCCGATGCTGGTCCAGAAGGCCAGCAACCCCGGCTTCACGATCGGCGTGAACGGCCTGGCGGGCAACATGGGCATCGCCATTGCCGCCGGCCTCTCCGTCTACATCGCCCAGCGCTTCGGCTGGCAGGCCGCGTTCATCATCCCGGGCGTCATCTGCCTGATCTGCGCCGTCACCTTCGTGGCGCTGGTGCCGCGCGAAGAAGAGGCGCCGGCCAAGCGCAAGGCCAAGATGCTTGACCTGCCGCCATCGGTCATGGCCCGCGTGTTCGGCATCATGACCTTCACCGCGGTGACCGGCAGCATCATCTTCAACTTCACGACCAACGGAAACGGTGAACTGCTGGCCAACCGCGCCAAGAACATCGCGCAGGATCCGGCGATGCTGGCCACGATGCTGTTCATCATCTTCTCGCTGGCCTCGCTGGCGCAGCTCGTGGTGGGCAAGCTGATCGACCGCTATCCGCTGAAGAACATCTACCTGCCGATCGTGCTGCTGCAGGTGCCATTGTTCCTGATCGCCTCGCAGGTCCAGGGCTGGGCGCTGTTCCTGACGGCGATCGCCTTCATGCTGCTGGTGTTCGGCGCCATCCCGTTCACCGACGCGATGATCGTTCGCTACATCGACGATCGCATGCGCAGCCGTGTCACCGGTGTTCGCCTGGCGATCGGCTTCGGCGTCAGTTCCTTCGTCGTGGCGCTGATCGGACCGGCGGTGAAGGACGCGGGCTTTCCCGTCCTGCTGACGGTGCTGGCCGGCGTGGCGTTCTGCTCCTTCCTCGCACTATCGATGCTGCCCAGCGAGAAGGACGTGCACGCTATCGCCACGGCTCCCAAGCCCGCCGAATAACCTCCGCCCTCCTGCACCAGATCGACGGCCGCGTTCGGATTGCGCGGCCGTCGCGCGTTTGCGATCCTGCCGCCAACCATAACGAGGAAGGTGGAAATGCTCAGGAGACGTACCGTGCTGGCGGCAGGCGCCGGCTGGACGATCGTCGGCGCTTCGGCGGTGCGGGCGCAGACCTGGCCGAACCAGCCGATAAGGCTGGTGGTGCCTTACGTTGCCGGTGGTTCGACCGATACGGCGGGTCGCATCGTCGCCGAGAAGCTGACCGGTCTGCTGGGGCAGCAGGTGATCGTCGAGAACAAGGGCGGCGGCAATACCATCATCGGCATGGACGTCGTGGCCAAGGCCAAGCCTGACGGCAACACGCTGCTGCTGGGCGCGGCGACGATGGCGACCAACGTCGCCCTGGGCCTGAAGCAGCCGTTCGATCCGCTGAAGGACTTCCAGATGATCTCGACCGTGGTCGACATCCCGGATCTCCTGGCGATCGATAAGTCCTTGCCGGCGAAGACCTACGCCGAGTTCGCCGACTGGGTGAACAAGCAGCCGCAGCGCGTGCGCTACGCCACGTCCGGGATGGGCAACCAGCCGCATTTGTGGGGCGAGCTGTTCCGTACGCGAAACAAGCTCAACCTCGAGAGTGTCAGCTACAAGGGCGCTGCCGACGCCCTGCGTGACGTAATGGGAGGCCATTTGCCCGTCATGATCGACGTCGTGCTGCCGACCGGAACGCATGTCGCCGCCGGGCGGCTCACCGGTATCGCCGTGGCCTCGCCCGAGCGCTCGACCGTTTGCCCCGACGTTCCGACGGTGGCCGAACTCGGGATGAAGGATCTGGAGAGCGCAGCCTTCTTCGGCCTCGTCGGACCGGCCGGGCTGCCGGCGCCCATCGTCGAGCGGCTGAATGCGTCCTGCCTGGAGACATTGAAGGATCCGGCAGTGAAGAAGAGATTTGCGGAACTCGGATTCTTCACCACCGGCAGCACGCCGCAGGCCTATCTCGATCGGGTCAGGTTCGAGACGGTGCGCTGGACCAAGGTCGTCCGGGAAAACAACATCAAGGTCGAGGGCTAGCAGTCATGGCGTCAGCGTCGGCAGTTCCGGTTCCTTCCACCCATCTCGACGCCGCACGCGACGCCGAACCTGCAACGAAAGCCGCCAATGCGGCGATGGCGGCAAAGCTGCCCTTCGCCGACAGGGCCGACTTCGAAGCCTCCAAGCGCGGCCTGGTCGCGACCGTGCCCGAGGGGCTCGTGCGCACGGGCGGCGGCACCGTCCTCTGGAACCTGGGCGAATATGCCTTCATCGACGGCGAGCTGGCGCCGAACACGGTCAATCCCAGCCTATGGCGAATGGCGCGGCTCAACCTCGCCAACGGCCTGTTCAAGGTCACGGATCGGCTCTACCAGCTGCGTGGCTTCGACATCGCCAACATGACGGTGATCGAGGGTGACAACGGTCTCATCCTGATCGATCCGCTGACCACCGCCGAAGTCGCCCGCGCGGCGCTCGAACTCTACCATGCCCACCGGCCGCGCAAGCCCGTGGTCGCGGTGATCTACACCCACAGCCATATCGATCACTACGGCGGCGTGCGCGGTGTGGTCGACGAAGCCGACGTGAAGGCCGGCAAGGTCAAGGTGATCGCGCCGGCCGGCTTCATGGAGGCCATTTCCGGCGAGAACGTGCTGGCAGGGGTGCCGATGTCGCGGCGCGCGCAGTTCCAGTTCGGTACGATGCTGCCGCGCGGTGCGCGCG
Source organism: uncultured Rhodospirillaceae bacterium (assembly GCA_945952105.1). GTDB lineage: Bacteria > Pseudomonadota > Alphaproteobacteria > Reyranellales > Reyranellaceae > Reyranella. The sequence continues at coordinate 172,010 of CAMFGZ010000002.1, read as the reverse complement.
GTCAGGTCGATGCCGGTCTCGGCAAGAGCGTCGCACGCGGAACTCCCGGCCTGATCGCGCCGACGCAGTCCATCGCCAAGGCGGTCGAGACGCACACGATCGACGGTATAGAGATCGTCTTCCAGCTGGCGCCGGAGACCGAGGCTCCGGCCGAAATGCACATGTTTTATCCGCAGCTCGGGGTGCTCAACATGGCGGAGAACGCCTGCCCTCTGCTGCACAACTTCATCCCGCTGCGCGGCGCCGTGGCGCGCGATCCGCGGGTCTGGGCCAAGTATATCGGCGACGCCATCGCGATGTACGGACCCAGGACTAAGGTGTTGATCGGCCAGCATCACTGGCCGACCTGGGACAATGCGAAGATCATTGACTACCTCGAGGCGCAAAGGGACCTGTACAAACACATCCACGACCAGACGCTGCGCTACATGAACCGCGGCTGGCGTCCGGCCGAGATCGCCGAGGTGATCGACCTGCCGCCGGGCCTCGCCGAGCGCTGGTCGGTGCGCGGCTACTACGGATCGGTCAGCCACAATGTGAAGGCGGTCTACCAGCGCTATCTCTCCTGGTACGACGGCAACCCGTGCAACCTGCATCCGCTGCCGCCGGCGCCGGCCGCCGCGAAGTTCGTCGAGTATATGGGCGGTGCAGCCGCGGTGATCGAGAAGGCGCGGGCGGACTTCGGCAGGGGCGAGTTCCGTTGGGTCGCCCAGGTGATGAAGGAGGTCGTCTACGCCGAACCGAACAACAAGGAGGCCCGCGCGCTCTGCGCCGATGCCCTTGAGCAGATGGGCTACCAGGCCGAGTCGGCGACCTGGCGCAACGCCTTCCTCTACGGCGCGCAGGAACTTCGCCACGGCGTCTTCCAGATGCCGGTGCGTCCCGGCATGGGCGCCGATACACTGGCCGGCCTCTCGAGCGACGTCTTCTTCGACCTGATGGCGATCCGTCTCGATGCGGCGAAGGCCGCGGGCCAGTCGCTGGTGGTCAACTGGCGGTTCACCGATCGCAACGAAACTCTCCGGCTGACGCTGAAGCACAGCACCCTGACCCACCGCATGGGAGAGACGGCTGCCGATGCCGACGTCTCCGTCACCACGAAGCGGGCGACGATGGACGCAATCGTGATGCGCAAGCTCACAATTCCCGATGCGCTGGCGAGCGGCGCACTGAAACTCGAAGGAGAGATTCCGAAGCTCGGCGCGCTGTTCGCGATGATGGATCCGCCGACGGGAATGATGTTCGACATCCTGACGCCGGGAGAAGGCCGCTGACGCGAAACGCTTGACAGAACCTCTCGCGCACTTTGTGATGCGCGCAACAAATATTAGAAATTCAAGGGAGAGGGATATGCTCAAGCACAAGGCTGTGCGCCTGCTGGGTGGCGCGGTTGCCGCTGTCGCGGCGTTGGGCATGGCGGTTTCCGCCCAGGCCCAAGAAAAGAAGATCAAGATCGGCGTCATCTACGACCTGACCGGCCCGCTGGCCGGTGGCGGCTCGGAGCTGAACTACACCGGCGCCAAGATCATGATCGACAACTTCATCAAGCAGGGCGGCGTCGAGGGCTACAAGATCGAGGCTGTCTACGCCGACGCGCAGAGCAAGCCCGACGTCGCAATCAACGAGGCCGTGCGCCTGATCGAGCAGGAGAAGGTCAACCTCGTGATGGGGTTCTTCTCCTCGGCGCAATGCGTGCCCGTCGCGGCGCGCGTCGAGCAGCTCAAGAATTTCATGTGGATCACGACCTGCATCTCCACCGGCGTGGTCGAGAACAAGAACCTGAAATACACGTTCCGTCCGCAGGCTTCCGGCCAGCAGTTCGGCCTGATGGCCGCGGACATGATCGAGAAGAACGCCAAGTCGAAGTTCGGCAAGGAGCCGAAGGACATGCGCGTGGCGATCATCCATGAGGACGGTTCCTACGGCGTCGACGTTTCCAAGGGCAACGAGGCGGGATCGAAGAAGGCCGGCTTCAACATCGTCATGAAGGAAGGGTATTCGGCGACCGCGCCCGACCTGTCGGCGCTGGTGACGAAGCTGAAGCGCGCCCGTCCCGACGTGATCTTCCATACCGGCTACAATCCGGACATCACGCTGTTCGCCCGCCAGGCGCGCGAGCAGGGCCTGAAGTTCGGTGCGCTGGTCGGTCATGGCGCGGGATACGGCGTCTACGAGAAGCTCAAGGACGGCATGGGCAACGACGTGAACTACGTGTTCAACATCGACCCGATCTCGATCTGGCTCGCCAACCAGGCGACGCTCGATCCCAAGCTGCCGCCCGTGATCAAGATGGTCGGCGAGGAGTTCGACAAGATCAAGCCGGGCGTGGCCATTCGTTCGGCGCATGTCGGCATCGCCGCTTCAAACGCCTACGTGTTCTTCACCGAGGTCCTGCCCCGCGCCATCAAGAAGCATGGCGGCGTCGATCCCGACGCGCTGCGCAAGGCTGCGCTCGAGGTCGACCTGCCGGAAGGCGGCACGATGCTGGGCTTCGGCGTCAAGTTCGCGGGCGAAGGTTCGCCGATCGCCGGCCAGAACGAGCGGTCCTTCCCGGTCATCATCCAGTACGTCGACGACAAGTCCTATGTCGTCTGGCCGAAGAGCCAGCAGCAGCGCGAGCCGGTGCTGCCGCTTCCCAAGACTTCCGGCTTCAGCAACCAGTAGGCCGCGGCCGCAACGAACGAGGGCGGGCCGTGCTGGTCGTAGAGGGCTTGGTAAAGCGTTTCGGCGGCTTCACCGCCGTGAACAATGTGTCGTTCAAGGTCGATCAGGGCGAGATTCTCGGCCTGATCGGTCCCAACGGCTCGGGCAAGAGCACGATCTTCAACATGCTGTCGGGCACGTTCGCGCCCAGCGCGGGATCGATCAGGTTCGCCGGCACCGAGATCGCGGGCCTGCCGTCGCACCGCATCATCAACAGCGGCATCGGGCGCACCTTCCAGATTCCGCGCCCCTTCCGCCGCCTCACCATCTTCGAGAACGTGGCGCTGGCGGGATATTACGGTCAGGGCAGCCATAGCCGCGCGAAGGCGGGGGAAGCCGCCGAGCGGGCGCTTGCCATGGTCGGCCTGCCGACCGATCGTCAGGCCAGCGTCGACGGTCTGGGGGCGGCGGGGCTCAAGAAGCTGGAGCTTGCCAAGGCGATCGCCACGGGACCGAAGCTCCTGCTGGCCGACGAGAGCCTGGGTGGGCTCGACGAGGCCGAGATGGATCAGGCGGCCGAGATGCTGCGCAAGATCCGCACCGAGCTCGGCATCACCATCATCTGGGTCGAGCACATCATGGGCGTGCTGATGCGCGTCGTCGACCGGGTCATGGTGCTGGACCACGGCGAGAAGATTTCCGAGGGCCTGCCGAGCGCGGTGTCGCACGATCCCCGTGTCATCGAGGTCTATCTCGGCACCGACGCGCATGCCACGCAGGCCACGGCCGCGGCGGCCGCCGCCGCGAGCGGCGCTCCGGCCAGCCGCTGACGGGGGCCGAGACCATGCTCGAACTGAGATCGATCGACGCCGGCTACGGAAGGTTCCAGGCGCTGTTCGGCGTTGACCTCGACGTCAAGGCCGGGGAGGCGGTGGGGGTCATCGGCCCCAACGGTGCTGGCAAGACGACCCTGATGCGCGTCATCTCCGGCCTGATTCGTCCGACCAAGGGATCGATCAGCATGCAGGGAACCGACGTGCTGACGACGCCGGCGCACCGGATCGTCAGCCTCGGCATCGCGCACGTGCCGGAGAACCGGCGCCTGTTTCCGCGCCTCAGCGTCGAGGACAATCTGCGCATGGGTGCCTTCATGCCCGAGGCACGGGCGCGCTATCGCGAGCGCATGGACTTCGTGTTCGACCTGTTCCCGCGCATGAAGGAGCGTCGCAACCAGATGGCCGGCACCATGTCGGGCGGCGAGCAGCAGATGTGCGCGATCGGCCGCGCGCTGATGAGCGATCCCAAGCTGCTACTGCTCGACGAGCCGTCGGCCGGCCTCGCGCCGGTCGTGGTGCAGCAGGTCTTCGAGCTGGTGAAGCGAATCAGGGCCGGCGGCCTCACGGTGCTCATCGTCGAGCAGAACGTGCAGCAGGTGCTGCAGGTCGTCGACCGGGCCTATCTCCTGGAGGCCGGATCGATCCGCGCCTCGGGCGCCTCGGCCGACCTGCTGGCCGATGACTCGATCCGTCAGGCGTATCTCGGTGTTTAGGTGAAGCGATGATGGAAATTTTCGACATCTACCTGCTCGAGGCGCTGGTCAACGGCATCCTGCTGGGAGGCGTGCTGGCGCTGCTGGCACTCGGACTGAACCTGATCTTCGGCGTCATCGACGTGACGTGGATCTGCTACGCCGAGCTGGTCATGATCGGCATGTACGGCATGTACTACCTGTTCTCCGTCTATGGCCTGCCGTACTGGATCGCCGCGCCGATCTGCATCCTGCTGGTCGCCGCAATGGGAGCAGCGCTGCATTTCCTCGTGATCGAGCCGCTGCTCTCGGCGCCGCCGATCAACCAGCTCCTCGCCACCGGCGGCGTGCTGTTCGTGCTGCAGAGCTTCGCCACCGTGGCCTTCGGCATCGACTTCCGCAATCTTGGCATTCGCCTGCCGGTGCTGGCGCTGGGCGAGATGCACTTCAGCTACGCCCGCCTGCTGGCCTTCTGCGCGGCGCTGATCGGCATGGTCGCGGTCTACCTCTTCATGACGCGGACCTACACCGGCACGGCGATCCGCGCGATCGCCCAGGACCGACAGATCATGGCGCTGATGGGCGTCGATACGAAGAAGATCTACCTCGTCACCTCGGCGCTGGGCGGCGGCCTCGCGGGCCTCGCGGCCTGCCTGCTGGTGCTGCAGTACGACGTCCATCCCTTCGTCGGCCTGTCGTTTGGCCCGATCACGTTCCTGATCTGCGTGCTGGGCGGGCTGGGCAACTTCGTGGGCGGCTTCGTGGCGGCCTTCCTGTTCGCCGAGATCATCTCGCTCGGCGGCCTCTTCTCCGACCTCGAATGGGGCTACGTGCTCGCCTTCGCGTTCTTCATCGTCATGATGTTCATCCGCCCCGCCGGCCTGCTGGCGAAGCGCTCATGAGCAAGCAACTGGCCTGGGGCATCGGCCTGGCGGCGCTTGTCGCGCTGCCCTTCGTGTACCGCGACCCTTACCATCTGCACATCCTGGTGCTGATCCTCATCTGGTCGTTCGCCTACACATCGTGGTCGATGATGGGACGGTTCGGCCTGGTGTCGCTCGGTCACGGCGGATTCATGGGTGTCGGCGCCTATGTCACGGCGCTGTTGTGGAACCATCTCGGTGTCTCGCCCTGGATCGGCATCCCGGCGGCCATGCTGTGCGCCGGCGCCCTGGCGCTGGTCGTTGCCTATCCCTGCTTCCGCTTCCGCATCACCGGCCATTATTTCGCGCTGGTGACCCTGGCCCTCTCGGGCATCGTGCTGCAGATCATCATCGCCACCCGCGACTATACCGGCGGCTCGCTGGGCTACACGCCGGAGCGGACCAAGGGGAGCCATATCCTGGCCCTGCAGTTCGACGACAAGGTCGTCTGGTACCTGATCGCCCTCGGGATCTGGGCCGGGGGCCTTGCGATCTGGTACTGGATCGACCGCAGCATGAGCCGCTACGCCATGGAGGCGATCTCGGAGGACGAGGACGCTGCCGCCGCGGCGGGCGTCAACGTGACGGCCGAGAAATTGCGCATAACCGTGCTCAGCGCCGTCATGACCGCGATGGCCGGAGCCCTCTATGGCCAGTACCAGATGTTCATCTCGCCCGACACGGTGAGTGGAATCGCAGTCTCCCTGCAGATGGTCTTCGCGGCCGTCGTGGGGGGCATCTACGTGGCGCTGGGACCGACCGTCGGCGCCGTCATCACGATCCTGCTGGCCGAGGTGCTGCGCATCGGCTTCGGGACGAAGGCGGTGGGCTGGGACAATCTGGTCTACGGCGTCCTGCTGGTCCTGTTCATCATCTTCCTCCCCAAAGGCATCCTCGGCAGCTTGCTCGCGTGGCTGAAGTCGCCTAGCAAGCACAAGGATGGATGAGTTCGATTTCGTCGTCGTAGGGGCGGGGTCCTCCGGCGGCCCGATCGTCGACCGGCTGACAGCGGGGGGACGTTATTCCGTCCTGCTGCTCGAAGCTGGCCCCGACGCTAAGAGCCCCTGGCTGTCGATTCCGGCGGGTTTCGCCAAAACCTTCCTCGACCCGGCCGTGAACTGGAAATTCCGGACCCAGGCCGAGCCCGAGTTGGGGGGCCGCCGTATCTACTGGCCACGCGGCAAGGTGATCGGCGGCTCCAGCGCCATCAACGGCATGGTCTACGTCCGCGGGCTAGCCTCCGATTACGACCAGTGGCGCCAGATGGGCAACGAGGGTTGGTCGTTCGAGGACTGCCTGCCGTATTTTCGGCGCCTCGAAGGGTACGCGGACGGCGAAACCGCACTTCGCGGCGGCAGCGGGCCGGTGAAGATCACCCAAAAGGATTATTCCAACGAGCTGGGCGACACCTTCCTCGCGGCCTGCACCGAGGTCGGTCTCGATTCTAACGACGACTTCAACGGCCCCGAGCAGATCGGTGCCGGCTACTATCACGCGACGGCGAGCGATGGCCGGCGCAATTCGACGAGGCGAGCCTATATCGCGCCCGCCCGTCGCCGCGCCAACTGCAAGGTCGTGACCAGGGCTCTCGTCGAACGCGTGTTGATCGAGGGCGGCCGCGCCGTTGGCATCGCCTTCAGCGATCGCGGCAGGAGCCGGATCGCGCGGGCGCGGCGCGAGGTCATCCTGAGCGCCGGCGCCGTGGGCTCGCCGCAGATCCTCCAGCTCTCGGGCATCGGTGCCGGCGCCCATCTCTCGTCGCTTGGCATTCCCGTCGTCCGCGACCTGCCGGGCGTGGGGGAGGACCTGCAGGATCATTTCTGCGTCCGCTCGACCTACAAGACATGGTGGCGGCTGTCGCTGAACGACGACTTCAGCACGTTCCCCCGGCGCCTAAGCGCCGCGTTCCTCTATGCCCTGGCGCGGGTCGGGCCGCTTACGGCGATGCCGGCCTTCGCAGGCGCCTTCGTGAAGCTCCTGCCGCAGTCCGCGGAGCCCGACACCCAGATCCATTTCTTCCCCTGGTCGGTCGATCGCATGGACGAAGGGCCGCATCCCTTTTCCGGCTTTACGATCCTCGCCAACCAGTCTCGCCCCGAGAGCCGCGGTCACATCCGGATCACTTCGCGCGACGCCGCGACGCCCCCGGCGATCGTGGCCAATTACCTGTCGACCGAGACCGACCGGCAGGCGGTCATCGCCGCCGGAAAGTTCGAGCGGCTATTGGCGCGCAGCTCGGCACTGGGCCGCATCATCACCGACGAAATGCTGCCGGGAGTCGAGGTCTGGTCGGACGAGGATTTCCTCGACTATGCGCGACGGGAGGGCCAGTCGGCCTATCACCCGGTCGGCACCTGCCGCATGGGGCACGACGCTCTCTCGGTGGTCGATCCTCAGCTCAGGGTGCATGGGATCAAGGGCTTGCGCGTCGCCGATGCGTCCGTGATGCCGACGCTGGTGTCGGGCAACACCAATGCCGCCTGCATGATGATCGGCGAGAAGGCCTCAGACCTGATCCTGGCCGACGCGCAGCGATAGCGCGGCGATCGCCAGCGGCGCGTCGCGGCCTCGGATCGACAGGGTCGGCAAAGGCTCGGCCTGCAATCCGGAAGGAAGTCGAACGAGCGCCAGCAATTCTGCCGAGACCAGCACGTCGCGGCGAAGGGTCTTTGAGGCCTCGAGCAGTCGCGCGGCGACGTTCAGCGTGTCGCCGACATAGGCAACCTCGCGGCGCACATCGCCGATCTCGCCGGCGACGATCTCCCCGCAATGAAGGGCTGCCCGGAACTCGGGGACGATGCCGAACCTGTCGCGGTAACGCGCTGCGTTGCGGACCATGAAGTCGCGGGCGAGGAACGGGCAGGTGAGACAGTCGCCCTCGTTCAGCGCGGGGCCGGCAGGCCATGTCAGGATCGCCTCGTCGCCGACGTATTTGTGGATCTCCGCGTCGCATTCCAGTGCGGCGTCGGCGATGTCTCGGAAGAAGGCGTTGAGCAACTCGTGGAAGCGGATCGCGCCGAGCTTCTCCGCAAGCCCCGTCGAATCCTTCATGTCGATCAGAAGGAAGGCCTTCTGTTCCTGTCTGGGGCGGGCGTAGCGTCCGATCAGCAGGTTCTTCAGCGTGCCGAAGCCGAGCAGGCGTCCCGTCTCCACGACGAGGTTGCCCACCACCGACATGCCGACGGAGAACAGGATCGAATTGCGAAAGACCGAATCGAAGACGACGGGCTGGGACGTTCCGATCGACATCAGCAGGCGCGACAGGATCAGGCCGGCAAGGATGACGACACAGTAGAACATGACCTTGACGAGGAAGTAGCCGGCGAGCGGCAGGCGCCGCATCCAGCCCAGCGCATCGATGCGCGCCCGTCGCACCTCGAAGAATATGATCGGCGTGCCGATCAGAAAGGAGGTGAGGACGCCCTGCAGAGCGCCCCGCATCGGCGGCTCGTCAGCCGGCGCCACGGCCTGGCCGAAATAGGCGCTGATCGCCGCACTGATCAAGCTGATCCAGAAGATGACCCGCCATTCGCGGCGGTTGCGCCGCGATATCCTCATGGACTGTTGCGGCCCGCGCGATCGAGCGCCCGCTTGAAAGTCGCGTGGTCGACATTGCCACCCGAGCAGACGACGGCGACGACGCGATCCTTCACAGGCAACCTGCCCGTAAGTGCGGCGGCCAGCGCCACCGCGCCGCCCGGTTCGACCACCAGCTTGAACTCGCGGAAGGCCAGTTCCATTGCGTCCAGCACCTCCTCGTCCGTCACGACGAGGCCCGGTCCGAGCACCTTCTGCGCCAGCGGAAAGGTGACGTCGCCCGGCGTCGGCGCCAGCAGCGCGTCGCAGATCGAACCCGAGAGCTTTTCGTTCTTCTGCTTCGTTCCCGATGCCAGCGAGCGGGCGAGATCGTCGAACCCGGCGGGCTCGCCGGCATGAACGGTGGTCGTCGGGCTGATGCCCCTGACGCCCAGCGCAACGCCTGTCGCCAGCCCGCCGCCGGAGCAGGGGGTCGCGACGGCGTCGAGCGTTACTCCGATGGCCTTGGCCTGTTCGGCGATCTCGATGCCCGCGGTGCCCTGGCCGGTCAGGATCCAGGGATGGTCATAGGGCGGTACGATGGTGGCGCCCGTCCTGGCGGCGATCCCCTGGCCGATCTCCTCGCGACTGTCCTTCACGCGGTCGTAGAGAACGACCTCGGCGCCGCTCGCCCGCGTATTGGCGACCTTGAGCGCGGGCGCGTCGGCCGGCATCACGATGGTGGCCTTGACGCCCAGCAGGCGCGCCGCTTCGGCCAGCCCTTGCGCATGATTGCCCGACGACCAGCCGACGACGCCCTTGTCGCGATCGGCCTTGGTCATCGAGGCGAGGAAATTGTAGGCGCCACGCAGCTTGAACGACCCGGTGCGCTGCAGGCACTCGGCCTTGAGGAACAGCCGGCCACCCAGTCTTCGGTTGACGCGTTCGTTCTCGAGCAGCGGCGTGCGGAGAGTCACGCCTTCGAGGCGGCGGGCCGCGGCCTGGACGTCGGCGAAAGTGGGAAGCGTACTCATCGTGGAACACCAATCAGGTCGGGGAGGTCGGAAAGGTCGCGTATCTGGGCCGCCAGCGCGCCCGGCAGCCTGTCGTCGGGCGCGCCGCTGCGGTTCACCCAGACAGTACGGAAGCCGAACTGCGCGGCGCCGTGGGCGTCCCAGCAGTTCGACGAAAGGAAGCACACTTTGTCGGGAGGCACGCCGCAGCGTGTCTCGACGAGGCGATAGACGCGCGGGTCTGGCTTGAACACGCCGACCTCGTCGACGCTCAGCACCACCTCGAACCGGTCGGCGAGCCCGGAGGCCGCGACCATCGGATCGAGCATGCCGGGATTGCCATTGGACAGGATCGCGCTCCGCATGCCGGCGCGTGACAGGCAGGCCAGCATGCCGGGAGCTTCAGGGAAAGGATCGAGCGCCAGGTAGGAGCCCATCAGCTTCTCGCGCACCGCTGGGTCGGCAATGCGGTGCGCAGCAAGGCAATGATCGAGCGCTTCGCCCGTCACCTGCCAGAACGGCGCATATGTGCCCATGGCATTGCGCAGCCAGGTGTACTGGATCTGCTTCTGGCGCCACATCTCCGACAGCGTGTCGGTAGAAGGCCCGACGGCTGCGCGATGCCGCGCCACGGCGGAATTGAAGTCGAACAGCGTGCCGTAGGCGTCGAAGACGCACATTTCGATGCGGGGCAGAGGGGCGCCCATTCAATTGCTCCACGGGGACGTAGACCGTAGGCTACCAAGCATGTTCGTCGCCATCGTTCAAATCCCCATGTCCAAGCGGCCGCGGGAAGCAGCCGTCGAGGCCGCGCGGAAGTCCGCACTCACGTACACCGCGCTGGGCGCCAAGGGTCTGTTGCGAAAATACTATCTGAACGGCGAGGCGGGCGGCGGCGGTGTCTACCTGTGGGAATCGGAGGCGGCCGCGCGTTCCTGGTACACGCCGGAATGGGAGACGCGCATGGAGAAGGCGTTCGGCGCCAAACCCACCGTCACCTACTATGACAACCATGTCGTGGTGGACAACGAGACGAGCCAGGTGCGCGTCGACGGCTGACACACGGGAGGAAGAGATGCAGAAGCGCAGGCTTGGCCGGACGGGCCTCGAAGTCTCGGTGCTGGGCTATGGCGCCGGCGCGGTGGGCGGCCTTTTCACCAAGGGCGCGGCGAACGACCAGGAGCGCGCCGTGGCGCGGGCGATCGAGGCCGGTGTCAACTATTTCGACACGGCCGCGAAATACGGCGATGGCGAATCTGAGAAGAACCTCGGTCGTGTGCTGAAGACGTTGAAGGCCGATGTCGTCGTCGGCACCAAGTTCCGGCTGACAGCCGCGGATCGCGCCGACGTCGCGGGCCTCGTCACCCGGTCGACCGAGGAGAGCCTGAGGCGCATGGGCCGCGACCATGTCGACCTGCTGCAACTCCACAATCCGCTGACGACCAGCGATGGCGGCGACAATCTAGATGTCGAGATCGCGTTGAACGAGGTGGTGCCTGCCCTGGAGAAGCTGCGCAAGCAGGGCAAGACGCGCTTCATAGGCTTCAGCGGCGTGGGCGAACCCGCCGCGCTCCTGAAGGCCGTCGACTCCAAGCTCTTCGACACGGTGCAGGTCGTCTACAACGCGTTGAACCCCAGCGCCGGCGGCCCGATGCCCAAGGGCATCCCCGGCCTCGACTATGGCCGCCTGCTCGACCGCGCCAGGACCGCCGACATGGGCACGATTATTATACGCGCCCTGGCGGGGGGCGCGCTCGCCGGGACCACCGACCGTCATCCGCTGGCGCAGCAGCAGGTCCCGCCGATCGGTTCGGCCCCGGACTTCGCGGGCGACGTGGCGCGCGCCCGGCAACTCGAACCGCTCGTCAAGGAAGGCGCTGCGGGCAGCCTCACCGAACTCGGCGAACGCTTCGTGATCTCGCACCCGAACGTGTCGACGATGCTGGTCGGCTATTCGACCATCCAGCACCTCGAAGAGGCGATCGCGGCGGTGACAAAGGGGCCGCTGCCGGCCGCAGTCGTCGAGCGCATCGCGGGATAGCTGCAGGCATGTTTCGGCAGCTCGGCCGCAGCGTCATCACCTGACAAGCGCGTCGAGCGTCCAGCGTTCGATGGTGCCTGCGTCCATGGCTCCCGACTGCCGGGCGACTTCCTTTCCGTGGCGGAACAGGATCATCGTCGGGATGCCCTGGATACCGAACCGTTGCGCGAGTTCCTGCTGATCGTCCGTGTTCACCTTGGCCAGGCGGACGGCGGGTTCGAGGCGTGCTGCCGCCTTTTCGAATTGCGGCGCCATGGCTTTGCAGGGGCCGCACCACGGCGCCCAGAAGTCCACCAACAGCGGCAGATCAGCCTTGCCGGCATGAGCTTCGAAGTTGCCGGCTTCGAGGGTGACGGGATGAGCGTCGAAAAGCGGAGCGCCGCACTGGCCGCATTTGCCGGCGCTTCCTGCATCCAGTTTCACCCGGGGAAAGCGGTTCAGCGTGCTGCAGCTGGGACAGGCGACGAGCAGGGTATCGGTCATGACGTACCTCGCATTCAATTCACGATGCAGTCGAATGGGACGGCGGCCTTTGAGGCAGATCAACGCCATCCCAGGCCGGACGTTTCCGGCGAAGCGCCCTTGACCTACGACCGTCCCGTCGCCGGCGGAACACTCCTGAACTGGCCGTTCAGGCGTTCACGGTAAACGTTCACGCCTTCCATGATGCGCTGCACGTAGTTGCGGGTCTCGCGGAACGGGATCATCTCGATCCAGTCGACCATGTCGACCTTCCCCGTTCGCGGGTCGTTGCCCGCTTCGAGCCAGCGCGCCACGCGGTTGGGGCCGGCATTGTAGGCGGCCGCCGCGATCTCGTAGGAGCCACCGAAGCGCTGCAGCATCTCGCCGAGATACTGGCTGCCGAGCTGGACGTTGTAGGCGGGATCGCGCGTCAGCTTGTCCTGGATGAACGGCACGTTGAGGCGGCCCGCGACGTCACGGGCCGTGCCGGGCAGAAGCTGCATCAGGCCGAGCGCGCCGGAACTCGAGACGGCGCCGGCATTGAAGGAACTTTCCTGCTTGGTGAGCGCGAGGGCCAGCGAGCGCTCGACCGCACCGGTGGGGCCGAGATCGACGATCGGGAAGGCCGCGTCGAACAGCACGACGCCGTTTTCCGCGCCGCGGCGCGCCACGGTGAGGCCGACGTCGGGCCGCTTGAGCTCAAGTGCGAGTTGCGACAGCAATGCCACTTCGCCCGGCGCCGTGATCGCGCGGGCGAGGCGCAGGAGGAAGGGGCGCGCGCGGTCGTAGTCACCGGCTTGTCCGAGATAGCGCGCCATGGTCGCCAGCTCCCGACCGGCCAGCGCCTGTTGCTCGGCGGCGGTGGGCACGGGATCGACCGGCAGCCTGGCGCTTGCACCGGGAAGTTTCCTGGCGGCCAGTTGGCCGTAGAAGGTCTGACCGAAGCCGGCGGCGCGCGCATACCAGTCGTTCGCGTCCTTGGTCTGCTTCGCCGCCTCGTAGGTACGCGCCAGCCAGTAGGCTCCGCGGCTCTTCGAGATGTCGGTCGAGACGCCGTCGTACAGCGTCGAGAAATGCTTCAGCGCGTCGGCGGGCTTCTTGAGCTGGCGCAGCGCGATCCAGCCCGCGAGGAATTCTCCCTCGGCAAAGGCAACGCCCTTGGTCAGGCCGTGGTTGGCCGCGACGGCATAGGCGTCGGCCGGCCGGTTGGCGGCAAGCAGGTCGCGCACGACGACGTTGCGCTCGTTCCACCAGGCATCGGTCTGGTTGGGAATGTTTCCCGAAAGGGCGGCCTTGGCCTCGTCGAGCGTGCCGGTGCGCCTGATCCATTGCATGCGCTCCAAGCGCAGCTGAGGCTCGTTGAGGCGCGCGGGCGACAGGGCCTTGAGCAACGCGCCGGCATCGGCCGCCTTTGCGGCCATGGCAAGACGGGCGTTGGCGACGGGCTGGTAGTCGGGCGGCAGCTTCGGCACGAGATCGCGCGCGACCTGATGGCGACCCTCGCGGAAGATGCGGTCGAAGCGCGCGATCTGGTCGGGACCTGTCAGGAGCTGGGCGTAGCGATTGAGGAAATCGTTCTCGTCGGAGCCGCGCAGGGTCGCGTTCTGCCAGGTGTCCCGCGCGAAGCGGGCGACCTCTCCGGGCGCCGCCGTGCTGGCCGCTTCCAGCCGGCGCATGTGGCCGGTGCTGGTGAGGGGCGGGAAGGCGGTGAAATATCGGACGACCTCGGTCGCCGGCGTCTCGGGGCCGATCCGCTCCTCGGCCTGGCGGCGCAGCACCTCGGGCTCGGGCCAGTCGGGCTGCTCGCGCAGGAAACGCCAGGTGTCTGCGAAGCTCGCCTCCGTGCGGGGCGCCGCCCGCAGGACGCTCCAGGCGACGTAGCGATCGAGCAGGGTATGGCGGAAGTTGGCGACGGCGGCGCGTGCGTCAGCCCAGCGATTCTCGTCGATCGCCTTCAGGGCGGCGACGAAGGCCGCAGCCTCGGCGGCGTTCAACGGCCTCGCGGCAGTGGCGGGCTGGGATTCCGCAGGAGGTGTCGCGACGGGCGCGGTGTTGCCGTCCTGCACGGAAGGTGCCGACGGAGACGCGGCTGGCGCCTTGCCGGCATCGGCGGGAAGCCGCCGAACGCCGGTGGTCGGTGCCGCCGTCTGGGCCAGGGCGGGGCTGGCCACAAGAAGGGCCGCCAGCAAGATGAGGGGGGATTTGTTGTTTTTCACGCCAGGAATCGTAGGCAGGGAGTTGCGGCATCACAATGGCAAGTTGCTCGGCTTGCAGCGCCAAACCCCGAGGCTTAAAAAGGTGAATTGCTAAGGGAAAATCGGAGGAAGCCATGTTCACCGGATCGCTCGTTGCGCTGATTACGCCGTTCAAGAACGGATCGGTGGACGAGAAGGGATTCGAGAAGTTCGTGGCCTGGCAGATCAAGGAAGGCACCGACGGGCTCGTTCCCTGCGGCACCACCGGCGAATCGCCGACCCTCTCGATGGAAGAGCACAAGCGCGTCATCGAAATCTGCATCAGCGCGGCCAAGGGGTCGGGTGTGCCGGTGATCGCCGGCACTGGCTCGAACTCGACCGCCGAGGCGATCGAACTCACCCAGCATGCCAAGAAGGTCGGCGCCGACGCTGCCATGCTGGTCGTGCCCTATTACAACAAGCCGACCCAGGAAGGCCTGTTCCAGCATTTCAAGGCGGTGGCCGAGGCCGTCGACATCCCGATCCTGCTCTACAACGTGCCGCCCCGCACCGGTGGCGACATGCAGGTCGAGACCGTGATCCGGCTGTCGGAGGTGAAGAACATCGTTGGCATCAAGGACGCCAGCTACGACATGGCCCGCCCGACGCTGACCCGGCTCAAGGCGAAGAAGGGATTCGTGCAACTCTCCGGCGAGGATGCCAGCGCGCTGGGCTTCCTGGCCCAGGGCGGCGACGGCTGTATCTCCGTCACGGCCAACGTGGCGCCGCGCCTGTGCGGCGACATGCACGATGCATGGAAGAAGCGCGACCTCGACAAGGCGTTCGAACTGCAGGACCGGCTGATGCCGCTGCACAAGGCGATGTTCTGCGAGACCAGCCCCGGTCCGGTGAAGTTCGCCGCCGAGCTGATCGGCCAATGCAGCGCCGAGATGCGCCTGCCGATGGTGCCGATCGCCGAGAGCAGCAAGAAGGCGGTGCGCGAGGCCATGGTCCACGCGGGCCTGATCAACTAGAACCCGAGTTCCCCGAACCCCCGAGAGTCCTGTGGCCAAGAAACCGGAACTGGACCGCACCGTTGTGGCCCAGAACCGCAAGGCGCGGCACAACTACTTCATCGAGGAAACCTTCGAGGCCGGTCTGGCGCTGACCGGCACCGAGGTGAAGTCGCTGCGCGGCGGTCGCAGCACGATCGCCGAATCCTACGTGACGGAGGAGGGCGGAGAGGCTTGGCTGGTCAATGCCAACATCCCGATCTATGCCGCTGGCAACCGCAACAATCATGAGCCGCGCCGCGCACGGAAGCTGCTGCTGCATCGCGGCCAGATCAACAAGCTGATCGGGGCGATCCAGCGCGAGGGCCGCACCGTCGTCCCGCTGCAGGTCTATTTCAATCCGCGCGGCCGGGCGAAGATCGAGATCGCGCTGGCCACCGGCAAGCAGGCCCATGACAAGCGCCAGTCCATCAAGGATCGGGACTGGCAGCGCCAGCGTGCACGGATGATGTCGACCCGCCGGTAAAGGCGAAGGAGAGCAGGCGATGGGTACAGTTCTGATCACCGGCGCCGCCCGCGGCCTGGGACTCGACTTCGTCAAGCAGTACGCGGCCAAGGGCTGGAAGGTGCACGCCTGCGCCCGCTCGCCGGACGCGCTGGGTGGTGTGAAGGGCGACATCCATGCCCACAAGCTCGAGGTCACGGACTACGACGCGGTGAAGGCGCTGGCGGCCAAACTCGAGGGCGAGGCGATCGACGTGCTGATCTGCAATGCCGGCGTGGCGGGCCGCGAGGCTGGCGACCTCGGCCGCATCGACCCCAAGGTCTGGCGCGACACTTTCGAGGTGAATGCGTTGGCCCCGCTGATGATGGCCGAGGCCTTTGTCGACCATGTGGCCGCCTCAAAGGACCGCAAGCTGGTGGCGATCTCCAGCCGGCTGGGCAGCATCACGCACAATGACGGCGCACGGTACGCCTACCGCGCCAGCAAGACGGCGCTGAACATGGAGTGGAAGAGCCTGTCCAAGGACACGGCCTCCAAGGGCCTGATCTGCGTGGTGCTCCATCCGGGGTGGGTGCAGACCGACATGGGTGGCGGCAGCGCCACCCTCACCATCGACCAGAGCGTGCCCGCGATGGTGAAGGTAATCGACGGCTTGAAGGCCGCCGACAACGGCCGGTTCTACAACTACGACGGCGCCGAACTGCCCTGGTGACCATGCTGCTCAGCGAAGAACAGACACTCATCCGCGACACCGCCCGCGCCTTTGCGCAGGAGCAGGTGCTGCCGCATGTCCGGGCCTGGGAGGCTGCCGGCGAGATCCCGCGATCGTTGCTCGCGCAGATGGGGCGCCTCGGCTTCATGGGCATGACGGTGCCGGCCGAGTGGGGCGGGGCCGGCGCCGACATGGTGTCCTATGTGCTGGCGCTGGAAGAGATCGCGGCGGCCGACGGCGGGCTTTCCACGGTGATGAGCGTCAACAACTCGCCCGACTGCGCGGCGCTGCTGGCCTACGGCTCGCCCGAGCAGAAGGAGAAGTGGCTGAAGCCGCTGGCCCGCGGCGAGATGCTGGGCGCCTTCTGTCTGACCGAGCCGCACACTGGTTCGGACGCTTCCAATCTCAAGACACGCGCCGAGAAGCGCGGCAACGGCTGGGTGCTGAACGGGGTGAAGCAGTTCATCACCTCGGGCCGCACCGCCGACATGGCGCTGGTCTTCGCCGTCACCGATCCGTCGTCGTCCAAGCGCGGTATCTCCTGCTTCGTCGTGCCGACGAACACGCCCGGCTACCGCGTTGCCTCGGTCGAGAAGAAGCTCGGCCAGAAATCGTCCGACACCTGCCAGATCGCCTTCGAGGACTGCGCCGTCGGCGCCGATGCGATGCTGGGCGGGGAAGGCGAGGGGTATCGCGTGGCGCTGGCCAACCTGTCGGTCGGGCGCATCGGCATCGCGGCGCAATCGGTCGGCATGGCGCGGGCTGCGTTCGAGGCCGCACGCAGCTACGCGCAGGAACGCGAGGCTTTCGGCACCAGGATCGTGAACCACCAGGCGGTCCTGTTCCGGCTGGCCGACATGGCAACCAAGGTCACCGTCGCCCGGCAGATGGTCCTGCATGCGGCGACTTTGCGCGACGCCGGTCAGCCATGCCTCACCGAGGCCGCAATGGCGAAGCTATATGCATCGGAGATGGCCGAGGAAGTGTGCTCGGCCGCAATTCAGATCCATGGCGGATACGGCTACGTTTCCGACTACCTGGTGGAGAAGATCTGGCGCGACGTTCGCGTCTGCCAGATCTACGAGGGCACCAGCGACGTCCAGCGCATCCTGATCGGTCGTGGCTTGGCGGCTTTGTAAGGCTCGTCTTTCGCTTGTTCCCTGGCATTCCGCATGCGAACATCATGTGGTGTGAAGGCCGCAGTAAGCGGTCGTGGGGAGCTTTGGGGGAGCCGGGCGACGGATGGTCGGTCGTGCGCCGTAACCTTTTGAAACTAATTGGTTTTGCCGCAGCAGCGCTGCTGTCGGTGACGGGTGGTTCTGTCGCTCAGGACAAGCCGCCGGCAAAAAACGTGTCCGCGACGTCGACCGGGCGCGTGATCCAGATGCAAACTGCCTTCAACCCCGCCCTGCCGGGCTCGGGAGAGGGCGTGCGGTCCTTCACCCGGTCCGTGAAGCACATGACGGCCGGGGCTTTCGCCATCAAGATCGTCGAGCCCGGCCGCGTCGCGCCGACCGCCGACATGCTGGATGCCATCGTCTCGGGCGACCTCGAGGCCGCCTTCACCTGGTCGGGCTATGCCGCCAGCAAGGCGCCAGTTTTCAACATTTTCGCCACCATCCCGTTCGGCCTCGGTCCTGAGGATATGGCCTCCTGGATGCTCGAAGGCGATGGCTCCCGCATCCACCGCGAGGCCTATGACAAGCTGGGTGTGACAGGCATCCCGTGCGGCATCCAGGGCCCCAAGGGGGGCGGATGGTTCCGCGGCGAGGTCAACACGGTGGCCGACTTCAAGGGCCAGCGGCTTCGCTACGGCAAGCTGGCGGCCGAAGTGATCGCCCGACTGGGCGCGATCCCCGTGCCGCTGCCGCCGGGCGAGTTCTTCTACAAGCTGCAGCAGGGCAATGTGGATGGTGGCGAGATGTCGACGCCGGCGATGGATGCGGCCCTCGGTTTCGACAAGCTTGGCCTGCCCTACTATCTGCCGGGCTGGCAGCAGCCCTCCGCCGTGCTCGATTTCCTGATGCGGAAGGACAAATGGGCGGCCCTGCCGGCTTCGCTGAGGGCGCAGATCGAAACCGCCTGCCAGGCGAACATCGCCTGGATGCTGAGCCGCTCCCCCAATGTCCAGGGCCTGGCGCTGGAGAAGCTGAAGTCGTCCGGCGTGGTCGTCCGCGAATGGTCGGCGGACATGCTGGCCGCGTTTCGCAAGAACGCCGACATCGTCGTCAAGGACCTGGCCGAGAAGGACGCCGATTTCGCGGCCGCCCTCGCCAACCAGCGGGGCTTCATGGCCCAGGGCGCGCACTGGCGGTCGATGTCCCGCCTGCCGTAACCGCCGGCTTGCACGCCGTCACCGGTCCGGGCAGTTTGCCCGGGCATGACTGTACTTTCCTCCCAGATCGACACCCGCTCCGACACCTTCAAGCGCAACGCCGAGGCGATGCGGGCGCAGGTCGAGGATTTGCGTCGCCGCACCGACACGGTCCGCCTCGGCGGCGGCGAAGACTCGCGCAAGCGCCACGTCGCCCGCGGCAAGCTGCTGCCGCGTGAGCGGGTGCGGGCGCTGCTCGATCCGGGCTCGCCGTTCCTGGAACTGTCGCCCCTGGCCGCGCTCGACATGTACGACAACGAGGCGCCGGGCTCGGGCGTGATCACCGGTATCGGCCGCGTCAGCGGCGTCGAATGCGTGATCGTCTGCAACGACGCCACGGTGAAGGGCGGCACCTATTATCCGATGACGGTGAAGAAGCATCTCCGTGCCCAGGAAGTGGCGATGGAGAACCGGCTTCCCTGCCTCTATCTCGTGGACTCCGGCGGCGCCAACCTGCCGCAATGGCCCGACGTGTTCCCCGACAAGCACCATTTCGGCCGTATCTTCTACAACCAGGCCAACATGTCGGCGCAGGGCATCCCGCAGGTCGCGGTGGTGATGGGCTCGTGCACGGCGGGCGGCGCCTACGTGCCGGCGATGAGCGACGAGACGGTGATCGTGCGCAAGCAGGGCACCATCTTCCTAGCCGGCCCGCCGCTGGTGAAGGCCGCGATCGGCGAGGTGGTGAGCGCCGAGGATCTGGGCGGCGCCGACGTACATGCCCGCACCTCGGGCGTGGCCGACCATTATGCCCAGAACGACAGCCATGCGCTGGGCATCGCGCGGCGCATCGTGGCCAACCTGAACTGGAGGAAATCCCTGTCGGCGTCGTTGCTGCCGCCGCGCGATCCGAAATACGCCGGCGAGGAACTGTACGGCGTCGTGCCGATGGACACCCGCACGCCCTACGACATCCGCGAGATCATCGCACGGCTGGTCGACGGCAGCGAACTCGACGAGTTCAAGCATCTCTACGGCACGACCATCGTCACCGGCTTCGCGCGAATCTGGGGCTATCCGGTCGGGATCGTCGCCAACAACGGCATCCTGTTCAACGAATCGGCGCTGAAGGCGGCCCACTTCATCGAACTGTGCGGCCAGCGCGGCATTCCGCTGCTGTTCCTGCAGAACATCACCGGCTTCATGGTCGGCCGGAAGTACGAGGCGGGCGGCATCGCGCGCGACGGCGCCAAGCTGGTCACCGCCGTCTCGACCGTGAACGTGCCGAAGTTCACCGTGATCGTCGGCGGCAGCTACGGCGCCGGCAATTACGGCATGTGCGGCCGCGCCTACAGCCCGCGCTTCCTGTGGATGTGGCCTTCGGCGCGCATCTCGGTGATGGGCGGCGAGCAGGCGGCGAGCGTGCTGGCCACGGTCCGGCGCGACAATATCGAAGCCAAGGGCGGCGCCTGGTCGAAGGAAGAGGAAGACAGATTCAAGCAGCCGATCCGCGAGGCCTATGAGCGCGAGGGCCATCCCTATTATGCGACGGCGCGGCTGTGGGACGACGGCATCCTGGATCCCGTCGACACGCGCATGACACTGGGCCTCGCGCTGTCGGCGTCCATGAACCAGCCGATCGGCCCGACCAAGTTCGGCGTCTTCCGGATGTGATCCGGCCATGACCGATCCTATCCTGACGAAGATCGAGGGCGGCGTCGCGACTCTCACACTCAACCGGCCGAAGGCGATGAACTCCTTCGACGGCGACGCGGCGCGCGCCATCGTCGACGCGGTGGAGGGCTTCGCCGCCGACGAGGCCGTGCGTGTGCTCGTTGTCGCGAGCGAGGGGCCGGTCTTCTGCGCCGGCGGCGACTTCAATTGGGTGCTGACCTGGCCCGAACTCGACGCCATCACCCGCAAGGTCGGCGCCGATTCGATGATGGCAGCGGTGCAGGCGATCTACGATTTCCCGAAGCCCTCGATCGCGCGGGTCCACGGCGCGGCAGTGGGCGGCGGCGTCGGCCTGATGCTGGCCTGTGATTTCGCGGTCGCCGTCTCCTCGGCGCGTTTCGGCCTCACCTCGGCACGCAACGGGTTGCTGGCGGGCATTGCCATCCCGGTGCTGATCCAGGCGGTCGGCCCGCGCATGGCGCGGCAGCTCCTGATGCACGGCGGCATGTTCGACTCCGCGACGGCGCTGCGCATCGGCCTGGTCGACCAGGTGGTCGAGGCCGACGCGCTCGACGCCACGATCGCGGCCCTCGCCGACGAGCTGCGCCGCGGCGCGCCCTCGGTCCAGGCCCTGGTCAAGAAGCTGATCACCGAGATCGACGCCATGCCGCACGACGGCAGGGTCGCCGACCTGATCGGCGAGCACGTCGCCGTCCAGTGCACGACCGACGACGCGATCGAAGGCATGAGCGCTTTCCTCGCCAAGCGCAAACCGAAGTGGGCGCCGTGAAGCGCTTCCTGCTCGCCCTGTCGCTTCTCCTCGCCACGCCATGCTGGGCGCAGTCGACCGCGGATCTGTTCGGGGCCGGCAAAGGACTGGAGATGGTAGGCGGTGTGTTGGTCCAGGCTGTGGGCGCCGTCCAACTCTGCGGATTGGGTGACGAGGCGCCGTGGAGGCGTTCTGTCGAAGCTATCAATCGTCACCATGCTCATTGCATCGCCCAGGCTTCGGGTTGGAAGGCATTGACCGACAAGCCCGGTGTTTTGGCCGGCACATTCGCCTTTGACCTGTATTGGAAGACCGACGGAGCCAAAGCGCGCGCCCAGGGCGCGGCCGCCTATTGCCGTTGGATGCCATGGAAGCTGGCGCTAGAGCCGGCGACGGCTACGGAAGAGGCAAAGGCGAAGTTCCTGCGCGAACGGCCCCAGGTTACGCGTAAGGCGCTCGACGAATTCATCTCGTTGTTGGCCTACGCGCGGGCGCTGGGCGAAGACACGCGCTGGATCGAGGCGCCGTGCTCAGACTTCTGGCCGGAGATGAAAAGATAGGGTGCCAATGTTCTCCAAGATCCTGATCGCCAATCGTGGCGAGATCGCCTGCCGGGTCATCAAGACGGCGAAGCGGCTCGGCATCAAGACGGTGGCCGTGTATTCCGACGCCGACCGTAATGCGCGGCACGTCGCCATGGCCGATGAGGCCGTCCACATCGGCCCCTCGGCGGCGCGCGAGAGCTATCTCGTGGCGGACCGGATCATCGATGCAGCCAAGCGGACCGGCGCGCAGGCGATCCATCCGGGCTACGGGTTCCTCTCCGAGAATGCCGGGTTTGCCGATGCCTGCGCCGCGGCCGGCCTCGTGTTCATCGGACCGCCGGCGGACTCGATCCGGGCCATGGGCTCCAAGAGCGAAGCCAAGAAGATCATGGAGAAGGCGCGCGTGCCGCTGGTGCCCGGCTATCACGGCGACGACCAGTCGCCGGAGCTGCTGGCGGCCGAGGCCGCGAAGATCGGCTTCCCGGTGTTGATCAAGGCGTCGGCCGGCGGTGGCGGCAAGGGCATGAGGGTGGTCGAGAGCGCCGAGAAATTCGCCGACGCGCTGGCCGGGGCCAAGCGCGAGGCCAAGGCGTCCTTCGCCGACGACCATGTGCTGGTCGAGAAATACCTGACGCGGCCGCGGCACATCGAGATTCAGGTCTTCGCCGATGCGAGCGACTGCCTCTACCTGTTCGAGCGCGATTGCTCGATCCAGCGCCGCCACCAGAAGGTGATCGAGGAAGCACCGGCCCCGAACATGGACCCGGCGCGGCGCAAGGCGATGGGCGAGGCGGCTGTCGCGGCGGCCAAGGCCATCGGCTACCGGGGCGCCGGCACGGTCGAGTTCATCGCCGACCAGGATGGCACCTTCTTCTTCATGGAGATGAACACCCGCCTGCAGGTCGAGCATCCCGTGACCGAGGCCATCACCGGGCAGGACCTGGTCGAGTGGCAGCTCATGGTGGCGGCCGGCGGGAAGATGCCGCTGACGCAGGATGAGCTTCGGATCGACGGGCATGCGGTGGAAGTCCGGCTCTATGCCGAGGATCCGGCCCGCAATTTCCTGCCGTCGACCGGAACGCTGGTGCACCTGAAGCTGCCGGAGGAGGGCGCGCATGTGCGTGTCGATACCGGTGTGCGCCAGGGCGACACGGTGACGCCGTTCTACGACCCGATGATCGCCAAGGTGATCGTGCACGACCGAGATCGCACCTCGGCGATGCGGCGCATGGCGGCGCTGATGGGCGAGACCGAGGTGGTGGGCGTCACGACCAATTCGGCGCTGCTGAAGGCCTTGTGCTCGCATCCCGCCTTCGTGGGCGGCGAAGTCGACACCGGCTTCATCGAACGCCATCGCGCGTCTCTGTTCACGAAGCCGGCGCCGGCCGACGACCGCGCCTTCGCCGTCGCCACCTTGGCGCGCCTGCTCGAATGGCAGGACGCTTCCAGGCCGGCGGAGGACGATCCGTGGTCGCCGTGGAACGCGCAGAACGGCTTCAGGCTGCTCGACGAAGGCCATGAGGAAGTGCGCTGGAAGGACGGCGAGCGCGAGATTGCCGTGATCGCGCGGCGCCTGCGCGGCGGCGGCTTCCGGCTGGATCTGCCGGGCGGCGCGTGCGAGGTGCGCGTGCAGCGGCTGGGTGATGGCCGCCTGTCGATCGGCTTGGGCGAGGACACATTCCGGGCCACTGTGGTGCGGCGGACCGCCCTCGACGGCGGCATCGACTACACGCTCTTCATGGACGGGGGCAGCAGCCGCCTTCGGCTGGTCGATCCGCTCGACGTCACGCAGTACGAGGCGACGGCCTCGGCCGATGCGATGGTCCGTGCGCCGCTGCCGGGCAAGATCATCGACCTGCGCGTCAAGGCGGGCGACACGGTGAGCAAGGGGCAGGCGCTGCTGGTGCTCGAGGCGATGAAGATGGAGCACACGCTCGCTGCGCCGGCCGACGGCACGGTGAAGAGCCTGCGCTACGCCGTGGGCGAGCAGGTCCCGGAGGGCGCCGAACTGGTCGAGTTCGAATGACCGCCCCGTAAATTTCCTTCGCTGCGGTGTGTGACGGGAGGCCTTCCCAATGATGGCGATCACATTCGCACTGCTACTGACGGCGTTCCTGCTCCGTCTATCGCATCTGCCGCGCGCGGCACTTGTGTCGCTGTTCCTGTCCGTAGTCTTGGCCGTCGGTATTTTCCTCTGGGAGATCTACAGCCCCGACTATGGCTTCCGCATGCCCTGGCTTCAGGTCGAGCTGAGGCACTCCGTCCCCGCAGGAATCGTCTGAATGCCCGGGCTGCGCCTCGAACCGTCTACCCTGGTCTTGCTGGATCGACTGATCCTGCTGCTGCTGACGATTGTCCTGTCGGCGATTCTCACCGCCGCGATGGTCATGCAGTTTGCCTTCGGGGAGATCCCGTGCCCGCTGTGCCTCCTCCAGCGAGTCGCCATGTTCGGCTGTTGCTTCGGGCTGCTTCATCAACTTCGCTCACATCGGTCGGAGCGGGGCGGCGGCATCGCCCTGCTCTTTGCCCTGTTGCTCCTCATCATCGCCTCGAGGCAGACCTTGCTCGATCTCGTCCCGCGCCCCGGTCACGCCTATGTCGGTAGTGCGGTGTTCGGCATTCACATGCCGGTCTGGTCGGTCGTGATCGGCGTGTCCCTGCTTCTGGCTCTGGCGCTTCGCCTCGCGCTATTCGGAGGTCCGCGCATTCCACTGCACGCCGAACCGCCACCGCTTGCGCGAGCGACGCGCCTTCTGGAACTCTACGTCGTGCTGATCTGCGCCTTGAACCTTGTTTCAGTCGTGCTCCAGTGCGGTCTCGGCGAGTGCCACACATCGCATTATCGGCTCCTTACCTGAGCGGCAGGGACGATCGCCTCTGCAAGCCGGCCCGGCTCTAGCGTCGGGCGGTGCCCAGCACTGCGTTCAGCAGGATCGCCCCGAAGGTCGCCGTGCCGATGCCGCCCATGGCGAAGTCACCGAACTTCAGGGTGAAGTCGCCGGTGCCGAGGACGAGGGTGATCGCCGCGACCATGAGGTTTCGGCTATTGGTGAAATCCACCTTGTTGTCGACCCAAATCTTGGCGCCGGCCACTGCGATCAGGCCGAACACGACGATGCTGACGCCGCCCATCACCGGTAGGGGGATGGTGTGGATCAGCGCGCCGAACTTGGGCGAGAAGCCCAGCAGGACGGCGAATAGTCCGGCGACCACGAACAGCGCGGTCGAGTAGATGCGGGTGGCGGCCATGACGCCGATATTCTCGGCATAGGTCGTGACGCCCGTACCGCCGACACCGCCCGCCACCACGGTCGCCACGCCATCACCCAGGAAGGCGCGGCCGACATACGGGTCCATGTCGCGGCCGGTCATGGCGCTGACGGCGCGCAGATGGCCGAGATTCTCGGCGACCAGGATCAGCGCGACGGGTGCGATCAGCACGATGGCGCGCGTATCGAACACCGGTGCGGTGAAAGCGGGAGCGCCGAACCAGGCGGCCTTGGCCAGCAGGTCGCCGCTCATCGGCTTGCCCCAGCCGAATCCGTTGGCCAGCACCGCGTAGGCTAAGGTTGCGATGACCAAGCCGACCAGCACCAGCAGGCGCCGGGTCATGCCGCGCGTGAAGACGGCGACCAGTGCGATGCTCACGAAGGTCACGGCCTGCATCCAGGCATCGAACGGGGTCGGTGCCATGTTCTTGACGGGCACGGCGGCGAGGTTGAGCCCGATCACCGCGACCACGGCGCCGGTCACGACCGGCGGCATCAGCCGTTCGATCCAGCCGGTGCCGCTCGCCATCACGACCAGTCCGATGATTGCGTAGACCGCGCCGCAGACCACGATGCCGCCCAGTGCGACCGCGATATTGGCATTGGCGCCCTGGCCGGCATAACCGGTGGCGGCCGCGACCACCGAGATGAAGGCGAAGGAGGAGCCGACATAGCTCGGCACCTTGCCGCCGACCGCCACGAAGAAGATCAGCGTGCCGACGCCGCTCATCAGGATGGCGACGTTGGGATCGAAACCCATCAGCAGCGGCCCCAGCACGGTGGCGCCGAACATGGCCACCACATGCTGGATGCCGAGCGCCACGGTTTGCAGCCACGGCAGCCGCTCATCCGGGGCGACGACGACGCCGTCGGCCGGCTGTTTCACGGTCCAGTCGAGCATTCTCTCCCCCACAGTCTTCTTTTCCCGCGGCCGAAAGGCCGGCGGATCTTTGGTTACACGACGACCTTTCTATAGAGGTGCCATGTCGCATGGCCTAGTACCGGCAGCGCAATTGCGAGGCCGATCAGCAGGGGCAGGGCCCCGAGCGCGAGGCTGGCCGCGACGATCAGGCCCCACATCGCCATCGACCCCGGGTTCATCCGCACCGCGCGGACCGAGGTGGCGATGGCGGTGCCGACACCGACATTGCGGTCGAGCAGCAACGGCAGCGATACGACGCCGATCACCAGCACGACGAGTGCGAACAGGAAGCCCACGCCGATCCCGACGACCGTCATCGTCAGGCCCCGCGGCGTCGTCAGCGCATCCCGCACGAAAGCCTCGGCCGACACGGGAGCGTCCGGTCCGAGGGTGACGGTGTAGAGCAGGTTCGCCGTGAAAAGCCACAGGCAGAAGATCGCCAGCAGCAGCAGGCCCATGACGATGATCGAGCCGATGTTCGGTGAACGGGCGACGGCGAACGCGTTGGTCCAGCGTGTCTCGAGCCCGTGCTCGCGGCGGCGGCTGATCTCATAGAGGCCGAGCCCGAACACCGGCGCGATCAGCGCGAAGCCCGCGATCAGCGGGAAGACGAGGGCGAGCATCCCGTAGTCGAAGGCCATGCGCGAGATCGCGAGACCGGCGAGGGGATAGAGCAGGCAGAGCATCATCACGTCTGTCCGGCAGGCGCCGAAGTCGCGCACGCCCCTGGCGAGCGCATCGCCGACATCGGCGGAAGTGATGCGGCGGACCGCGGGCGGCGCGGCGGCGCGATCCTCCCAGGCTCCATCCATCGAGTTGGCGGCCGTGCCCACGGCCTCGCCTGTCTGCTTGAGATGGTCCCAACCCCATTCGAGGGGATTGCGGACGTGGTTGTGCATGGCCATGACTGCCTCCTTGCGAACGAAGTTCGAAGGTCGCGGTCTGTCGTCGATCACGACAGGGCGCGATCTACCACGAGGAAGAGTCTACGCCCGGCGGAAGGGGATGTCGTCCCCCTTTCCATGCACTGCGAAGGAGGCCTTCGCTACTGCGAGAACTTGAGGTACTGGGCCACGAAATCGCAGCCGACGCTCTTGGAATAAGCGTCGATCAGCTTCTGGGTGATCGGGCCTGGGGCCTTGCCGTCGCCGACCGGCGCGCCGTTGAAGCTCTTCACCGGCAGGATGCAGAGGCTGGTCGAGGTGAGGAACATCTCCTCGGCGTTGGCGGCGTCGAACATGTCGATGTCGCCCGGCGTGCACTCGACGCCGATCTGCTTGGCCATGTCCATGGTCATCTGGCGGCTGACGCCCGGGAGGACGTATCGCTCGGACGGGGTGAAGAGGGCACCTTCGCGCACGATGAAGATGTTGCTGCCCAGGCCCTCGGCCAGGTTGCCGTTCTCGTCGAGCAGGATCGGCCAGGCGTCGGGATTCAGCGCCTTGATCGGCTTCTCGGCCATGATCATGTTGAGATAGTTGTGCGTCTTGGCGCGCGGCGACAGCATCGACGGGGCGATGCGGCGCGCCGTCGTGGTCATGACCTCGGCGCCTTCGCGATAAAGCTTGCCGCGCTTGGCGAGCGGCAGCGGCAGCATCTCGATCACGACATTGGGGCCGGTATGGTCCCAGCCCTCGTCACCGACGGCATCGACGCCGCGGCTGACACGTTGGCCGAGCCACCAGTCGCCGACCTCGGCCCGCAGATGCTCGTTGCGCGCCACGACCTCCTCGCTGTGGGCGACCATTTCCTTGGCCGACAGGCCCGGATCGATCTGCAGGTAGCGCAGCGAGCGGTAGAAGCGGTCGATATGCTCCTTCAGTCGGAAGGGCGCGCCGTTGAAGGTACGGGTCATGTCGAAGGCGCCGTCGCCGTATTTCCAGCTGCGGTCGCGGAACGGAATCATGACTTCGTTCTCGGGCAGGAACTTGCCGTTGAACCAGGCGATGCGCTGATTGCTGAGTTGCTGGGCCATGGATTTCCTCCTGATCAGTTGGCGTGAAGGTCGAAAGCGGCGGCGCCTGCCGACCGGCGGCGTCTCTCCCCGGCGGCCGTCGGGGCAGCCGGCGCGATGTTGCCATTCTCGTCGGCGAGGTCGGCGACATAGGAAAGGGCGCGACGGATATCGTCCGCCATCTCGCGGCGCGCGGCGGTTGCGTTCCGCGTCTGCAGCGCCTCGATCAGGCGTTGCCGGCCGGCAGGACCGCGCGAGGAGGAAATGAAGCCTGGATAGAGGAGGTTCATGTAGGGACCGGTCTGCAGCCAGAGGCCTTCGATCAGGCGCTGGAGTGTCGGCTGGCGTGCCGCTGCATAAACGGAGAAATGGAACTCGCGAACCTTCTGGCGATCGGTGGCGCTGTCACCGCGATTGCGGGCGACGATGATCTCGCGGGCGGCACGGCGGATGCCGGCGATCTGGCTGCGGGTCGCGGCCATCGCGGCCTTTGCGGACGCGAGGCCTTCCAACTCCATGCGGATATCGCGCAACTCGAGGAGCTTGTCGCGCGTCATCCGCGGCACGCGGACCGACCGGTTGGGGTTCATCTCGAACGCGCCTTCCGCCACCAGGCGGCGCAGTGCCTCGCGCACCGGGGTGAGGCTGACGCCCAGAACGCCTGCGATATAACGGAAAGTGACTTTCTGCCCGGGGGCGAAACGGCCCATGGTCAGCGCCTCACGAAGCGAGTCGTACACCTGCTGGCGGAGCGAGGTGTCGATGGCATCCGGAGGAGTCTCGGTGTGGGGCATCGGGCGAAAGCTTAGCGTAGCGAAACGGGATTTGTGATCACAAAAATGCATTGCTGGCCCCGAAAGCGGTCGCTACGCTTGCCTCGATTCGTGATCACAATTTTCTGCGGTTCCGGGCCGCAGGCACCAATCTTGCTGGGTGAGGATATGCGCTCCTACGCGAAATCGATCGCGCTTTACGAGAAGACCCGAAAGCATCTGGCCGGCGGCGTCAGCAGCAACGTGCGCTACGCCAGCGTGCCGGTACCGCTGTTCTTCGCGCGCGGCGAGGGCGCACGGCTCCACGACGTCGATGGCAACGTCCACATCGACTATGTGCTGGGCAACGGCCCGGCCATCCTGGGGCATGCGCCGAAGCAGGTGGTCGATGCAGTGGCGGCATCGCTGGGCGAGGGACAGCTCTTCGCCGCACAGAATCCGCGCGAGACCGAACTGGCCGAGAGGCTGTGTGGCCTGCTGCCGGGCGCCGAAGTCGTGCGCTTCTCGACGTCGGGAACGGAAGCCGTGCTGATGGCCTTCCGTCTCGCCCGGGCCTTCACGGGGCGCAATAGGATCCTGAAGTTCGAGGGCCATTATCACGGCTGGAGCGACCAAGCCTATATCAGCGCGCGTCCACCGCTGAACGAGGCGGGGCCTGCCGACGCGCCGGTGCCGGTCGCCGGTTCGCCCGGCATGCCGCCCAGTGTGCTGGGCGACGTCGCGGTCTGCGCCTGGAACGATCTCGACCTGCTGGAGCAGACGCTGGAGCGTCATCGCGGCGAGATCGCCGGCGTGATCATGGAGCCTGTGATGGTGAATGGCGGGGCGATCCCGCCGGCGCCGGGTTATCTCGAAGGTGTGCGGGCGCTTTGCGACAAGCACGGCGCGCTCTTCATCTGCGACGAGGTCATTACCGGCTTCCGTGTCGGCCTGCGCGGCGCGCAGGGCAAGTTCGGCGTCAGGGCAGATCTCAGCATCTATGCAAAGGCGGTTGCCGCGGGTTTTCCTCTCGCCATGGTCGCCGGCCGGCGTGACATCATGGACACGTTGCTCGACAAGGGCGTGATGCACGGCGGCACCTACAACGGCAACGTCCAGAGCATGGCGGCGGCGCTGGCGGCGCTGGACGTCCTCGAAGCCGACGATGGCAGGGTCTATCGCGATCTCGAGGCCCGTGGCACGGAACTGATGCAGGGTCTCGCGTCGCTTGCGAAAAAGCACAAGCTGCCGATCCTGGTGCAGGGCATGCCGGCGATCTTCCAGACCTTCTTCACCAGGAGCCCGGCGCCAAGGAACTACCGCGAATCGGCCGCCTGCGATCGCGACGCGATGCTGGCGCTTCACGCGGCGTTGCAGGAAGAGGGCGTCCGCGCCCAGCAGGCGGGCAAGTGGTTCCTCTCGACCGCTCACGACAAGCCGGTCATCGAGGAGACGCTGGCGGCCGCCGATCGTGCCATGGCCAAAGTGGCGCGCGCGTAGATGTCGGATATCCGTCTCGAAGGGGTCACCAAGCGCTACGGCACGTTCGCCGCCGCCGATTCGGTCGACCTCTCGGTGACGCAGGGTGAGTTCGTCACCATCCTCGGTCCGAGCGGCTCGGGCAAGACGACGCTTCTGTCCCTGATTGCAGGCCTCAACCGGCCGACCTCGGGGCGCATCTCCATCGGTGGCCGCGACGTCACCGAGGCCACGGCGCAGGAACGAAACATCGGGCTGGTCTTCCAGTCCTATGCGCTGTTCCCGCATATGACAGTTCTGCAGAATGTCCTTTTTCCGCTGGGCGTTCGCAGGATCGGCGGCGCTGAAGCCGGCAGGCTGGCGCGCGACGCCTTGAAGCTGGTGCGCCTCGACGGTTTCGAGGGGCGTCGCCCGTCGCAGCTCTCCGGCGGCCAGCAGCAGCGTGTGGCACTGGCGCGCGCCGTCGTGTTCAAGCCCGACATCCTGCTGCTCGACGAGCCGCTGGGGGCGCTCGACCGCAAGCTGCGCGAGGAACTGCAGGTCGAACTGAAGCAGCTCCAGCGATCGCTTGGCGTCACCACGATTCTGGTGACGCACGACCAGGAAGAGGCGCTGTCGCTGTCGGATCGCATCATGGTGCTCGACAAGGGCCGCGTGCAGCAGGTCGCGGCGCCGACCGAAGCCTACCTCAAGCCAGCGAATCGATTCGTCGCGGAATTCCTGGGTATCGCGAACTTTGTCGGCCTGCCCGACGGCCGCCAGGGTGTGATACGCCCCGAGCGCGTGCGTCTGATGGCGGCCGGGCAGGGACTGCCGGCGCGTGTCGTGGAGGCGATCTATCTTGGGCAGATGGTCCGTTACCACCTGGCGCTCGAGGGCAATCAATCGGTCGTCGCCGCCGTGCCGTTCCTCGGTGCGGCCCATGCGCCGGGCGAGCGTGTCAGCGTTTCTTGGGAGTCGGCCGACGTGTGGCCGGTAACATAGAGGGGATCGAGATGAAGAGACGTACTTTCGTCGGTGCCGCGGCGGCTCTGCCGGCGGTTGGCCTCCTTTCCGGCGGCGCGCGGGCGCAGTCCAAGGAAATCCGCATGATCGAGTCGGGCGGTGCGTCCGGCGAGTCGATCCAGAAGGGCTATATCGATCCGCTGTTCCAGAAGACCGGGATCAAGGTCGTGAGGGAAAGCCCGAGCTCGCTGGGCAAGCTGCGCGCCTTGGTCGAGAGCGGCCAGACCAGCACGACGCTGTTCGAGTTGGGCTCCGGCGTCGTGCTGCAGGCCAAGAAGCTCGGTCTGATCGAAAAGGTCGACTGGGCCGCCGTCGCACCTGCCGCGATGTTCCCGGAGGCCAAGGATGAGTACGGCTTCGGATACCAGTATTTCTCGACCATCATGGCGTGGCGCAAGGGCGTGAAGGAGCCGAAGAACTTCACCGAGTTCTTCGACACCAAGGCCTTCCCCGGCAAGCGTTGCCTGCCCGACTATCCACATTACTGCCTGCCGTTCGCGCTGCAGGCGGCGGGTGTGCCGATCGACAAGCTGTTCCCGCTCGACGTCGACATGGCCTTCAAGAAGCTCAACGAAATCAAGAAGGACGTCGCCGTCTGGTGGAAGGCCGGCGCCCAGCCGCCGCAGCTCATGAAGGACAACGAGGTCCAGTATTCGATCTGCTGGTCGGGCCGTGTCGTCGGCGATCCGGCTTTCGGCCTCAGCTTCGCCGGCGGCAAGGCCGACCTCTCCTTTATCTGCGTGGTCAAGGGCTCCAAGCCCGACGACAAGGCCGCGGCGTGGAAGCTGATGCACGAGATGTCGCTGCCGGAGAACCAGGCAAAGGCGGCGGAGGTGATCTCCTACACCGGCCCCAGCCCGGACCTCGACAAGCTGCTGCCGCAGGACAAGCTCTGGCAGTTCCCGACCAGCAAGCAAAACAAGGACGTGCAGTATTTCGAGAACGCCCAGTGGTGGGCCGACAACGGCGAGGCGGTGAACAAGAAGTGGGAAGCCTTCAAGCTCAGCCTGTAAGGAACGCACGCTGTCATCCCGAGCGCCGCGAGGGACCTTTGCACAACCGTAAAGGTCCATCGGCCTTCGACCTCGGGATGACACTCTTTCTGCCATGAACAAAGCCAGTCGCCTCGAAGGTTTCGGATTCATCGCACCGCTGCTGGTGCTGATGGTCGTCGCCTTCAACGCGCCCATCGTCTACATGCTGGGCCTCGCCTTCTGGGAAAAGGGGCGGGGCTTCACGCTCGAACACTATGAAGGGCTGCTCGAGGCGCCGGTCTATCTGCGCGTGTTGGGCAACACGATGCGCATCGCGCTGATCGCGACCCTGGCCAACATCCTCATCGGCTATCCGCTGGCACACTGGATGCGCGGGCTCGGCAGCCGCGGCCGCGTGATCGCGATCGCGCTGGTCGTGCTGCCCTTCTGGGTGTCGATCCTCGTCCGCACCTATGCCTGGATCGTCGTGCTGGGCAATGGCGGGATCGTGAACCGTGCGTTGCAGTGGAGCGGGCTCACCGATGCGCCGGTCTCCTTCCTCTACAACGAGCTTGGCGTGACGATCGGCATGGCCAACGTGCTGCTGCCGTTCCTCGTGCTGCCGCTCTTCGCCGCCATGCTGCGCATCGACGACCGGCTGCTGCAGGCCGCCGCCTCGCTGGGCGCGCCGCCGCGCACCATCTTCTGGAAGGTCTATTTTCCTCTTACACTTCCCGCGCTGGCCGCGGGCGCGCTGCTGGTCTTCATCCTCTGCCTCGGCTTCTACGTCACGCCCGCGATCCTGGGGGGCGGCCGGGTGCCGATGATCTCCAACCTGCTCGACACGCTGATCAACCAGATCCCGCGCTGGGAACAGGCCTCGGCGATCTCCACGATCCTGCTGATCGTGACGCTCGCGATCTTCGCCGCCTACCGGCGTCTCGACCGCAAGGCGTCGGCATGAGGGAAGGGGCATGAACCGCGAAGCGATCGGCGGCTCGATCTGGGCGCGGCGGGGCGTGGCCGCGATGGGTGTCTTCGGTCTCGTCTTCCTGACGGTGCCGCTGGCCATCGTGATCCCGATGTCCTTCTCGTCTGCGCGGGCGCTGACTTTTCCGCCGCCGAGCCTGTCGTTGCGCTGGTACGAGACCTTCTTCGGCGATCCACGCTGGATGGAGGCGATGTGGACCTCGGTCCTCGTCGCAGCGATCTCCTCGGCGGCAGCCCTGGTGCTGGGCGGGTTGGCGGCCTACGGGCTGCGGCGCGGCAGCTTCAAGGGGCGCGACTGGGCCGAGGGCAACTTCATGGCGCCGCTGATCGTGCCGACGATCATCGTGGCCATCGCCCTCTATCTGGCTCTGGCGAAGATCGGCCTGCTGGGCTCGCTGCTGGGGCTCGTCGTCGCCCACACCCTGCTCAACGTGCCGCTGGTGATGATGGTGCTTGGCGTGGCCATCCGCGAGTTCGACCAGCGGATCGAGCAGGTCGCCTGGAGCCTCGGGGCCTCCTGGGGCTACACGATGCGCAAGATCGTGCTGCCCAACCTGGCGCCCAGCGTCTTCGCGGCCTGGATCTTCGCCTTCATCGGCAGTTTCGACGAGGTGATCGTGACCTCGTTCATCGCCGGCAAGTACGAGACCGTTCCGAAGAAGATGTTCAACGAGCTGGTGCTCGAAGTGAACCCGACCATCACCGCCGTTGCAACGCTGCTGATCTTCTTTACGGTCTTGGCGCTGGCGGCCGTTGCCTTCATCCTTGGGCGTGCCGGCAAGCTGAAGCAGACGCTGGTTTAGGGACGGGAACGATGAATTTTCCGAAGACGGTGCGGCTCGTCGAAGTGGGCCCGCGCGACGGTTTGCAGAACGAGGCGAAGCCGGTGTCGGTCGAGGCCAAGGTGGCCCTGATCGACGCGCTTTCGGCCGCAGGACATTCGGCCGTCGAGGCCGGCAGCTTCGTGTCGCCCAAATGGGTGCCCCAGATGGCCAATACCGACCAGGTGATGGCCCGCATCCAGCGCAAGCCGGGCGTGAGCTACCCCGTGCTGGTACCGAACAAGCAGGGCATGAACGGCGCCGTCGAGGCGGATGTTGGCGAGATCGCGATCTTCACCGCGGCCTCGGAAGCCTTCTGCCGGAAGAACACCAATTGCTCGATCGACGAGAGCTTCGAGCGCTTCGCGCCGGTGATGGAAGCCGCGCACAAGCACAGCATGAAGGTGCGCGGCTACGTCTCGACCGTGATTGCCTGCCCCTATGACGGCAAGGTCTCGCCCGCGAAGGTCGCCGAAGTGTCGGACCGCCTGTTCCGCATGGGTTGCTACGAGGTGTCGCTGGGCGACACGATCGGCGTCGGCACGCCGGGCGAATGCGTCGCCATGATCGACGCTGTGGCGGAGAAGATGCCGCGCGAGAAGATCGCCGCGCATTTTCACGACACCTACGGCCAGTCGCTGGCCAACATCCTCGCCGTCATGGAGCGCGGCATCGCCGTGTTCGACACGGCGGTTGCGGGTCTGGGCGGCTGCCCCTACGCCAAGGGCGCTTCGGGCAATGTCGGCACCGAGGACGTGATCTATCTGCTGAACGGGCTCGGCATCGAGCATGGCGTCGATCTCGATGCGATTGCCAAGGCGGGGCGCGAGATCTGCGCGGCGCTCGGTCGCGAGCCCGCTTCCAAGGTGGCGCAGGCACTGAAGGCCAAGGCCGGCTGAAGGGCCTTAGGAGGCTCAAGGCCGCGCAGATCGTGCTGAGTCTGGTCGTCGCACGGACGAGCTGTGGGTCAACCGCCTGTGTTCGTGGGCGTATCTGACGCAAGTTGACGCGCTTCACGGCTTTCTCCGTACACCCTTCACGCAACTGTAACGTCGTCCGGAATAGGGTCCGATCAATCGACGCATCGTGCGGACTTGCGTGAATTGCATGCTTAATGAACACCCTGAGGCACGATAGTTGCGAAAGGTATTCGATCGGCTAGGTTTGCCATCGCGGTGATACGAGGATCCATATGGCCGTAACGCCTGAGCCAGGTGCCCCGGCGGCAGATTCTCTCCGTCTCGCCCTGTCAGCGGCCGAGCGCGAGCGTGACGAGATGCGCGCGGAACGCGCGGCCATGGGTGAAATCCTGCGAGTCATGGCTGCGTCTCCCGGCGACGTCACGCCGGTATTCGAGACGGTTGCTGCAGCGGCGCAGCGGCTCTGCGACGCGGACGCGTGCGTGGCGCTGCGCGAGGGAGACCGCTGGCGTGTGGTCGCGCATGTGGGACCAATACCCATGCCGGTCGGGCACGAGGAACCTCTTACGCCGCAGACGACGACCGGCCGCGCCATCCTTGCCAATCGCACCGAACATGTGCCCGACATTGCCGCAACCGATGCCGCGACGAACGCAGCAGCGTTCCGGCTGATGGCGAACCAGGGATTTCGGGCGGTCCTGGCCGTGCCCCTCCTGCGAGAGGGCAAGGCAATCGGCGTGATCGGATTGCGCCGCCCACAGGCTGGTCCCTTTTCGGTGCCGCAGATCACGCTGCTCGAGAGTTTCGCGAACCAGGCTGTTATCGCCATCGAGAATGCGCGGCTGATGGCGGAATTGCGCGAGACGCTCGAGCAGCAGACCGCGATGTCTGAAATCCTGCAGGCGATCTCGCGATCGCCGACGGATGCGGCGCCGGTGCTCGACGTTCTGGCCCAGGCTGCCGTCCGCTTTTGCGGCGCCAGCGATGCCGTGGTCGGCTTGGTCGACGGCGACGGGTTCGAGTTCGTCACCCAGGCGGGGCCGCTTCGAACGATCGTCGGCCAACGCGAACCGCTCAACCGCGAGACCGCGCTGGGCCGCGCCATGGTCGACCGGGCGACCACCCATTTTGCCGACATTCCATCGCTCGACCCAGTCGAGTTCGCCGGTGCCCAGCGCCTCGCCAGCACCTTCGGCTTTCGCACGGCGCTGGCCGCGCCGCTGCTGCGTGACGGGCAGGCGATCGGCGCGGTGGGGCTGCGCAAGCCGGATCCGGCACCCTTTACGCCGCGCCAGATCGCGCTGCTGGAGACGTTTGCGGCCCAGGCCGTGATCGCCATCGGCAACGTCCGCCTGTTCGACGAACTGCGCCGCCGCACCCAGGATCTGCAGCAGGCCCTCGATCAGCAGACGGCCATCTCCGAGGCCCAGGCCCTGATCAGTCGCTCCGCCCTCGATTTGCGTGAGGTACTGCAGACGCTCACGCGCTCGGCCACGGCGCTCTGCGGCGCCGACAGCGGCGTGCTCTGGCTGGTCGATCCGGCCGACGGTGCGCTGGTCGTGGGCAGCCACGCCGGCTATGGCACGGACTTCGAGCGCATCATCGCAGGAATGCGCGAGCGGCCCGATCCGAACTCGCTCCGCATCATGAGCCGGGTGGCCGCCCTGCAGGAGCCTATCGTCGTCGGCGACGTGCAGAGCGATCCAAGGTTCGGCGCGTACGACGGCCACCAGGTCGGCGGCTATCGTTCGGTGATCGGCATGCCGCTTCTGCGCGACGGCATCGTGCGAGGCGTCTTCAGCCTCGACGCGGCGGCGCCCGATCGCTTCGGAAGCCGGCAACTCGAGCTGTTGCGCACCTTTGCCGACCAGGCCGTCATCGCGATCGAGAATGCGCGATTGTTCACCGAGGTGCAGGAGGCGACGAGAGACCTGCAGGACTCGCTGCGGCAGCAGACCGCGACCTCGGACGTCCTGAAGACAATCTCGAGGTCGGCATTCGACCTGCAGGTGGTGTTCGATACGCTGCTGACCTCGGCGTGCCGTCTCTGCGAGGCCGAGCAGGGAATCGTCTTCGTGCGCGACGGCGATCTGTTCTTCTCGCGAGCCACCTTCGGCGCCGGCGCAGAGTTCCGGCACTTCATGGCGGAGACGCCGCAGCGCGCCGGCAATCCGACGATTGCGGGCCGCGTCGCCGCCTCCGGCCGCATCGAGCACATCCCCGACAAGCGGCTCGATCCGAACTTCGCGCCGCCCACGCGAGCGACGGAACTCAGCGATACCAGGACACTCCTGGGCGTTCCGATGGTGCGGGACGGTAAGGTGGAAGGCGTCTTCAATCTGATGCGTGTGCCGGTGAAGCCGTTCACGCCGCGGCAGATCGAACTCGTCCAGACGTTCGCCGACCAGGCGATGATCGCGATCGAGAACGCCCGGCTGGTTGGCGAGCTGCGAGACTCGCTCGACCGGCAGACGGCGACGACCGAGATCCTGCAGGCGATCAACGCCTCCCCGGGCGACCTGCAGCCTGTGTTCGCCATGATCGTCGAGAAGGCGATGACGCTGTGCGACGCCGCCTTCGGCATGTTCAACACGTTCGACGGCGAGCGCTTCCACACGGTCGCGACCCGGGATCTGCCGGAAGCCTTCGTGCGCTTCCGGGCCGACAGTCCACCGGACTTCGCGACCGATTCCGGCCCCGGTCGCCTGATCGCCGGCGAGGATTTCACGCACGAAGCCGATATGGCGGCGCATCCGCTCTATCGCGCGGGGGATCCTAATCGCCTGGCGATGGTCGACCTGGCCGGGGCTCGCTCGATCCTGAACGTCGCGCTGCGCAAGGACCGCCGGTTGCTCGGCATGATCGCCATCTACCGGCGTGAGGTCAGGCCCTTCAGCGAGCAGCAGATCGCGCTGCTGCAGGGCTTCGCCGAACAGGCGGTCATCGCCATGGAAAATGCCCGCCTGCTGACGGAGCTGCGCCAGTCGCTCGACCAGCAGACCGCGTCGGCCGGCATCCTGCGGGTGATCTCACAGTCGCCCACGGACGTTCAGCCGGTGTTTGACGCCATAGCTGAGAGTGCCCTGCGCCTGCTCGAGGGATGGAGCATCATCGTCTGGCGGCTCGACGGGCAACGGCTGCGCCTTGCCGCGTCGGCCGGCGGTCATCCCGGCTCCGGCGAGATGGTGGCCCGGGTGAGCGATGAGCTGCCGCTCGACCAGAGTTTTGTCGGCGAGGCCGTGCGTTGGCGTGTGCCGCAGCAGATCGTCGACGTCGAGGCCGAGGACGTCCACCCCGCGCTCAGGAGACTGGCCCGCGAGCGCGGCTGGCGCAGCAACCTGGCGGTGCCGTTGCTGCGTGAGAGTCAGGCGGTAGGCGTCGTGTCGCTCAGCCGGGCCGAACCCGGTGCCTTCGACGAGCGTGAGACCAGCCTGCTCCAGTCGTTCGCCGACCAGGCGGTGATCGCCATCGAGAACACCCGCCTGTTCACCGAACTGCGCGAGGCACTCGACCAGCAGACGGTGACGGCCGACATTCTGCGCGTCATCTCCCAATCGCCGACCGACGTGCGGCCGGTGCTGGACGCGCTGGTTGCGGCCGCTCGCCGGTTCTGCGGCGGCGAGGACGCGGTGATCTTGCTGCGTGACGGTGAAGAAGTCGTCAGCAGCGCCCACGAAGGCGTGCTCCATGTGATGCCTGGCCGGCGGGTGCCGCTCGACCGCACCTCCACAATGGGTCGCGCCATGCTGGATGCCGAGACAATCCATCACCCGGATGTCGCGCTCCTCGATCCGGTCGAGTATCCCAAGGCACTCGAACTGACCCGCGAGATGGGTGTTAGAGCGCTGGTGGCCGCCCCGATGATGAGCGACGGCGTCGCCGTCGGGGCCGTGATGCTGCGGCGGTGCGCGCCGGGCGCCTTTACGCCGCGCCAGATCGAACTGCTCGAGACCTTCGCCGCCCAGGCCGTCATCGCGTTGCAGAACACCCGCTTGTTCACCGAACTGCGCGAGTCACTCGACCAGCAGACCGCGACCAGCGAGATCCTCCAGGCGATCTCCCAGTCCCTCGGCGACGTGAGGCCGGTGTTCGAGACGATCCTCGCCAAGGCGATGGCACTTTGCGATGCCCCGTTCGGCCTCTTCAATGCAGTCGAGGACGGCAGCATCAGGACCGTTGCCACCCGGGGCGTTCCACCGGAATTCGAGCGTTTTCGCCTCGAGAACCCGCCGGACTACGCGCCAGGGACGACGCCCGCGCGGCTGGCCGGCGGCGAAGCCTTCGTCCACGTCCATGATCTGGCGGACAGCGAACTCTATCGAAGGGGCGACCCCGCGCGGCGTGCCATAGTCGATGCCGGCGGCGCCCGCACCGTCTTGAACGTGGGCCTGCGCCGGGATGACGCGCTGGTCGGCATGATCATCCTGTACCGGCAGGAGGTGAAGCCCTTCAGCGACAAGCAGATCGCGCTGCTGCAAGGATTCGCTGCCCAGGCTGTGATCGCCATGGAGAATGCTCGTCTGCTGGCTGAACTGAGGCGGCGTGAACAGGAGCTTCGTGTCACCTTCGACCATATGGGCGATGGTGTCGTCATGTTCGATGCCGGGCTGCGCCTTGCCTCATGGAACCGCAACTTCCAGGAGCTGGTCGACATTTCCGACTCCTTTCTCGCCTCGCGACCTCTGTTGGATGACTTTGTCGCTCTGCTGGAGGGGCGCGGCGAACTTGGCGGCGACGGAGTGGATGCGATCCGTCTCTATCGTGAGCAGGTCGGACGAAGCTGGTCCGTGGAACGCACGCGGCCCGGCGGCAGCGTCCTTGAGGTGCGGAACAATCCGGTGCCCGGCGGCGGGGCGGTGCTGATCTACAGGGACATAACGCTGCGCAAGCAGGCCGAAGCGGAGATCCGCAGCGCGCGCGATGCAGCCGAGGCGGCGCTGGACAAGCTCACGGCGGCACAGGCCAATCTCGTGCAGTCCGAGAAGATGGCCTCGCTGGGACAATTGACCGCCGGCATCGCGCACGAGATCAAGAACCCCCTTAACTTCGTGAACAACTTCGCCGCCTTGTCGGTCGAGTTGCTGGATGAGCTGAAGGAGGTGGCCGGGCCGGCGCTGGCGACGCTCGATGACGAACGACGCGAAGAGGTCGACGAGACGATGTCGCTGCTCACCGGCAACCTCGACAAGATCGCCGAGCACGGGAAGCGGGCCGACGGAATTGTGCGCAGCATGCTGAGCCACAGTCGCGGCGGATCGGGCGACTGGCAGGTCAGTAACGTCAATACGTTGATCGAGGAGGCGCTCAACCTGGCCTTTCACGGTGCCCGGGCCAGCGACAAGGAATTCAACGTCACGCTGGAGCGCGAGCTCTCCTCCGAGGCGGCGCCGATCGAGATCGTTCCCCAGGATGTCACCCGCGTGTTCCTCAACCTGGTGGGCAACGGGTTCTATGCGGTGAACAAGCGGCGTCAGTCGGGCAACGACCCCGGTTTCCGGCCGACCCTCAAGGTGATGACGCGCGAGCTCGGTGACGCAGTCGAGATCAGGGTCCGCGACAATGGAACCGGCATCCCCCCCGAGGTCCGCGGCAGGCTTTTCCAGCCTTTCTTCACGACCAAGCCGACGGGCGAAGGCACGGGACTGGGGCTTTCGATCAGCTATGACATCGTTACGCAGCAACACGGCGGCACGATAGAGGTCGAAAGCGAACCGGGTGCTTATACCGAGTTCACAATCCGGCTGCCGCGGCGCCGAAGCAGGCAGGATGAGGCGAGAGGGTTCCGATGAGCGTGAGTATCCTGGTGGTCGACGACGAGGCGGATGTGGCGGAGCTGTTCCGGCAGCAGTTCCGCCGCGAAGTGCGACAGGGCCGTTACGTCATCCACTTCGCGCAGTCAGGAGAAGAAGCCCTGGACAAGCTCGACAGAGGCGTCGAACCGGAGCTGGTCGTCATCCTGTCGGACATCAACATGCCAGGGATGGACGGGCTTCGCCTGCTGAGCAAAGTCAGGGAGCAGCGCGCCGAACTGCCGGTGATCATGGTGACCGCCTATGGCGACGATGAACGCCGGCGGCAGGCGGCCGACCTCGGCGCGCGCGAATTCGTCACCAAGCCGGTCGATTTCGACCAGCTCAAGCAGCAATTGCAGCAGCTCGCACCGTGACCGGGCCCTCCAAGATTCTCGCCGTCGACGACGAACCGGACTTCGAGTTGCTGATCAAGCAGCGCTTCCGGCAGCGCATCCGCAAGGGCGACCTCGTCTTCCGCTTCGCGCGCCACGGCGAGGAGGCGCTCGAGGTTCTGGCCGCGGAGCCTGACGTCGAACTGCTGTTGCTCGACATAAACATGCCGGTAATGGATGGATTGACGCTGTTGACGGAACTCCGCGCACGGCAGTCGACGACTCGTGCCATCATCGTCTCGGCCTATGGCGACATGGCCAATATCCGCACCGCCATGAACCGCGGGGCTTTCGATTTCGTGACCAAGCCGGTGGATCTCAACGACCTCGAGGTCACGATCGACAAGACGCTGCGGACCATCGCCGAGATGCGCGAACTCGACCGACAGAGAGCCGAGGCGGAGCGTGCCCGGTCCAACCTGTCGCGGTACTTCTCGCCGAACATCGTCGACCTGCTGGCCGAACAGGACGAACCGCTCGGGCCGGTGAGGCGCCAGAACGTCGCCGTCATGTTCGTCGATATCGTCGGATTTACCCGGATGGCCGAGGAGATGCCTCCGGAGGGCGTGGTCGGTCTGTTGCGCGAATTCCATGACCGCATGGCACGTTGTATTTTCGACTGCGGCGGCACGATCGAGAAGTATATTGGCGACGCCATATTCGCTGTGTTCGGTTTGCCGGCCGCATCACCTCACGATGCCCTGAATTCCCTGCGCTGTTCGGCCAAGATGCTGGGAGAGCTTTCCTCCTGGAACATGGAGCGGAGCGGCGTGGGTGACGGTCCGCTCGATATCGGCATCGGCCTCAACTACGGCCCGGCGGTCCTGGGGGACGTGGGCAGCGAGCATTCGCTTTCCTTTACGGTCATCGGCGATACGGTCAACGTGGCCAGCCGTCTGCAGAGCCTTACACGGACCCTGGGAAAGCCACTGGTCGTCGCCGACGCCGTGTTGAAGCAGATCTCGGGAGGCGGGGACGCAACTCCGGAGAGGCTGCCCGTTGCCCTCCAGGACGGAGGCGTGCAGTCATTGCGTGGCCGTGCCGCCAACATCCGCGTCTGGAGCGGGCCTCATCGCTGCTAAGGGGCGACGGGCGGCGTCATGGTCGCAATCTCGTCAGATTCCGCTCCTCAAGCGTACTGGTCGCGGTTAGGGCCGCGGCAAAATGTTGACAGTCACCGAGGTCGAGCGCCCGGCTTCGTCCACGACGGCGAGGCGGGCCATCCCGGCACCGGCGGGCACCCACTGGTTGCCGTCGAGCGGCCGGCCGTCGACCAGCCAGCGCAGCCGGCCCTGTCCACCCATGGCGTTCAACGGGACGGCCTCGCGCGCAGAGATTTCGATGCGGGCATCGGCCGGCGGATAGGCGATGCGCGGGCCGCCGTGCGTTTCGGCGTGGGGCGCGAGCGTGCGCATGCGGGGCGGCAGCTCGCGATGGGACGACACCTTTATCGCGTCGGCGGGCGGGCGGATCGCGCGATTGTCCTCGGCCGGCAGGCGGCCGAACGCCTTGAACAGGACGGGCAGAGCCGAGAGCCGGCCGAGCTGGCCGGGGCGTGGCGTGCCATCGGCGTGACCGACCCAGACGACGACGGTCCAGTTGGCGCTGTAGCCGGCGGCCCAGGCGTCGCGATAGCCGGCCGACGTGCCGGTCTTGAAGGAGATGCGGCGCTCGCGCAGCGCCACGGGCAGCGACGCGAAGCCCTCGGGCAAGGGCGCCTCGGCCAGTACGTCCGAGACATACCAGGCGGCGGTGGCACCTATGAGACGCAAGGTTTCGGGCCTTGGACGATCGCGGCGGACCTGCGGCGGCGCGAAGTTGCCGCCGTTGGCGAGGCCTGAATAGAGACCAGCCATCTCGAGCGGCGACACGGTCGCGCTACCGAGTGCCACCCCCAGCGAATTGCCGGCGTCTCCGGGCGGCAGGCCTGGGGACACGCCGGCGGTGCGCAGCGTCGAGAGAAATCGCTGCGGGCCGACCTTTTCCAGCGCCAGCACGGCCGGCACGTTCAGCGACTGCTGCAAGGCGCGGCGCACCGTCACCGCGCCCTGGTGGTCGCGGTCGAAGTTGCGTGGCAGCCAGTCTCGGAAGCGCACGGGCACGTCCTCGACCAGCGTCTCGGGATGCAGAGTACGATCGTCGAACGCCATCGCATAGATCAGCGGCTTCAGCGCAGAGCCCGGCGAGCGTCGGGAGCGCACGAGGTCGACTTGTCCCGCGCGGCCGAAGAAATTCTCGCCGCCCAGCCAGGCCACGACGCCACCGGTGCGGTTGTCGAGAACGACCATCGCGATCTCGGCGCCGTCGGCGAAGGCGCGACGCTCCTCGTGTGCCAGCTGACCGAGCGACTGTTGCAACTCGTAGCGCACGGTCGTCGGCACGACGGATCCCGGCGACTGGCCGGCCAGCCACGCCGACAGATGCGGCGCCTGCATCGGCAAGGCAAGGCGACGGTCGGGCGCGGAACGACTGCGCGCCATTGCGAGCAGCGGTGCGTCGATGACGCCATGTTCGAGACCGCGCTCAAGCACGCGGTCGCGTGCCGCCTGGGCGACGCCGGAAGCACGATCGGGGCGGCGGCGCTCTGGCGATTGCGGGATCGCCACGAGAAGTGCGGCTTCGGCGGCGGTGAGCTGGCGCGGTTCCTTGCCGAAATAGGCGAGTGAGGCGGCACGCACGCCTTCGAGATTGCCGCCCATCGGGGCCAGCGTCAGGTAGATCGCCAGCACCTCGCGCTTGCTGTAGCGCCATTCGAGCTGCAGCGCGCGTGCGGACTGGATCGCCTTGGTCGTGAAGCTTCGGGGCCTCGGGTCGAGCAGGCGGGCCGCCTGCATCGAGATCGTCGATGCACCCGACACGATGCGACCGCGCTCGGCGAGCTGCCAGGCAGCCCGCAGCGCGGCGAAGGGATCGACGCCCCAATGATCGTCGAAGCGGCGATCCTCGTAGGCCTTGAGCAGGCCGAGATAGAGCGGGTCGACGTCGTCGACGGTCGCCTTCAGGCGCCACTTGCCGTCCGCCGTCGTGAAGGCGCGCAGCAGGCGGCCGTTGGCGTCGACGACCTCCGTCGACCGGTCCTGATAGCGCGTCAGGTCCGGCGGGAAAGCACGGTCGAGCGCGAGTCCCGTCGCCGCCAGGGTCGTGGCGGCGA
This sequence comes from uncultured Rhodospirillaceae bacterium, assembly GCA_945952105.1. Lineage (GTDB taxonomy): Bacteria > Pseudomonadota > Alphaproteobacteria > Reyranellales > Reyranellaceae > Reyranella. The sequence continues at coordinate 127,757 of CAMFGZ010000002.1, read as the reverse complement.
CGGCGAGACCGATGAAGAGGCGTCTCAGGTTCACGCCGGCTACTTCTTGTCCGGCGCAACGATCGTGAGTGCACGCATCGCGGTCCGGCCGAAGATCCGTGGCGCGTACATGTCGGAAACGTTTGTTGCCGGGACGGCGAAGGTGCCGGGCGTCACAGCGCGCACGATATAGGCGACGTGATAGGAGTTCGGGTTCTTGGCCGAGGAATCCCACCAGGTCTGGTAGGGACGCGTGCCCATGTTGAAGGACGCGAAGAAGCGGTCGTCGCGCGCTTCGGACACACGGGTCTCGGTGAGGCCGGTGAGGAACGGGAAGGATTTCACGGTCTCCTCGTTCAGCACCGACTCGATCTCGAAGCCGGCCGGCAGCAGGTCGAGCAGCGCCACCTCGTGATAGCCGCCCTCCAGGTTGCGGCCGGAGATCGAGACGATGAAGCGCTCGTTCTGCTGGACACGGGCAAGCGTGCTCGTCTCCCCGTTCAGCTTGAAATACTCGCGCTGGACGCTGATCCCCGCCGTTGCCGCGGGTTGCGGATCGAGCGGCACGCCGCGCGCCGTCACCTGCATCCAGATCGGACGGTCGCTGTCGTTGCGCAACTTGAGGCCGCGGGCCAGCGCCGCTTCGTCGGGGTTGATCGTCACCGGCTCGGCAGCCGCCTGACGCTGCTCGCCGTCCACCGAGTAGGAAAGCTGGGTGCTGCCGCTCATCGCGCGGGCGGCCATCACGAGCCACGCTTGCTCCTGCGTCGTTGTCTGGCCGATCGAGGCGGCGAGCCGTTCGCCCACGAGGCTCGTCATCTCGGTTAGGCCCTCGCGCCCACCCGCCTCCATGGCCAGGGTCACGAGGGCTGCCCGGTTGCGCAGCGGCGAGCCGTAATAGTCGGCCGGATCGCGCTCATCGACGCGCTGGCGTGCGGTGGCGAAGGCGAGGCGGGCGCGTCCTGGCTCGCCCACCTGGTTCAAAGCCGCGGCCAGCATCGCCCAGGCAATGCCGCCCTTCATCTCGGCCGCCTTCGTATCCTGGAAATAGCGGACGCGTCCGGGATCGGCGAAGCCCGACTTCGCCAGCACGTACCAGGCGTAGGCCTGGGCGTTGGGCGAGAACTTGTCGGCGGTCTTGTTGAGCCAGTTGAGTGCCCGCTGCAGCGACGCCGACGGCACCGCCATCTGCTGCTGGTTGGCACGCACCAGGAAGTCGAGCACGTAGGTCTGAAGCCATTCGGCGGCGGGTGTGGAGAAGGGACCCCACATGCCGAACGATCCGTCTGGCAGCTGCATGTCGACGATGCGATAGACGGCGTCCTGCACGCGGTCGTTGATGCGGGGATCCGTGGGTCCGTACCCGAGCAGCGCCACGTCGTTGTAATAGAGCAGCGGCATGGCACGGCTCGTCGTCTGCTCGATGCAGCCGAACGGATACTTGTCGAGTGCGCGCAGAAGTCCCGCGACGTCGATGCCGGGGATGCGGGTCAGCGAGGCGCTGACCTGCGCCGTACCGGGTGCGAAGGTCGCGATCACGTTGCGATCGACCGTGGCCTCGTTGCCCGCTCCCAGGCGCGCAACGGTATCGACGGCGCTGGGAGTCTGTGCCGGCCGCACCTGGATGTCCCATTCGCGCTGGACATTGAAGTTGCCCGGTCCCTGGACGGCGACCGTCACCTTGCCCAGGCCGGCGTCGCCGGCGCGCAACGGCCAGGTCAGCAACTCGCGCTGATTGGCGGCGAGACGCTTGGTCTCAGTTACAGGACGCTCGAGCGAGACCGAGCCGGTGGCGGTGAGGGTGACGCGATAGTCGCCCGCCTGGCCATCGACATTGTGCAGCGACAGCGCCACCCTTCCGATGTCCTTTGGTGCCAGGAAGCGCGGCAGGACGGCATCGGCGGTGACGGCGTCGCGCACGAACAGGCGCTGCTCGCCCGAGCCGACGCGGTTCTTGTCGTAGGCGACCGCCATCAGGCGAAGCTGGCCGATGAAGTCGGGGATGTCGAAACCGATCTTCGCCTCGCCGTTGCCGTCGAGCTTCACCGGGCCGCTGAACAACGCCACGGTGCGGGTCGGCACGATGTCGAGCCCGCCGATCTCGCCGGCGTCGCCGCCGGCCCGGATGCGGCCCAGCTCGTCGGCGCGCGTGTCGAGCAGGCGGCCGTAATCGTCACGCATTGCAACGCCAAGCCGACGCTTGCCGAAATAGTAGTCAGCCGGATTAGGCGTCTTGTAGCGCGTGAGCTGCAGGATGCCTTCGTCGACCGCGGCCAGGGTCACGAACGCTTCCTGGCCGGCCTGCAGGTTGGATACCTTCACAGGCACTTCGATGCGTTGGCGCGGCGTGATCTTCTCCGGCGTGCCGATCTGGACAGCGAGCGTGCGCAACGCCGGATTGAGGCCAAGCCAGACCGCGCCGATCGCGCGCGTAGGCGTGCGTTCGGCGGGTGCGGCGAGCGGCCGCCAGGCGGTGACCAGCGCATAGGCTCCGGCACCCCATTCGGCCTTCACCGGAATCTCGACGGTCGCGCCGCCGGCCGGCACCTGCACCGCCTGGGTGGAAACGATGCGGTCGGTCGCGATGGCGATCAGCGCCTCGCCGGCAAAGGGCGCCTCGATGCGCAGGCGGGCATTGTCGCCCGGTGCATAGTTCTGCCGGTCGCTGGCGACGCGCAGCGTATCGGGCGCCTCCTCGGTCGAGTCGCCCCCGTACCACCCGACATAGAAGGCGAGGCTCGTCGAGGTATTGGCCTCGTTATCGACGACGGTGAGCTTGTACTGCCCCCAGTCGAGGCGCTGTGACAGGCGGACCGGGGCGTCGGCCTTCAGCGTCACCTTCTCGGACGTGATGAGGCGGACGTTCTGGACCGACTGCCAGCGCCAGCGGCCGTCGACCTGGTACCATTGATAGGCGAAGACGATACGTTCGATGCGGTACTCGAGCGAGGGGCGCGCGATCTGCTTGCCGGTGCCGTCGACCGCGATCAGGTCGAACTCGGTATTCAGTCCCTCGCGGGCATAGCGGCCGTCGAAGGTGGAGGCGACTCCGAGATAGGTGTCGCGCGTGCGCACCGGCACGACCTTGTCGGTCTTGGTGGCGCGGCCGCCGCCCGGCTCGAAGACGCGGGCCTGGACGTAGGCCCGCAGCGGCAGGACCGTGTCCTTGGAGAGGTCGCCCGCCCATTCGAGGCTGGACTTGCCGGCCTCGTCGGTATCCTCGCCCTTGAGTTCGATAAAGGGCGGCTCGAACTTCTCGCGGGCTTCTTCCGGGCCGAACCGGTACTTGGCGAACGCCGGGAAGGGCGTGTCGTCGACCGTGATGCGCATCTCGCCCTCGACGCCGAGACCGGAAGCGGGTGCGCCGTAGAGGAAATCGGCCGACAGGCCGAACTTGTTCACGTTGCCGGGCTTGATGATCGCCTGCTCGGAGGTCAGTTCGACCTTGAGCTTCTCGGGCACGAAATCCTCGACCGAAAACTCGACCCGGCCGACAGGCGCGCCCTTGGGATCGATATGGGCGGTGACCGACCAGCGGCCGCGGCGCGAGGATTTCGGCAGGTCGATCGCCTGCGAGACCGCGCCCGAGGCCTGCAGTGCGTGGGTGAAGCGCGTGAACTCGCTGCCGTCGGGCCGCTTCACGATCAGGGTGACGGGCAGGTTGGAGAGCGCGTTGGCCGCGTCGTCGCGGACCAGCGCCATGAGCTGCACCGTCTCGCCGGGCCGGTAGACGCCGCGCTCGGTGTAGAGGAAGGCGTCCACCGGGCCGGGCTGGGCTCGGCCGTCGACGCCGCGATCGGAGAGGTCGAAGGCCGACTTGGTGAGCTCGAGACGCGAGAAATCCTTCTTGGCGGGGTCCTGCGCCATGACCGCGACCGCCTCGGCGGCACCGGTACCCTTCAGCAGGCCGGCGGCGAAGGAGGCGTGGCCGTCTGTGCCGGTGATCACCTTGCCGATCGGCTCGTTCCCGCGCGACAGCACGGTGACCTCGATGCCCGCCATCGGCTGGGCGGTCTGCAGCGAACGCGCGAAGACGTTGAGCCCGTCGTCGCCGCTGAAAGAGGTGAGGCCGATATCGGTGTCGATCACCCACAGGCCGGCGGCGCTACCAGTCGACTCGTCGTCGTCATAGTCACGGGACGGTGGCTTGGCGGCGTTCCAGACGACGACGAAATAGGCGCCGGGCTTCCAGTCCTTGATCGTCTCACGGATCGGGAAGGCGGTGACGACGGCCTGGTTGGGCGCGTTGCGCACTTCCATCGTGCCGGTCCACTGCTCGGCGCCGTTGCTGCCGTTCAGCCAGCTGCGCAGCGACCATGACTCGGTGATCGGCTCGGAGCCGGGGAAGGCCACGTCGTAGTAGCGGTCCGCCGCGAAGCGATCGATGCCGCGCTCGTTCACCCGATAGACCGAGATGCCGACCTTGGAGACGTTGATGGTCGTGACGGGCAGGCCGGCGGCGCTGCCGCGCGGCAGGATGAAGCCCTTGCCGGGCAGGTTCACGACGGCCGGACGGGCGCCGAGCGCCACGCTCACGCTCTGCTCGTCGCGCAGCTTCTCGCCGTTGCTGCCCGGAAAGCCGGCCAGCAGCTTCACGGTATAGTCCTGGCCGTAGGCCAGCCCCGCGATGCACAGCCGGTCTTCGCTGATGCGCAGCGCCGTCTTGGCTTCCGGCTCTAAGCGGATGAAGTCGCCATACTTCACATCGCCGGTCGCGAGCGGCTTGTTGAAGGCAAGGCAGGCTTCGGCTTCCGAGCGGCTCGAATCGACGCCCACACGGCGGAAGGCGAAAGGATCGGTGGGCAGGGCCGGCGGCTGGGCGATCGGCGTCGGCGCGGCTGACTGCGTCCCGGCCTGCGCGGGCGTGGAGGGGGGTGCGGCGGGAGTGGAAGCCGTCGACGGACTGGCGGGTGCCGCGGCCTGAGGCGTCGTCGTCGCGATGCGGGTCGGCACGGGGCGGTCGACGGAATCGACGGGCCTCCCGATCAGGTAGCCCGCAATGCCGGATCCCAGCATCAGCGCCACAACCAAGGCAACCAGCGTCGAACGATTCATAAGAACCCCGCAGGAAAAGCGCCGGGACTTTAGAGCGTGGATTGTGCAGACAATGTGGAGTCTGAAGTCCGGCCCGCAATTCTCGCAGGCTGTGGCGGGAAGGTCACGCTGTGGATAGGCCGCGCTTGAGCAGGTGGCATCCGGCGTACTAATCGCAAGCGATGGCGTTGCATCTCATCAAGCTCGCGGTCGGCGTCGACAATCTTGCCCACATGAAGAAAGTACAGGCGGCCCGGCGCAAGGAGCGCCGGCAGTCGCCACGCTCGCCGCACTGGGTCTACACGCGAAATTCGCCGCGCCGGAGCGGGGATCTGGAGGGCGGCTCGCTCTATTGGGTGATCCGCGGCGTCATCCGTGTCCGCCAGGAGCTGGTCGGCTTCGAGGACGATTTCGACGAGGAGAGCGGCAAGAAGTTCTGCCGTATCAAGCTGAAGCGCACGCTGATCCAGACCGCGCCGCGTGCCTGCAAGGCCTTCCAGGGCTGGCGCTACCTCGAACCCGAACGTGCGCCGCCGGACCTGTCGAGCGGCGACACCGCCGACATGCCGCCGGAAATGGCAGCGGAGCTGAAGAGACTAGGGCTTCTTTAGGCCCGGGTCTCAGAAGGGGCGTCAATTCAGCGATTGGTGAGCTTGAGCTCTATTCGGCGATTGCGGGTCGTGTCGGTGGACGAGAGCGGCTGGTATTCGCCGTAGCCGGCCGCCACGAGGCGGTTGTTTGGGATGCCCTCGCTGTGAAGGAACTTCACGACGGCGATGGCGCGGGCGGCCGACAATTCCCAGTTCGACGGGTAGGTCGCGTTGCTGATCGGCTTGTTGTCCGTGTGGCCGTCGACCTGCAGGACCCAGTTGATGTCCTTGGGGATCGTGGCGGAAATCTCCACCAGCCGCTTGGCGACGTTTGCGAGCTGCTTCTCGCCGCTCTCCGCCAGCTTCGCCGAGCCCGACGGAAAGAGCACTTCCGACTGGAATACGAACCGGTCACCGACGATCTGCACGTCGCGTTGGCCGCGCAGCGCCTCGCGCAGCTTGCCGAAGAATTCGGAGCGGTAGCGCGCCAGCTCCTCGACCTTGCTGGCGAGCGCACGGTTGAGCTTCTGGCCGAGGTCGACGATCTGCGCCTGCTGGTCCTTGGCCTTGGCGTCGGCGGCGTCGAGGGCGGTGCCGAGGCGGGCCAGCTCGTCCTTGAGGGCGGCCAGCTCGGCGGTGAGGCGCACGACCGCCGCCTTTTGCTCGGCGCTGAGCTTCTGCTCCTCGGTGAGATCGCCGAACAACTTGCCCTTGTCCTGGTTGGCGGCGGCCAGCGAAGCGGCGAGGCGCGTGAGTTCAAGGCGCTGACGTTCGATTTCCTTCTGAAGATCGTCGGACTTGGCCGCCGCCTCCTTGTTGGAGCTTTCGAGAGAGGAGGCGAGCCGGTCGCGTTCGGCCAGCATCGAGGTCAGGCGTTCGGTGAGCGCATCGCGCTCGATCTTGAGCGCATCGGCGGCGCCGCGCTGGGCCGTGAGATCGGCGCTCAGCCGGTCGCGTTCGGCCTGGTTCTGGCGAAGCTGCAGGGTGAGCTTTTCGAGATCCTGCTTCAGCCCCTCGCTGGCGGCCTTTTCGATGGAGAGGACGTTGGCGAGGCTGCCGAGCTGCTTGTTGAGAGCCTCGATGGCGCTGTCGCGCGTGTTCAGCGTGTCGGTCAGCGTGAACTGGGCGACACTGAATAGCGACAGCAGGAAGATCAGGACCATCAGCAGTGTGGTCAACGCGTCGACGTAGCCCGGCCAGGTATAGTCGGCCGAGCCTCCTCCGCGGCGGCGGGATGCGGCCGCCATGGCGGTTAGTCGTCGCCCGGCGGCGTCGCGCCGCGCGTCGAGGCGATGGTGCGCGCGAGCAGGCGGAACTCGCCGCGCAGCTCGTCGGCCAGGGCCGTGCGGCTGCGCACGCTCTCGTCGATCAGACGCGCAAGACCGGATTCCAGATTGCGCTGATGTGCCAGCAGCGCGTCATGGTCGGCGGTTTCCGGCTTGCGTTCGGTCAGGCGTGCAACGGTGCCGCGCAACTCGATGGACTGCTCCGCGAGCCGCGCCAGCAGCGCCTGCTGCGAGCGCATGCTTTCGGTCAGGGAGGAGAGGCGCTCGACCAGCGCCGCGTTGGCGGCGGCCGCCTGCTCGCGACCTTCCTCGCTGCGGCGAAGCGTGCGGGTGAGATCGTCCAGTCCGTCCGCGGTCCGCTCCAGCAGCGCCTCGACATAGGCCGAGACACCCTGTTCGCCTTCGGTCTGCAGGGTGCCGCTGGACAGGCGTGTGGCGCCGGCCAGCCACTCCTCGAGTTCGGTGTGGAAGCGGCCCTGCGCCTGGCTGGCCTGCAGTTCCAGGAAGCCCAGCACGAGCGAGCCCGACAGGCCGAACAGCGACGCGCCGAAGGCGGTGGACATGCCCTTGAGCGGTCCCTCGATGCCCTGCTTCAGCTTGGCGAACATCTGGACCGCATCGCCGCCGGTCACCTGCATGCCGACGATGGCGTCGGCGACGGCGCCGATGGTTTCCAGCAGACCCCAGAAAGTGCCGAGCAGGCCCAGAAAGATCAGCAGGCCGATCATGTAGCGGCTGAGTTCTCGCCGTTCGTCGAGGCGGCTGGCGATGCCGTCGAGCATCGCACGCGTCGCCGTCGGCGAAAGGCGGAAATTGTCCTGCCGCTCGCCCATCATGGCCGCCATTGGCGCCATCAGGTCGATCGAGCCGGGATCGAGCGGCGGAGCGCCGGGCTCGCGATGCTGGAAGCGCCGCAGCCAGCGCACCTCGGGCCACAGCGAAAGAACCTGGCGCATGACGAAGAAGATGCCGACCACGAGCACGCCGACGATGACGCTGTTCAGGATCGGCGTGTTCATGAAAACGCGCAGCAGATCGTGGTGCAGCAGGTAGGCGATGCAGGCCACGATCGCGAGGAACAGCAGCATGCGGACGAGGTAGGGAAGCGGATTACTCATGCGAACTCCCGCTGCCCATGGTGCGCTGCCCGCGAGCGATCATGTGTTGGGTACCACGATATCGACGCGTTCGTTGCCGTCGCTGCTGGCAAAGGTGCCGATCTCGATCTTCGACTTCACCCCTTTGTCGATGAGGTAGGTGCGAACATTGAGGGCCCGCGCGAGTGAAACCTTGCGACTGTCCGGCTCGCCGTTGCCGGCGAAGGCGCGCAATTCGACCTGGCGCGGACCGCGATCGGCTATGCTTTTGACCAGCCGGTCGAGCTCCGTCCTGGACGTCTCTGATAGTTCGGCCGATCGGGGCGGAAACGCCAGCGTGAGCGTGAGCGGAACCCGCGCCGGTGCCGAAGGCGGTGACGCGAGCGCCGCCATTTTCTGTTCGGGAGGCGCCGCCGCCGGGGAGGCGGAGGTCGCCGCGGCCGGAGGTGCGCTTGCGGACTTCGCGGCGGGCGTCGCTTCGACTGGCGGCTTTGGCGGTCCCGCAGGAGTAGCCACCGCAACGGCGGTCGAGGAGGCAGCGGTCGCCGGTGGCTTCGCGGCAGCCGTCGATTTCGCGACAGGCGGTGAGGGAGGTGCGGACGGGGCCTTGGGCGAAACGGCCGCGACCGGGGTGGGTTTCGGCGCACCACGGCTGGCGCTCGCCTTCGGCTTGCCGTCGCTCGTCGTCAACTCGGGAACGGCAACGATGCGGCTCGAGATCCGCCCGGCTGGCGGCGGCGGCAGAGCGGCCCCGGGATCGTAAGCCTGAGCCGCTGGCACATACGCCTGGCTTGGCCGGGGAACCTGACCACCGGAGGCCCAGGGATTGAAGGCCGGGCCAGCCGTCGGAGCCGGACTCCCCGTGTCGACGGTCGGCGCGGCAGGCTGGGAGACATATTGCGGAAGGGGGCCACCGGGGAGACCCGCGCCGGAGTAGGGATTGAAGGCGGTGACGTTCTGCCCGTGCGCCGCGAAAGCCGCAGCGCCGACGCCGAGAACGGCGAGAGCCAGGCTGCGTGCAGCGACCGAAGAGGGGGGCATAACCAATTGCCTTTCCAAGGGATTTGGCAATCGACCATACCGAATGGAATCCACGTGCTCAACCGCCGGCGGCGACGCGCCTGCGGACGAATTTCATGCCGTCGAACGGCAGCGAAAGCGGCTGGAGCCTCAGGCCTTGGACAGAATGTCGACCATGGCGTCCCGCAGGCCGAAGTTGCTGGCGAGAAGCGAGGGTCCGCCCAGTTCGTAGGGTTGGCCCGCGATGTCGCCCACGAGGCCGCCGGCCTCGCGCACCATCAGGATGCCGGCCGCGACGTCCCATGGCGCCAGGCCGAACTCGAAGAAGGCGTCGTAGCGGCCGGCCGCCACGAAGGCGAGGTCGAGCGCGGCGGCGCCCCAGCGGCGGACGCCGGCGGTCCGCTCGGTCACGGCCGCCAGCTTGGCATGATAGGCAGCGTGGTTGCCCTTGCCGATGTGCGGGATTCCGGTGCCGATCAGGCCGCGTGCGGGATCCTTGCGGCCCGAGACGCGCAGGCGCCGCGAACGGGCATTCGGGGTGTCGATGTAGGCGCCGTTACCCTTCTCCGCCCAGAACAGCTCGTCGGAGATCGGCTGGTAGATGACGCCCGCGATGATCTCCTTTTCCCGCTCGAGTGCGATCGAGATGGCAAAGTGGGGGACGCCGTGCAGGAAGTTGGTCGTGCCGTCGAGCGGGTCGACGATCCAGCGGTTGCGGCCATCGCCCTTGGTCTCGCCGCCTTCCTCGCCGAGGAAGCCGTAGTCCGGACGGACGCGCGACAGCTCGGTGCGCAGCGTGCGCTCGGCTTTGATGTCGGCATGGCTCACGAAGTCGCCGGGACCCTTTTCGGAGATCTGCAGATGCTCGACCTCGCCGAAGTCGCGCTTCAGGCTCTTGGCCGCTGCAAACGCTGCCCGGATCATCACGGTGATCGTGGCGGAGCGCGTCGCCAGCGACTTGCGCTCGGGCGGGCCCGAACGCTCGCGCGCCTCGCCCATCGGGGCGCGGCCGACGCGGGCGACCGGTGTTTCTCGGGGAGGACGGTTGGTCGGGAGGGCCACGTGACGCGCCTAGTCCTTGGCGCGTTCCATGTAGGTGCCTTCCTCGGTGTTGATCACCAGGCGCGTGCCCACGCCGATATGCGGCGGCACCATCACGCGGATGCCGCCTTCGACGATGGCCGGCTTGTAGGAAGAAGAGGCCGTCTGGCCCTTCACGACGGCGTCGGCTTCGGTGACGGCCAGGATGACCGTCTTCGGCAACTCGGCGCCGACCGGCGTGCCTTCATAGAGCGACACGGTCACTTCCATGCCGTCCTGCAGCCAACGCGACTGGTCCTCGTCCAGGACGTCGGCGCCGACCACGAGCTGCTCGAACGTCTCCTTGTCCATGAACGTGAAGCCGTTCTCGTCCTTGAACAGGTAGGTGCATTCGCGCTCGTCGATGTGGACCCGCTCGATGGTCTCGCCCGAGCGGAAGCGCTCCTGCAGCTTGTTGCCCTCGCGCAGCGCCTTGGCCTCGATGGCGACGAACGCACCGCCCTTGCCGGGGCTGATGTGCTGGACCTTGGCGGCGACCCAGAGCTTGCCGTTGTACTCGATGACGTTGCCGGCTCGGATGGAATTGACTTGGACTTTCATGGGTTTACCCGGCCTTACCGCTGTCTCGGATGAATGGAATTCGGCCTCGTCCGCAGGGGCGGTACGAGGCCGGCGCGGCCTTCTATCAAAGGCAGCACGGGGTCGCAACCGGCCGGCGGAAGGGCTTCGGGGGCTATTTCAGGCCCAGTTCGGCATGCTTCTTCTTCGAGAGACCCGCCGCAATGACCGAATGGGCCTGTTTCAGGTAGGCGCGGGTCTCGGCGGGTGTCAGCACCGAAGGGTCCTCCAGCGCGACCCAGGTGGCTCGGGCAAGATAGGGGGCCGGTTTGAACCCCTTTGCGTGCGACAGCGCCTCGAAATGCTCCGGCGGGCACTTGAAGCAGAGGCGGGCCACGGAATGGCCGGGCGGCCCGATAAGGCAGAACATCTTGCCGCCGACCTTGAAGACGGTGACGCCTTCCCACTGCACGGTCCGGGTCGTGGCCGGCAGCCTGCGGCAATAGGCATCGACCTGCTTGGGTGTCATGCCGGCATCCTACACGGCGCGTCGCGGGCATGCGAAGGTGGGCCATGACCGACTGGCGCCCCGACAGGCTCGCGCGGCGCCTGCCGCATCTGCGGGCGCGTGCCCGCCTGCAGGCCTCGATGCGTCAGTGGTTCGCCGACGAAGGATTTCTCGAGGTCGAAACGCCGATCCTGCAGGCCGCGCCCGGGGCCGAAGTCCACCTCGCGGGCTTTGCCACCGAATGGGAACTGCCCAACGGCGAGGCCAACGAGCGCTGGCTGCACAGTTCGCCCGAATTCGCGATGAAGAAGCTGCTGGCGGGTGGACTGCCGAAGATATTCCAGTTCGCCCGGGTGTTTCGGAATGCCGAGGGCTCTGCGCTCCATCATCCCGAGTTCACGATGCTCGAATGGTACCGGGCGGGCGTGGGCTACGAGGCGATCATGGAGGATTGCGCGGCGCTGCTGTGCACGCTCGGCGTCGATCAACTCCGATGGGACGGACATGTCTGCGATCCCAGGGCAGCACCCGAGCGCCTGACGGTGGCCGATGCCTTCGTGCGATATGCCGGGGTCGATCTGTTCGCGACGGTCGGCAATGCCGAGGCGCTGTCGGGAGCTTCCGGTGTCGCCATGCATGCCGGGGACAGTTGGGAGGACGTCTTTTTCCGCATCATGTTCGAGAAGATCGAGCGGCGGTTGGGCGTGGGCCGGCCGACCATCCTCTGCGAGTATCCGATCTCGATGGCGGCGCTCGCCCGCGCCAAGCCGGGGGATCCGCGGGTGGCCGAACGCTTCGAGCTCTATGTCTGCGGCGTCGAACTGGCGAATGCCTTCGGCGAACTCACCGATGCGAATATCCAGCGTGACCGCCTCGAGGCCGACATGGATCTGAAGGACCAGCTCTATGGGGTGCGCTGGCCGGTCGACGAGGATTTCCTGGCCGCGCTCGATCACGGCCTGCCGGATTGTTCCGGCATCGCGCTCGGCTTCGACCGCCTGGCCATGCTGGCGAGCGGTGCCTCCCGCATCGAGGACGTTCTATGGCTGCCCGTGCGCTGAGAAGATCTCGTTGAACGCGTGGACAGCGGCCTTCGGCCCGTCCTTGTAGTCCCACACACCGCTTGCGACGGCGAGGAAGTCGGCGCCCGCCGCGACGACCGGCTTGCAGTTCTCGACGGTGATGCCGCCGATCGCGACGCTCGGCACTTCCATCAGCTCGCTCCACCATTCGAGGATCTCGAGGCTGGCGGGGCTGGTGACCTGCTTGGTCGTGGACGGGAAGAACGCGCCGAACGCCACGTAGTCCGCCCCGGTCTCGGCCGCTTCCATGGCGAGGTGTCGCGAGGCCTTGCAGGTGACGCCGACCTGCCGATTCGGGCCGACGATCCGCCGGGCCTCTGCATAGGGCATGTCGTCCTGCCCGACATGCACGCCATCGCAATCGAGCTTCACGGCAAGGTCGGGCCGGTCGTTCATGATCAGCGCCGCGTGCCGCTGCTGACAGATGGGGCGGAGCGTGTCGGCCGCGCGGGCGATCGCGTCGTCGGAAACGTCCTTCAGTCGAAGCTGGAACGCGGCGACGTCGCCGCCGTCGAGGGCGGCGCGCAGCTCGTCGGCGAAGATCGACGGATGCTCGATGCGGGCGGGCGAGATGAGATAGAGGCGGGTGGTCACGGGTGTCCTGATTTTCGTGTGGTGTATGCGGAACCCGGCGTCCCGTCGAGGCCCGCGTGGAAGAATCACGCCGTCGCAGCCTCCCAGACCGTCCGGCGAATTCCCTCACCCTCGCGGGAGATCGCGACGTGCGCCCTGGACAGCTGCCTGCTTCAACTGTGATCGAAGCTCAGCCGGTCGGTCCCCGCCTTGTCCAGACGGGAGCGCAGGCCATGCACGTCGCCGAGCACCCAAAGATCGCGCACGAGGGGGCCGTCGAAGGTGAAGATGGGAGCGCCGTACCACCAGATCCGGCGACCGGTCGGCGTCTCCCCGAACATCGTGCGACGATGGATTCCGTGGAAGCGCAGCTTGCCCGAGACCCGGTCGCCTTCTTCCACCAATTCGAGGATGTCGGACGTGTAGTCTTCAAGCGTCTGGGTCAACCAGCTCACATAGTCGCCGAACCGTTGGTGACCCACCAGCACGGGGCCGAGGGACCCTCGAAACGTGAAGTCGCGATGGAAGATCGTCGGAACGAGGGTGAGATCGGCCTTGTCCCAGAGGTCCTTGTAGAAGACGCGCACGACGTTCTTCTGGGCGCTGAGACGTGCGGGTGTGAGGTCGACTTCCTCTTCCCTGGGCAGTTCGGGGTGATGCTTCTGCCGATCCGTCATGGGAATGACCTCGTGAGATCTGTCCAGGTTCAGACGAGGAGCCCTCTGCCGGCGGCGCTCGTGAAGTCGAGCTGCACGACGAGGTCGTTGTAGTCGCGGTCGCCACCGCCGTACAGGTCTTCCCAGCCCCAGGTGTTGGCACCGTAGTTCCAGAGATGGGCGACATGCTCGCCATTCACCAATTCGTTGGCCTGGCTGAAGGCCCAGAAGATGTCGCCATTGGTGACGTTGGTGAGCTGCATGGCGATCAGGTCGCCGGCATCGACGCCGGTGATCTGGCTCTGCCCGGCGTTTCCATCACCGGGGCCCGCGATGGTCGTGCCGCCGCCCATCACGGTATAGGCACGGCCCGCGGCGGCGGCGGCATAGCCCGCCTGATCGGGGGCCACGCCGCCGATCGTGCCGTTGTAGTCGTCGACCTTGTAGAGCATCAGCGAGAGGTCGGCGCCGGCCACCTGCCGCATGCGCACCACGACATTGACGTCGTCCGCGCCGCCCGCAGTCTGGGCCACCGCCACCGATTGAGCCACTCGTACCGAGTTGTCGGGGTCGAGGAAGAAATCGGCGAAGCCGAAGGAAGCGCTGAGGCCGGCCTGCGTGGCGACCGTCGTCGTGCCGTTGAACGTGACCGAGACACTATCGCCATCCTCGACAATGGCCTGCGTGAGCGTTCCCTGTGTCCTGCCGTCGAAGAGGGCAAGCAATGCGCCGTCGAAGTCGGTCTGCAGCGACTGCTGCGCGAGCTGGCTGGTCCAGGCATAGGAAGCATGGGCGGTGCTGCTGGCATCGGTCGCCGTCGAACCGGTGTCGACGGTGACGGTCGCATCGGCACTTGCGGTGGTCTGCAGCAGCAGCGTCTGCGTCGTGCCGCTGGTCCAGCCGCCCGAGCCGTTGGCATCGATCACGTCGGGTGTCGTGGCGAAATGGACCTGCGCGTTCGTGATCTCGGAGATCGCGCGCGCGAGCAGCAGGCCGTTGGGGGAGCCGAGACCGGAGGCCAAGTCGTAGCCCCGGTCGGCCTCGTAGCCATGGCCGGTCGGCGTAATGTCCCGACCGTCCGACTGATAGGTTCCGTTCAGGTAAAAGGACGAGTTGTTGTTGCCCAGGCGGATGTCGTTGAAGGAACCTGGCGCGATGGTCGCTGCAATATAGAGCAGGTCGGTCATGTACCCGAGCTTCAGGTGCATGCCCTGGTCGAGCAGGATCGCGTTTATCTGTATGGCCAGCGAGGCCCAGAGCGGCGTTGCCGCGCTCGTACCGCCATCCCCGTGCGTGTCCTTCATGTCCTCCTTGGGCACGAGGTAGAAAAGGTTGCCGCCGGCATTGGCCGATACGTCGGGCACGCCGCGGCCGGTCAAGGCTTGCCCGTCTGTTGTCGTAGGTGTCAGCCCGAAGGCGGACTGATACGAAGGGACGGGTTGCGTGGAATCCACGCCACCATTTCCGGCAAGGTTCCCAAAGTAGCCCTTCTCGGCGAAGGTCGTGCCGTCGAGCGAATAGGTATTCCACACGGTCTCGATCAGCCTGGCCGAATCCGGCGCGTTGGCAGGCAACATGTCGAGGCCGTTGCTGACCAACCGCCAGATCGTATCGAGGTCGCCCGCCAGGGCCTTGGCCCTGATCGTTGAAAGCGTAGGATCGGTCGCCGCAATTTCCATGCTGCTGAGCGACGTGCCGCCGACGATGACGCTGTATTGGCTGGCGCGCGCGCCGCTCACGTTCGTCAGGCCGTTTGCCGTCTGATATCCCGAGCCGCCGTCGCCCGACGAGGAGAACACGGTGATTCCCGCAAGCGCGGCATCGATGAGGAGCTGGTTGACGGCGAAGGCGAAGGGCGAATCCGGCGTCATCTGCGAGGCGGCAAAACGCTCGGAAGAGGAGATCACCTCCGGGTCGTGGCGGGTGTCCCAGATGGCGGCCTGATAAGTGGTGAAGGGCTCGGATTGGGCATCGTCCTTCTTGCCCGAACCCGCGTAGAGCACGAGCTTGCTCTGAGGATTGATCGTCGTGGCAACGCCGACATCCAGTGAGCGCTCGCTGCTCTTCTTGTCCGCATCGCCGCCCGGGTCGACACCAACGGCGTCGCCCGGCGTGTCGATGCCGGCGCCCTGGCGATAGGTGGCGAGGAGGCTGGCGAAGTCGTCGTCCTTCACCCTGATTCCCAGATCGGATTCGAGCAGGCCGACGGTGCCGGTCTGGACCGTGAGGCTGAGATCGCCCGTCAGCGGGAAATTGTAGTAATCGGCCGCTATGTCGGAGGGATAGAGCGCCTTCGCATCGGGCCTCAGGGTGGAGGCATTGCCGATGCTCTGCGGTCCCGGATCCAGGGGCGCCGGAGCCACCCCGGTCTTGTCGGGCAGAGCCGTGGTGAACTCGTAGCTGTCGAACCAAAGCCCGGCCACGCCCTGGGCGCCGGAGAGTTCCGCAGGCAGGGACAGGTCACCGTCCCAGTACCATGTCGCCTTTCCGGTTGCGGTGTGGCCCTGCAGCAGCTTGGTGTCGAAGAGGGTTTCGAAGCCGGACTTGTCGAGTTCAACCCAAAGGGTGCGCGACTCCACGGAGGAGATGTATTGCGTGCTCGTCGTGTCGTAGTCGCGGATCTTGATGTCGACGTCGGGCGACTTCAGGAAGTCGACCGCGCTCTGATAGGCGGCCGTGTTCGCACCATAGGTCGACCAGAGCGTGCCCGCGCTGGTCATCTGGGCGATTTCCTGCTGGCGCGTTCCCCAATCCTGGCCAAGCAGGGCCTCGAGTTGGGAAGCCGGCGCGTTGCGCTCGAAGACGAGCGCAACGTTGACCTTGAAATCGTCGGCCGGTGTTCCGCCCGACAAGGGAACGACGTCGCTACGATATCCTTGGAAGTCGAGGAAAGAGGAACTCGCCAACGTAACGTAACTGATCGTCATGCCTGAAACTCGGTTTCAAATTCCCCGGGTCAGGGTAGTCGGCGGCCCGCAGTGGGTCAAAGGAACGGCAGACAGCAAAAAGGCGCCGGGTTACCCGTGAGGGTTACCCGGCGCCCCGGAGCGTTCTGCCAGTGTCGATGTCTTACATCTTGCCCTGGTAGATCGAGATGATCTTGTCGAGCATGTCGAGCGCCTCGTCACGCGGGCGCTGGAAGGTGTTGCGGCCGATGATCGAGCCGTTGGCGCCGCCGTCGCGCAGGCCACGGATCTCGGTGAACAGGCCCTCGAGGTCCTTCGCCTCGCCGCCCGAGAAGACGACGATGCGACGGCCGTTGAAGGTCGCCTGCATCACATGCTTGATGCGCGCGGGCAGGGTCGAGATGTCGACGTTGGCCTTCTCGTAGGCAGCCTTCGCCTCGGGCTGCCACAGCACGTTCGTCGGCGGCTTCACCTTGATGATGTGGGCGCCGAGCAGGGCGGCGATGTGGGCGGCGTAGGCGCAGACGTCCATCGCGGTCTCGCCCGCCTTGTCGAGCTTGCCGCCGCGCGGATAGGACCACATGACGACGGCGAGGCCGACCGACTTGGCCTCCTCCGACATCTCGCGGATTTCTTCCATCATCTCGTACTGGTCTTCCGAGCCCGGATAGATCGTGAAGCCGATCGCCGAGCAGCCGAGACGCAGCGCGTCGGACACGGTGGCCGTGACGGCCTGGTCCTTGTTGGTCGACAGCGAGTTGGCCGAGTTGACCTTGAGGATGGTCGGGATGGCGCCAGCGAAGGTGTCGGCGCCGGCCTCGAGCGGGCCGAGCGGGGCGGCGTAGGCGTTCAGGCCGGCGTCGACGGCGAGCTGGTAGTGGTAATGGGGATCGTAGGCGTCGGGGTTCGGCGCGAAGGAGCGGGCCGGGCCATGCTCGAAGCCCTGGTCTACCGGGAGGATGACCATCTTGCCCGAACCGCCCAGGCGGCCGTGCATCAGGATGCGGGCCAGGTTGGCCTTGGTGCCGGGGCAATCGCTCTCGTAGTTGTCGAGGATCTTCTTGACGGTACGGGTGATCTTCACGGGCCAGCTCCCAAAACGGTTCATTCGAGGGGAAACGGAGCCGGTGATAGCGGTGCCGGGAGGCCGGTTCAAGCCCCGGCGATCCCTCTCCGGACCGACTACCTGGCACGTCATTGACCCCGGGCCGGAGCTATGGACAGGCTGAGGACCCCTTCCGGCCACAACGCGACTGGCGAAACGTACAAAGGAAGTCCCGGTGCCGTCTCCCCCTTTGCCAGCGCGACCTCAGTCGTTCGCGGCGCGCCTGCCGTTCTTCTTCGGCTGGGTGATCATCGTGATCGCGTTCCTGACCGTCGCGGTGAGCGTGACCACCCGCACGGCCTTTTCCCTGATGTTCCCGCCCATCGTCGACGAATTCGGGTGGGACCGTGGCCTGGCGGCGGGCGCCTTCTCCTTCGGCTTCCTGGTCTCGGCGGTGATCAGTCCGGTCGTCGGCCGGACCATGGACCGGCGCGGACCGCGCTTCGTGATCGAGATCGGCGTCGTGCTGACGGCGGCGGGCCTGCTGGGCGCGACCGTGATCGACTCGCCGTGGCAGCTCTACGCGACGCTCGGCGTCCTGGTGGGTGCGGGGGCGAACTGCATGAGCTTCTCTGTGCAGTCGCAGTATCTGCCCAACTGGTTCGTGCGCCGCCGCGCGCTTGCGACCGGGCTCGCCTTCTCCGGGGTGGGCGTCGGCGCCATCCTGATCCTGCCCTGGCTGCAGACGATCATCCTGAAGGACGGCTGGCGCGGCGCCTGCTGGGCGCTCGGGCTCATGACCCTGTTCGTGCTGCTGCCGCTCAACCTGTTCGTGACCAAGCGGCCGCAGGATCTCGGCCTGCTGCCCGACGGGGCGAGGGAACCGGGAGCCGCCGCCGCGCGCCGGGCGGCGGCCATCGTGGATCCGCACTGGGTCGCCGTCGAATGGACCGTCGGCCGGGCCGCGCGCACGCGTCGCTTCTGGTGGCTGTGCATCGGCTTCTTCAGCACTGGCTACGCCTGGTACGCCGTACAGGTGCATCAGACAAAGTACCTGGTCGAGATCGGATTCGGCCCGATGGAGGCGGCCTGGGCGCTGGGTCTCGTGGCAATGGTGGGTATCCCGGGCCAGATCCTGCTCGGCGCGCTGTCGGATCGGATTGGCCGCGAGATCGTCTGGACGATCGCCGGGTCGGGTTTCGTGATCTGCTACGGGGCGCTGCTGGCACTTGGCGCCCTGCCGTCGAAACCGCTGCTCTACCTGATGGTCCTGTCGCAGGGAGGCCTGGGCTACGCTTTCACCAGCCTGATGGGTTCGGTGGTGGCCGAGATATTCGAGGGCCCGCACTTCGGCTCGATCTTCAGCATCATCATGGTCTCGCTGCTGGCGGGTGGCGCCGCGGGGCCGTGGATCACCGGCGTGCTGTACGACTACGAAGGCGCCTATCGCATCGCCTTCGCCTTGGCACTGGGCTTCAGCGTGCTGGGCGCCGCATCGATCTGGTTCGCATCGCCCGGCAAGGTCCGCATGGTTGCCGGGCGAGCCAAAGTCTGACCACTACTCGTTCAGGCCCTTGCCTGGATACGGATGCGTCGAGATCCAGTGCCTGGCGATGTCCAGGCGCTTGGTGACCCAGACGCCCCGGTGCTGCTGCACATAGTCGAGGAAGCGCCAGAGTCCGGCCATGCGGGCGGGATGGCCGATCAGGCGCTGGTGCAGGCCGACCGACATCATCTTGGGCTGGGTCGCGCCTTCCTTGTAGAGGACGTCGAACGCGTCCTTCACCAGGCCGAACCACTGCTCCGAATGGACCATGCCGGCGGCGTACTTGCCGTCGTTGTTGGTCAGAGAATAGGGCACGATCAGGTGCGGCTTGCCCTCGACGGTCTGCCAGAAGGGCAACTCCTCGCCGTAATAGTCGCTGTCGTAGGTGAAGCCGCCTTCCTCGATCAGCAGGCGGCGCGTGTTCACGCTCGGGCCATAGCGGCAGTACCAGCCAGCCGGGCGCTCGCCGACCGTCTGCTCCAGCGACTTGATGGCCTTCCGGATGTGCTCGCGTTCCTCGGCCTCGGAGAGCTGGAAGTGGCGCACCCAGCGCCAGCCATGACAGCAGACGTCCCAGCCCGCGGCCTTGATCGCCTGCGCGGCGAGCGGATTGCGCTCCAGCGCCAGCGCGCAGCCGAAGACAGTGAGCGGCATGCCGCGTTCCTGGAAGGCGCGGTGGATGCGCCAGAAACCGACCCGGCTGCCGAACTCGAACATGCCTTCGCCGGCGAGGTCGCGGCCCTTCAGCCCCTGCGAGGAGGTGCTCGATTCGGTGAGGCCGGTCTCGGTGTAACCCTCGCCGTCCTGCACGGACGGTTCCGAGCCTTCCTCGTAGTTCACGACGAAGTTGATGGCGAGGCGCGCGCCGCCGGGCCATTTCGGATCGGGCGGATTGGGGCCGTAGCCGATCAGATCGCGTGTCGGTTCCCAGCTCATGAAGGTCTCCTTACCAGTTCGGCGCCCATTTTCCGGGCGATGTCGGCGATCTTGTCGTTGTGCGTGGCCATCGAGATCCGGCTCACGCCGGCGCGCAGGCAGGCCAGCGCATAACCCGGCGTGTCGCCGCAATCGACGATCAGCGTGAACGGAACGTCGGGGAATTCCTCGCGCGCCCGCGTCTGCAGGGCGCCGAGATAGCCCGCGCCATAAATCGCGGCCGCGTTCTCAGGCGTCACCAGGACGGGAGCTGTCCCGGAAACACGCGCCGCCTGAAGCGCTGCTTCGGTCTGCTTCCAGTCACGCACCAGGATCACGGGGGCCATGGCCGCAACTGTACACCCTGTCATCCCGAGCGCAGCGAGGGACCTTTGCTGTGACCCGAAGGATCCCTCGCGATGCTCTGGATGACAAAGGTCACTCATTGAGGCCCTTGCCCGGATAGGGATGGGTCTTGATCCAGTGGCGCGCGATGTCGAGACGGCGGGTCACCCAGACCCCCTCGTGCTTCTGGATATGGTCGAGCAACCGCTGCAGGCCGACCGCGCGCGAGGGATGGCCGATCAGGCGCATGTGCAGGCCGATCGACATCATCTTGGGCTGTGTGGCGCCTTCCTTGTAAAGCATGTCGAAAGCGTCGCGCACGAAGGAGAACCACTGGTCCGACGTGCCGATCGAGGCGGCGAACTGGCCGTCATTGTTGGTGACGGAGTAGGGCACGACGAGCTGCGGCTTGCCGTCGACGGTGAGCCAGAAGGGCAGCTCCTCGCCGTAATAGTCGCTGTCGTAGAGGAAGCCGCCTTCCTCGACCACGAGGCGGCGCGTGTTGACGCTGGGTCCATAGCGGCAGTACCAGCCGAGCGGCCGCTCGCCGGTCATCTTCTGGATGGCGGCGATCGCCTTGCGGATGTGCTCGCGCTCGGTCGCCTCGTCGAGCTCGTAGTGCTTGATCCAGCGCCAGCCGTGCGAACAGACGTCGAATCCTGACTTGGCGATGGCGGCAGAGGCCTCGGAATTACGCTCCATCGCCAGGCCGCAGCCGAAGATCGTCATCGGCAGGTTTCGTTCCTGGAAGAGCCGCATCAGGCGCCAGAAGCCGACCCGGCTGCCATATTCGAACAGGCCCTCGGCCGCGAGATCGCGGCCCTGGATCGACTGGCCCATGCCGGCCGCGTCGCTGAGGCCAATCTCGGTATGACCCTCGCCGTCCTGGATCGAAGGCTCCGAGCCCTCCTCGTAGTTCATGACGAAGTTCACCGCGATGCGCGCCCCGTTGGGCCATTTCGGATCGGGCGGATTGGCGCCGTAGCCGATGAAATCGCGGCGCACTTCGTAAGGCATCATGAACTCCGGATCAGGGAATGCGGACGGTGAAGGGGGGCACCGGCACGAACTCCTCGTCGCCCTTGCCGCCGTCGCGCCACATGAAGACGGCGAAGCGGCCCGGCCGGTCGAGCACGGTGAGGCCGTGATGCCAGGTGTCGGGCCGGTAGGTGACGCCCTGCTTGCCGGTGGCGACGAAGGCCTTCATGCCGCTCACGTCGGGGCCGCCGGCAGCGGCATGCGGCGCCACGACGATCAGCCAGCGCTCGACATCGAGGGGCATGAAGGTCTGGGAGGAAAACTCGTGGCGCTCCATGTAATCGCTGCGCAGCGGCCGGTCCGGCGTTTCGGCCTTCATGCTGACCGAGAGGCTTGCATGCGCTGTCGGGCGCAGGTTGCCGAGAGCATCCTCGTAGTAGGTGCGGCCGGCGGCGTCGGGCACGTCGATCACATCGCCGAAGGGGGCGAAGGCTTCCTTGGTGAGGGGCTGGGGGATGAGTTCCATTGGCGGGTCCTCGTCAGTCGCGCATGCGGCGGGTCAGTCCCACCGTCCATTCCATGATCAGCATCAACAGGAAGGCCGCGGCGATCAATACGCCCGACACCGCGGCGATGCGCGGATCGAGCGTGGATTCCATCATGCCCCACATGCGGATGGGCAGCATGTCGGTGCGCGCGGTCGACAGGAACAGCGACACCGGCACGTTGTCGATCGAGGCCATGAAGGCGAGGAACGCACCGGCAAAGATGCCAGGCGTGATCAGCGGCAGGGTGACGCGGCGCATAGTGTAGAACCAGCTCGCCCCCAGACTCTGCGAGGAGTCGTTCAGCGCCGGATCGAGCTGGGAGATGCTGGCGGATGTCGTGCGAATGATGAACGGCACGGTCACGATCATGTGGCCGGCGATGATCAGGTTCAGCGACGGCCGGAAGCCGATCAGGGTGAAGTACATCAGCGCCGCCAGGCCGAAGGTGAGGCCGGGCAGGACGAGCGGCGACATGAACAGGCCATCGGCCGCGCGCGCCAGCCTGTGGCGGCTGCGCGCAAGCCCCAGCGACGCCATGCTGCCGAAGAGGATACCGAAGCCCGTCGACCAGGCTGCCACTTCGAGCGAGTTGTAGACGGCGCGATGGATCTGGCGCGACTGCGAGGCATCGAAGAGCGCTTCGTACCATTGCAGCGAGAAGCCGGTCGGGGGGAACTTGAGCGACCGCCCCTCGGTGAAGGAGGTCGTCAACACGATCGCCACCGGCGCTACGATGATGAGCAGCGCCAGCGCCGCCAGCGTGCCGATCACGAGGCTGTAGGACAGATCGCCGATGCTGCGACGCCTACCCATGGACGTAGCCTCCGGAGCGGCGGCCGATATAGGACAGCGCGCTCACCACCGTCAGCACGGACACCAGCAGCGTGAGCGACACCACGGCGGCGAAGGGCCAGTTGAAGACGACGAGCGACTGCTGCCAAATCAGCAGCGGCAGGTAGATCAGGCGGACGCCGCCGATCACGGTCTGCGAGATGAAGGCGGTGGTCGAACTGGCGAACACCAGCAGGCAACCCGCGACCAGACCCGGCATGCTGAGCGGTACGATTACGGTGAAGAGGGTGCGCCAGCGCGAGGCGCCGAGGGCGGACGAGGCGTCGCGCAGGTTGGGGTCGAGGCGCGACATCACGCTGATCAACGGCAGCAGCATCAGCGGCATCTCGATCTGGGTCAGCGAGATCACGAGACCGAGCTCGGTCTGCAGCAGGCGCAGCGGCTCGGAGATGATGCCGAGCTGGAGCAATAGCGTATTGACCACTCCCTCGCGGCCCAGCACCACGATCCAGGCGAAGGTGCGGACCACCACGGAAAGCAGGAGCGGCATGACGATGATGAAGGTCAGCACCTTCTGCAGGCGTGGCGACGCGTCGAGATAGATGAGGGCCAGCGGATAGCCGATGACGATGGTGGCGCAAACCGTCTTGAGGCCGAGCAGCATCGTGTCTGCGATCACCTTATAGTTGAAGGGATCACCGAGGAACTTGGCCCACTGGCCGAAGCCCGGCTGGCTGATCTTGTCGTCGTTGAAGAAGCTGACGCCGACCAGCATGAGGAGCGGTGCCAGGAAGATCGATGCGAAGGCGAGCGCGAGCGGCAGCGCGAGCTGCCACTCGGCGAGCTTCAGTGCTCGCGGGGGGCGCGCCACTCCAGTGGCGCGTTCCAGGCTCATGAAAAGACGCGCCACTGGAGTGGCGCGCCCCCGGCAAAAGCTGAAATCACTTCGCCATTTCCTTGTTGAACTTCTCGATCCAGCCCGCGCGCAGCGGGTTGATCTTCGCCCAGTCGTGACGGACGTAGGTCGACATCTCGTCGAGGCTCTTCATCGGCAGGTAGGACGGGACCGGCACGTCCTTGTTGACCGGGATGAAGTTGTAGGGCGGCTTGGTGAGAGCCTCCTGCACTTCCTTTCCGGCAACCAGGTCGAGGTACTTGTAGGCGTTCTCGACTTCCGCGGCGCCCTTGGCGATGTGCAGGGTCGTGAGGAAGGTGATGGCGCCGGTCTCGGGCTTCACGAATTCGATGTCGACGCCGCGGCCCTTGAGCGTCGCGACGGTCTGGGTGTTCGTGTAGATCACGTCGCACTGGCCCTGCTGGAAGAGTCCCGGCATGGCGGCGGGCTGGCCGACGGCGGCGATCTTGGGCAGCACCTTCTTCAGCTCGGCCAGCGCCGGCTCGACGTTGGTCTCCGAGCCGCCGAACACCTTTGCGATCTCGATCAGCGACACCGTGCCGAACGTGGTCTGGAAGCCGGTGATGCCCAGTCGCGAGACCCATGGATCGCTGAACAGGTCCTTCCAGCCCTTGGGAGCGGGCACCTTCTTGGGATTGTAGGCGATGCCCACGACCTGCGCGTTGACGCCGATGCCCCATTCGTCGACCAGACCGGCCGGCAGCTTCGAGGCATTGGGGATCTTCTTGACGTCGATCTTGTCGAAGAGGCCGTCCTGGATGGCGGTAATGCGCGGGCCGGGATCGAGCACGAAGGCGTCGAACGGCGGCGCACCGCGCGCGGCCTTCGCCTTGGCGACCTGGTCGACGGCGAAAAGGGGCTGCAGCTCGAGGTCGACACTGTCCTTCTTCTTCAGCGCGGGCGCCACGATGGCGCGAAACGCCTCCTCCCAGGTGCCGGGATAGATGGCGGCGGCGACGCTGCCTTTTGCATGGGCGATCGAGGGAAGGAGCGAGGCGCCCCCGAGGGCGGTGGCGCCTGCGAGCAGGTGTCTGCGGCTGATCATGGATGTGTCTCCGTGGTTGTCAGGTGGGACGCGGGAACAGGGTGGGACGCGCATCGGCGGCCAGGGTGCAGTAGGCGCGGGGAGCCCCGGTCATGAACGTGCGGCGCGGTTCGATGATCTTCAGGAACGTGCCGTCGACGGTGCGCGCTTCGTGGACGAGTTGCGCGCCGATCGGCAGGGCAAGTCCGGGCTCGATCTTCCAGGTATCCGGGCCGGGAGCGGCGGAGAGAGCGAGCTGCTCGGGCCGGACTGACATGAGCACGGGAGCCCCGAGACCGACGCCGTCCGGCGCGGGCAAGTCGAGGCTGGCGCCTGCATCCAGCGCGACGGTCGCCGTGCCGTTACGGAGGGAGGAGATCTTGCCGTTCATCAGATTCGTGGTGCCGATGAAGCCGTTGACGAAGAGCGTCTGCGGCCGGTCGTAGATCGCGACCGGCGTATCGAATTGCTCCACCTTGCCCTTGTTCATGACGGCGATGCGGTCGGCGACGCTCATCGCCTCGTCCTGGTCGTGCGTCACCAGAATGGTCGTGAGGCCGAGCGTACGCTGCAGCCGCTTGATCTCGATCTGCATGTCCAGGCGCAGATTGCGGTCGAGGGCGGCGAAGGGCTCGTCGAGCAGCAGGATCGACGGTTCGATGGCGAGCGCACGGGCGAGCGCCACGCGTTGCTGCTGGCCGCCCGAGAGCTGGCGCGGCAGGCGCTGGTGGAAGGCGCCCAGCTGGACGGTATCGAGGAAGCGCGAAACCCGGGCCTGGACCTCTGGTCCGCGATTGCCGCGAGCACGCAGGCCGTAGGCCACGTTCTCCGCGACCGTCATGTGCGGGAAGAGGGCGTAGTTCTGGAAGACGATGCCGATGTTGCGCTGGTTTGACGGCAGATGGTCGATCACCGAGCCATCGACGCGGACGCGGCCGGCGGCCTGGCGCACGAAGCCCGCGATGACGCGCAGGAGAGTGGTCTTGCCGCAACCCGAGGGTCCCAGCAGAGCCACGACCTCTCCGGGCTCGATGGCGAGCGTGACACCGTCGACGGCGGTCGACGTTCCGTAGCGGACGCTCAGATCCTCGACGTCCAGCGCGCGCGCCGCCTTGCTTGTCAGTGTATTTTGCAACCGTGCCGCCTCCTCAGCGGGCAAACGCAAGGGGCATGCCAACCAACGGCGGGCTGCTCACGCCGGAAACTGCTCCCGCCACGATCGGGCGATCTCGTCGCGCCGCGCGATCCACAGTCTTTCACCGTAGGAATCGAGCAGGGCGAGCACGCGCTTGAAGGCGGCGAAGCGGCCAGGTCGGCCGGCGATGCGCAGGTGCCAGCCGATGTTCAGCAGCTTTGGATGGCCGGCCTCGCCTTCCTCCAGCAGCATGTCGATGGCGTCGCGCACGTAGTCGACCATCTCGTCGGCGCGCACGAAGCCGTTGGGATGGAAGAACTTCATGTCGTTGCTGTCGAGCGCGTAGGGCAGGACGAGCAGCGGACGTTGCGCGTCGGTTCTGTCCCAGTAAGGCAGGTCGTCATCGAAGCCGTTGCTGGCGTAACCGAAGCCCAGTTCGCGCAGGATCGACCGCGTCTCGCGGCTCTCGCTGCCTCGGCAGAAGAAGCCCGTGGGGCGTTGCCCCGTGGCCTTTTCCATGACCTCGACGCAGCGCCGGATATCGCTCAATTCGCCGTCCCGGTCGGTGTAATCGGCATGCGGACGCCAGAGCCAGCCGTGGCAGGCGGCTTCGTGGCCCGCCTCGACGATGCGCCGGGCGACCTGTGGCAGGCGTTCGACCGCTCGACCGCACATGTAGAAGGTGGCGGGGCGCCGGTGCTTCTCCAGTGCGGCCAGCATGCGCCAGATCCCGGCGCGCATGCCGTAGGCGAAGATCTGCTCGTTGCCCTGGTCCCAGCGGCCGGGCGGCACCACGCTGACCACCTCGGAAATCCTCTCGGCCTGCGCGTCGCCGTCGCTCACGGCCAGTTCCGC
Source organism: uncultured Rhodospirillaceae bacterium (assembly GCA_945952105.1). Classification (GTDB taxonomy): domain Bacteria; phylum Pseudomonadota; class Alphaproteobacteria; order Reyranellales; family Reyranellaceae; genus Reyranella. Next base: position 101,328 of record CAMFGZ010000002.1, on the reverse strand, counting down.
ACCTTCCTCGAAGTTGACCACCATCGACACGGCGAGCTGGGCGTTGCCGGGGAGTTTCCAGGCCGGCGGTGTACCGCCATAGCCCACCAGGTCGCGCGTCTGGCTCACGCCTTGCATGTCTTCCTCCGACAGGATGTGCACATTTCTTGACGTTATGTGCACATAATTTTACCAACTGGCGGCAGGCCCATGACCGAACTCCACCGCGATATCGACATCGAATCGGCCCTGGCAGGCCAGTGGTTCGAGCATCTACGGGCTCATTCCAGGGGCCGCCTCGGCGTCACCCGAGCGTCCTACGGCGAGGGCGAGCAGATGGCGCACGAGCTGATGCAAGGCATCGGCCAGACGATGGGCCTGGAGAAGCGCATCGATGCCGCCGGCAATCTCTACCTGACCCTGCCGGGTCAGGACCGCTCGCTGCCGGCCATCATGACGGGCTCCCATCTCGACTCGGTGCCGGAGGGCGGAAACTATGACGGTGCGGCGGGCGTGGTCGCCGGCATGGCGATGCTGGCACGCTGGCACCGCGCCGGGCGCCGGCCGAAGCGAGACATCACGGTGATGGGCGTGCGCGCCGAGGAGCTGTCGTGGTTCCCCGCGCCCTATATCGGCAGCCGAGCCGCCTTCGGCCTGCTGGAGCCGGAGGCGCTCGATGCCTGCCGGCGTCCCGATACCGGCCGGACGCTGGCCGAGCACATGAAAGAGGCGGGCTTCGCACCCGACCGTATCCGTGCTCGCGAGCGCCAGCTCGATCCCGCGCGCATCGCCTGCTTCCTCGAGCTTCACATCGAGCAGGGACCGGTGCTGGTTGATCGCGGACTGCCGGTGGGGATCGTCACCGGCATTCGGGGCAATCTGCGCTATCGCACGCCGCACATCGTCGGCCGTTACGGCCATGCCGGCGCCGAGCCGAGGCTGTCGCGCAACGATGCGGTGATGGCCGGAGTCGAATTCGTATCTCGGCTGGAGGCCCTGTGGCTGGAGCACGAGGCGGCTGGCAAGGATCTCGTCTGCACCGTCGGACAGTTTCACACCGACACCGCCGTGCACACGATGACCAAGATTCCGGGCGAGGTCTGGTTCTCGATGGACATCCGCAGCGAGGACAACGAGGTGCTGCTCGCCATCGACCGCCGGCTGCGCGAGGTCGCGCGCGAAATCGGGGAGCGCCGCGGCGTCGAGATCGATCTCGGTGCCTTCACCAACGCCAGGCCGGGCCCGATCGACCGCGAACACCGCACGCGGCTCGAACGGCTGGCGAAGGAGTTCGGCATTCCCGCACTGCCGATGGCAAGCGGGGCAGGGCACGACGCGGCGGTATTCGGCATCATGGGCGTGCCGACCGCCATGATCTTCATTCGCAACGATCATGGCAGCCACAATCCCGACGAAGCGATGGACCTCTCCGACTTCGCGCAGGGCCTCAGGCTGCTGGTTGCCGCGGTGGAGGAAATAGATGCCGCGTAGGCCGAAGAAGGGCGATGTCGCTGCCGACGAGGCCGTGTATGGCGCGATCCGTCGCGCGATGCACATGGGGCGCCTGGCGCCCGGCGCCAAGCTGCAGGAGCCGGCACTGGCGCGGGTGCTGGGCGTCAGCCGCGAGCGGGTGCGCAAGGCGCTGCACCGGCTGGTCCATGAGGGCTGGCTGACCGCGATCGCCAACCGCGGCACCTTCGTCCCGTCGCTCACCGTCGAGGAGATGCGTGACATCTACGACGTGCGGTCGATGCTCGAGGCGGCGATCGTGCGTCGCCTGAGCGAAGGCCACACATCCGGGGCGGCGAAACGCCTCAAGGCACATGTCGCCGAGGAGAGGGCGGCGACGCGCCGCGACGACCGCGGCAGACTGTTCGAACTGTCGGGCGAGTTCCACGTCCTGCTCGCCGAACTGTGCGGCAACGACGAGCTGACGCAACTGCTGCGCGGGTTGCTCATCCGCTCGACGATGCATTTTTCGATCGCGGCACCGCAGCAGCTGACGAACTGCGCTGGGCCTCACGATCACGGCGACATCGCCGAAGCCATCCTGGATGGCAAGGCCGACCGAGCCGCGAAGCTCATGCTTGGTCACTTGGCGGGGTTGGTGACACTTCAGGCCACGCGTCCGTTGCGGCATGAGCCCGTGGATATCGAGCAGGCGTTCCGTGGCATAGATGGCCAGCGGGCTCGTCCCGCCACATCGCGACGAGCTTGAATTGCACTCACTGTGACGCGGCGAGGTTTTCGACCGCAATGGACCCTGCGACGCCTGTTGCGCTGGACCAAGAAGTGCGGCGCGCTAGACTGTGCCCATCCTCCTGAGTGAGGACCCGATCGAGTAAGGAGAGTCGAGTGAGGCGGCGCGCGCTGCTCCTGAGTGCCGGTGCCGCCGGCTTTTCCGCTTCGGCCGTTGCGCAGAAGATTCCTCGTGTCGGCTTCCTCGTATCCGGTGAGGCCGACCCGAGCTGGCTGCCGTTCCGCAAGGCTATGGCCGAACTCGGCTATATCGAGGGCCGCACGGTGGTGTTCGACAATCGCGACGCCGGAATCAACGGTGGCGCCATCGATGCGCTGGCCCGGTCACTCGTCGCCGAGCAACCCGACGTCGTCGTTGCGGTCCTGTCGCAGGCGATCGTGGCGGCGAGAAAGGCGACGCAGGATGTTCCCATCGTCTTTTTCGGGGCAGCGCCCGAGATCGGCGGGATCAGCAATGTCGCCCGACCGGAAGGCAACCTTACCGGCGTGTTCAGTCCCAGTGCCATCGTGGCGGCGAAGGGCCTCCAGCTATTCGCCGAAATTCGGCGCGAGACGCGATTGTTCGGCCTGCTGCTGAACAGCCGCGATCCATTCAGCGTGGCGTTGCGACGGGAAGTCGAGTTGTCCGCGGCGGCACAGGGCATCCGTCTCCTCCCGGTGCCGGTCGAGGTCCCCGGCGACCTTCCGGACGCCTTCGAGGCAGCCGCGCGCGCGGGCGTGGCGGGAGTGATGGTTCAGCCCAGCCTGGGCTTCGACGTCACCGCCGAGCTCGCCCTTCGCAACCGGCTGCCGGCAGTCTCCTTTCGTCGGGAATTCGCGGTGGCCGGCGGCCTGATGTCCTATGGCGCCAGCCAAGCCGACAACATGCGGGCGGTCGCGGGCTATGTCGACCGCATCCTCAAAGGCGCGCGGCCGGCGGACCTTCCGGTGCAGCAGTCGTCGCGCTTCGAACTTGTCGTGAACCAGCGGACTGCCCGGACGCTCGGCATCGATATCCCGCCGCTTTTCCTCGCGCGCGTCGACGAGGTCATCGAGTGATGCGGGGCCTCTTTCTAAAATATGTCGTCCTGTTCGTGGGGTTGGTCGGCGGCGTTCTGATCTTCAACGCCGCGCTCGATCTCTATTTCGTCTACCAGGAAAACCGGCGGGCCTCGATCGAGGTCCAGCGGGAAAAGGCCGAGGCCGCGGCGCAGCGCATCGAATCCTTCGTCCGGGAGATCGAGCGGCAGATCGGGTGGGTGGCACAGGCCCAATGGGCGTCGCTGCCCACCGACCAGCGCCGCTTCGACTACGTGCGGCTGCTGCGCCAGGTGCCGGCGATCACCGAACTGGTGCAACTCGACCGGGAGGGACGCGAGCAGTTGAGCGTCTCGCGTCTTGCGATGGATGTGGTCGGCGCCGGGACTGACCGGTCCACCGAAACGGCGTTCGTCGGCGCGATGGCGCACAAGGTGTATTTCGGTCCCGTGTACTTCCGGCAGGGGAGCGAACCCTATTTCACCATGGCCGTGAGCCACGGCGCGCGCGGCGGCGTCACCGTTGCCGAGGTGAACCTCAAGCTGATCTGGGACGTGGTCTCGCAGATCAAGGTGGGCCGCGGTGGGTACGCCTACGTCGTGGACCGGCTGGGCCGGCTGGTTGCACATCCCGACATCTCCCTGGTGCTGCGTGGCACCGAGATGAACGGGCTCGCACAGGTTGCCACGGTGCTGCACGACCGGGACACGGGAGCGACGCTGCTCGATACGCGCAATCTTTCGGGCGTGTCCGTCCTGTCAGCCCATGCCTCCATCCCGGCGCTTGGCTGGATCGTCTATGTCGAGCTTCCGACTTCGGAAGCGGAGCTTCCGGTAATCAACGCAGGCCTGCGTGCGCTCGCGCTGCTGGTCCTCGGCCTAATTATCGCGGGGCTGGCCGCAGCCTTGCTGGCGCGACGCATGGTGGTGCCGATCCGGGCGCTGCAGGTCGGCGCACAGCGCATCGGCAGCGGCGAACTGGGCCACCGGCTCGATATCCGCACCGGCGACGAACTGGAGGCGCTCGCCGACCAGTTCAACAAGACGGCCGAGGCGCTCGAGGACTCCTACGCGACGCTGGAACACAGGGTTGAAGATCGGACGCGAGAACTCAGCGAATCGCTCGAGCAGCAGACGGCGACGTCGGAGATCCTGAGGGCCATTTCGCAGTCGCCGACCGACGTGCGGCCCGTGCTGGACGTGGTGGTGGCCGCGGCGCGCCGCTTCTGCGGCGCCACCGATGCCGCCATTGTTTTGCGCGATGGCGAAGAGCTGGTCGGTGCGGCCCATGACGGCCCCTTGTCGGCCTGGGTGGGCGAGCGCCGTCCCCTAGATCGGGCCAGCACGACGGGCCGCGCCATCGTCGATGGCCGCACGGTGCACACGCCGGACATCGATGCACTCGACCCGGTAGAGTTCGCGGCGGCGATCGCCATGGCGCATCATCACAAGTGGCGGGCGAACCTGGTGGCTCCCATGCTGCGGGAGGGTACCGCGATCGGCTGCATCGTGCTCCGCAAGACCGAGCCCGGCGCCTTTACCGATCGCCAGGTCGAATTGCTCGAGACCTTCGCAGCGCAAGGCGTCATCGCCATCGAGAATGCACGACTGTTCTCCGAATTGCGCGAGGCGCTGGAGCAGCAGACGGCGACGGCCGACGTGCTGCGTGTGATCTCGCAGTCGCCGACCGACGTGCGGCCGGTTCTGAAGGTCGTGGCCGAAGCGGCACTCCGCTTCTGCGGGGCATCGGACGTGATGATCGCGCTGCGCGAGGGCGAGGAGATCGTCACCGCCGCGCACGACGGCGCTCTCCATGCCGAGATCGGCCGGCGCCGGGCGATCGACCGGAGCAACATCAGCGGCCGGGCGATCCTCGACGCCACGACCATTCACATTCCCGACGCGGCGGCGCTCGATCCTCGGGATTTCGCCGGCACGCTCGCCATGTCCCGCGAGCGCGGATGGCATGCGGCGCTGGCGGTCCCGATGGTGGTCGAGGGAGCGGCCGCGGGAACGATCATGCTGCGCAAGACCGAGCCCGGCCCCTTCACGGCGCGGCAGATCGAGCTTCTGGAAACCTTTGCCGCCCAGGCGGTGATCGCGATCGAGAACGTGCGCCTCTTCACCGAGATCCAGGAGAAGAGCCGGCAGCTCGAAATCGCGAGCCAGCACAAGTCGCAGTTCTTGGCCAACATGAGCCATGAACTCCGCACGCCGCTCAACGCCATCATCGGCTACACCGAGATGATGGCCGACGGGCTCTATGGCGACGTGTCGGAGAAGGCGGCAGGTGTGCTGGAGCGGGTCCAGAAGAACGGGCGGCACCTGCTTGACCTCATCAACGATGTGCTCGACCTGTCCAAGATCGAGGCGGGGCAGCTCGTGCTCGCGCTGGAGCCTTACAGCGTCGCCGAAATCGTGGCGTCGGTGCTGGCGGCCACGGAGTCGCTGGCGAAGGCCAAGGGGCTGGTCCTCGGATCGACCGTCCCGCCCGGCCTGCCGACCGGTACCGGGGACGCACGCCGCCTGACGCAGGTGCTGCTCAATCTCGTCGGAAACGCCATCAAGTTCACGGACAGCGGTTCGGTCGAGATGCGCGTGGAGCGAGTGGGGGACGCGTTCGAGGTATCGGTCGTCGATACGGGCTTCGGCATTGCGCCGGCGGATCAGGCGAAGATCTTCGAGGAGTTCCAGCAGGTCGACAATTCGAGCACGCGCAAGAAGGGCGGGACGGGCCTCGGCCTGTCGATCTCGCGCCGCATCGTCGAATTGCATGGCGGGCGGATCGACGTCCAGTCCGAGGAGGGCAAGGGCTCGACCTTCAGGATCACGCTGCCAATCCATGCACCGTCCGCGGGGAGTGCCGGGCAATGAGCAAGAAGATACTCGTGGTCGAGGATACCGAGGACAACAGGCAGATCCTTCGCGACCTGCTCGACATGGCCGGATACGAAATGGTGGAGGCGCATGACGGTGCCGAGGGCGTCGCCATGGCGGAGCGGCACCGCCCGGACCTCATCCTGATGGACATCCAGATGCCGGTGATGGATGGCTACGAGGCGACGCGCCGCATAAAGGCCATTCCGGCGCTCGGGGCGATCCCGGTGGTCGCGGTCACGTCCTACGCGCTGTCCGGAGACGAGGCGCGTGCGCGCGAGGCCGGCTGCGACGCCTACATCGCGAAGCCCTACAGCCCGCGCCAGCTTCTGGCCAAAGTCCGCGAGATCATAGGCTGAACCATGCGCGATCCCGCCCGCATCCTGGTCGTCGACGACGTTCCCGACAACGTCGAGATCCTGCGGATGCGCCTCGAAAGCCTGGGCTACGAGATCGTGACGGCAGTGAACGGCGAGGAAGGGCTCGCGAAGGCGCACGAGGCCCGTCCGGACCTGATCCTGCTCGATGTCATGATGCCGGGGATCGACGGGCTGGAGGTGGTCCGCCGGCTCAAGGCCGACCGCAGCCTGCCATTCATCCCCGTCATCATGGTGACGGCGAAGACCACACCCAAGGATGTCGTCGCCGGCCTCGAAGCGGGCGGCGACGACTATCTCGCCAAGCCGGTCGACCATGGGGCGCTGATCGTTCGAGTGCGGGCGATGCTGCGCATCAAGGCCCTGCACGACGAGATACAGGAGCTGAACCGCGAACTGGAGGCGAAGGTGGCTGCCCAGGTCGACGAGCTTCAGCGCGTCGGTCGTCTTCGCGGCTTCCTGGCGCCGCAACTCGCCCAGGCCATCGTGTCGTCGGGCGACGAGAAGATTCTGGAGAACCATCGGCGCGAGGTCGTGGCGATGTTCTGCGACCTCAGGGGCTTCACCTCCTTTTCGGAGACTGCGGAACCGGAGGACATCATGGCCGTGCTGTCGGAGTATCACGGGGCCGTCGGTCCCTTGATCCGCAAGTACGAAGGCACGCTCGACCGGTTCACGGGCGACGGCATGCTCGTGTTCTTCAACGATCCGCTGCCCTGCGAGGACGCGCCCGACCGTGCCGCCCGGCTGGCTGTCGAGATGCGCGATGCCGTGGCGTCGCTCGTGCCGCGGTGGCAGAAGCGGGGCCACAGGCTGGGCCTCGGCATCGGCATGGCACAGGGATATGCCACGCTGGGCCGTATCGGCTTCGAGGACCGCTTCGACTACACGGCGATCGGCGCGGTGATCAATCTGGCAGCCCGGCTGTGCTCCGAGGCGAGCGACGGCGAGGTTCTGGTGAGCGGGAGGCTCGCCGCCGCCATCGAGGCAGTTTCCGAAGTCGAGAATCTCGGCGAGCGGCAGCTCCGCGGCATGGCGCGACCCGCGTCGGTTGCGCGTCTGCACTCGGTCCGGAATACATCCGACACGAGCGCGCGGGAGTAGGTCATGAAGCGTCGTTCCTTGCTGGCTGCGTTGGCAGCATCGTCGAGCCTGGCCGGACGCGCGGCGGCGCAGCCCGCCCAGAAGGTGTGGCGGCTGGGGATGCTGATGCCCGACACGGCGCAGGCCCTCCGCAGGGACATCGATATCTTCAAAGCGGCCTTGCGCGATCTCGGCTACGTCGAAGGCCGCAATGTCGCCTTCGAGTACAGGTTTACCGATGCCATCGCCGAGCGCTTGCCCGTGATGGCGCGCGAACTCGTCGATCGACAGGTCGACGTGATCGTGACCTACACATCCGGCGCATCGGCTGCACGCGAGTTCACCGACCGGATCCCGATCGTGCAGGTGGCGGGGCCAGATCCGGTTGCCGTCGGTATTGCCAGGAGCATTGCAAAGCCCGGCGGCAACGTGACGGGGCTGACGATCTTCGTCGCTGAAATCATGGCCAAGCGACTGGAGTTGCTGCGGGAGATCGATCCGGCTGCGCGACGGGTGGGCGTGCTTCTCTACCAGTCCCATCCTGCCAACCCGCCGATCCACGACAGGATGGGGCAGACGGCCGCCGCGCTGGGCATGGAACTGATGCCCATCGAGGTCCGCGGGCCGGCGGAGTTCCCGGCAGCCTTCGCGGCCTGGCAGGACAAGAAGGTGCAGGCCGTGATCTCGCACGATCATTCGGTCTTCGCGCTGGGCGCCAATGCGCAAAAGCTCTCAGCCCTCGCCATCGAACGGCGGATCCCGCTGCTGGGACCCGTCGACCAGTGCCGCAACGGCGGACTGATGTCTTACGGCGTGAACATCCAGGCGCTGTTCATGCGCTCGGCCAGCTACGTCGATCGAATCCTGAAAGGCGCCTCGCCCGGTGATCTGCCGATCGAGCAGCCCTCGGAGTTCGTCTATGCCGTCAATCTCCGGACGGCGAAGGCGATCGGCCTGACCATTCCGCCCAGCATTCTCGTGCGCGCCGACGAACTGATCGAGTAAGGGTTGGGGCGATCGCCCAACGAAAACGGGCGCCCCGAGGGGCGCCCGCTCGATCGGAGAAGTCTCCGAGTGGTCTTAGAGCTTGCCCATCGCGACGGCCGTGTCGGCCATGCGGTTGGAGAAGCCCCACTCGTTGTCGTACCAGCTCATCACGCGGACCAGCGTGCCTTCCATGACCTTGGTCTGGTCCATGTGGAAGGTCGACGAATGGCTGTCGTGGTTGAAGTCGATCGAGACGTTCGGCTGATCGGTCCAGCCGAGAATCCCCTTGAGCTGGTTGGCGGCGGCGAGCTTGACGGCCTTGTTGATCTCTTCCTTGTCCGTCTTGCGCTTGGCGACGAACTTGAAGTCGATGCACGAGACGTTCGGCGTCGGCACGCGGATCGAGACGCCGTCGAGCTTGCCGTTCAGCTCCGGCAGCACGAGGCCGACGGCCTTCGCCGCACCCGTGGAGGTCGGGATCATCGACAGCGCCGCGGCGCGGCCGCGGTACATGTCCTTGTGCATCGTGTCGAGGGTCGGCTGGTCGCCCGTATAGGCATGGATCGTCGTCATGAAGCCGCGGTCGATGCCGACCGCGTCGTTCAGGACCTTGGCGACCGGGGCCAGGCAGTTCGTCGTGCACGAGGCGTTCGAGACGACGATGTGGTCCTTGGTGAGCTTGTCGTGGTTCACGCCATAGACGACCGTGAGGTCGGCGTTGTCGGCCGGCGCTGAGACCAGCACGCGCTTGGCGCCGGCGGTCAGGTGGGCTGAGGCCTTGTCCTTCGAGGTGAAGATGCCGGTGCATTCCAGCGCGATGTCGACGCCCATCGCCTTGTGCGGCAGCTTCGAAGGATCGCGCTCGGCCGTCACCTTGATCTTGCCGCGGCCCACGTCGATCGTGTCGCCGTCGACCTTCACTTCGCCGTTGAAGCGGCCGTGAACCGAGTCGAAGCGGAAGAGGTGTGCGTTGGTCTCTACCGGGCCCAGGTCGTTGATCGCCACGACTTCGATGTCCTTGCGGCCGGACTCGATGATGGCGCGCAGAACATTGCGGCCGATGCGGCCGAAGCCGTTGATTGCAACACGAACAGCCATCTTCTTTCCCTCCGTTATTGCGCGAGCCGGCGCGCCGCTTCCGCGATCGCCTCGGCCGTGATGCCGAAATGCTTGTAGAGCTCCGTTGCCTTGGCCGAAGCACCGAAGCCCTTCATGCCCACGAATGCGCCCTTGGCGCCGAGCCAGCGCTCCCAGCCGAAGCCGGTTGCCGCTTCGCAGGCGACGCGGATCGTGCCGTCGCCGCCCATGACCTTGTTGCGGTAGCTGTCATCCTGCGCCGCGAACAGCTCCCACGATGGCATCGAAACCACGGCGGCCGCCTTGCCCTCCTGCGCCAGGAGATCGCGCGCCGCGAGGGCGAGCTGCACCTCCGAGCCCGAAGCGATCAGGCGGATCGGTGCCGATTCGTCGCCGGCCAGGATGTAGGCGCCCCTGGCGCACAGATTCTCGTCGCCGGCGCCGCGCACCGTCGGCACGTTCTGGCGCGTGAGCGCGATGACGCTCGGCGTATGCTTGGCTTCCAGCGCGATCTGCCAGCATTCCGCCGTCTCGATGGCGTCGGCCGGACGCAGCACCTGCAGGTTCGGAATGGCGCGCAGGGCTGGGAGATGCTCGACCGGTTGGTGGGTCGGACCGTCCTCGCCGAGGCCGATCGAATCGTGTGTCATGACGTAGATGACGCGCACGCCCATCAGCGCCGAGAGGCGGATCGACGGGCGGCAGTAGTCGGTGAACACCATGAAGGTGCCGCCGTAGGGGATGACGCCGCCATGCAGCGCCATGCCGTTCATCGCCGCGGCCATCGCATGCTCGCGGATGCCGTAATAGATGTAGCGGCCGGCGGTATCGGTGCGCGAAGCGCCCTTCAGCGTGGCGGTCTTGGTGTTGTTGGAGCCGGTGAGGTCGGCCGAGCCGCCGATCGTGTCGGGCAGCACCGGATTGATGACCTCCAGCGCCTCCTGGCTCGACTTGCGCGTCGCCCACGACGGCTTGTCGTTAGCGAGCTTCGCCTTGAAGGCGCTGATCGCCTCGCCGACGGCCGGCGGCAGGTCGCCCTTGATGCGGCGATCGAACTCGGCGCGATCCTCCGGCGCCATCGCGGCGAGATTCTTGTTCCACTTGCGGCGGGCCGACTTGCCCCGCGCGCCGATCTTGCGCCAGGCCGAGAAGATTGCCTCGGGAATGTCGAACGGGCCGTGGTTCCAGCCGAGCTTGGCGCGGGCGCCGGCGATCTCGTCCTTGCCGAGCGGCGAGCCGTGCGTGGCGGCGGTGCCGGCCTTCGTCGGGGCGCCGTAGCCGATCACCGTCTTGCAGGCGATCAGCGAGGGCTTGTCGGTGACGTTGCGCGCCTTGCGGATGGCGCGCGTCACGGCCTCGGCGTCATGGCCGTCGACCGAGAGCACGTGCCAGCCGGCGGCGGCGAAGCGCTTCTTGTGGTCCTCCGAGGTCGAGAGCGAGGTCGGGCCGTCGATCGAGATGCCGTTGTCGTCGAACAGGACGATGAGCCGGCCAAGGCCGAGATGGCCGGCCAGCGTGATCGCTTCCTGGCCGACGCCTTCCATCAGGCAGCCGTCGCCGGCGATCACGTAAGTGAAGTGGTCGACCACGTCGCGGCCGAACCGTTCGCTGAGGGCACGCTCGGCCAGCGCGAAGCCCACCGAGTTGCCGAGACCCTGGCCGAGCGGACCGGTCGTCGTCTCGATGCCGCTGGCATGACCGTACTCGGGATGGCCCGCGGTACGGGCGCCGAGCTGGCGGAACTTCTTCAGCTCGTCCAGGGTCATGTCGGCGTAGCCGGTGAGATGCAGCAGCGAATAGAGCAGCATCGAGCCGTGTCCGGCCGACAGGATGAAGCGGTCACGGTCGGGCCAGTTGGGCTCGGACGCATCGAACTTCAGGAACTTGGAGAACAGGACGGTGGCCACGTCGGCCATGCCCATCGGCATGCCGGGATGCCCCGAATCCGCCTGCTGCACGGCGTCCATGGCCAGGGCCCTGATGGCGTTCGCCATGTCGCGCGAGGCAGCGGTCTGATCGGTCATTTTGGGCTTGTACCGTATGGTTTTTCGAATGGCGCGCAACATGACGACCACCCCATGGCACGTCAATGCGCAAAACCGGCGGCAAGGCCAACATATTGCGGGCTTTTGACCACCATGGGGCCAAGATGTTGACCGCTCACAGGCACACCTCTTATCCTTCGCCGATGGAGCAGATTCAGCCGGGCACAGAACGGCGATCCGCTGTCGGGGGAGCGATGTCCAGGGCAGCCACCGCAAAGGACCGTGTCGACAGCGCGCTCAGCCGGCTCGAGTCGATGGTCGACGAGCGGCTGCGCGTCGAACGCGAGCGCTCGGATGAGCTTGCGGCACGGCTCGCGAAGGTCGAAGGCGAGCATGAGGAGCTGAAGCGGGTGGCCATGGAAGTCGAGGCTCGCCTCGAACGGGCCATGGAATACATCCGGTCGCTGCTCGCCGCCGACCAGTCCTGACGCCTCTCCCGGATTTACTCCCAGACCGGGAGTGCGCCGCCGCGAGCGGCATGGCAAAGTGCTTGTCCCCTCAGACGCCGCATAAGGCGCAATAACCAGGAGAAGCGGAAAATGCCGCAAGTTTCGGTACAGATTGCCAGCCGCACCTACGAACTCGCCTGCGGCGAAGGCGAGGAAGCGCGCGTCCAGGAATTGGCCGCCTATGTCGAGGAGAAGGTGACCGAGCTTCGTCGCCAGCTTCCGGGCACGCCCGAGTTCAAGCTCCTCGTCTTCGCCTCGATTCTGCTGGCAGAGGAAAGCCGCGAAGCGCGCGGCGCCGCCAAGGCGGCGGAGACCGCCCGCGCGACCGCGACCGATAGCGCGGAAACACTCGCCACGGCGCTCGAGGATCTGATCACGGCCCGTGTCGACAAGATGTCGAAGAAGGTGAGCGGCGCCGCCTGAACCTGATGGTGGTGCGCATTGCAGCGGCCGCCCCGAGTGCCTAGATTGGAAGTGGGGCGGATTTCTGCGCGGCGCGTGGTTTGCTTAAAACCCCGGGGCCAATAAGAACTCCTGGGAGTTGTACCTAGCCTTGACCCTGGTCTTGGCTACACGACGCCCACCTGCTTTTGCAGGCCTTGGTGGTTCTACGAACCACGGCCCATCGTGGAGCCGCCCCACTCGAATTCCGGCTGCCGTCATGACCCAGATCGAAAGCAAACGGGCCCTGCGCAGCGCCATGCTGGCGAGGCGGCGCTCCCTCGGCGACGAAGCCCGTCGCGCCGCTGCCATCGGCCTGCGCGATCTGTTCCTCCTCGAACGGCCGGTCGAATGGCCGTCCGTCGTGTCGGGCTTCTGGCCTATCAGGGAAGAGATCGACATCCGGCCGCTGATGGATGCGCTCTTCGAGGAAGGATGCCGGCTCGCCCTGCCGGTCGTGCAGGGGCGGGGCCAGCGTCTCTTGTTTCGCGCGTGGCGTCCCGGCGATGCGCTCGAGTCCGGTGTGTTCGGCACGTTGCAGCCGCCGGCCGCCTCCGAACCCATTGAACCGGATGCGCTGCTTGTGCCGATGCTCGCCTGCGATGGCGAGGGTTGGCGGCTGGGCTATGGCGGCGGCTTCTATGACCGCACGCTCGAGGATCTGCGCCGACGGCGGAAGGTGACGGCGATCGGGGTCGGCTTCGACCTGCAGCTCGTGCCGGAGGTTCCGCACGGCGCCGACGACCAACGGCTGGATTGGCTGTTGACCGACCGGCGGGCTTGCGCCTTTGTCTAGCGCATGAAAATCATGTTCTGCGGCGACATCGTCGGCCGCGCCGGCCGCGACGCGGTCGTCAAGGAAGTACCGCGGCTGCGGCGCGAGCTCGGGCTCGATTTCGTCGTGGTGAACGGTGAGAACGCGGCCGCCGGGTTCGGCATCACCGCCAGGATCTGCGCCGAGCTGCACGAAGCGGGAGTCGACTGCATCACCACCGGCAACCATGCTTGGGACCAGCGCGAGATCATTCCCTACATCGCACAGGACAAGCGCCTGCTGCGGCCGATCAACTTCCCGCCCGGCACGCCGGGCTGGGGCGCCAACCTCTTCCAAACGCCGCGCGGCCAAAAGGTCGTGGTGGTCAACGTCATGTGCCGTCTGTTCATGGATGCGCTCGACGACCCGTTCCGGGCGCTCGATGCCGAACTCGCGAAATATGCGCTGGGCCGCGGCGCGCAGCTGATCCTGGTCGACGTCCATGGCGAGGCAACCAGCGAGAAGCAGTCTATCGGCCATTTCTGCGACGGCCGCGCCTCGGCGGTGCTGGGGAGTCACAGCCATGTCCCGACGGCGGACGGCTGGGTGCTGCCCGGTGGCACGGCCTACCAGACGGATGTCGGCATGTGCGGTGACTATGACAGCGTGATCGGCATGAAGAAGGAAGTCGCGATGCAGCGATTCATCCGGAAAATGCCGGGTGAGCGCCTGTCGCCCGCCGAAGGCGAGGGGACTTTGTGCGCGGCGATTGTCGAAACCGACGACCGCACCGGTCTCGCCAGGTCGATCCGTCCCGTCAGGGTGGGGGGCAGGTTGGCGCAGACTGTCTGAATTTCCCGTATCTGGTATCCGTCACGCACCCTGCACAGCTATTAGGAGTGGCTTGAAGAGCGCCGTTGACGGGCTGGGGAAAAACCGGCATCCTTTTGATGTTAAAGAGTTTTTCGCCAAATTGGCGAACGGTCTTCTAGGTTAGAGGGGGCGTCGGAATCAAGGTTCCGACGTTTTTTAGCGGGGGCTTCGGCCCCCGCCTTTTTTTGTCCGAACGGCCGGTTCGGGCGTCTCTTACCTGCCAAAACCCACGAGAAGTGGTATAGCCGGCTCATCTCGTTACTCAATCTGGTTGTCTGCGATGGCGGGGCATTCCCAATTCAAGAACATCATGCACCGCAAGGGGCGTCAGGACGCCGTGCGGGCCAAGATCTTCACCAAGCTGATCCGGGAGATCACGACGGCCGCACGGCTGGGCGCTGCCGACCCGGCATCCAACCCGCGCCTGCGGGCGGCCGTGATCGCCGCGCGCGACGCCAACATGACCCGCGACACGATCGATCGTGCGATCAAGCGAGGCTCGGGCCCGGATGCGGACGCGAACTACGACGAGGTGCGCTACGAGGGCTACGGCCCGGCGGGCGTCGCCGTGATCGTCGAGGCGCTGACCAACAACCGCAACCGCACCGCGGGCGAAGTCCGTTCGATCTTTTCCAAGCACGGCGGCAATCTGGGTGAGTCCAACAGCGTGTCGTTCATGTTCGACCGCCTGGGTGAGTTCCGCTTCCCGCTCTCCGCAGGCAGCGCCGACGAGGTTATGGAGAAGGCGATCGAGGCCGGCGCCGACGACGTGGTGAGCGGCGAAGGCGAGGAGGGCGTGCACGAGATTTATTGCGCACAGGACGATTTCAACCTGGTGCGCGAGGCGTTGGAAAAGTCGCTGGGCCAGCCCAGCGTCGCCAAGCTCACCTGGCGTCCCAAGACCGGCGCGCCGATCGAGGGGGAGACCGTGCAGACCATGCTCGATCTGATCTCCGCCCTGGAAGACAACGACGACGTCCAGAACGTCTACGCCAACTTCGAGGTTTCGGACGACGCCCTGGCGAAGTTCGCGGCCTGAGCCGGGCGGGATGAGATTGATCGGCCTCGACCCCGGCCTGCGGTTGACCGGCTGGGGCGTGATCGAGGTCGAAGGCAACCGGTTGCGCCATGTGGCGCACGGCGTCGTGAAGGTCGCCGTGGCGGGCACGCTGGCCGGGAGGCTCAAGGAGTTGTTCGACGGCGTCGCCGGCGTCATCGAAGCGCAGCGCCCGATCGAGGCCGCTGTCGAGGAGACCTTCGTGAACGTCAATCCCGGTTCGACCCTGAAGCTCGGCCAGGCGCGTGGCGTGGTCATGCTGGCGCCGGCGCGCGCAGGCCTCGAAGTGTTCGAATATTCGGCGAACCTCGTGAAGAAGTCGGTGGTCGGTGCGGGCCATGCCGACAAGAACCAGATCGCCATGATGGTGAGCCGCCTGCTGCCCGGCGTCGAGGCGAAGGCCGACGCGGCCGACGCGCTGGCCGTGGCCATCTGCCATGCTCATCACCGCGCCACCGCCCGGCGGATCGAGGCCGCGCTGTGATCGCCAAGCTGAAGGGCCTCGTCGATTCGGTCGACACCGACAGCGCCGTCATCGACGTGGGCGGCGTCGGTTATCTCGTCTCGGCCTCGGCGCGCACGCTGCGCGATCTGGCGGTCGGCGGGCAGGCCACGATGCTGGTCGAGACGATCGTGCGCGAGGATGCGATCTCGCTCTACGGCTTCCTGGAAACCGCGGAGCGCGATTGGTTCCGCATCCTGACGACGGTGCAGGGCGTTGGTGCGCGGGTGGCGCTGTCGATTCTCTCGACCCTGTCGCCGGACGAGATCGCCCGCGCGATCGCCGCGCAGGACAAGGGCACGCTGTCGCGGCCGGCCGGCGTCGGCCCGAAGCTGGCCGCCCGTCTCGCGACCGAATTGAAGGACAAGGCCGCGGCCTTCGGCATCGCACCGGCACCCGCATCGGAGAGCAAGCCCGGCGCGCCGGTGAGTGCTCCCGGCTCGATCAACGAGGACGCGATCTCCGCCCTGGTCAATCTCGGCTACAAGCGCGTCGAGGCCTTCGGAGCCGTCGCCCGCGTCACGCAGCGCCTCGGCGCCGAGGCCAGGCTCGACGCGGTGATCCGCGCCGGACTGCAGGAGCTTGCACGATGAGCGCGACTCCCGAACGCCTCGTGACCGGCAAGCGTGCCGAGGAGGACGCCGCCGAACTGGCGCTGCGTCCGCAGACCCTCGACGATTTCATCGGCCAGAAGCAGGTTCGCGAGAACCTGAAGATCTTCATTACCGCAGCCCGGGGACGCGGCGAGGCGCTCGATCACGTCCTGCTGCACGGGCCGCCGGGGCTGGGCAAGACGACGATGGCCCAGATCGTGGCGCGTGAGATGGGCGTCGGCTTTCGAGCAACCTCGGGGCCCGTCATCCAGAAGGCCGGCGACCTCGCGGCGCAGCTTACGAATCTACAGCCGCACGATGTGCTGTTCATCGACGAGATCCACCGTCTCAATCCTGCAATCGAGGAGGTGCTCTATCCGGCGATGGAGGATTTCCAGCTCGACCTGATGATCGGCGAGGGGCCGGCTGCCCGCTCGGTGCGCATCGAGCTGCCGCCGTTCACGCTGGTCGGCGCCACGACGCGCTCCGGTCTGATGACCCGGCCATTGCGCGAGCGCTTCGGCATCCCGCTGCGCATGGTGTTCTACGAACCGGCCGAACTCGAGACGATCGTGCAGCGCGCCGCGCGCGTCCTGAAGATGTCGCTGGCGCCGGACGGCAGCGCGGAGATCGCCAAGCGTTCGCGCGGCACGCCGCGGGTCGCCAACCGGTTGCTGCGCCGTGTCCGCGACTTCGCCGCGGTCGCCGGCAATGCCGGTGTCGACGCCAGGGTAGCGGATGCGGCCCTGACGCGCCTCGAGGTCGACGGGCGCGGTCTCGATGCCATGGACCGCCGCTACCTCGCCTGCATCGCCGAGCATTACGGCGGCGGGCCCGTGGGCGCCGAGACTCTCGCCGCCGCCCTGTCCGAACAGCGCGACGTCATCGAGGACGTGATCGAGCCTTACCTGATGCAGCTCGGCCTGCTGATGCGCACGCCGCGCGGCCGATTGCTGTCGGAGGGCGGCTATCGCCATCTAGGCCTGGCGATGCCGAAGGGCCAGAAGCAGCAACTCGATCTGCTGGCCGGCGGCGGTCCGGGGGAGGAAGCGTGAGCGCGGCGCCGACCTCCGGACGCATCGACGACGGGACCCACGTGCTGCCGCTGCGCGTGTACTATGAAGATACCGATGCCGCCGGCATCGTCTACTACGCCAACTGGCTGCGCTTCCTGGAACGCGGCCGCACCGAATTGCTCAGACTGCTGGGACAACAGCATACGGCGCTGCGCGAGGAGCGCGGCGTCAACTGGGTGGTGCGCCGCTGCGCCATCGACTACCTCAAGCCCGCGCGGCTGGACGATACGATCGAGATCGTCACCCGTTGCGGTGAACTGCGCGGCGCCTCGCTGGACATGCTCCAGCATGCGCGCCGCGGCGCAGAGATCCTGGTTCGAGCCGAACTCGTCGTCGCCTGCATGGGCGAGGGCGGTCGGCCTGTCCGATTGCCGCCGCTCGTGCGGACTGCCCTGGCCCAGGTTGCAGTGAGTGGATCGCCCCGCTCACGCCATATTCGGATACAACCCTCTTGAACCAACGGAGAACATAAATGGACGCGTTTGCGCAGGTCGCCGGAGCCCCCCTCGGCGGCGGCACGGGGACAATCGACATGTCCGTATACGGCCTGTTCATGCAGGCCGACTGGGTCGTGAAGGCCATCATGATCCTGCTCCTGCTGGCCTCGTTCTGGTCGTGGGCGATCATCTTCGAGAAGGTCCTTCGACTGCGCTCGCTGAAGCGCAGCGCCCAGACGTTCGAGGACACGTTCTGGTCCGGCGTCTCGCTGGAAGACCTCTACGATCGTGTCGGCGCCAAGCCGGACGATCCGATGTCGAGCATCTTCTCGGCCGCCATGCGCGAATGGCGCCGGTCGGTTTCCAAGGGCCTGGCATCGAGCGCCACGGCACGTGCGGCACTGCGCCAGCGCATCGAGCAGGTGATGGGAGTCACGATCCAGCGCGAGATGGAAGCGATCGAGAAGCGGCTGGGCTTCCTCGCCACGGTCGGCGCCAACGCCACCTTCGTCGGCCTGTTCGGCACGGTGTGGGGCATCATGAACAGCTTCAGCCACATCGCGCAGTCGAAGAATACCTCGCTGGCGGTCGTGGCGCCTGGCATCTCGGAGGCGCTGTTCGCCACCGCGATCGGCCTCGTTGCCGCCATTCCCGCGGCCGCCGCGTACAATATCCTGTCGGGCCAGGTGTCGCGCTACGCCCAGCAGCTCGAGGCCTTCGCCGGTGAATTCATCACCATCCTGTCGCGTCAGCTCGAGGAACAGGTCTGATGTCGGGGGTCATTCCGGCACCCGGCGCCAATTCGTCGGGAAGCAAGTTCAAGCGGCGAAGCTACTCGCCCATCGCCGACATCAACGTGACGCCGCTCGTCGACGTCATGCTGGTGCTGCTGATCATTTTCATGGTGACGGCGCCGCTGCTGCAGGTCGGCGTGCCCGTCGACCTGCCGAAGACCAGCGCCAGCCAGGTCGGCGGCAAGGATGAGCCGATGGTCGTCTCTGTGAATTCCCAGGGCGAGGTGTTCCTCGGCGAGACCAAGTACGACGTTGCCGAACTCGGCGCCAAACTGAAGGCGATCCACGAGGAGAAGCCCGACCAGCGCGTCTTCATGCGCGGCGACAAGAGCGTCGACTACGGAAAGATGATGGAGGTGATGGGCGTCGTGATCGACAGCGGGTTCCGCCAGCTCGGACTGCTCGGCGAGCAGGCACAGGCGCTGGGGAAGGGCGGCGGCACGGTTAGCCCGGCCGCGCCGGCGCAGCCTGCCGCGCCGCGTGCGCCCACGCCGCAACCCCAGGCGCCCGCACAGCGGCGCTGACGAGAGACGGATCCGAAGCAGGCGATGGTTCAGCGTCACCCTTCCAGTAGCGAGATGCGCACACCGGCGATCGTATCGTCGATGGTGCACGTGTTCGTGCTGGGCGCGGCGGTGCTGAACCTCGACTTCTTCGGCCGCACGCCACCGCTGGAACCCGAGCCGGTGATGGTCGAGTTCGAGGCCATCGCCGCGAAAGCCGCGGCGCCGACGATCGGCAATCCGCCGCCGCAGCCCAAGGACGTGCCGATCGACAAGGAGACGACGAAAGCGCCTCCGCCGAAATCGGGCGAGCCGCCGCCGACTCCGCCCACGCCCAAGCCGCCCGAGGTCGTCGAGAAACCGGCACCGCCCACTCCGCCCAAACCGGAAGAGAAACCCAAGACCGAGGCTGCCAAGCCGGTCGAGGATCTCATTGCGATGAAGCCCAAGGAGCCGGAGCCGCCGAAGGTCGAGAAGCCGCCGGAGCCGCCGAAACCCGCGCCCGAGGTGAAGAAGCCCGAGCCGCCCAAGCCGCCGCCGAAGCCGACGCCGCCCAAGCAGAGCGTCGACTCGATGATCGACGACATTTTGAAGAACAAGCAATCGACCTCGAAGGTGCAGACGCCCGAGCAGCAGCCCAGGCCGGTGCAGCAGGTCACGCGCCAGGCGCCGGCCGCCCCGAACTTTGCCGCCGTCGTGACGGCGAGCGAGATCGAGGGCGTGCGCCAGAAGATCCGCCCATGCTGGAACACGCAGGGCGGCGCCCGTGACCAAGCTATGGTCATTACGTTTGTCGTCGACATGAACCAGAACGGGACGCCGGTGAAGGCTGAATTGCGAGATCCGGGACGCTACAACAGCGATCCGTTCTATCGGGCCGCCGCCGACGCCGCCCATCGCGCCATCATGAATCCGCGTTGCCAGCCCTGGCCTCTTTCGCCAGAAAAGTTCAACAGCTGGAAATCCATCACCTTCAATTTCGATCCACGCGACTACTAGACCCCTCCACCCTATAGAAACCTTGAGATGAAGAGGTCCGACATGATGCTTCCCCGACGGACGACGATGCTGGGCGGCGTTGCGCTTGCCGCGATTGGCGCTGCGAGCACGGCGCGCGCACAGCTCACCATCGACATGACCCGGCCGAGCTTCGAGCCGGTGCCGATCGCCATCGTCGACTTCAAGGGCGATGCGGTGGGCGCGCAGATGGCGGGCGTGATCCGTAACAACCTGCAGAACTGCGGCCTGTTTCGCGTCATCCCGTCCAGCGCCTACATCCAGAAGGATGTCGACGCGACCTCGCCGCCGCGCTTCCAGGACTGGCGCAGCGTCGGTGCGGCCGGCCTCGTCGTCGGCCAGGTCACGTCGGTCGGCGGCAACATCAAGGTCGACTTCCGCTTGTGGGATGTCGTGACCAGCCAGCAGGCCACGGGACTGTCCTTCACCAGCCAGCCCAACAACTGGCGCCGGCTGGCGCACATCATCTCGGACGCGATCTACAAGCGCGTAACGGGCGAGGAGGGCTACTTCGACACCCGTGTCGCCTACGTCTCCGAAACAGGCCCGGCCAACGCCCGCGTCAAGCGCATCGCCATCATGGACCAGGACGGCGCCAACAACCGCTACATCACCGACGGCAAGACCATCGCCCTGACGCCGCGCTTCTCGCCGACGCTTCAGGAAATCGTCTACATGGCGTACGGGGAGAACAACGGCCCGCCGCGCGTCTACCTGCAGAACGTCGACAGCGGCCGCCGCGAGCTGCTCGGCAATTTCCCGGGCATGAGCTTCGCGCCGCGCTTCTCGCCCGACGGCAGCAAGGTCGTCATGAGCATCGCGGAGAATGGCCGCACCAACATCTACGAGATGGACGTGCGCGGGCGGCAGCTCCGCCGCCTGACCAACTCGCCGGCCATCGACACGTCACCGTGCTTCTCGAACGATGGCTCGCAGATCGTCTTCAACTCCGATCGCGGCGGTGCCCAGCAGCTCTACATCATGAGCGCGGGGGGAGGCGGCGAGCGGCGCATCAGTTTCGGCGAGGGCCGCTACGCCACGCCGGTATGGTCGCCGCGCGGTGACTTCATCGCCTTCACCAAGATCTCGGCCGGCGGCTTCGGCATCGGCGTGATGCGCGCGGACGGTAGCGGCGAGCGCATGCTGGCCAATGGCTTCCTCGTGGAAGGCCCGACCTGGGCGCCCAACGGGCGCGTTCTGATGTTCTTCCGCCAGCAGCCCAGCTCGGGTGGCCGCGCGGGCTCGGCGACGCTTCATCAGGTCGACATCACCGGCCGCTTCGAGCGGCAGGTGCCCACGCCGACGGACGCGTCCGATCCGGCCTGGTCGCCCTTGATTCCGCAGTAGCGAAATATATGATCTTTTCTGTCGACCCGTGCGCAGCGCTCGCCCGGGTCGATTCTGTCAGGGAGTGGATCGAAAAATGAGCATGATCAAGGCCTTGTCGGCCCTTGCGGCGATGTTCCTCATCGCGGCCTGCAGCAACAACGACACGCAGACGGCGTCTGCAGCCACCACATCCGTGACACCCGGCTCGGTCGGCGACTTCCGGCAGAATGTCGGCGACCGCGTGTTCTTCGACACCGACTCGTCCACCGTTCGCGAGGACGGTCGCCAGACACTGAACCGTCAGGCCGAGTGGCTGAAGAAGTACACGAACTACCAGATCACCATCGAAGGCCATTGCGACGAGCGCGGCACGCGCGAGTACAACCTGGCGCTCGGCGAGCGTCGCGCCAATGCGGCGCGGCAGTATCTGATCGCCCAGGGCATTCCCGCGGCGCGCCTCAAGACCGTCAGCTACGGCAAGGAGCGTCCCGATCCGGTCGGCTCCGACGAAGCGGCCTGGTCGCGCAACCGCCGCGCCGTGACGGCGCTGGAGTAGAGCCCGCCTCGAACCGAGGCGAGTAGGGAACGCCGGTCGCTTGCGACCGGCGTTTCCATTTGGAGCATTTTCGGTTGGAGGCAGGGCGGACATGCCTGAAAATGGCCGCGTTTGATGTGAACATAGCGCCGCCCATGAAGATCCTTTCTCCCCGCTTCGCCCTCCTCGTGGCCCTTGCGTTGCCGACCGCTGCCGCGGCGCAACGCGGCGGCGACGCCGTCTACATCGAGGACCGGCTGAACCAGCTCCAGCAGATGCTGACGATGATGACCGGCCAGATCGAGCAGCTTCAGCATCGCAACGCGTCGCTGCAGCAGCAGATGGAGAAGATGCAGGCCGACTACGAGTACCGCATCGACCAGCTGGAGAAGGGCGGAGGTGGCAAGCCGGGGGGGGCCGCGCCGCGTCCCGGCGGCCTGGCGGCGGCTCCCGCCGCGCCCTCGGGACCGGCTCCCACACCCGCGGGAGCCGCGCCCGGCGGAGCGGCTGGTGAGCAGCTCTATGACGAAGCCTTCAAGAAGCTGCAGGAGGGCGACTACGTCGCGGCCGAACGCGGCTTCAAGACCTTCGTGCAGCGCAATCCGCAGAACAAGCTCGCCGGCAATGCGCAGTACTGGCTGGGTGAGACCTACTACGCGCGGCGCGACTACAACAACGCGCTGACGGCGTTCGCCGAAGGCTACAAGGTCTACAAGACGAGCCCGAAGGGACCGGACAATCTCCTGAAGCTCGGGATCACGATGTCGAACCTGGGCCGCAAGTCGGACGCCTGCGCGGTCTTCGCCCGCTTCAACCAGGATTATCCGCGCGCGACGGACCTGCAGAAGCGCCGCATCGAGCAGGAGCGGCAGAAGAACAGCTGCGGGTGAGCGACCTCTCAACTCCGCAACCTGTCGATCAATCGGCCTTTGCGCGCCTGATGGCGCCGTTCGGGCCTTACGAGGCACATCCCGAACTTGCCGTGGCGGTTTCCGGCGGCCGCGATTCGCTCAGCCTTGCGCTGCTGGCGCACGAATGGGCTGTCGGCCAGGGCGGTCGTGCCGTCGCAATGATCGTCGATCATGGGCTGCGGAAGGAAGCGGCTGACGAAGCGAGGTCGACGGCCCGCCTGCTCGAAGGGCAGGGCATCGGCAGCGTGGTGCTTCGCTGGACCGGCGACAAGCCTCGGACCGGCCTGCAGGAAGCCGCCCGCGATGCCCGTTACCGTCTCTTGCGGGAAGCCTGCCGGGAGCGCGGCCTCCTTCACCTGCTGATCGGCCATCACGCCGACGACCAGGCGGAGACGATTGCCATGCGTGCCGCCCGCGGGAGCGGCCCGGATGGCCTCGCCGGCATGGCGGCGCTGATCGAGTGGCCGGAGGTGCGCTTGTTGCGCCCCCTGCTGTCGGTCCGGCGAGCGCATCTCACGGCGACGCTGGTGGCCCGCGGAATCGCCTGGATCGACGACCCGTCCAATCTCGACCCGCGCTTCGAGCGGGCGCGGCTTCGGCTGGCGGGCGCGAGCGATGCCAATTCTCCGGTTGCAGACCGAATGCGCGCAAATCATGAGGTCGCGTCGGCCGCGGCCGGCGTGGAGCTTTTCGAGGCGAGCGACGACGGCGCCGTGGCACTCGATCCGCGAGTGCTGGAACGCCTGTCGCCGGTGCTTCGCGTGCGGCTGCTGAGCCGCGTCGTGCAGTCGATCGGCGGCGGTCGCCATCCGCCCCGGCGGGAGCGGCTGGATCGGGCGATGGTCCGCCTGTCGGGACCGTTGGAACGCGGTAGATCGGGGCGGGAACGGGATTTCACCCTGTCGGGGTGCCAATTCGTCCTGCGTCAGGCTGTCGGATCGCGGCAGCTTCTGTGGATTGTCCGCCCCGAAAGTGGCAGGAAAGGCAGGCAGCCCCTGATTCCCGCTGCATTTTTCGCTTGCGACCCGGCGGCCGCAACCCATCTTTGGACGTAGCCCTAGCTAACGGAAGCCATAAGTGAACCCGTTCAATCGTAACGCTGCCCTGTGGATCGTCATCGTTCTCCTGCTCGCGCTGCTCTACAGCGTCTTCCAGGGCGGTGCGACCCGGTCTCCCGGAAACACGATCTCCTACTCCGAGTTCGTCCGCGCGGTTGAACAGCGGCAGATCCAGGATGTCCGGATCCAGGGCAATACGATCAGCGGCACCTTCCGCGAGCCGCGCAACGGCGTTCAGAAGTTCTCGACTTACGCGCCTAGCACTCCACCCGACGACCAGTTGATGCCGATGCTCATCAAGAACGTCGACCGCGTCGACGCGGGTCCGGCGGAAGAGGGCGTCAACCTCGGCAGCATCTTCGTGAGCTGGCTGCCCGTGCTCGTGCTGGTCGGCGTCTACATCTTCTTCCTGCGCCAGATGCAGAGTGGTACCGGCCGGGCGATGGGCTTCGGCAAATCGAAGGCGCGCCTGCTCACCGAGAAGCACGGCCGAGTCACCTTCGACGACGTTGCCGGTATCGACGAGGCCAAGGGCGAACTCGAGGAGATCGTCGACTTCCTCAAGGATCCGCAAAAGTTCCAGCGCCTGGGTGGCAAGATCCCCAAGGGCTGCTTGCTGGTCGGTCCTCCGGGTACCGGTAAGACGCTGCTGGCGCGTGCGATCGCGGGCGAGGCCAACGTACCGTTCTTCACCATCTCGGGTTCCGACTTCGTCGAGATGTTCGTGGGCGTGGGCGCGAGCCGCGTGCGCGACATGTTCGAGCAGGCCAAGAAAAACGCGCCCTGCATCGTGTTCATCGACGAAATCGACGCCGTCGGCCGCCATCGCGGCGCCGGCCTCGGCGGCGGCAACGACGAGCGCGAGCAGACGCTGAACCAGTTGCTGGTCGAGATGGACGGCTTTGAGGCAAACGAGGGCGTGATCCTGATCGCCGCCACCAACCGTCCCGACGTGCTCGATCCCGCGCTGCTGCGTCCGGGCCGCTTCGACCGTCAGGTCGTGGTGCCGAATCCGGACGTCGGCGGCCGCGAGAAGATCCTCAAGGTCCACATGCGCAAGGTGCCGCTGGCGCCGGACGTCGATCCGCGTGTGCTGGCCCGCGGTACGCCGGGCTTCTCCGGCGCCGATCTCGCCAACCTCGTGAACGAGGCTGCCCTGCGGGCCGCTCGCGTCGGCAAGCGCCTCGTCACCATGGGCGACTTCGAATATGCCAAGGACAAGGTCCTGATGGGCACCGAGCGCCGCTCGATGGCCATGACCGACGAGGAAAAGACGCTCACGGCCTACCATGAGGCAGGCCATGCGCTGGTCGCCATGCACGTGCCGAAGAGCGATCCGCTCCACAAGGTCACGATCATCCCGCGCGGCCGGGCGCTGGGCGTGACCATGCAGCTGCCCGAGCGCGATCATCTGAGCCACACCAAGCAGTATCTGGAATCGCGCCTGGCCATCATGTTCGGCGGCCGTCTCGCCGAGGAACTGGTGTTCGGTCCGGAGAACGTGACGACCGGTGCGGCCAGCGACATCCAGGTCGCGACCCAGACCGCGCGCGGGATGATCACCGCCTACGGCATGTCCGAGAAACTCGGCCGCGTCCGCTATCAGGCGAACGAGCAGGAGGTGTTCCTGGGCCACGCCGTCACGCAGACGCAGAACGTCTCGGAAGCGACGTCGCAGCTCATCGACCAGGAGGTCCGCCGCCTGATCGAGGAGGCCGAGGGCCGCGCGCGCACGATCCTGACCGAGCATCTCGAGGACCTGCACACGATCTCCAAGGCGCTGCTCGAGTACGAGACGCTGAGCAACGACGAGATCGGCACCATCCTGCGCGGCGAGAAGGTCGTGCGCGACGATACCGGCGGTGCCGGCACGTCGGATCGCCGCCGCCGTGCTTCGGTTCCGACCAGCACCGGCCCGGCGCCGGGAGCCAACCCCGAGCCTCAGCCGGGCGTTTGACGCGAAGCTTCGCGGGCCTCGCCCTCGATCGCCCTCTCGTGATGGCGATCGTGAATGTGACGCCCGATTCCTTTTCAGACGGCGGCGAACGCTTCGACCCGGCGCGGGCCATCGACGATGGCCTGCGCCTCGTCGCGGAAGGAGCCGATATCCTGGATGTCGGCGGCGAGTCGACCCGTCCCGGATCAGCCCCGGTTCCGCCGGAGGAGGAGCGTCGTCGCATTCTTCCCGTGGTCGAAGGACTCACGCGGTGTGGGGCCGTGGTCTCGCTGGACACCCGTCGCGCCTGCGTGGCCGAGGCCGGTCTGGCCGCAGGCGCCAGGATCGTGAACGACGTTTCGGCGCTGAGGGACGACGAGGCGATGCTGCCTCTCGTCGTCCGTGCCGGGGCCGCCGTCGTGCTCATGCACCGGCGGGGAAACTCCCGGGATCGATATGCCGGTCCGTCCTACGCCGATGTCGTGGAGGATGTCCGCCGCTTCCTGCTCGACCGGGCGAGAGAGTGCGAGGCAGAGGGGGTCGAGCGGCAAGGGATCGCGATCGATCCGGGCATCGGCTTCGGCAAGGCCGTCGAGGAGAACGTGGCCCTGATCGCGAATATCGGACGACTGGCCGATGCCGGCTATCCCGTGCTGGTCGGCAGTTCTCGCAAGGGCTTCATCGGCAAGCTGACCGGAATCGAAAAAGCCGGCGATCGCGACCCCGCCTCGGCCTGGCTGGCGGTCGAGGCCGTGAGGCGAGGGGCTTCCATCGTGCGGGTCCACAGTGTCGTGGCGACCCGGCAGGCCCTCGCGGTCTTCGGGGCGATGCGGTAAGACCGGCAGCATGGCTCGTTCACTCTTCGGCACGGACGGCGTTCGCGGTCGTGCCAACACTGCCCCGATGACCGCCGAGATGGCGATGCGCATCGGCATGGCGGCGGGACAGGTGTTCCGTCGCGGTGCCCATCGCAATCGCGCCGTCATCGGCAAGGACACGCGCCTTTCGGGCTACATGCTGGAGCAGGCGTTGACCGCCGGCTTCCTCTCCGTCGGCGTCGACGTGTTCCTGCTGGGGCCCATTCCGACGCCAGCCGTCGGCTTCCTGACCCGGTCGATGCGGGCCGATGTCGGAGTGATGATCTCCGCTTCGCACAATCCCTACGAGGACAATGGCATCAAGCTGTTCGGTCCCGATGGGTTCAAGCTTTCGGATGCTGTCGAGAGCGACATCCAGGCGCTCGTGATGACGCCTTCGGACCTCAAGCTGGCGGATGCCGCCGAGATCGGGCGCGCCCAGCGTCTCGACGACGTGCGCGGGCGCTACATCGAGTCGGTCAAAGGGTCGGCGCCGCGCGGCCTCGATCTCAGCGATCTCAAGGTCGTCGTCGATTGCGCCAACGGCGCCGCCTACAAGGTGGCGCCCACCGTCCTGTCCGAACTGGGCGCAACGGTCATCCAGGTGGGCGTCTCGCCAGACGGCTTCAACATCAACGGCAATTGCGGCTCGACCCATCCCGGCGTGCTGCAGGAACAGGTGGTCGCGCATCATGCCCATATCGGCATCGGCCTCGATGGCGATGCCGACAGGGTCATCATGGTTGCCGAGAACGGCGAAGTGATCGACGGCGACCAGCTCATGGCGACGATCGCCGACCAATGGACGCAGAGCGGCCGCCTTTCCGGCGGCGGCGTCGTGGCGACGGTCATGTCCAACCTCGGCCTCGAGCGTTATCTCGATGCGCGCAAGCTGAAGCTCGTGCGGACACAGGTCGGCGATCGCTACGTTCTCGAGCGCATGCGTGCCGACGGCTACAATCTGGGTGGCGAGCAATCCGGCCATATCATCATGACCGACCATGCCACGACCGGCGACGGCCTGATGGCGGCGCTGCAGGCGCTGGCGGCGTTGATCCAGGCGGGCAAGCCGGCGAGCGAACTCTTCCGCGCCTTCGAGCCGGTGCCGCAGCTCCTGAAGAACGTCCGGGTGATCGATGCGACGGCGGCCCTCGATGCCGCGTCCGTCGTCAAGGCGATCGCCTTGGCCGAGGCCAGGCTCGGCAAGAGCGGCCGCATCCTGGTGCGCAAGTCGGGCACCGAGCCGCTGATCCGTGTCATGGCCGAGGGCGACGACTCCGACCTCGTGCGCAGCGTCGTTGATCAGATCATCGAAGCGATTCCCCGGCAGGCGGCATGAAAGGCCGCGTGCTGATCGTCGCCGGATCGGATTCCGGCGGCGGGGCGGGAATCCAGGCCGATATCAAGGCTGTCACCGCCATGAACGGCTTCGCCGCGACCGCGATCACGGCGCTGACGGCGCAGAATACCGAGGGCGTTCACGGCGTCGTCGGCATCGATCCGGCCTTCATTGCCCAGCAAATCGAGGTCGTGCTCTCGGATATCGGCGCTGATGCGCTGAAGACCGGGATGCTGCACAGCGCCGAGGTGATCCAGGTCGTGGCGGCGGGAATTGCGAAGTTCGCCGCCGGTGTGCCGCTGGTCGTCGATCCGGTGATGGTCGCCAAGGGCGGGCACCGGCTGCTGCTGACCGAGGCGGAGGCCGCGCTGCGCGACACGCTGCTGCCGATGGCGGCGCTGATCACGCCCAACCTTCCCGAGGCGGAGGTCCTCGTGGGGTTTCCCGTCCGGGTCGAGGCCGACATGAAGCGCGCCGCCGAACGGTTGGCGATGCTGGGCGCCGGCGCGGTGCTGATGAAGGGAGGCCATCTCGAAGGCGATCGGGTGATCGATCTCCTGTTCCATGAGGGGCGCTTCGACCGTTTCGAGGATGGCCGAATACAGAGCAGGAGCACGCATGGGACCGGCTGTACGCTGGCTTCGGCGATCGCCGTCGGGCTCGCCCAGAAGATGGCCCTGCGCGATGCCGTCGCGCGCGCGCGCGACTATGTCCGGAAGGCCATCGAGACCGCGCCCGGCTTCGGACGCGGTCACGGGCCGCTGAACCACGCGGTGACGGTCAGATAAGTCCTGCGCCTTCGGCGACGGGCAGCCGGCCCGTCCATTTGCCGGCCTCGCTCATGACGATGAAATTCCAGAGCTCGCGGTTGAACGCGTCGGGTTCCTCGATGTTCACGGCGTGGCCGGTCTTGGCGAACATCGCGAGACCTGCGTTGGGCAGGACACGCTTCAGGTAGAGGCTGGGCTGCAGGCACGGGTCGTCCTCGTCGCCGCAGATGATCAGCGTCGGGACGTCGAGCGTCTTCCATTCCTCCTCGAAGTCGTAGAGCGACGGCCGCTTGCCCTGGTAGTTCTCCATGGTGTTTGCGGCGCCGAGATCGGGATGTTCGGCGAGGTGCCTGGTGAATTCGGCGAAGCCGCGCGGGTCCTTCAGCTTGAAGCGCGAGCGCGTGGGGTTGGTCGTCAGGCTCTCGGCATACTTCGCCATGCCGTCCTTGCGGATCAGCCCGGCCGTCGTCACGGCGTCCTTCTTGAACTGCTCGTGGCCGTCGCGGCCCGCGCCGGAACCGACACCGGCCAGGGTAAGCGACAGAGCGCGGTCGGCATAGCAGCGGCCGAAATGCGCGGTCGCGAAGGCGCCCTGCGACAGGCCGACGATATGCGCCTTCGGGATCTTCAGATGGTCGAGCATGTTCTTCGCATCGTCGACCGCATGCTGCTGGCCATACATGTCGGCCGCCAGCGGCACGTCGGAACCGGGATAACCGCGGAAGGAGTAGGTGATGCAGCGGTGACGGCGCGAGAAGAAGCGGATCTGCGGCTCCCAGCTTCGCCAGTCGCCGCAATATTCATGGACGAACAGGATCGGCGTGCCGGTGCCCGCCTCTTCGTAATAGAGTTTTACGCCGTCGGGAGTGGTGGCATGGGGCATGGTGCGGATCCTCATCGGCTCGTTTGAAGGCGATGGCCGATAGGCTAGCATCGCGATCATGGCAAAGCACCGCATCTACACGACGAGCTTCGCGAGCGTTTATCCGCTCTACGTCGCAAAGGCGGAGAAGAAAGGGCGTTCCAAGGCGGAGGTCGACCAGATCATCCGCTGGCTGACCGGCTACACGCCGAAGGGGCTCGATACGCAGATAGCGAAGAAGACCGACTTCGAGACTTTCTTTGCAAAAGCCCCGAAACCCAATCCGTCACGCGCCCTCATCAAGGGCGTGGTGTGCGGCGTCCGCGTCGAGGAGATCGAGGAGCCGACCATGCGTGAGATCCGCTACCTCGACAAACTCATCGACGAACTTGCCAAGGGTAAGGCGATGGAGAAGATTCTCCGCAAGGAGTGACGCTCAGCGTCCTCCTTACACGCCGAACCGCTCCAGTCGTTCCAGTACCGTCGGGATCTTGTCGTCCGTCACATTGGCGAAGGCGAGGCGGATGAATCGCTCTTGGCCGGCGCCGAACATGTCGCCGGGGATCGTAAGCAGGTTCTCCTCGTCGGCCATGCGCTTCGAGACTTCGGTCGACGGCGTTCCGGCGAACGGGTGCTCCACATAGGCGAAGTAGGCGCCGATGCTGACGAGGCGCCACCGATTTGAGCGTTCGAGGCCCTGGCCCAGCATGTCGGCGCGCGCTTTGAGTCCGGCGGTATTGTTCCGCGCCCACGGCAACAGGTGGCGAAGTCCGTAGAGCGCGCCTTCCTGGGCAAGGCGCGGCGGGCAGATGGAGACGCAGTCCATGGCCTTCTCGATCTCGGCCATCAGTGCGGTTCCGGCGGTGACGGCGCCGACACGATAGCCGGTCAATGCGAACACCTTGGAAAAACTGTAGAGGTGCACGAGCGTATCGCGCCAGTCGGGTCGGCCGAAGAGCCCATGCGGCCGCGTGCCTTCGGGAAGGAAGTCCTTGTAGGTCTCGTCGAGCAGCAGGGCGATCCCATGCTTCTTCGCCAGTTCAAAGAAGGCGTGGATCGTCTCGGGTGGATAGACGGCGCCGGTCGGATTGTTCGGTGAAATCAGGATGATCGCGCGGGTGCGGGGGCCGATCAGCTTCTCGGCATCCTCGGCATTGGGCACGGCGCCGGAGCCCGGGCGGAAGTCGAGTGAAACCGGCTCGACGCCCTGCATGCGCATCCACATGTCATGATTGAAATAGTGAGGCCTCGGCAGGATCACCTGATCCCCCGCCTTGGCGATGCTCATCAGGGCGAGGCAGAAGGCCTGGTTGCAGCCGGAGGTGATGCCGACCTCGGCAGGCTCGATCGGTGCGCCATAGAATTCCGTGAGGTGGTTCGCGTAGGTCTCGCGCAGCACCGGCATGCCGAGAATCGGCGTGTAGCCATGCATGGTCGGATCCAGCAGCAGTTCGCCGAGGTGCCGGCGAAGCTCGAGCGCTGGCGGGTATCCGGGCACCGCCTGGCTGAGATCGATCAACGGCCGCTCCGGCGGGAATGTGCGGCCGAGGACCCAGCGCTTGGTCTCGCCGATGGGGGAGGGGGCGACGGCGGCGAGCCACGGATTGACGATCGGAGCGGTGTGCATGAGGAGGCTTAGGCTTCTTTCCGGAACGCTGGAGAGCGAATTTCACAGTTAATTTTCGCAGGAGCCTGACAGCGCTCCGGCGAAGAGCGGCGGAGCATCCAAGTCTCCCTGCGACCTGTCAAATCCGGTGCCGACCGCTGTCGCATGTCAAAATGCATTGCTTGCCCGGCGTCTTGTGCATAGCATCGCCGCAAGGCCCCGAATGAGGGCCATCGCCGTGGCATCGCCGCAGGCTGGTTCAATCGGCCGTTCGAAACGGCTCTGAGGAGGAAACATGGTCTCGAGGAAAGTCGGTCGTCGTCGTTTCGTGGCTGGTACCGCTGTCGCCTCGGCAGCGTTCGTGGCCGCCCCGTTTGTCCGTGGCGCCCATGCCGCCGGCAAGCTCTCCGTCGGATTCTGGGATCACTGGGTGCCGGGCGCCAACAAGGCGGTCGAGGACCTCGTGAAGGAGTGGGCCGAGAAGAACAAGGTCGAAGTCTCGATGGACTTCATCACGTCGCAGGGCAACAAGCTGCTGCTTACGACCGCCGCCGAAGGCCAGGCCAAGTCGGGCCATGACGTGCTCGCCTTCTCGACCTGGCTGCCGGCACGCTACGCCGAGCAGCTCGTCCCGATGAACGACGTGATGGAGCCGCTCATCAAGGAGAACGGCGCGGTCAACGGCACCGTCGAGTATCTCGGCAAGGTGAACGGCAAGTGGCTTGCCGTGCCGGCCACCTCGGGCAGCCAGATCAAGGGCCCGTGCTCGCGCATCGACCTGCTGAAGAAGCATGCCGGCATCGATATCCAGGCGATGTACCCGGCCGGCCAGGCCCCCAAGGCGGATGCCTGGAACCTCGACAACTTCCTCAAGGCGGCGGAAGCCTGTCACAAGGGCGGTAATCCGTTCGGCATCGGCCTCGGCACGACGTCGGACAATGTCGATACGGCGGGCGCGCTGTTCCACGCCTTCGGTGCGCAGCTCGTCAACGCCAAGGGCGACATCGTCGTGAAGAACGACCAGGTCCGCCAGGTGCTCGACTACTACAAGAAGCTGATGCAGTTCCTGCCGCCCGACGTGCCGTCTTGGGACGATGCCTCGAACAACAAGTTCCTGGTGTCGGGACAGGGCACGCTGATCATGAATCCGCCCAGCGCCTGGGCCGTCGCCAAGCGCGATGCGCCGCAGGTTGCCGAGCAGCTCTGGACGCACGGCTTCCCGGTCGGACCGAAGGGCCGTTACGCGCCGTTCCTGCCCTACTTCTGGGGCATCTGGAACTTCAGCAAAAACCAGGCGGCGGCGAAGAGCCTGATCACCTTCCTCTCACAGCCCAGCTCCGCGGAGAAGATGACCAACGCGTCGCAGGGCTATGACCTGCCGTCGTTCGAGAAGCTCACCACCTTCAAGGTCTGGGCGGAAGAGTCGCCGCCCAAGGGCACGCTCTATCACTACCCGAACCCGCACAACCACCAGACCCTCTCGATCGCCGCGGCGCCCGCGCCGCACAAGATCGCCGAGCAGATCTACACTCAGGCCATCCAGACCCAGATGGTCGTGCGCTACGCCAAGGGCGAGGCAATGGACAAGACGCTCGACTGGGCGGCCAAGGAGCTCGAGGGCTTTACCCGCAACTGACGCGAAACGGCCGCCGGCCCCGTAACAGGGGACGGCGGCCAGCTTCGGGATTGGCCCTCGCGATCGGTCCGGAGGACCTGTCGAAGGGGATGTGGGCGGCCTCTCCTGCAGGGGCTCCCTCGCCTCCGGAGCGAAGGGCCTGTCCAGCCTTTTTCTCGCAGCGTGTTTCAACCTGGTGTTTCCAGCTCGGCCCGACGGGGGCCTGGAGTACCCGATGGCAGATATCGCCGCCCGCAACCCGGCCGCTCTTTCCGCACAGCCGCGCAGCGGCCTTCACAAGCTGATGCAGCGCAAGTCGACCATCGCCTTCCTGATGGCGTTGCCGCTGATCCTGCTGATCGCAATCCTGGTCGCCTATCCGGCGGGCTACGCGGTCTACCTCGCGACGCTCAACAAGGGCATGACCCGCTTCGTCGGTTTCGGGAACTTCGAATTCCTGTTCGGTCGCGACACGTTCTGGCTGGTCGTCTACCAATCGTGCCTGTTCGCCATCACGGCGGTGATCTTCAAGGCGATCATCGGCTTCGTGGTCGCGCACTTCGTCCACAACATTCCCTCGAAGGGCCAGCGCAAGTGGCGCGGCATGCTGCTCGTGCCGTGGGTCATCCCCCCGGCCATGAGCACGCTCGCCTGGCTGTGGCTGTTCGATCCGTCCTACAGCGCGCTCAACTGGCTGCTGGCGATCTTCGGCATCGAGGGCATCCCCTGGACCGGCGAGGCGGGATGGGCCCGTTTCTCGGTGATCCTGGTGAATGTCTGGATCGGCTCGCCGTTCTTCATGATCATGTACTTGGCGGCGCTGAAGTCCGTACCCGAACAGCTCTACGAGGCGGCCTCGATCGACGGCGCCACCTGGTGGCAGCGCATCTGGTACGTGACCCTGCCGATGATGCGCAACATCATCGCGATCACCGCGCTGTTCTCGCTGATCGTCACCTTCGCGAACTTCGACATCGTGCGCGTGCTGACGGCGGGCGGCCCGCTCAACAGCACGCACATCTTCGGCACCTGGGCGTTCCGCGTCGGCATCGAGGGCGGCGACATCCCGCTCGGCGCCGCCGTGTCGCTGTTCATGGTGCCGATCCTGGCGGTCGCGGCGACCTTCATCCTGCGCGACATCACCAAGCGGGGGAGTGAAGTCTGATGGCCGACGCATCGATCGCCAGCGGGGCGCCGAGCCGCCCCCGATACGGCAGCATGAGCCGGGACCGGGCCTGGGCGCTTCGCTGGTCCTATTTCTTCCTCGTGCTGTTCGCCATCTTCTTCCTGATGCCGCCGATCTACATGCTGATCACATCGCTGAAGACCAGCGCGGAGATCTCGGCGGCGGCCAATCCGTGGTGGATCAGCAACCCGACCCTGCAGAACTACATCGACCTGCTCTCGCAGAACCAGTTCCTGGTCTTCTTCCGGAACTCCGCGATCGTGTCGATCTGCGTCGTCATCCTCACCATGATGATCAGCGTGATCGCGGCCTTCGCACTCGCCCGCATGAAGTTCTGGGGATCCGCGACGCTGGCGACCGGGGTGTTCCTCACCTACCTGATCCCGGAAACGCTGCTGTTCATCCCGCTGTTCAAGATGTTCGCGTGGGTCAATGAGACCTTCGGCATCCAGCTGATGAACCACTGGTGGACGATGATCATCCTCTACCCGACGCTGACCGTGCCGTTCGCGACCTGGATCATGATCGGCTACTTCGCGTCGATCCCGAAGGAACTCGACGAGGCGGCCCTGATCGACGGCGCCACGTGGATGCAGACGCTCACCAAGATCTTTATTCCGGTGGCGCTGCCCGGGATCATCGCGGCGACGATCTTCACCTTCACCGTGGCCTGGGCGCAGTTCCTCTACCCGCTGGCCTTCACAACCTCGACCAGCGAGCTTGTGTTGCCGGTGGGCATCATCACGACGCTCATCAAGGGCGACGTCTTCAACTGGGGGCAGATCATGACCGGTGCGCTGCTGGGCGCCGCGCCACCGCTCATCATCTACGCCTTCCTCATGGATTACTACATTGCGGGTCTGACCGCGGGCGCGACAAAGGGATAGTCGACACATGGCTCAGGTAACGTTGCGTAAGGTCGTCAAGAAGTACGACGAAGTCCTCGCCGTCCGCGGCATCGACCTCGACATCAGCGACAAGGAGTTCATCGTCCTGGTCGGCCCGTCGGGATGCGGCAAGAGCACGACGCTCCGCATGATCGCCGGACTCGAGGAGATCAGCGGCGGCGACATCGCGATCGGGGGCGACGTCGTCAACGACGTGCCGCCAAAGGACCGGGACATCGCCATGGTGTTCCAGAACTATGCGCTCTATCCGCACATGAACGTCTACGAAAACATGTCGTTCGGCCTGAAGCTCAAGAAGACGCCGAAGGACGTGATCGACCAGCGGGTCAGGCAGGCGGCGCAGATCCTCGACATCACCGAGCTGCTCGATCGCAAGCCCAAGCAGCTCTCCGGCGGTCAGCGCCAGAGGGTCGCGATGGGCCGTGCCATCGTGCGCGATCCCAAGGTGTTCCTGTTCGACGAGCCGCTGTCGAACCTCGACGCCAAGCTGCGCGTGCAGATGCGGACCGAGATCAAGAAGGTCCATCAGAAGGTCCGAACCACGACCGTCTACGTGACCCACGACCAGGTCGAAGCCATGACGCTGGCCGACCGTGTGGTGGTCATGAACGGTGGCATCATCGAGCAGGTGGGTTCGCCGAACGACCTCTACCATTCGCCGGCGACCAAGTTCGTGGCGGGTTTCATCGGCTCGCCGGCGATGAATTTCATCTCGTGCCAGCTCGAGCAGGCGGCCGGCGCGTTGCGCGTTCGCCTGAACGACACGCTGTCCTTCCCCGTGCCGGCCGACCGGACGGCCCGCTACACCTCGCACGTCGGCAAGGCCAATCTGATGCTGGGCCTGCGGCCCGAACACATCACGGAGACCCGTCCGCACGCTGAGCCCAACCAGCACGATTTCGACATGCTGATCGACGTCGTCGAGCCGATGGGCATGGAGACCCTGGTCTATTTCACCGTGAACGGCCGGGAAGTCTGCGGTCGCGTCAATCCCAACGCGGGTGCCGAGGCGGCCCGGTCGATGAAGCTGCGGGCCGATCTCAGCAATATGCACCTGATCGACGACAGCACCGGCAAGGTCCTCTGACCCGATCGCGTTGTTTGCCGGGTGCGCGCTGCTCGGGTGGCGCGCTCCCGCCATGCCGCCCGGCGGTCGACTGGCGCATCCGCACGCGACGGGCGTGCGGCGAAGGCGTAGGATTCTTCCTGCGCGACCGAGGCCGGACGGCGTTCGGGAACGATGAATTCCAGAGAGAAGCGAGGAGAGAGCGTTATGGGGGCGTTGACAGGCAAGGTCGCTTGGGTGACCGGTGCGGGCTCTGGTATCGGTCAAGCGGCGGCGGTAGCCCTAGCGAAGGATGGGGCGACGGTCGTTCTCACGGGCCGGCGCAGGGCGCCGCTCGAGGAGACGGCTGCGATGATCGCCAAGGCCGGCGGCAAGGCCGAGGTGAAGCCGGCGGACCTGATGAAAGCCTCGTCGGTCGAGAAGACCGTCGCGGCGATCTCGAAGAAGCACCGTCGTCTCGACATCCTGGTCAACAATGCCGGCCTCAACATCCAGAAGCGCAGTTGGAAGCAACTGTCGCCGAAGGGTGTCGATGAAGTCGTGCACGGCAACCTGTCGAGCGCCTTCTACTGCACCACGGCGGTGCTGCCGCTGATGCGCAAGAACAAGGGCGGCGTGCTGATCCATACCTCGTCGGTCGCCGGCAAGGTGCCGAGCCTGCTCTCCGGTCCGGCTTACTCGGCGGCCAAGCATGGCGTGGTCGCGATGAGCCACACGATCAACATGGAAGAGTGCGTCAACAACATCCGCTCCTGCGTGGTCTGCCCGGGCGAGGTGGCGACGCCGATCCTCGACAAGCGGCCGATCCCCATCACGCCGGCCGAGCGCAAGCGCATGGCGCAGTCGGAGGATGTCGGCGACCTGATCCGCTACATCGCCTGCCTGCCGCCGCACATCGTCATCAACGAGGTGATGATCAACCCGACCTGGAACCGCGGCTACGTCGCGAGCCTGCAGCGCGGAAAGTCCTGACATGGGCAGCGTCACGATCAAGGCGAAGGAACTGGAATCCTTCGTTGCGGACATCTTCGCTGCCGCTGGATGTTCCAAGGAGGAAGGCGGCCGCATCGGCCGCTATCTCGTTAGTGCCAACCTGTCGGGCCATGACAGCCACGGCGTGGTGCGCGTACCGCGCTATGCCTCGCAGAAGAAAAGCGGCACCGTCATTGCCGATGTGAAGGTCGACGTGCTGGTCGACACGCCGGTGATCGCCGTCGTCGACGGCAAGTACGGCTTCGGCCAGACGGTGACGCCGCAGGCCGTGCAGATCGGCATCGACAAGTGCCTGAAGAACGGCCTCTCGGCCGTGACCCTGCGCAACGCGGGCCATGTCGGCCGGGTCGGCGACTGGGCGGAAATGGCGGCCGAGGCGGGTCTCGTTTCGGTCCATTTCGTCAACGCCTCGGGCAGCGTGCTGGTGGCGCCGTTCGGTGGAGTCGAGCGCCGTTTCTCGACGGCGCCCTATTGCGTGGGCGTCCCGCGGCCGGGCGAGGATCCGCTGGTCCTCGACTTCGCCACCTCGATCGTGGCCGAAGGCAAGGTGCTGGTGACGAGCCAAGGCGGCAAGAAGCTTCCCGAGGGGGCTCTGATCGGTCCGGACGGCAAGCCCAGCGCCGACCCGCACCTGCTCTACGGCGACTATACGCCGACGGGTCCGCGCGATCATAGCAAGGGCACCGGCGCCATCCGCGCCTTCGGCGACCACAAGGGCTCGGGCCTCGCCTTCATGTGCGAGATCCTGGGCGGCTCGCTCTCGGGCACCGGGGCGACCGATCCCAAGCGCGGGCGTTTCGCCAACGGCATGTTGTCCTTCTACGTCGATCCCAAGGTGTTCGACGCCGAGGGCTTTTTCCCGACCGACATCGCCAAGTATGTGGGCTTCGTGAAGGGCTCCAAGCCGGCCACGCCCGGCGTCGAGATCCTGGTGCCGGGCGAGCAGGAAGTTCGCACGCGCGCCAAGCGTCTCGCCGAGGGCGTGCCGCTGCCGGACGATACATGGGCGGCGATCGTCGAGACCGCGCGCTCGGTCGGGCTCGACGAGCGGCGCATCCAGCAGGCCACGATGTAGTCCGTCAGCGACCGGCGGCGCGGTGCAGCCGGTAGATGGACCCGGCGACCGGATCGACGGAGGCCGGCGTCGCGACATAGTCGGTGCGAAGCATGCGTTGCAGCGCACCGAGCCGGGCGGGATGGGCCACCATGCCGGTCTCCGTCAGCAATTGAGCCTCGGGAATGTCCCAGAGGCGCACGACCATCACCTCGTAGCCGAGCTCCAACGCGCGATCGATCTGTCGTCGCAGCGCCTCGACATGCTGCTCGGTGCTCCAGTCGGGATGGCGCAACACGGTGCCGGTAAAGCCGATCCACTTGAATTTGGGACGAGCTTGCGGCGCCGGCCCAAGCTCCGCGACGCCAGGCTCCGCCGTCCCCCAGTGCAGCGACGCGTAGACCATCGTCCAGTCGAAGTCGTGCAGCAGGAAAACGGTGCGGGATGGATCGCCCTGCTGCTCCAGCCGCTCGATGGCCTGGCGCCACTTGCTGTCGAGGCCCCGCAAGGGCGCGATGCTCCAGACATTGTAGGCGAACAGGGCCACGGTGAGGCCGGCCATCGCGGGGAGACCGCGGGCAGGCCAGCGCCGCCGCACCGCCAGCAGGGTTAGGGCCCAGGCGGGTGTGACCCAGGCCATGACGTTGATCTGCATCTGCGGATCCTGCGGCTGGGAGTAGAGGTTGAAGACCTCGCCGGCGAGGAAGGTGACGCCGAAGATCGCGACGAGGGCGCGTGCCCGTCCGTCGTCCCGGGCGCGCCACAGGATCGAGCCCGCGCCCCAGGCCATGACGATCAGCCACAAGGTCGTCGCGAAGCGCCAGATGTCCCAGCCGGGCAGGGCGTCGAAGGTCGTGACGCCGGTGCCCAGCAGGTAGGCCACGATGCCGTCCCAAAGATAGCCGACCTTGGGCCAGGTGAAGCCTGCCCAGACCGAGCGCACCGCTTTGCCCGTCCAGATGAGGTCGAACGGCCCGACGGCGCCTTCATGTCCCTGCCAGGCCAGCGCTACCAGCGTCGCGGTCGCGACCAGCGCGACGAGGAACAGCGCAATCCAGGCGAAGCGCAGGGACCAGCGGCGCTCGCACAGCCAGAGAGCGGCCAGCATCGCGGGCAGGGTGGGGAACATCAGCCGCCATTCGAACAGCCACCCGATCGAGAAGAGGACCGACACGGCGACCACGCGCAGGGCCGTCGGACGCGCGAGCCACACCGCGCCCAGCGCCATCGCCGCGAACATCACCGTGTAGCTCGGCATGATGTCCTCGTTGACGATCGCGAGGAACATCACGTGGCTGGTTGCCAGGTGAAAGACTCCGGTCAGCAGCGCGACGACGCGGTTGCCGGTAATCGCCCGGGCCAGCAGGTAGGCGACGCCCACCGACAGGCTGGCGCTCAGCGCGTTCAGGATCGTGAGTTGCCGACGCGGATCGCCCGCGAAGACGCCCAGCAGGTCGAGCAGGCGGCAGAGCGCGCCGTAGAAGGGATAGAAGAGATAGTTCGAGGCGTAGAGCGGCGCGTTCGCCGGATCGACCACCCACGGCTTCAGTTCGAGGCTCTTGAAGACACCGTTGCCCGTCAGCCCGCCCTGCGCATTGTCGAACCACAGGATGATGG
Organism: uncultured Rhodospirillaceae bacterium; assembly: GCA_945952105.1. Lineage (GTDB taxonomy): Bacteria > Pseudomonadota > Alphaproteobacteria > Reyranellales > Reyranellaceae > Reyranella. The sequence continues at coordinate 61,490 of CAMFGZ010000002.1, read as the reverse complement.
CGATCAGAACCGCGCTGCTGCCGATCACCAGCAGGGCAACGTCGGTTCGGCGACCTTTCGGCCGCTCTTCGCTCACTGGAGGGAAATCGGAAAGAGCCAAATCCGACAGCCGATCGACACTTGCCGCCAAAGACGGTCAGGCGGCCGGCTGGCGCTCCCTACGGGATTCGAACCCGTGTTTTAGCCTTGAGAGGGCCACGTCCTAGGCCTCTAGACGAAGGGAGCGGAGGCCAGAAGCCGGGTTGATAGTCGAATGGCCGCTCCAGCGCAACCCCACTCATTTCAGCCGCAATCCACGCAAGAATGAACGCGGGAAACGCCGCCGGTGCGAGGCGGGCTCATGCGGCTCGACTCTTTTCGCGTCTGTGGCAGACTTCGAGAGACTCGAAACAGCCGTCATGCAAACGGAATTGCGTATGAAGCGCGCCCTAGCCATCGCCCTGGTCGCCGTCTGCCTTTCGCAGACTCCCGCGAGGGCCGATCTGATTGCGGGGTCTCGGGCGACGATCGGTGGGTGGTCGCTCAGCGCCCATGACCGGGCCGGCAAGTTTTCCCATTGTGCGATCTCCGCGCCCTACAAGAGCGGCATCCGGATGCTTTTCTCGGTCTCGGGCGACCAGAGCTGGCGCGTCGGATGGACCCACGAATCCTGGCGCTTCACCAAGGGGCAGAGTGTCGACCTCACCCTGCTGGTCGACAATGCGGGGCCTTTCCCCCTGAAGGCCGTCGCGGCGACGGAGAACCTCGCGCTCGCCGAACTGCCGGCGAAGGAAGAACTGTTCGACGTGATGCGCCGGGGCAACCGGATGACCGTGCGCGCCATGGGCAATACCTATGCCTTCAATCTGGACGGGACCTATGCGGCTCTCTCCGAAGTCCTGAACTGCACCGCGCGCTATGGCGGTGGCTCCGGGACGCCCCCCGGCACGTCGACCTCGGCCGGGACGTCGCCTCCGGCTCCACCGGCACCGGCCGCGCCCGCCCCGCCGCTCATGCCGCCCCAGGCCTCCGCATCGCCGCCCCAGCCACGGCCGCCGAGCGCGCCCAACGTCGCGGACCGTTCGGGCAAGACCAACATGATCCGGCTGATTCTCGGCGAGGGCACCGAGCTCAAGCCGCATGAGGTGTTCGAAAAGGCGAGCGGCGCGGTCTACATCGTGAAGGCGGAGAAGTCGCTCGGGTCCGCCATTGCCGTCGGCGAGCGCGACCTGCTCACCAATTGCCACGTCGTCGAGAGCGCCACGACGGTGACGCTGGAGCGGGAGGGCGTGCGCTTCCCCGCAGCGGTCGTTTCGGCGAACGCGAACGCCGACCGGTGCGTGCTGCGGATCGCCGCGACGGCGCAGCCGCTGCCCAACTGGGTGCGCGTCCGTCCCTACGCCGACGTCAAGGTGGGCGAGCGTGTGTTCACCATCGGCACGCCGCGCGGACTGGAGCTGACCCTCGCCGAAGGCATCATTTCCTCCAAGCGGGTGAAGGACGGCGAGCGCCTGCTGCAGACCTCCGCGCCGATCTCGCGCGGGTCTTCGGGCGGCGGCCTGTTCGATGCGCAGGGCAATCTGATCGGGATCACGACCTTCATGATCCGCGACGCCCAAAACATCAATTTCGCCATCGCGGCCGAGGAATACGCCCGATAGGCTGGGCCAAAATCGCTGGAGGAACGTCCATGGACATGCCGCTCGCTTCGGAACTGCCGCTCACCGGCATCGACGTGAACTCGCTGCCGCCCGCCGACGGCGAATGGGTGCTGCGCCGACAGCTCGCGGCGGCCTACCGACTGGTCGACCATTTCGGCTGGACCGAGCTCATCTATGGTCATCTCACGGCGCGCGTGCCGGGCGAGGCGCCTCACTTCCTGATCAATCCCTACGGGCTCAACTACGATGAGGTGACGGCCTCGAACCTGGTGAAGATCGACCTCGACGGCCAAATCGTCGAGCCGAGCCCGCATCCCGTGAACTATGCCGGCTTCGTCATCCACTCTGCCGTGCACATGGCTCATGCCGACCGCCACAAGGTCGTCATGCACACCCATACGCGGGCCGGCATGGCTGTCTGCGCGCTGAAGGACGGGCTGCTGCCGGTGTCGATGGTCTCGACGGCGTTCCACGGCAAGCTTGCGTACCACGACTATGAAGGCCCCAGCCTCGACCTCGACGAGCGCGAGCGGCTGCTGAAGAATCTCGGCGACAACCAGGCGATGATGCTGCGCAATCACGGCCTGCTGACGACGGGCCGCTCGGTGCCGGAAGCCTTCCTGCGCCTCTACCGGCTGGAGCGCGCCTGCCAGATCCAGCTCGATGCCGCCGCCGCGGGAACGCTCAACGTCATGGGCGACAATCTGGCCGCCAAGTCCGGCGCCGACATGGACCGGTTTTCCGAAATGGAGTCCGCCGTCGGCATCGGCGACCTCGAATTCGCGGCGCTGGTGCGGAAGCTCGACAAGATCGACACGAGCTGGCGCCACTGACCTCTACTTGAGTTTGTAGAGCGCCTTCAGCGAGCCGCCGGAGGCCTTGATCTCGGCGATGCGCCAGCCCGACGGGGTTCGCACGAGTTCCAGGACGATCCGCTTGGTTTCGCCGAAGTTCTGGAACGATACCCACCCCGTGCCCGTGTCGCCGTTCGTCGTGGCGTCGATCGTCAGTTTCGTGATCTCCCAATCCTGGGCGTCGACGAACGGATCGCCGTTCAGGGTCGGCGGCTCGTTCCGACGCCTGGCGTCGCGAAAGTCTCGGTCCATCGCCTGGGCCAGCGCAGGCGCGAAGAAGCGGGCCGTCTGTTCATAGGCCTGTCCCTGGAAGCCCTTGCCGAGGTAGGGCCGGTAGATGCTTTCGACGAAAGCCTGTGCCGTCGGAGCCTGCGCCAACGCCCGCGTGGCGTTGACGGTGGCAAGGACGGCTCCTCCCATGAAAAAGCGGCGGCCCGGTCTTCCCAAATACAAGATCCGCCCCTGTCTCTCTAGGACCTGAACGTCGTGCGGCCCGTGCCCGAATAAAGTGCCTTGGCCGATCGTTCGACGGCCTCGCGATGGGTGGCGAGCGCCGCCGCGTCGAGATCGGCCTTGGGGGCGGGCTCGGCGTCGAAATTTCCATGGGGATCTCGGCCGCGGACCAGGGTCGCCGAGTCGCGCACCTTCATCTGGCGGACATGGGGCGGGATGTAGCGCAGTGCCAGCCCGATGCGGCGGTCGTCCGTCGTATTCGGGCCCGACGCATGCGCCAGCAGCACATGGTGCAGCGACATCTCGCCGGCGCGCAGCGGCACGTCGACGCCGGCACCCTCGGGCACGTCGACGGCGATCTCCTGGCCGCGGCTCAGCAGATTGTTCTCGTCGAACGTGTCGCGATGCTCGAGCTGCCTGCTGAGGTGGCTGCCCGGCCAGAACTTCATGGCGCCGCTCTCGACGGGAGCGTCGGCGAACGCCACCCAGGCGGTGATCACCTCGTCGGTGCTGAGGCCCCAGTAGGTCGCGTCCTGATGCCACGACACGAAGGAGGGCGAGCGCGCCTCCTTGATGAAGAAGGTGCTGCTCCAGCAGAGGATGTCCGGGCCGATGACGTCCTCGACCGCGTCGAGGATGGAGGGGTGACGGGCGAGTGCGTTGGCCCAGGTGAACAGGAGATGCACCTTGTGGCGCATGTTGCCGGCAATGGGGCCACCCGTCGCGCGCTCGTGGTCCTCGAGCCGGTTGCGACAGGCGCGGGCTTCTTCGGTCGACAGCACGCGAACAGGGAAGTGGAAGCCGTCGCGGCGATAGCGCGCGACCTGGTCGGCCATGAGGCGCTTGGTCATGGATTTATCCCTTGCTGGGGAGGCCAACTGTGGCGGCCGTTCAGGACAGGCGCAAGACGGCGCGCACCTCAACCGGGTTTGCGTCCGGTGATCCGTGAAAGGACGCCGGGCACGAAGGGATGGACGATCACGTCCACGAATCCCGCTCCCTGCAGGTAGCCCTTCACCTCCGACTCGGTGTGGGCGCGGCCCGTGCTGTTCTGGATCGCCTCGTTCAGTCCCCACAAGGCGGCCGAGAGCGGGCCGTTCCTGTCGTCGTGCAGGGTCTCGCCGATCAGGTGCATTTCGCCGCCGGGCACGAGGGCCTCGAAAGCCTTGGCCACGACCTGACCGATCAGGGCGGGCTCGTATTGCGGCAGGTTGCTTGCCATGACGACGACGTCGACGCCCTGCGGAAACTCCGTCTCGGTGAAGTCTCCCGGGAGCGTGCTGACACGCCCGGCCGCCCCGTTGGCGACGATGTACTCGTCGGCCACGACCGTGACCGGTGGGAGATCGAGCACGATTGCCTCGAGGCCGGGAAATGTTCTGGTCGCGACGATACTGTAGGCACCGGAGCCGCCGCCGAGATCGAGCATCCGCTTGCGGCCCGAGAGATCGACGCTGCGGCTGAACAGGCGGGCGGCGCCCATGCCGATCGAATAGGTCGCGGCGTGGTAGCGCCGCGCATCCTCGACGGTGAAGTTCACGTAGGCGCCGAGCCTGTTCTCCTGCGGGTCGCGCAGTCGCTCCGAGAGTTCGCCGAAGGCCTTCCAGCGTGGCTTGGTGAACAGGATCCACGGCCCGGCATAGCGTTCGCCGTCCTTCACCAGGAAGCGCTGCACGTCGGCGGCATTGGCGAAGCGCTCGCCCTCGCGCGACAGCAGCGTCATGGCGGCCAGCACGGTCAGCAGCCGTTCGGCGTTGCGGTCGGAAATCCCGACGGCCTTCGCCACGCCGGGGATGGTGTCGTGGCCGTGGGCAATCGCGGTGAAGATGTCGAGTTCGACCGCGGCCATCAGCGCGGCGCTCTCCCAATAGGCCTGGGCGATCTTCTGTAGCCGCGTCGTGTCGAGGCGCTGGGGTTCCGGCATTCTGCGTTTCCTCTCTTGTTGCCCCGACCATAGCCCAGAGCCGGGACGCCTGCTGGCGCCGCCGAGGTCTAGAAGAAATGCAGGAAGAGCAGGACCATAACGGCATAGCCTACCAGGAGGAGCGCGGCGCCCTGAAAGCCGATGCGCCGTTCCCGGCCCGGCGCGGGCTGCAGCCACCATCGGAAATGGCCGGCGATCCATGGGACCAGGAAGCCGGTGAGCACGACGCTCACCACGTTGCCCATGAACAGCGACACGGCGAAGGGTATGTGGAACATCCGGTCGAACACGGGCGTGCCGACGAAGAACCCGAACACCATGACCACCGGATAGAGCATCAGCAGGACGAGCATGTTCATCTTCCAGGCCGGCAGCGGGGCGCCGGCCGCGTCACTGTCCCTGAACCATTGCTCGAACCCGGAGCTTGCTATGCGGGAATGGAATTCCTCGGTGAGGGGGGCGGCTTCCGCGACGAGCGCCTTGCGGACCGGCGAGTCGAGCCACGCCTGCAGGTTGGCCTCGGTGTCGAACCGCAGGATGGCGACGAAGTCCTCCTGGACGCCCGGCACGGGCGGCTCGAAGCGGTAGCCCTGCAGGCCGGGCGCCTTGGACTGCGCGGCGGCGATCTTGTGTTCCCAGGCCCGATACGCAGCTTCCTGGCCAGGCTTTACCCGGGTGGAGATGATTGCCGAGACCGGCGCCGGCTTGATGCCGCTGGCCTCGTCCTGGACGATGTGGACGTCGTCGCGGCCGACCAGCATGGGGGCCGCTCCCGCGATGCGCTTCTGCCGCTCCGGCGAGCCCAGCCAGCGTTGGGCGTCGGCGAGGCTGGCAAAGCGCTGCAGGATCACCCAGTCGACCTGAAGCGGCGGCGCCGGCGGCAGCAGCCGCTGTTCGATGAAGCCGGGGAAGCCCTGGATCAGGCTGCTCGTCTCGCCCTGCCAGCGCGCGAAATCCTCGGCACGCTCGGGGCGTACGCAGGTCTGCGTCACGATACTGACGCTGCGCGAGGGGCCGGTCGCGCCGGTCCTCACGGCTTTTCCGCGAGCTTGGCGAAGATCCGGTCCGGCGTGAACGGCAGATGGGCGAAGCGGATGCCGGTGGCGTTCGCGAGCGCGTTGGCCACGGCCGGCGCGACCGGGTTGATGCCGCATTCGCCCTGGGACTTGGCGCCGAGCGGCCCGATCGCATCGACCGTGTCGGCGAAGAAGATGTCGGTATGAGGCATGTCGGCGTAGGCAGGGATGCGGTAGTTGCGCAGTTGCGGATTCACCATGCGGCCATCGTCGTGGACCATGTTCTCCGTCAGCGCCCAGCCGTATCCCATGGCGACGGCGCCATCGAGCTGGCCGCGGCACTGCATGGGGTTGATCGGCCGGCCGATGTCGGCGGCATGTGTGCTGTGCAGGACCCGGATTTCGCCGGTGACGCGATGGACGGCGAGCCGGACACCCTGGACGTTGAAGGCGATGGTGCGGGGCGAGAGATAGGCCTTTCGACTGACCGCGAAGCGATGGTCGATCCGGGCGCCGGCAGCATGAAGCTCGCCGAGCGGGACCCGCCTCGTGCCGCAGACGACCGCGTCGCCGCCCAGCCGGCAGTGTTCGGGATCGATCCCGGTATGGCGCGACGCAAAGGCGACGATATCCTCGCGCATAGCCTGGGCCGCGAGGTGGACCGCCTTCCCGGCGACGACCGTGCCGGTGCTGGCGAAGGTGCCGGTATCGTAGGGCGTGCGGTCGGTGTCGGCGTTGATGATGGCGATGTCGCCGGCGCGGACGCCCAGGACGGACGCGGCCATCTGCTTGTGCGCGGTGGTGATGCCGTTGCCCATCTCGGACGAGCCGACGGCCAGGTGATAAGTGCTGTCTGCCAGGAGCCGCATCTCCGCGCCGGAGCGGTGCTCGGTGGGCGGGCCGCATTCGAGCATCGCGAGCGCCACCCCGGTGCCCTCGGCCCAGTCTTCTCCCTCGGGCTTGCGAACGCCGTTGCCCCGGGCCAGCTCGCGCTCGACGATGTCGAGGCATTCGGCGATGCCGTAGCTGCCGAAGCTCGCGTCGCTGGGCTCCCGCCAGATCGATTCGATGTTGTCACCCGGGCGCACGATGTTCCTGCGGCGCATCTCGATCGGATCGATCGCGAGGATGCGCGCCAGCTCGTCGATGGCGCACTCGATGGCGAAGGTCGTCTGCGAGGCGCCGTAGCCGCGAAACCCGCCGCCCGGCACCATGTTGGTGTAGACGGCGTAACCGGCACCTTTCTTGTTCTCGCAGCGATAGGCCGCGATCGGGCTTCCCATCGCGGCGGCCAGGGTCTCGCTGCCGTGGTTGCCATAGGCGCCGGTGTTGGACACGACGCGCACGTCCATGGCCGTCAGCGTGCCGTCCTTGCGGGCGCCGATCTTGACGTGCGTCGTCATCTGGTGCCGCGTGGTGCCGCCGACGAATTCGTCCTCGCGCGTCCACTCCCATTTCACGGGCCGCCCGAGTTTCATCGCGGCGAACAGGACGAGGTCCTCCGAGATCATCTCCTGCTTGCCGCCGAAGCCGCCGCCGACGCGCTCGGTGAAGACGTGCAGGTCGCGGGTCTTGAGCCCCATCAGGTAGCAGAGCTTCTTCTGGGCGGCGAAGGGGCCTTGCGAGCTGGTGCGCACATGCCAGCGCCGGTCCTCGCCCTGCCAGGCGATCGAACCGTGGGTTTCGAGATGGACGTGCTGCACGCGCGACGTCGAATAGGTCATCTCGTGGATCGCGTCGGCCTCTCCGAAGCCTTTCGCGACATCGCCGATCTCGCCATGCAGGTCGCAAAAGACATTGCCGTCGTCCGTCAGGATATCCTTGTTGTGCAGGATCGGCGCGCCCGGTTCCATGGCGGCCACCGGGTCGAAGACGGCCGGCAGCATCTCGTACTCGACGCGCAGCGCGCGGCAGCCGGCTTCCGCCGCCCCTTCGCTCTCGGCAACCACGGCGGCAACACGTTGGCCTACGAAACGCACGACATTGTCGAGCATGTAGGTGTCGTCGGGATCGACGAGGTGATCCTCGTGCAGCGCCGTGCTGTAGAGGCGTCGCGGCACGTCCTGCCAGGTGTAGACCGTCACCACGCCGGGCACGGCCAGCGCCGTCGTCCTGTCGATCGCGACGATGCGCGCATGGGCATGCGGCGACCGCAGGACCTTGAGGTGCAGCATGCCGTCCATCGCGACGTCCATCGTGTACCGGGCCTTCCCGGTCAGGATGTCGTCGGTGAAGGGGTTGGGAAGACTGGCGCCGCAGGCCTTGCCTGCGACGTCGGCTTCGATGTTGGACTTCCCGTTCAGCGCGTCGGCGATCGAGCGGTAGCCGGTGCAGCGGCAGAGATTGCCCTTCAGCGCGTGCGGCAGATCGCGCTTCTGATCGCTGCTGAGGGACGCCGTCGTCATGATCATCCCGGCGGCGCAGAAGCCGCACTGAAAGGCCTGCGCATCGTGGAAGGCCTTTTGCACCGGATGCAGCCCGTCATCGCCGGAGAGACCCTCGATGGTGGTCACCCTGCGTCCCGCGGCACGGAAGGCGGGCACGAGACAGGAATGGAACGGCTTGCCCTCGATCCACACCGTGCAGGCGCCACAGTCTCCGGCGTCGCAACCCTTCTTGACACCGAAAATCTCAAGGTCGCGCAGGAAGGTGCGCAGGCACTGGCCGGGCCGTGGTTCGGCCGCATAAAGGTGGCCGTTCACTTCGTACCGGCTCATGCGAGCTCCGCGCGGATCTGTTCGGCAAGGTAATAGGTGATGTGCTGCTTGTAGGCGGCCGATCCGTGGACGTCCTGGAAGTACCCCTCGGATGGCAGCCGTTCGTCGATCGCCTGGCGCAGCTCCGCCGTCGTCGGCGTCTTGTCGAAGCGCAGTTGGATGGGCCGCGGCGTCGCGGCGGTGACGGTCAGCAGGAAGTTCCGCCCGTCGCCGTCGACGGTGCCCACGATCAGCGCGGCAGAGCGCCCCAGCCGAGTGAGCGACGACTGGCGCATCGCGTAGCGCTTGCCGAGCGCAGCAGAGGGCAGATGGATCGAACGGAGCAGTTCGCCCGGCTGCAGAACGTTGCTGTGGTTGCCGGTCACGAATTCGACGACCGGGACTTGCCGGGGCGCGCCGTCGCGTGGCCACAGCGTGCAGACACCGTCGAGCGCCGCGGTCAGGGAGATCATCGCGCCGGCCGGCAGCGACATGACGATGTTGCCGCCGATCGTGGCAGCGTTCCAGATCTTGAAGGACATCAGGAACGCGTCGATGCAGTCTCGGAAGAGGGGAACGGCCTGCCAATGGGCCGGTCCCTTGAAAGCGTGCAGATCGGCCACGCGGCACGTCGCGGCGATCTCGAGTCCCTCGGTCGTCGCACTGAGGGAAGGCCAGCCTAACGCGTCCAGGTCGATCAGCGTGTCGGTCGTTATCTGGGGTTCCGAGAAGAGCCAGGTGCCACCGGCCAGCCAGGCGTAGTTGGGCCGCCAGGGACCGACATCGTCGAGCGACGCCGGCCGTCTCACCTCCGTGATGGTATCGAGATTCATGCTTTTGGCGTCATCCCCCCGTTTCGACGGGACTGTGTCTCACAGCCGCCGGCGCCGGCCCATTATCGCAGCCGAACGACCTCTTTGGGAGGTGGGGATGTTCGCGTGAGGCCGCGAATAGAACCGCGACTCGATCACCCGGGGCGCGCCGGCGCATCAGCCGGCACGCGGTGGCTTGTCAGGTTCCCGGGTTCAATCGCCGGGAAGGAGTCTATTTGGTGAGGATCAGCTTCTCGGAAGCCGTTACGCGCAGACGGTAGGTGCTGGCGCCGTGGCGGATGATGAGTTCGCGGCGCCCGGCCATGAGCTGGTTGCTGTCAATGCTCGACGCATCGCGCTCCGGCTTCGCCCGGGATGCTTCACCGGTTGAATGCAGCGTCATCATCGGTTCCATCTTCGCCTCGCTGGATTTGTTGCAAGTCACTCGCATTTGCAGATAAAGCGCGTGCGTTGTCAATGCCCAAGCGACGCCTGGAAGGCATGATGGCGTCAGCGTACGGAGAAGGCCGGAAGCTGATGCGCCGTCACGGGCGGGGCGGGTCCATCGAAGCGCTCGATCTCGACCAGGCAGGTCTGCGCGATGCATCCCTGGCTGAGCTTCGAGGAGCCGATGTCAAGTGTCAGCGCGTTCGGATTGCCGTGCTTCTCCAGCGGCGTATTGGAGCCGGAGTCTTGCGGATCGAACCACGCGCCGGTGGAAAGCCGTACGACGCCGCGGCGGATGCGATCCGAGAGCCGCGCCGAGGCGAGACAGGCACCGCGGTCGTTGAAGACGCGCAGCAGGTCGCCATCGGCAATGCCGCGCGCGGCGGCGTCTTCCGGATGCATCGTGACCGGCTGGCGGCCCTTCACCTTGGTGGCCTTGGCGTGCGGGCTATGGTCGAGTTGGCTGTGCAGCTTGTCGGTCGGCTGGTCCGACAGCATGTGCAACGGATAGCGCTCGGCCGTCTTGGAGCCCAGCCACTCGATCGGCTCCATCCAGACCGCGTGTCCGGGGCAGTCGTCGTAGCCGAACGACGCGATCTTCTCGGAGAAGATTTCGATCTTGCCCGAGGGCGTCTTGAGCGGATGCGCGGCTGGATCGGCGCGGAACTTCTCGAGCATCACCGGCTCGTTGTTCTCGCCCGGGACCTTGGCAATGCCGGCTTCCCAGAATTCCTCGAACGAGGGGAGGGTCACGCCCATCCTTGCCGACTTCTGGCGACCTTCCTCGTGCATGTGGGCCAGCCATTGCATCGCATCCCGGCCTTCGGTGTAGACCCCATCCGCGCCGAGACGCCGGGTGATCTCCGAGAAGATCCAGTAGTCGTCGCGTGCCTCGCCGATCGGCTCGCGCGCCTTCTTCATGGCGATCAGGAAGGGTTCGCGCCGTGCGTAGCCGATGTCGTCGCGTTCGAGGCCGGTGGTCGCGGGCAGCACGATGTCGGCCATCTTTGCGGCCGGCGTCCAGAACTGCTCGTTGAAGATGATCGTCTCGGGCTTGGCCCAGGCCATCCGCAGGCGGTTGAGGTCCTGGTGGTGATGGAACGGATTGCCGCCCGCCCAGTAGATCAGCTTGATGTCCGGGTAGGTGATCTCCTTCCCGTTGTACGAGACCTTGCCGCCGGGATTGAGCAGCATGTCGGTGAACCGCGCGACCGGGATGAAGTCCGAGACTGCATTCGTGCCCTGCGACAGCGTCGGGCCCGCAAGCAGCGGCGCATTGCTGCCCATACCGTTCGTCGGGCCGTAGCTCGCGCCGAAGCCGCCGCCCGGCAGACCGATCTGGCCCAGCATGCAGGCCAGCGTCACCAGCGCCCAGAAGGGCTGCTCGCCGTGATGCGAGCGCTGCAGCGACCAGTTGATGTTCACCGTGGTGCGGGTCGCGGCCATCTCGCGCGCCAGCGCGCGGATGCGCACGGCGGAGATGCCGGTGATCTTCTCCGCCCATTCCGGCGTCTTGTCGGCGAGCGAGGGCGCGAACCTGTCGAAGCCGACGGTGCAGCGGTCGAGGAACGCCCGGTCGTAGAGCTTCTCGGTGTAGAGCACGTGGCAGAGCGCCAGGATCATGGCGGCGTCGGTGTTCGGCTTGATCGCCAACCATTCGATGTCGCCGCCGGTGTCCAGATCCTCGGCGGTCGGCGTGATGTTGATGAAGCGCACTCCCTTGGCGCGCATGCCGTAAAGCCCGTCCTTGAGGCGATGCACCATCGCGCCACCGGCGCTGATCTGTGCATTCTTGTGCGGCGCGCCGCCGAAGGTCACGAACAGCTTGCAATGATCGGCCAGCACTTCCCACGTGGTGTGCATGGCCATCAGGTCTTCCATGCTGGCCAGGATGTGAGGCATCAGCACGCGGGCCGCGCCCAGGCTGTAGGAATCCTGGTGGCGAACATAGCCACCCAGCGCGTTCAGGAAGCGATGGACCTGGCTCTGCGCATGATGGAAGCGGCCGGCGCTCGACCAGCCGTAGGAGCCGCCAAAGATCGCGCGGTTGGTGTGCGCGTCCTTCACACGCTTCAGCTCGGCGGAGACCATGTCGAGGGCCTCGTCCCAGGGCACTTCGACGAAGGGTTCCTGTCCGCGCTTGTCGCTGTTCGCGCCGGGCCCCTTCTCCAGCCAGCTCTTGCGGAAGGAGGGCCGGCGCACGCGCATCCGCGCGACCTCGTCGGACAGCATGTGCAGGCCGATCGGCGAGGGATCGGGATCCTTGGAGAAGGGGTGCAGCTTCGTCGCCTGGCCCTTGTCGTCGTATTCGACTTCGTAGACGCCCCAGTGGGCGGCGGTCAGGGTGCGCTGATGGGTCATGGAACACTCACGCTGCTTTCTTGGCGATGCTCAGGAACCGGTCGACGGTGGCTTGCTCTGTGTCGAAGGCCGTGACGAGGCGGTAGGCCCGCTCGCCCGGCCGGTCCGACGGCCAGGGATGATACTGCGCCCCCGCAGCCTGAAGCGCATCATGCATGCGCGGCGGCAGGATGACGAAAATCTCGTTCGCGTCGACCGGGTAGAGGAGCTGCGTCCCCTTCAGTGTCGTGAGGCCGGCCACGAGGCGCCGCGCCATTGTGTTGGCATGATTGGCGTTGTCGAGCCATAGCCCGTCCGTCAGGTAGGCCTCGAGTTGGGCGGAGAGGAATCGCATCTTGGAGAAAAGGTGCCCGGCCCGCTTGCGACGGAACTCGAACTCGCGGGCGAGGTCGGGGTCGAAGAAGACGACGGCCTCGGCCGCCAGCGCGCCGTTCTTGGTGGCGCCGAGGCTCAGCACGTCGACGCCGGCCATCCACGAAAGCTCGGCCGCCGAACAGCCGACATAGGCAAGGGCATTGGCGAAGCGCGCGCCGTCCATGTGCAACTTCAGGCCGTGGCGATGCGCCGTCGTGGCGATCGAGGCCAGTTCATCCGGATCGTAGACCGTGCCGCATTCGGTGGCCTGGGTGACGCTGACGGCCGCCGGCTGCGGATGGTGGACGACACCGTAGACCGGCTGGGCCAGTGCCTCGGCCAGTTTCTTCTGGTCGATCTTGCCGGCCGGGCCGGGAATCGTGCTGAGCTTGGCACCCGAGGCGAAAAATTCCGGCGCATTGGCCTCGTCGACGACGATGTGCGCCTCGGCATGGCAGTAGATCGAGCCCCACGGCGGAGTGCAGCAGGACAAGGCCAGCGAATTGGCGGCCGTGCCGGTCGCCACCGGGAAGGCCACGAGGTCCGGCTTCCCGAAGATGTCGCGCAGGCGGCGCTCCACCCGGTGCGTCCAGTCGTCGGCGCCATAGGACGGCGCCGTGCTGCCGCCCGAGAAGGCTTTCGTCACGGCCTCGAGGATGCCGGGATGGGCGCCGACTTCGTTGTCGCTGCGGAAATTCATTCCTTGTCCTTGTGATGCTGGATGGCGCCCGGGTCCGGATTGCCTTAGCGGCTGGCTCCCGGCGGAAACTCGATCTTGCCGAGCAGCGCGCCGTTGCGCGGGTCGACGACATAAGCGGCGGAGGGGCCGCCCTGGGACTCGACATGCACCACCAGACGGTCCCCGACGGCGTTCATCGACACCACGCGGGCACCGGACGGCAGGGATATGCGTTCGGCGAAACCGCCGGTGCCGGCCGATGCTGGCGAATAGGCGGCGTTGGGCGTAGAGATGCGCCGGGCGATTTCGGCAACGGCAACGACGAAGCCCACTACGATCAGCAGGCCCATTCCGATCACGAGCACCTTCAGCCAGAGCGGTGCGGAGGCCTGAGCAGGGGACGCCAAGAAAACTCCATGAGCGACGCCGGTCGCCACACCGTGACCTTCGACGAGAGCGCCGCCGGCGAACGGCTGGACCGCGCGCTGGCTGTTGCCTTGCCTGCCCTGACGCGCAGCCGCGTGAAGGCGTTGATCGAGGGCCGCTGCGTAGCGCTGGCGGGAGGCCCGACGATAGAAGAGCCGTCCCGCAAGGTCAAAACGGGCGATGTCTTCACCGTCGACATTCCGGAGCCCGAACCGGCGACCCCGCAGGCCCAGGACCTGGCGCTGGAGATCCTGTTCGAGGATGCCGACCTGCTGGTCCTGAACAAGCCGGCCGGGATGGTGGTCCATCCGGCGCCGGGCAATCCCGACAGGACGCTGGTCAATGCCCTGCTGGCCCATTGCGGCGACAGTCTTTCGGGCATCGGCGGAGTGAGGCGGCCGGGCATCGTGCACCGGCTCGACAAGGACACGTCCGGGGTCATGGTCGTGGCCAAGAACGACGCCACCCACCACGCCCTGTCCAAGCTGTTCGCCGCCCACGACCTCGAGCGGATCTACAAGACGCTGGTCTGGGGGGCACCCCGGCCCGAGCGCGGGACGGTCGAAGCCGCACTGGGCCGGCATCCGGTCGACCGCAAGCGCATGGCCGTGCGCAAGAGCGGCGGGCGCGCGGCGTTCACCGAATACTGGCTGGAAAAGCGTTTCGGCCCGGCGATTGCCCCGGTTGCCAGCCTGGTCGGTGCCAAGCTCGGAACCGGCCGGACCCATCAGGTCCGAGTCCACATGGCCCATATCGGCTGCCCGGTGGTCGGAGACCCCGTCTACGGCCGCAAGACCCGCAACGGCAGTGGACCGGAGGCGTTGAAAGCGTTCCCAAGGCAGGCACTTCACGCATCTGTGCTCGCTTTCCAACACCCGATGACAGGGAAGGACATGCGGTTTGCCACAGAATTGCCTCAGGACTTTCTGAAGTTGTTGGGAACGCTGAACGGCGTTAAGTAATGTCCCCAATACCCGAGGGGATTACTGGGATTTATATTGACCCGGGGCCTATCCGACTTCTACAGTCGGATTTAGCAGTCGGGGGACGAGAGTGCTAAATGCTCGTTCACCGGCCATCCCGCGTACGAAAGGGGGAGTAGCCATGAGTACAGCAACCGCAAACCTTCCCTCCCTGCCGTCATCCCTGACGCCGGAGGGCAATCTCAGCCGTTACCTGTCGGACATCCGGAAGTTTCCCCTGCTGGAGCCCCAGGAAGAATTCATGCTGGCCAAGCGCTGGCGCGAGCATGGTGATTCGAAAGCCGCCCACCGGCTCGTCACCAGCCATCTGCGCCTCGTCGCCAAGATTGCCATGGGCTATCGCGGCTACGGCCTGCCGGTCGCCGAGCTCATTTCCGAGGGCAATGTCGGAATGATGCAGGCCGTGAAGCGGTTCGACCCGGATCGCGGCTTCCGCCTGGCCACCTATGCCATGTGGTGGATCCGCGCCTCGATCCAGGAATACATCCTGCACAGCTGGTCGCTCGTGAAGATGGGCACCACGGCGGCGCAGAAGAAGTTGTTCTTCAACCTGCGCAAGCTCAAGGGCCAGATGCAGGCCATCGAGGAGGGCGACCTGACGCCCGAGCAGGTCACGAAGATCGCGACCCGCCTCGGCGTGCCCGAGGAGGAGGTGGTGAACATGAACCGCCGCCTCGCCGCGCCCGACTCGTCGCTCAACGCCCCGGTGAAGGCCGAGGGCGACATGGAATGGCAGGACTGGCTGGTCGACGATGCGCCCAACCAGGAGGCGCGCCTCGGCGAGAGCCAGGAGTTGGGCCAGCGAAAGGGCATGCTGGCGGCGGCGTTGAAGCAGCTCACCGACCGCGAGCGTCACATCATCGTGGAGCGCCGCCTGGTCGACGAGCCTAAGACGCTTGAGGATCTGTCGGCCAAGTACGGCATCAGCCGCGAGCGCGTGCGCCAGATCGAGGTGCGCGCCTTCGACAAGCTGCAGAAAGCCATGAAGAACATGGTCGTGGAGGCGGCGACCCGGCCGGCCCTTCAGGCGGCGCGGTAGCCGATCCGCTCGAAGAACGTCCCGATCTCCGCCGCGGCGAGATCGGGCGTCTCATAGTGGACGAAGTGGCCGGCGTCCTCCGCGATGCCGGCCTCTACGTTTTGGAAGTAGTCGCCCACGACATCGATCCACGACGACTTCAGCACCGGATCGTGCCGGCCCCACAGGACGCGTGTCGGCTGGGTGATGACGGGCGGTTTGGGCGCGGTGCCCGCCATCACGGCCAGACGGCCGGCATTCTGCGATATGTACCAGTTGAAGCCGCCCTGGAGATTGCCGGGGCGCATGAAGTTGTCGACCCAGCGTTCAAGCACGGCGTCGAACGCGTCCTTGCGATGGCACCAGTGGGTCAGGAAATGCCGGAAGTAGGCGCGGCACGACTCGCGCGAGGCGCCAACGATGCCGGGCGCGAACGGCATCTGGTGGAAGGTCTGGTACCAGATCTCGTTGATCTGCTCCGGCGCCCGCCAGCGCGCGCCTACGCCGTGGGTGCCGCAGTTGAAGAAGAACAGCCCGGCCACCCGGTCGGGATGCCGGATCGCCAGCCGCTGCATCACGTAGGCGCCGACATCGTGGCCGACGAAGCCTGCCCTGGCGATGCCGAGGCGATCGAGCAGGGCCACGATATCGTCCGCCAGCACGTCGGGGCCGGCCTGGTCGGACGGACCCGACGTCGGATTGCCGCTTTCGCCGAAGCCGCGAAAATCGGGGGCGATAAGTCGGAAACGGTCGGCCAGGCGCTCGAACATCGGCTCCCAGGTCGCCCAGAATTCTGGCCAGCCATGCAGCAGGAGCAGCGGCACGCCGCGGCCGGTTTCGGCCACATGGGTGGGAAAGCCCCGCGTCTCGACGAAGGAATGCCTTACGGCCGACATCGGCATCTCCTCGCTAGCCCTTCTTGACCATCGCCTCGATCAGCGTCGGGCCGTCGGTGCGGGCGAGAGCCCGGTCGAGGGCGGCGTCGAAGCCCTCCGCCGTGTCGACCCGCTCGGCGGGGAGGCCGAAGCCTTCCGCAATCTTGGCGATGTTCATCGGCGGGTCGTTGAAGTCCATGCCGATCGGCGTGTCATTGCCGTGGAAGAGCTTCAGCCGGTTCTTGAGGATCTGGTAGCCCTCGTTGTTGGTGATCAGGAAGATCACCGGCAGTTTCTGGTTGGCCGCGCTCCACAGCGCCGAGATCGAGTACATGGCGCTGCCGTCGCCGATCACCGCCACGACGCGGCGCCTGGGCTCGGCGATCTGCACGCCGACGGCCGCGGCGATGCCCCAGCCGATACCGCCGCTCACGTTGCCGAAGAAGCTGTTCCTGTCGCGGAAAGCGAAATAGCTCGGCAGCGTGGCCGTGCTGGTGAGTCCTTCCTCGACGACGATGGCGTCCTTCGGCAGCTTGTCGCTGAGGCGCATCATCACCCATTCCGCCGGCAGCGGGCTGGTCGTGGGCGTCGCGACCCTGGCCGCCTTCTGGGCACGCTGGGCGCTCCAGTTGCGCGTCGAGATTTCCGCCAGCGACGCCTTGGCCTGTTCGGCGAGCGCCTTGCCGCCCAGCTTCTTCAGGATCGGGATCAGCGCCTTCAGCGTCTCCTTCACGTCGGCGCGCAACGCGATCTCGGCCGGGAAGTTCTTGCCCATCTCCCAGTCGCGCAGGCCGATCATCGCCACCTTCGTCGTCTCGGGCAGCGGCTCGGTCTCGCTCCACACCGACATCTTGAGCACGTCGGCGCCGACGCAAAGCATCAGGTCGTAGTCGGAAAGGACGCGGCGGACGTACTTCTGGTCGCGGTTCAGCGCGCCGAGATAGGCGGGATGCTCGGACGGGAAATGCGCGCCCCAGGCGACGGTCTGTTGCAACACCGGCGCGCCCAGCGTTTCGGCAAGTTCTGCCGCTTCGGCGAAGGCGTCGGAGGTCGCAATCTCATGGCCTGCCAGGATGACTGGCTTCTTCGCCGAAAGAAGGCGCTTGGCGAGCTGCTCGAGGGCGGCATCGCTGGGGCGCACGGCCGTGTCGACCCGGGTCACGTCGCCCATCTCGATGGCGGCTTCGTTGTTCAGGATGTCGCCCGGCAGGGAGATGAAGACCGGGCCGGTCGGCGCGGTCAGGGCGACCTTGGCGGCACGGCGCAGGATGCGCGGCAGGTCCTCGATGCGGCTGACTTCGGTGGCCCATTTCACGACGGGCTGAGCGATGGGCACCAGCGGTGCGTAGAGCAGGGGTTCCGTCAGCCCGTGACCCTGTTCCTGCTGGCCGGCCGTCACGATCATAGGCGTCCCCGACATCATCGACGTGTAGATCGAGCCGATGGCGTTGCCGAGGCCGGGGGCCACGTGGACATTGCACGACACCAGCTTGCCCGAGGCCCGGGCATAGCCGTCGGCCATGGCGATCACGACCGCTTCCTGGAGGGCGAGCACGTAGCCCATCTCCGGCGCCGAGGAGAGGGCGTGCATGATCGGCAGTTCGGTCGTGCCGGGATTGCCGAACATCTTGGTGACGCCTTCGTCCTTCAGCACGCGCAGAAAGGCGTCGCGGCCGGTGATGGTATTGGTGACGTGTGCGTCGGGCATTTGCTTCCTCCGTTGGGCGGGCGAGGGTAGCGTGCCGCCGTGGCGCGTGAAATGATCGAGTGCATGACGGTTGGAAGACCACGCCGCGATGCGAAAAGCCCATGACTGACCTCGAACGCAGGATCGCGACGCTGGCCTGCTGGCGCGGTCCGGTGACGATGGCGCCACTGACCGGCGGGCTCACCAATCTTTCCTATGTGGTCGGGGATGCCGGCGAAAAATTCGTCGTGCGCTGTGGCGACGACATTCCCGTCCATCATGTCTTCCGCGATCGCGAGCGTGCCGCCTCGATCGCC
Source organism: uncultured Rhodospirillaceae bacterium (assembly GCA_945952105.1). Lineage (GTDB taxonomy): Bacteria > Pseudomonadota > Alphaproteobacteria > Reyranellales > Reyranellaceae > Reyranella. The sequence continues at coordinate 42,948 of CAMFGZ010000002.1, read as the reverse complement.
GCGCATGCGGCCGGTCTGTCGCCGGAAGTGATCCACACCGAGCCCGGTATTCTGGTGATGCGCCTGGTCGAGGGGCGGACGTTTACCGAAGCGGATCTGCGCGCAAACATCCATCGTCTCGCGCCGCTGCTGCGGATGTGCCATCGCGAGGTGGGCCAGCATCTCGCGGGTCCACCGAACTTCTTCTCGGTCTTTCACGTGATCCGCGATTACGGGCGCACGCTCGCGTCGTCGGGCAGCCCGTTCGCGGGCGATGTCCCGCGCTACCTGGAGGCGAACCGGAAGCTGGAAGCCGCGCAGGTCCCCCTGCCCATTATCTTCGGACATCACGACCTGCTGCCGGGCAACGTGCTGGACGACGGCAAGCGCCTCTGGCTGATCGACTGGGAATATGGCGGCTTCGGAACGGCGATGTTCGACCTCGCCAATCTCTCGGCCAACGGCGCCTTCGCAGAGGCCGAGGACGAGGCGCTTCTCGATGCCTATTTCGAGGGCAGGGTACCGGACGAGTTTCGGAGTTCCTTCCGGGCGATGAAGGCCGCCAGCGCCCTGCGCGAGGCCATGTGGGCCATGGTTTCCGACGCCCATCTCAGGATTGCCGGTGCCGACTACAAGGCGCATGCGCGAGACTATCTCAAGCGCTTCGAGGAACTGATGGCCCACTGATTGCATGTCGGCCCTGGGGAGCAGACTTCAGGAGCACATGTATGAGCCTTCGCCGATTCCGTCTCGCCGTGGCATTGGCCGCCGCGTCCTTGGTCCCGCTGGCCTCCGCCGCGCAGGCGCAGGAGAAGACACTCCGCATCGCCATGACGGCGTCGGACATTCCGACCACGACGGGCATGCCGAACAACGGCTTCGAAGGCATGCGCTTCCTGGGCTTCCCCATCTTCGAGGGGCTGATCCTGTTCGACCTCTCCAAGTCGGACAAGCTTGCCACGCTGCGGCCTGGCCTTGCCGAGAGCTGGAAGCAGGCACCGGACGACAAGAAGACATGGATCTTCAACCTCCGGAAAGGTGTGAAATTCCATGACGGCACCGACTTCAATGCCGATGCGGTGATCTGGAACCTCGATCGAATCTTCAACAAGGACAGCCCGCAATTCGAGGCACCGGCCACCGGCATCATGCGTTCGCGCGTGCCGATCCTCGCCTCGTGGAAGAAGATCGACGACTACACGGTGGCACTGACCACCACGCAGGTCGCTTCCTACTTCCCGTGGATGGTGCCCTACATGCTCACCTCGTCGCCGACGCAATGGGAGAAGCTCGGCAAGGATTGGGGCAAGGTCGGCGCCGTCGGCGGTGCCGGAACGGGTCCCTTCAAGATCACGAAGGTCGTGCCACGCCAGTCGGTCACGCTGGGCCGCAACGACGACTACTGGGATCCAAGCCACAAGGCCAAGGTCGATGCGGTCCTGCTGATGCCAATCCCTGAGGCCAATACGCGCCTCGCCGCCCTGCGCTCGGGCCGTGTCGACTGGATCGAGGTTCCGCCGCCGGACGGCATCCCCTCGCTGAAGCAGGCTGGCTACGTGATCTCGACCAACTCCTATCCCCACGTCTGGCCCTGGTTCTACAACATGGCCGCCAAGAACAGCCCGCTGGCCGACGTCCGCGTGCGCCAGGCGCTGAATTACTGCATCGACCGCAACGCCATCGTCTCGATGCTGAATGGTACGGCCGAACCGTCGGTCGGCTGGCTGAAGCCGACCGACGCCGCTTTCGGCAACCCCGAGAACCGTTACACATTCGATCCTGCGAAGGGCAAGAAGCTGCTGGCCGAAGCGGGCTTCACGCCGCAGAAGCCGCTGTCCTTCAAGGTCATGATCTCGACCTCGGGTTCGGGCCAGATGCTGCCGCTGCCGATGAACGAGGCGCTGCAGGAGAACCTGAAGCAGGCCTGTGGCGTCGAAGTGCAGGTCGATGCGGTCGAGTGGCAGGTGCTGCTGAACGCAAGCCGCGCGCTGCCGGACGCCCCGGCGCTGAACGGTGCGATGGGTCTGAACGTCAGCTCTCCGTCGAGCGACGTCGGCATGATGTTCCGCTACTTCGCGGCGGCGAACTCCTCGCCGACCGGCTCGAACTTCCAGCAGTGGAAGGACGACAAGTTCGAGGCGGCGCTCACCACGCTCGCCGAGGCGACCGACGAAGCGGTCATCCTGGAGAACTTCAAGAAGGCGCATGAGCGCCTGGTCGACAACCCGCCCTGGCTCTACATCGTGCACGACCTGAACCCCCGCGCGTTCAGCAAGAACGTGCAGGGCTTTCAGCCGGCCCAGTCCTGGTTCGTCGACATGACGACGGTCAGCCTGAAATAGCGCTTTCCGAACGCCTCCCCATTCAGATGGGGAGGGGGCATGCGGTGCGGCGGGGCTATGCCCCTCCGCTCGCGAAGACGCCGGCACCACCCCGTTTGAAGGGGGTGACGATTCCTCACCGCGCGCAGAGCTTCGGGATCTTGGACAGGATGTCGAGCGAGCAGACCTCGGCGGGGAAGAGGGCCCAGACCGCGAAGAGAATGATCGCCAGGAAGATGAACGGCCGCAGCACGCGCAGCACGACCGGTAGAAGCACCTGCAGCGCCCAGTAGGCGACGAGCAGGGCGATGACCACCGCGAGCACGCGGTATTGCATGCTCCAGCTGTCCCATGTGCCGAGGTTGGCCCGTGCCAGAAGCTCGTTGATCTGTTCCACGATCAGTCGCGGAACGGATCGGTCATGAGGATCGTGTCCTCGCGCTGCGGGCTGGTGCTGAGCAGCGCCACCGGGCAGCCGACCAGTTCCTCGACCCGCCGCACGTACTTGATGCAGGTCGCCGGCAGTTCTGCGAAGGACCGCGCGCCCTGGGTGCTTTCGCTCCAGCCCTCGAACTCTTCCCAGATTGGCTTCAGCTTGGCCTGCGCGCCCATGGTGAAGGGGAAGCGCTCGATGCGCTTGCCGTCCAGCTCGTAGCCGACGCAGACCTTGATGACCTTCTCTCCGTCGAGCACGTCGAGCTTGGTCAGCGCGATGCCGTCGATGCCGTTCAGCTTCACGGCCTGCCGCACCATCACCGCGTCGAACCAGCCGCAGCGGCGGCGGCGGCCGGTGTTCGTTCCGAACTCCTTGCCGCGATCGCCGAGCCCCTGGCCGATCTCGTCGGTCAGCTCGGTGGGGAAAGGGCCGTCGCCGACACGCGTCGTATAGGCCTTGGCGATGCCCAGCACGTAGCCGACCGCGCCGTTGCCCATGCCGCTGCCGATCATCGCCTGCGCCGCCACGGTGTTGGACGAGGTGACGTAGGGATAGGTGCCATGGTCGATGTCGAGCATGGTCGCCTGCGCACCCTCGAACAGGATGCGCTTGCCGGCGGCGCGCAGCCCGTCGAGCCGTTCCCAGACATCTTCCGCGAAGGGCAGGAGCCTGGGGGCCAGTTCCAGCAGCTCTGCGGTCAGCTTTGCGGGATCGATCTGCGGCTGGCCGAGGCCCTGGCGCAGCGCATTGTGATGCGCCAGCAAGGTGTTGACCTTGAGCGGCAGCATGTCGGGCTCGGCAAGATCGCCGACGCGGATGGCGCGACGGCCGACCTTGTCCTCGTAGGCAGGGCCGATGCCGCGGCGCGTCGTGCCGACCCGGATGACACCCGGCGCATCCTCGCGCCAGCCGTCGAGGTCGCGGTGCAGCGGCAGGATGAGCACGGCATGGTTGGCGATCTTGAGGCTGGCCGGCGTCACCGACAGGCCCTGCTCATTGACCTTCCGCACCTCTTCGAGGAAATGCCACGGATCGATAACGACGCCGTTGCCGATGATCGAAAGCTTGCCCTCGCGCACGACGCCCGACGGCAGCAGCGCCAGCTTGTAGGTCTGGTTGCCGATGACCAGCGTATGGCCGGCATTGTGACCGCCCTGAAAGCGCACCACGACCTCGGCGCGCTCGCTCAGCCAATCGACGATCTTGCCTTTGCCTTCGTCGCCCCACTGGGCGCCGATCACTGCCACGTTGGCCATTTCTATTTCCTTCGGCCGGTTCCCTTCACACACGAAAACGCCTCCCCGGGGCCGGTTCCGGAGAGGCGTGATGTCGGATAGCACTTCCCCCCGCCGGGAGCGAGGCGAAATGCGTCCTCAGAGGGGGACGGCCTCGCCGTCTATCAGCGCATGGCTGCACCGCAGGCGTTTTGCTTCGGCGCGCGGCTCGGTGGCTGCGACGACAGCGCGCACGACGGCATAGCCTTTGGCCTGCCACGGCGCGCAAGCGGCCCATGGGGTTCCGAGGCCGACATAGAGGCGCGGCCGCTCGGGCGGCGCCTCGGACGCGGCCAGAACCGCGTCCATGTAGACGGTGAAACCGGTCGCCGATTCGCTGACACCATCTTCCGGATAGCCGGCCGAGTACCGGCCACCGCGCGCGAGTTCCTCGCGGCCCTTGAGCGCGAAAACCGAGAAGGACACGCCGGTCTGATATTCCAGCCCACGATACTCGACGGGATCGATGGTGAGCGGCAGGTCTTCCTCCGCGGCGGCAACCAAGTTCACGACCTCGGCGAGGCGGGCCGCCTCGGCGGCGGCGGCTTCCGGCAGCTTGAGCCGGGCGAGTTGCGCGAGACCCTTGTCGGCGGGGCCGGCGGCGCGCAGGAGGCCGGCGAAAAGATCGGCCGACTTCTTGTCGACGCCGGCCTTGGCGATGCCGCCTTCGTCCTTGCGATCCAGCGCCCGGCGCAGGCGACTCATGGCCTCTTCCGGCTGGTTCACGCCGTTCGCAACCGCGGCGACAAGCGTCGGCAGGTTGAGGTCGACCGACAGATCCGACACGCCGATAGCGCGCAGCGTATCGACCGCAAGCAGGACGGCCTCGGCATCCGCCTCGGCGCTGTCGACGCCGATCAGCTCGGTCCCCACCTGGGCGAACTGGCGCTCGGGCTTCAGGGCGCTGCCGCGGACGCGGATCACGTTGCCGCCGTAGGATAGGCGCAGGGGCCGCGGCTCGTGCTTCAGGCGGGTGACGGCGATGCGGGCGACCTGGACCGTCATGTCCGGCCGCACGCCCATCATGCGCTGAGACACCGGATCCATGAGGCGGAAGGTCTGCTGCGACAGAGCCGCGCCGGGGCCGCCCAGCAGCGATTCCTCGAATTCGACGAGTGGCGGCTTCACCCGTTCATAGCCAAAGGCGGCGAATCGCTCGATGGCCACATCGATGGCGCGTGCTTCCCGGGCGGCATCGGGGGGCAGCAGGTCGGCGAGGCCCGCGGGCAGGAGGCCTCGGTGGTCGTTGTCGTTTGAACTCATGGTGGCGCTTGATAGCCCATTGCGCCGCCAATGGGGAGGCGGGACGGTGGCCGGCGCCGGGTGGCTCGTTTTCCCGGTCCGCATGGGTTATTGCTCGCCCGCATGACTTCAGTCCCACGTCCGGCCATCTCCATCGTGGCGCCCTGCTACAACGAGCAGGACGCCTTGCCCGAGTTTCTGCGCCGTGTCTGCGCGGTTCTCGACGGAATCGGCGGCGCGAGCGAGGTCGTGCTGGTCGACGACGGCTCGCGCGATCGCACCTGGGATGTCATGGCCGAGGCTGCCGCGCACGATCCTCGCGTGGTTGCAGTGCGTCTGATGCGCAACCACGGCCACCAGCTTGCCCTTACCGCCGGCCTCTCGGTCTGCCGCGGCGAGCGCATCATGATCATCGACGCCGACCTGCAGGATCCACCCGAATTGCTCGTCGACATGATGAAGCTGATCGACGAGGGCGCCGACGTGGTCTACGGGCAGCGCCGCCAGCGCGACGGCGAGAGTCTGTTCAAGCGCGTCACCGCTGCGGCCTTCTATCGCCTGATCGGCCGCCTGACCGACGTGGAGATCCCTCCCGATGCCGGAGATTTCCGGCTGATGACGCGGCGCGTGCTCGATCTGCTTCTCGCGATGCCGGAGCGTCACCGCTTCATTCGCGGCATGGTGGCCTGGATTGGCGGCCGGCAGGTGGCGCTGCTCTACGACCGTCACGCGCGCGTGGCCGGCGAGAGCAAGTATCCGCTGGCCAAGATGATCCGCTTCGCAGCCGACGCCATCACATCGTTCTCCGTCGTGCCGCTGATGATGTCGATGACCATCGGCTGGGTCATGGCGGGGCTGGGCTTCTGCTTTTTCCTCTACTCGATCGTCGGCTGGCTGAACGGTCACACGATGCCCGGCTGGACGTCGCTGATGGCCGCGGTCGGGCTGCTGGGCGGCATGCAGTTCCTGATGCTGGGTGTGATCGGTGCCTATCTCGGCCGGCTCTACGACCAGAGCAAGGGGCGGCCGCTGTTCATGATCCGCGACATCGTCGGCGGTCAGAAGTGAGTACGCCCGATCCGCAATCCTGGTCGGGCGAGCCGGCCGAGTTCGACGACTACGCCGCAGAGTACCAGGGCGGCCTCGACAATCCGATCAAGCGGATGCTGGGCAGCTCCCCCGACCAGTTCATCGCCGTGAAGGCGCGCTGGCTGCTGCGCCGGGAGCCCGGCCTGCACACCGGCGGATTGTCGATCCTCGACTATGGCTGCGGTGTCGGCAGCCTGATGCGCGTGCTGATCGGGCATGGCGCGAAGGGCTCCTTCACCGGCTGCGACATCTCGACGGGCATGTTGCGCCAGGTCGAGAAGCGCTGGCCGCGGGAACTGGGCGCGCCGCCGCAGCTGGCGCCGCAGCAAGGAGCCAGCACGCCCTTCGCCGATGGGCAGTTCGACATCGCCATGATCAGCGCCGTGCTGCATCACGTGCCGATCGCGGACAGGCCTGCGGTCTATGCCGAACTGGGCCGGGTCCTGAAGCCGGGCGGTCGGCTCTATGTCTTCGAGCATAATCCGCGCAACCCGCTCGTGCGTCACGTGATCGCCAACACGCCGATCGACCGCAACGCGATCCTGCTCGACGCCAACGAGGTGCGGCATGGGCTGCTCGATACCGCGCGCTACGAACTCGACACCGACTACCTCATGTTCATGCCGCCCGGGATGGCTGCCCTGAGGGGCGTCGATCGCCTGCTGACATGGCTGCCGTTGGGGGCGCAATATGCCGTCGCGGCCCGCAAAGCGGCCTGAGGAGGGATGGATGGACCGACAGGCTTTCGAAGCTGAGCTGAAGCAAGACGGCTACGAGATCGCGACCGGCAATACCCAGGGACCGAAGCACAATGCCGAGCACAGTCATCCCTACGACGTGAAGGCGATGGTGATCGAGGGCGCGATCACGCTCGGCTGGGAGGGCAGGACGCAGACCTTCCGCCCCGGCGAGATTTTCACCATGGCGCGCGGCTGTCCGCACACCGAGACGTTCGGCCCCGAAGGCGTCGTGACCCTGGTCGGCCGCAAGCACTAGTGACGAGGACGGCGCCAGCCTGGCAGCTTCTGCTTGCCTTCGCGCTGTCCCTGCTGGTCCTGTGCGGCCTGATCGGGTGGCTGCAGAACGTCCACATCATCAGTGCCAACGGCATGTACAAGAGCATCCAGGCCGAGCCCTGGATTGCCTCGCCGTCGACCGCGCGCCTCGATCAATCGAACTACCTTTTCTTTCCGCTGTATGGCGTGAGTGCGCGCCTGCTCGATGCACTCGGCGTCCTGCGCGGTGTGCCGTGGAAACAATTCGCCTATCTCAACGCCTTCTGGGCGAGTATCGGCACGGTCATCGTCTATGCCTTTGCCCACCGCCTGACCGGCAGCGCGCGCGTAGCGGCTCTCACCTCGGTGTTCCATTTTGGATGCGGCTTCGTCCTGCTGCTCTCGGTCATCAGCGAGGACATCATGCCGGGCTACGTCTTCGTCCTCGCCTCGATGGCGCTGGCCGGTCTCTGGTTCGACCGGCCGACCTGGCAGCGCATCGCGACCGTCGGCGCGGTCTTCACGCTGGGCTGGCTGATCGAATGGCGGCTGCTGTTCCCGGCCTTGCCGGCGTTCGTCCTGGCGCTGCTGGTCGCGCCGGAGCCGCTGAAGAAGCGCATCGGCCACGTACTCGTGCTGCTGGCCTCGATCCTGGCCGTGTCGGGCATCGTCCAGTTACTCTGGGAAGGCCATAACGGCGCCATCGGGCTGCACGACATTCTCTGGACCGGCAAGGGCGTGGCCACCGGCTGGGCGGGTGTCACCTGGGACAAGGCCTGGATGATGCTGTCGGGCGTCGGCAATTACCTGCTGCTGCTTGGCGGCTTCGTCGATCCGCGGTCGGCGAAAGACGCGGCGGGGCCGCTGGCGATTTCGGTTCTCCTCCAGGTCGCGATCTTCGGCGCCTGCGTCCTGCTGCTTTGGTCGCGGCGCGACGAGCCTCGGCTGCGCGCGGTTGCCGTCATCTTCCTCGGCACGCTGGGGGCAGGGCAGGTCCTGAACTTCTATTCGCAGCCGCAGGATCCGCAAATGCAGATCAACGTCATGCCGTGGCTCGCCGTGGTCTGGGCGCTGCTGCTGGCGGCGTTGCTGTCGTCGCGGCGGGGCGTTGTTCTCGTCCTTGCACTCCTGTCGTTCGCGCCTTTCGCCTGGAATGTCTCGGCACTCGCCAAATGGCGCGGCGACGATACGCGCTGGCTCGCGGCGACGGCGGCGCTCGAGAAGCGTTTCCCGCCGGACTCCAGTGTCTTCGTCTATTTCGGCTACGAGCCGATCACGACCTGGCAGTACGCATTGTGGAGCCGCACCTGGGATTGGGACAATCGCGTCGCGATCCCGCCGGCGCCGTCTGCCGACCCAAAGTTCAAATGGATCGCGATCAATGCCGGCGCGATCCGCCATCCCGGCTGGACGGCGGCCGAGCATGCCGCGGCGATCAAGCGCGACATCGACCTCGCGCTCGATCGTGGCTATCGCGTGATCGTCTCCGATCTGTGGACGTGGACGCCGGAAGTTCTGGCCGGCTATCTCGGCACCGTTGCCGCGGCGGGGCGCACGGAAGCCATCTACCGCATGCTTCACGACGACTTTCGCGCGACGGAGGCGTTCAAGGATCCGGTCGCCGGCACTTACTTCGAACTGCAGCGGCGTTGAGTAGGGCGCGACAATCTCTCCACATTGACGCCGAACCCGTCGGCCCGTATATCGGCCGCGGGCCACGCTCCCCCACCGGAGTGCATTTCTTCTGTAAGGGAGAATGACAATGACGAAGCCGTCTCTGCGTCCTGCGCGTCCCGATTTTTCCTCGGGCCCCTGCGCCAAGCGTCCGGGTTGGACACCGGAAGTTCTCAAAGATGCCGCCGTCGGGCGGTCCCATCGCTCCAAGCTTGGCAAGAAGAAGATTGTCGAAGCGGTCGATCGCACGCGCGCGATCCTCGGTATTCCCGCCGACCATCGCATCGCCATCGTTCCGGCGTCCGATACCGGCGCCGTTGAGATGGCGCTGTGGTCGCTGCTCGGCGCCCGCCCGGTCGACATGCTGACCTGGGAAAGCTTCGGCGAGGGCTGGGTCACCGACGTGGTGAAGCAGCTCAAGCTCAAGGACACCCGCACGCTCAAGGCGCCCTACGGCCAGATCGCCGACCTCAAGGCGGTCGACTGGACGCACGACGTCGTCTTCACCTGGAACGGCACGACCTCGGGCGTGAAGGTCCCGAACGGCGACTGGATCACCGATGATCGTGAGGGCCTCGCGATCTGCGACGCGACCTCGGCCGTGTTCGCGATGGACCTGCCATGGGCGAAGCTCGATGTCGTCACCTGGTCCTGGCAAAAGGTCATGGGCGGCGAGGGCGCGCACGGCATGCTCGTCCTCTCGCCGCGCGCCATCCAGCGGCTCGAAAGCTACACGCCGGCTTGGCCGATGCCGAAGATCTTCCGCCTGACCTCAGGCGGCAAGTTCTCGGAGGCCATCTTCAAGGGCGACACCATCAACACGCCTTCGCTGCTCTGCATCGAGGACGCGATCGACGGCCTGAAGTGGGGCGAGGGTGTCGGAGGTCTCAAAGGCCTGATGGCGCGTTCCGAGGGCAATCTCGGTGTGCTCGAGCAGTTCGTCGAGTCCCGCCCTTGGGCTGCCTTCCTGGCAGCCGACAAGGCAATCCGCTCCAACACTTCGGTCTGCCTCGTAATCAAGGCGCCCTGGTTCACCGCGCTGCCCGCCGACAAGCAGGCCGCGGCAGCGAAGAAGATGGGCGACCTGCTCGAGACCGAGAAGGCGGGCTACGACGTCGGTTCGTATCGCGACGCCCCTCCCGGCCTGCGCATCTGGTGCGGCGCGACGGTCGAGAAGGCCGATCTCGAAGCGCTGCTGCCGTGGCTCGACTGGGCCTACGCCGAGATCGAGCGCGAGTTCTCGTAGCTGGGGGCGCGCCACTCCAGTGGCGCGATCTTCCTGCTGCAGCACTGCATGACGCGCCACTGGAGTGGCGCGCCCCCAGCAAAGAATTTGGAGTCATCCCATGGCCAAGCCAAAAGTTCTCATTTCCGATGAGCTGTCTCCGCGTGCCGTCGAGATTTTCTCGGAGCGCGGCTGCGACGTCGATTTCAAGCCGGGCCTGAAGCCGGCCGAGCTGCGCGAGATCATCGGTAACTACGAAGGCCTTGCGATCCGCTCGGCCACCAAGGTCACGGCCGAGGTCCTAGCGGTTGCCAAAAAGCTCAAGGTGGTGGGCCGCGCCGGTATCGGCGTCGACAATGTCGACATCAAGGCCGCCACTTCGCACGGCGTCGTCGTGATGAACACGCCGTTCGGCAATGCCATCACCACCGCCGAGCACGCAATCGCGCTGATGTTCGCCGTCGCCCGTCAGGTGCCGGAGGCCAATGCCAGCACGCAAGCCGGCAAGTGGGAGAAGAACAAGTTCATGGGCACCGAGCTCAGCTTCAAGACGCTGGGCCTGATCGGATGCGGCAACATCGGCTCGATCGTCGCGGAGCGCGCCATCGGTCTCAAGATGCGCGTTGTGGCCTACGACCCGTTCCTGAGCGACCAGCGCGCCGCCGAGCTCGGCGTCGAGAAGGCGACGTTGGAGCAGGTGTTGGCGCGTGCCGACTTCATCACGGTGCACACGCCGCTCACCGAGCAGACCAAGAACATCCTGTCGCGCGCCAACCTGATGAAGACCAAGAAGGGCGTGCGCATCGTCAACTGCGCGCGCGGCGGCCTGGTCGACGAGCTGGCCGTTCGCGACCTGCTGGTCTCGGGCCATATCGCGGGCGCGGGCTTCGACGTGTTCGTCGAGGAGCCGGCAAAGACCAACGTGCTGTTCGGCGCACCGAACCTCGTCTGCACACCGCATCTCGGCGCCTCGACGGTCGAGGCGCAGGAGAACGTGGCGCTGCAGGTCGCCGAGCAGATGGCCGACTACCTGCTGACGGGCGCCGTCACCAACTCGCTCAACATGCCGAACGTCTCGGCCGAGGACGCGCCGAAGCTGGCGCCGTTCCTCGACCTCGCCGAGAAGCTTGGCTCCTTCGCGGGCCAGCTGACCGACACGGACATCAAGGCCGTCTCGATCGAATTCGAGGGCCAGGTGGCGAAGCTCAACGTCAAGCCGCTGACCCAGGTGGCGCTGATGGGCGTCCTGCGCCCGCAGCTCACGTCGGTGAACATGGTCAACGCGCCGGTCATCGCCCGCGAGCGCGGTGTCGAGGTGGCCGAGGTCAAGCACGAGCGCGAGACCGACTACAATTCGATGATCCGCCTCTCGGTCACGACCGAGAAGTACACGCGCTCGGTCACGGGCACGCTGTTCGGCGGCAAGCATCCGCGCATCGTCGAGATCAAGGGCATCGAGATCGACGCCGAGTTCGCGCCGCACATGCTCTACATCACCAACGACGACAAGCCGGGCTTCATCGGCCGCCTGGGTACGCTGCTGGGCGAGGGCAAGGTGAATATCGCCACATTCCACCTCGGTCGCGACAAGCCGGGCGGGTCGGCGATCGCCCTGGTCCAGGTCGACCAGCCGATCTCCAACGAACTGATGGGCAAGATCGGCGGTATCGAGGGCGTCATGCAGGCCAAGGCCCTGGGCTTCTAGCGCGCTCGATTTCGCGAGCGTCCGGGATCAGGATGAGGCCGGACCGGGCATGAGTTCGGTCCGGCCTTGATTTTGGAGAGTTGGATGCCGTCCGCGCGCAGCAGGGCGTATCGCACCGTGGCGGGCTTTCTGGTGGCGCCGATGATTCCGGCGCTGATCCTCGCCGTCGTCATCCTCGCCGCCGGCGGCGATTCGCAGACGCTGGGTTATGCCGCTTTCGCCGGTTACATTTCCTATCCCTTCGCATTGCTCGTTGGCCTGCCGGTCTTTCTCGTCATGCGCCGCAGGCAGTGGAACGGCTGGCGCGCCTATGGCCTGGCTGGTCTTGCACTGGGCTTCGTCTTCCTGGCACTGTTCGGTGGCCTGGCTGCCGGCTTCGATGGCGATCCGGAAAGTTTGGCCTGGCTGAACCTGCTGGCCAATCTCGCCTTCCTGCTACCGTTCGTGCTGTGCTGCGCATTGGCCTCTTCGATGGTCTTCTGGCTGCTCGTCCGGCCAGATCGTCCATGATCACGTGGCGTGCCTTCGGCGATCTCATCCGGACATGAGAAGATGTCCGTCGCGGTGTCGCGGAGAGCGGCGCTAACGTCCATCTCCCGGAAGCGGTGAGGTGCTCCATGGCGCGTGTCAGCGAGATCGAGGAAGACGGTGGCGATCCCGTCCTGAAGGCCGTGTTCGACAAGCAGCGCGAGATGTTCGGCGGCCTGCTCAATCCGACCAAGGTGATGGCGCACTGTCCGCCGATTCTGCGCGCCGCCGGCATGCTCGGCCAGTCGATCGAGCAGTCGGGCCTTCTGCCCAAGGGCCTTCCAGCGCTTCTCTACGTGCGGGTCGCGACGATCAATGGCTGCCCGTTTTGAATTGATATCAATTCCAGCCGTGTGCTGGAGACGACGGACGGCGGGATGGAGAAGCTGGCGGAAGTCACGACGTGGCGCGACAGCGCGCTCTTCAGCGAACCCGAACGGCTGGCCCTCGAATACGCCGAGCGCATCACCTACACCGACCGCAAGGTCGACGACGCGCTCGTGGACCGGCTCAAGCAGCATTATACCGAGGCACAGATCGTCGAGCTGACTGCGGCCATAGCGATGGAAAACTTCCGCTCCAAGTTCAATCCCGCGCTCGGCATCGAGGCACAGGGCTTCTGCATGGTGCCGAAACGCGGCTAGACTGGCGGCAATCAAGAAGCTGCCGGGAGAGACCGATGTCCGAAGCCGTTCGCTACATGGATCGCACCAGGGCCTACTATCGCGCCCTCGGCTACCCGTCGGACTATGTCTGGGCGCGTTTCAACGAGGTGCCGTTCGCGCGCCTCGCCCTGCCGCTGTCGCAGATGAGGATCGGGCTGGTGACGACGGCGAGTCCGCCGGACCTCGGCAATCGCGACGCCTCCGGCCAACGGCAAGTCTGGTCGGGCGACGTCGAGCCTGCGCCGGTGACGCTGTTCACCGCAAACGTCGCCTGGGACAAGGAATCGACCCACACCGACGATCGGGCCAGCTTCCTGCCGATCGAGGCTGTGCAGGAGCGAGTAGCGGAAGGCATGGTCGGCGGCCTGGCCGCGCGCTTTCACGGCGTGCCGACCGAGTACAGCCAGCGCAAGACGATGGAGATCGACGCGCCGCAGGTCCTCGAAAGGCTGCGTGCCGACGGTGCCGACGCAGCCTTGCTCAGTCCCCTTTGACCCGTCTGCCACCAAACCGTGAGTTTGGTCGCCCGCCATCTCGAAACCAACGGAATGCCGACCGTGATCGTCGGTTCCGCGCTCGACATCGTCGAATATTGCGGCGTGCCGCGTTTCCTGTTCACGGATTTCCCGCTGGGCAATCCGTGTGGCCCACCGTGGCGGCGCGACCTGCAACGGTCGATCGCCGGCCAGGCGCTCGATCTGCTCGGCAGGGCAACCGCGCCGCGCACCACGCAACGTTCCGGTGTCGCCTGGCCGTCCGACGACGACTGGCGGCCGCGCTACGGTCGCGTCACGCCGGAAGAAGCAGAGCGCCTGAAGACGCTGGGCGAGGAGAGACGCCGGAGACAGGCCCAGTCCAAGACGCCCGGATAGGGGGCTTCTTCGGCTGCGCACTCATGGGCTGGGGGTGCGTCCACGCCAGGGACGCGTCTTCGCCGGCTGAGGAGCGACGCGCGACCGGGGCCACGCGCCCCCAGTGCTATTCCATCTGGATGTTAAGCTTCTTCAGTGTGGTGCCCCAGAAGGCGTGCTCGTCGGCAACGAACTTGGCGAACTCGGCACGCGTGCGGTTCGGCGGCATCTCCAGACCGTCGCGGGCGAGGGCCTCTTCATACTTCGGGTTCTTCATCCCTTCCTTGGCCGCCTTCTCGATCTTGTCGAGGATGTCGGGCGGGGTCTTGGCCGGGGCGAACAGGCCCTGCCAACTGGTGACGACGACGTCGATCCCCTGTTCCTTCAGGGTCGGAACGTCTGGCATGGAGCTGACGCGCTTGCTGCCGGTCACTGCCAGCGCCTTGAGGTTGCCGCCCTTGACCTGGGAGACCGCCGGCGGCAGCGACGAGAAATTCATGGTGATCTGGCCGCTGATGACGTCGGCCACCGCGGGGCCGGTGCCCTTGTAGGGCACGTGGGTCAGCTTGACGCCGGCGGCGTCCGCGAACAGCGCACCGGCCAGGTGATTGTTACCGCCTACGCCCGACGACGAATAGGTGAGCTTCTCGGGATCCTTCTTGGCCAGCGCCACCAGCTCGGCCGCGTTCTTCACCGGCACCGAGTTACCCACCACCAGCACGTACTGGTAGTCCGTGATCTGGCAGATCGGCGCCAAGGCGGCGAGGGTGTCGATCATGCCCTTCTGGACGTGCGGATTGATGATCACGTTCGTGCCGACGGCGACGAACAGCGTCTGGCCGTCCGGCTTGGCGTTGGCCACCGCCCGCAGGCCGATCGAGCCGGCCGCGCCGCCCTTGTTGTCGATGATGATCTGCTGGCCGATGACCGGCGTCATGACGTGCGCCAGCTCGCGCGCGTTGATGTCGGTGCTGCCGCCGGCGGCGTAGCCGACGACGAAGGTGACCGGGCCGGCCGGCCAGTTGGCCTGGGCGCGCACGGCCGAGGGCAGCAACAGGGCCGAGCCGCCGAGGGTCAGGGCGCTACGCCGGGTGATTGGGAACATGTTCTTCCTCCTGGGGCGCGCGGTTCATCCGCGTCGCGCGAGCTGACGTGACCTTGAAGCCAATCCGGTTTCGCAGCAAGTGTGCTGCGACTTGTTCAACCTAGTTCTTGCCGGCCACGTACTTGCCCGCGCCGTCACCCGCGAGCTTGCCCAGAACGGCGCCCGAGACGAGGCCCGTGCCGCCGGGATAGTTGTGATAGAACAGCCCGCCCACCAGTTCGCCCGCGGCGAACAGGCCGGGGATCGGGTGGCCGTCGGTGTTCTCGACCTCGCCCTCGTTGCTGATCTTGAGTCCGCCGAAGGTGAAGGTGAGGCCGCAGGTCACGGCGTAGGCCTCGAACGGCGCCTCGTCGATCGTGTTGGCCCAGTTGCTCTTCGGCACGGCGAGGCCGCGGGTGCCGCGGCCGTCCTTGATCGCCGGATTGAAGGTTACGTCGGTCATGACCGCCGCGTTCCATTCCTTGATCGTCTTGAGGAACTGCTCCTGGTTCACGCCCTCGAGCTTGGTCGCCAGTTCCTCGATCGTGTCGGCGCGGACCTTGGTCATGCGCTTGATGCGATACTCGTCGCGCAGCTTGTCGAGCACCTTCGAATCGAAGATCTGCCAGGCAAATTGCTGCGGCTGCGACAGGATCACCGCGCCGTACTTCGCGTAGGTGTAGTTGCGGAAGTCCGCGCCCTCGTCGACGAAGCGCAGGCCGTTGGCATTCACCATGATGCCGAGCGGGTAGGAGTGCTTCTGGAAATTGTCGCCGACATCGAGGTCGCCGAACTCCGGCGCGTTCATGTCCCAGCCGACCGCATGGCCGCCCGACCAGTTGCCGTGCGGCTTGGCGCCGATCGCCAGCGCCATGTTGATGCCGGCGCCGGTGTTGAAGCGGGTGCCGCGCACCTTGGCGAGATCCCAGGTCGGCCCGAGATAGCGCGTGCGCATCTCGGCGTTGCTCTCGAAGCCGCCGCAGGCCAGCACGACCGCCTTGGCGTCGATCCTGACCTTGCGGCCCTTGTGGCGGGCGATGACGCCGCGGACGACGCCGTCCTCCTCGATCAGCGACACCGCCGCCGTCTCGTAATGGATGGGAATGCCGGCCTTCACCGCCGCCTTGTGCTCGAGGTCGACGAGGCCCGGGCCGCCGCCCCAGGCCTCGACGGCGAGGCCGCCCCAGAACTTGTATTTGCCGTTCACCTTGAAGGCCTGCCGGCCGTAGGAAGGCTGGAAGCGCACGCCCTTGGAGCGCATCCACTTCATGGTCTCGAAGCTGCGGCCGATCAGGATGTCGGTCAGCTCGGGGTCGCAGCGGTAGTTGGTCACGCGGCCCATGTCGTCGAGATACTCGTCGGCGGTGTAGCTGCCGAAATCGACGTCGCGCTTCTCGTCCTCGGTAAGGTCGTAGAGCTGGACCAGGTCGTCGACACCATGGAACACCACGCGCATGGCGCCGGCCGTGTAGGTGCTGTTGCCGCCGCGCTCGGCCTCCGGGGCCGCCTCCAGCATGGCGACCGAGGCGCCCGTCTCACGCGCCGCGAGAGCCGCGCACGCCGCCGCGTTACCGGCGCCAACCACCAACACATCGACCTGAAAATCGTCCACGCCTTGCTCCTCAACTGACCTGGACCTCGCCCTTAGGAGCCGCCCGGAAGGGCTGCGTCTCGAAGGGTGGGCAACAAGCGACGTGCTCGTTCCCATGCTTCGAGACGCCTGCGGCGCTCGCTCCTCAGCATGAGGTCATTCGTGTCCCTATAGCGCGTTTTACCCGCGCCTGAACTGCTCTAGAATAGGCGCAATGGGTGATCGTTTCGACCGTCTTGCGACCCGGCACGCAAATGTCGAGGTCCTGCTACGCCGTCCCGGGATCGGGCACAATAACGGGCCGACCTTCGACATGTCGTGGGGCGCCTGGGTGTGGCGTCGCGCCGCTGCCAAGGCCTGGAAGACGCCGAGTCCAGAAGTCGCGAAAATGCGCGTGCGGCGGGCAGAGCGACTGGGGATCACCTACAAGGAACTGACCGCGTCGCTGATGAACACCGGCGCCAATCTGAGCGCAGCGGTGCTACCGCTGTCGCTGGCGGCTAGGGTGCGCCGGGGGCCCAACCGCGAGATCATCGTCGAAGCTCGTAATTCGGTGGCTGCATTGGTCGCGAAGTTTGGCGGCCGGCTGTTTTTGCTGGGCGATATCGATGCCGTGCCGGGCCTCACCGACGAGGAGCGCGCCCAGTTCCTGTCGACCGTCAACCGCGCCTTCGACGGCAAGGTCGAGGCGATCGGCTGGGGCCATGACGGCAGGGCGATCCGCACCATGCTCAAGGCGAACGGCGTCCCGCATCAGGAGACGTTCTTGGTCGGCGCCGGCGTTGGCCATCAGGTGCTGGGCGAGGCGGCGGGCCTGCCGTTCACCAAGGATATCGATACGTGGCTCGCTCCCGCGGGGTGAGGTATCTGATGGGGTATGACCTCATCTTTTGAACCGCCTCTCAAGGGCGTCCGCGTCGTCGAACTCACCCACACGATCCTGGGGCCGTCCTGCGGCATGATCCTGGCCGACCTCGGTGCCGAGGTGATCAAGGTCGAGCCGGTCGACGGCGACCGCACCCGCAAGCTGCGCGGCTTCGGCGCCGGCTTTTTCGGCTACTTCAACCGCAACAAGAAGAGCCTGGCGCTCGACGCAGATTCGCCCGAGGGCCGCAAGGTGCTGGTCAGGCTGCTCGAGAAGGCCGACGTTCTGATCGAGAACTTCGCGCCGGGCTCGATGGCCAGGCGAAAGCTGGGCCCGGCGGACCTCGAGAAGATCAACCCGCGCCTTGTCTATTGTGCGCTGAAGGGCTTCCTGCCCGGGCCCTACGAGAAGCGGCCGGCGCTCGACGAGGTCGTCCAGATGATGGGCGGGCTCGCCTACATGACCGGTCCCAGCGGCCGGCCGCTGCGCGCCGGCACCTCGGTGATCGACATCGTGGGCGGCATGTTCGGCGCGTTCGGCACGGTGCTGGCGCTGAAGCAGCGCGACCGCACGGGGAAGGGCGGCCTGGTCGAGAGCGCGCTGTTCGAATCGGTCGTCTTCCTGATGGGCCAGCACCTCGCCATCACCGCGATCAACGGCGCGGCGCCGCCGCCGATGCCCGAGCGCGTGAGTTCCTGGGCGGTCTACGAGATCTTCAACACCGCCGACGACCTGCAGGTCTTCATCGGCATCACCAGCGACGGCCAGTGGAAGCGCTTCTGCGAGTTCTTCAAGCAGCCGGAACTGGCGGCCGATCCGAAGCTCGCCACCAACAACCTGCGCATCGAGGCGCGGCCGTGGCTGGTGCCGAAGGTCGCCAGCGTGTTCAAGGCCTACACCAAGGACGCGCTCGAGCAGATGTGCCTCGACGCCGACATCTCCTTCGCCCCGGTCGCGCGGCCGCAGGACCTGTTCGACCATCCGCACCTGCTGGCCAACGGCTCGCTGGCGCCGACGACCCTGCCGGGCGGCGTGCAGACCCGGTTGCCGCTGCTGCCCTTCCAGATGATGGGCTGGCGACCGCCGCTCGTCTCCAACCCGCCCGAGATCGGCCAGCACAATGACGAGGTGCTGTCGGAAATCGGCTACGATGCGGCGGGCATCGCCGGCCTGAAGACGGCCGGGCTGCTGGGGCCGAAGTAGCTGGCGCGATCGGGCCGGGCGCCGGGCCTGCGTCAAGCCCGGCCGACCTCTTCCAGCGAGCGCACGATATGGTCGTGCAGCCGGCGGGCCGGTGCGGCCAGGCCGCGCGCAGCGAGCAGGGCGATCTCCGTGTCGTGCAGGTCGGGGAGCATCGAACGCCGTTCGACCACGGTGAGGCCGGAGGGCACCATGTCCTTGGGCAGCACCGTCACCCCGAGTCCGGCCTTTACGGCGGCGTGCTGGCCGGCAAGCGATGCACAGCTGTATGCCACCCGCCAGCGACGACGGGCACGGTTGAGGCTGTCGGTGGCACGCTTGCGGTAGACGCAGGGCGGCGGCGAAACGACGAGGGGCAGTGGGCTCTGCTCGGGTAGCGCGAGCTGCCCCGCCGCCACCCACACCAACGGCTCGCGCCAGACGCGGACGCCCCGGTTGGAACGTTCGGGCTCGCGCTTGACCAGCACCAGGTCGAATGCACCTTCGCGGAAGCGCTCGATGAGGGTGAGCGTGAGGTCGCACGTCACTTCCAGCTGTACGGCAGGGTAGGCCTGCGCGAACCGGGCCAGCACCTGAGGCAGGTAGCTGGTCGCAAAGTCCTCCGGCGTTCCCAGGCGCACGGTCCCTGCCAGCGCGGGTTGTGTCAGGCTCGCCACCAGCCGGTCGTTGAGCTCCAGCATCTGGCGTGCGTGCGGCAGGAGGGAGTCGCCTTCCGCCGTCAGCCGGACGTGCCGTGTCGCGCGATCAAGCAGACGCTTGCCCAGCCCGTCCTCCAGCCGCTTGATCTGGAGGCTGAGAGTTGACTGGCGACGCAGCAGCATTTCGGCGGCGCGCGTGAAGCTTCCGAGATCGGCAACCGTCACGAATGCCCTGAGAAGGTCGATGTCGAGGTTGTGGGGCTGAGTCATGATTTATCAAAATCAGTGAATAATAATTAATGGATTATCAATTTCCAAATCAAGCAGCTACCTCCTAGTTGAGGCCACCAGAATTTCCCGGTGTGCCCCATGTCCTTCTTCGATCTCGCAAGCCAGAACATCCTCTCGCCAATGGTGCTGTTTTTCGTCCTCGGCACCGCCCTCAGTCTCGCCCGGTCGGACCTCTCCATCCCAGGATCTGTGGCGAAGCTGCTGTCGCTCTATCTGATGATGTCGATCGGCTTTCGCGGCGGTGTGGAAGTCGCCCATCATGGCCTGTCCGTGACACTCGCAGCCTCGCTTGCGGCGGGCGTGCTGCTATCGTTCGCGATCCCGTTCCTGGCCTATGGGCTGCTGCGCCTTGCCACGCCACTCTCGGTTCCCGATGCGGCATCGGTGGCGGCGCACTATGGCTCGATTTCCGCCGTCACCCTCGTTGCCGTCACCAGTGCGCTGGGGCAACTGCGCATCCCCTTCGAGGGCTACATGATCGCCGTCGCCGCGGCGATGGAAACACCGGCGATCCTGAGCGCTCTCTTCCTGGCCCGGGGCTCGCAGGCGCGGGAGCGGGGAGGCGAACTGGCCCGCGAAATCCTGCTGAACGGCGCCGTCGTCATGCTGCTGGGGTCGTTCCTGATCGGCATTCTCACGGGCGACCGGGGGCAGGCCTTGCTCAAGCCATTCCTGGTCGATGCCTTTCCCGGTTTCCTCTGCCTGTTCCTGCTCGACATGGGGCTGGTCGCCGGGCGGGGCTTGCGCGACGAACGGCGGTTGCTCTCGCTGCGGCTGGCGGCGTTTGCGGTCGTCATGCCGCTGATCGGGGGCACGTGCGCGGCGTTGCTGGCGCCTTGGTTGGGCCTGTCCGCCGGCGGCATCGCCGTCTTCATGACGCTCGCGGCCTCCGCCTCGTACATTGCCGTGCCCGCGGCGATGCGGCTTGCCCTTCCGCAGGCCAATGCGGCGATCCCGCTGACCCTGTCGCTGGGCGTGACCTTCCCCTTCAACCTGCTGCTCGGTATTCCGCTCTACATCGCCACGGCGCGGGCGATTGGCGGCTTGTGAGGCAGGCCGATCAATCCACAGGCACCGATGGGAACATTGATGGAACGAGTGTCAAGAACATTAATTCCGTCAGCGGGTTAATTGTTCCGTTGTCGATTGGAACAAAATGGGTACATTGACGTCATCGGACGTTCCGACCCGCTGCGGACTTATCCGCATTGCCGCTCCTGACAGGGGCATGGGAAGAAGGAGAGAGCCAATGTCGGCGATGCTCAAGGTGGTCGAAAAAGAAGGCATGGAAAGCAAGAACAAGGCGCTGGACGCCGCTCTCGCCCAGATCGAGCGCGCCTTCGGCAAGGGCTCCATCATGAAGCTCGGCCAGCGCGAGGCGCTGGAGATCGAGGCGATCTCGACCGGCTCGCTGGGCCTCGACATCGCGCTCGGCATCGGCGGCCTGCCCAAGGGCCGTATCATCGAAATCTACGGACCGGAAAGCTCGGGCAAGACGACGCTCGCGTTGCATGTCATCGCCGAGGCGCAGAAGAAGGGCGGTTCCTGCGCCTTCGTCGACGCCGAACATGCGCTCGATCCGGGCTACGCCAAGAAGCTGGGCGTCGACATCGGCAACCTGCTGATCTCCCAGCCCGATGCCGGCGAGCAGGCGCTCGAGATCGCCGACACGCTGGTGCGTTCCGGCGCCATCGACGTGCTGGTGGTCGACTCGGTCGCCGCCCTCGTGCCGCGCGCCGAACTCGAAGGCGAGATGGGCGATTCGCTTCCGGGCCTGCATGCCCGCCTGATGAGCCAGGCGCTGCGCAAGCTCACCGCCTCGATCTCCAAGTCGAACACGCTGGTGATCTTCATCAACCAGATCCGCATGAAGATCGGCGTCATGTTCGGCAGCCCCGAGACGACGACGGGCGGCAACGCGCTGAAGTTCTACGCCTCGGTCCGCCTCGACATCCGCCGCATCGGCGCGCTCAAGGACAAGGACGAGGTCGTCGGCAACGCCACGCGCGTCAAGGTCGTGAAGAACAAGGTGGCGCCGCCGTTCAAGGTCGTCGAGTTCGACATCATGTACGGAGAGGGCGTCTCCAAGGCCGGCGAGCTGATCGACCTCGGCGAGAAGGCCGGCGTCGTCGAGAAATCGGGTTCCTGGTACTCCTACGACGGCACCCGCATCGGCCAGGGCCGCGAAAATGCGAAGAATTATCTCAGGGAACATCCCGAAGTCGCCAACGCGATCGAGAACAAGGTGCGCGCCAACGCCGGCATCCTCGCCAACGCCCTGATGGACGGAGGCAAGGAAGACGACGAGGACGACGAATAGGGAACCCCGATCCCCTGTCTCCGGGTCCCTACGGGCGGTACCGCATCCCACGCGCGGTACCGCCCATTTCTTTGCGCGCCAAGGCGCGCAAAGAAATGGGCGGTTGCGGGCGGCAGCGCCTTCATAGGCGCGGGAGCCCGCCTGGTTCAGTAGAGACACGAGGCGGCGAAGCACCCTCAAGGCTTTCGCGACATCCCCTTCAGAAACTTCTGGATCCACTCCGGCCCGGTGCGCCGTGCGCCGGCCTTGGGCCGTGTCTTCGCCCAATCCATCAGAAGCGCCAGCGGGAACCAGTCTTCACGCTCGTCCTGCAGGCCGCGCGCCGCCAGCGATACCTTCGGCACAGGGACCGGGGTCACGCCTTCCTGCGCGGGCCCGGCGCAGAGTTCGGCCGGCGAGGTGACGAGGTATTCGCGGCAGACCAGGGGGCGATCCGGGTGGATGGAGCAGCTCTCCTCCTCCAGGAACGGGCAGGGGATGCCGAGCGCGAAGTAGCCGGTCGACAGTTCCCGGTCGGGCCGGCCCTTGCGCTCCTTCAGGTCGGCGGCGGCAAGGGCGGCCTCGGCGGCGGCGAAGCGGGCCTCCAGCGTGGCGCGCCGCTCGGCCGGCAGGTTGGCCACCGTCACCATCAGCCGTTCAGCCTCCGTGCGCGAGATCGGCACGAGCTGGCGGCAGCAGGCGCCGCACCCTTTGCGGCAGGAGATCGCCTTGCCGGCCTCCGCGGCCGTGACGACGGCGTTCACCAGCCCCTGCAGCGCCGGGACGACGTCCGCGGCGGCTACCGGACCGGTCGGTACGGTGATCGGATGAACGATCCGGAGGTCGCCCACGGAGAGGCGAAGAGTGGCGGTAGAATGGGCCTCGGCGGCCATTTAGCCTGGGTTCCCTGTTCTGGACTTGGCGGGCTGGCGCACGCTACAAGGCCGGCATGCAAAGCGTCAGCGAAATCCGTCGTACCTTCCTAGAGTACTTCCGCAAGAACGGCCACGAAGTCGTCGAGTCGAGCCCCCTCGTGCCTCGCAACGACCCGACGCTGATGTTCACGAACGCGGGCATGGTCCAGTTCAAGAACGTCTTCACCGGGCTGGAGACGCGCTCCTATTCGCGCGCGGCGACCTCGCAGAAATGCGTTCGCGCCGGCGGCAAGCACAACGATCTCGAGAACGTGGGCTACACGGCCCGCCATCACACCTTCTTCGAGATGCTCGGCAATTTCTCTTTCGGCGACTACTTCAAGGAACACGCGATCGAGCTGGCGTGGAACCTCCTGACGAAGGACTACGGCCTGCCCAAGGAGAAGCTGCTGGTCACGGTGTTCCACACCGACGACGAGGCGGCCGGCCACTGGAAGAAGATCGCGGGCCTCTCCGACGACAAGATCATCCGCATCCCGACCTCGGACAATTTCTGGGCGATGGGCGACACCGGTCCCTGCGGCCCCTGCTCGGAGATCTTCTACGATCACGGCGAGGGCATTCCGGGCGGCCCGCCGGGCAGTCCCGACCAGGACGGCGACCGGTTCATCGAGATCTGGAACCTGGTCTTCATGCAGTTCGAGCAGGTGACCAGGGAAGAGCGGGTCGCGCTGCCCAAGCCCTCGATCGATACGGGCATGGGCCTCGAGCGTCTCGCGACCGTCCTGCAGCACAAGCACAACAACTACGACATCGACCTGTTCCGCGCCCTGATCGAGGCGACCGCGCACGAGATCAACGTCGATCCCGACGGCGCCCAGAGCGCCTCGCTCAAGGTCATCGCCGATCATCTGCGTGCGACTTCGTTCCTGATCGCCGACGGCGTACTGCCCTCGAACGAGGGCCGCGGCTACGTGCTGCGCCGTATCATGCGCCGCGCCATGCGCCACGCCCACATCCTGGGCGCGCAGGACCCGGTGATCTTCAAGCTGGTGCCGACGCTGGTGCACGAGATGGGCGATGCCTATCCCGAACTGTCGCGCGCCCAGCCGCTGATCACCGAGACGCTGAAGCTCGAGGAGACACGCTTCAAGAAGACGCTGGGCACCGGCCTGAAGCTGCTCGAGGACGAGACGAAGGACCTGGGCGCCGGCGGTACCTTGAAGGGCGAGGTCGCGTTCAAGCTCTACGACACCTACGGCTTCCCGCTCGACCTGACGCAGGACGTTCTGCGCGCGCGCGACATCAAGGTCGACACGGCGGGCTTCGAGACCTCGATGGAAGAACAGCGCGCCAAGGCGCGTGCGGCGTGGTCGGGCTCGGGCGAGACCGCCGACCAGGCGATCTGGTTCGACGTGCGCCAGAAGGCGGGCGCCACCGAATTCCTGGGCTACGACACCGAGCGTGCCGAGGGGCAGATCAAGGCGATCCTGCTCGACGGCAAGGAAGTCGGCTCGCTGAAGGCCGGTCAGACCGGCTGGATCGTGACCAACCAGACGCCGTTCTATGCCGAATCCGGCGGCCAGCAGGGCGACGCGGGCAAGCTGGTGAGCGGCAACAACGAGGCCGAGGTCACCGACGTCCAGAAGATGGTCGGCGACCTGCACGCCCATCACGCCAGGCTCGTGAAGGGCGAACTGAAGGTCGGCGACGATCTGGTGATGACCATCGACCCGATCCGCCGCGCCCAGCTCCGCGCGCACCATTCCGCGACACATCTCCTGCACGAGGCGCTGCGGCGCCATCTCGGCAACCACGTCACGCAGAAGGGCTCGCTGGTCGCGCCCGACCGGCTGCGCTTCGACATCAGCCACACGAAGGCCGTGTCGGCGGAGGAGTTGCGCAGGATCGAGGACGAGGTGAACGATCGCATCCGCCACAACTCGGCGGTCGAGACGCGCCTGATGACCCCGGACGAGGCGATCGCTGCCGGCGCCATGGCGCTGTTCGGCGAGAAGTATGGCGACGAGGTGCGTGTGCTCTCCATGGGCGGCGACGCCAACGTCCCCGGCGGCGAGAAGTATTCGGTCGAACTCTGCGGCGGCACGCATGCGCGCCGCACCGGCGACATCGGCTTGTTCAAGATCGTGGGCGAGGGCGCGGTCGCGGCCGGCGTCCGCCGCATCGAGGCGCTGGCCGGTCATGCCGCCGAGGCTCATGTCCGCCATCAGGCCGATCTCCTGGTCGAAGCGGCATCGGCCCTGAAGGTGCGGCCGGAGGACCTGCCGGCACGCCTGGCGGCGTTGATCGACGGCCAGAAGAAGATCGAGCGCGAACTGTCCGACGCGCGCAAGGCGCTGGCGCTGGCCGGTGGCGGCTCGGGTGGCGGCTCCGCGGCTGACGAGGTGCGCGAGGTCGGCGGGGTCAAGCTGATCGGCCGCGTGCTGAACGGCGTGCCGGGCAAGGACCTCAAGGGCATGGCCGACGAGTTCAAGAAGAAGCTGGGCTCCGGCGTCGTGGCGCTGATCGGCGTCGAGGACGGCAAGGCCTCTGCCGTCGTCGGCGTCACCGACGATCTGGCAAAGACCCTCAGCGCGGTCGAACTCGTGAAGGCGGGCGTCGCGGCGCTGGGCGGCAAGGGCGGCGGCGGCCGGCCCGACATGGCCCAGGGCGGTGGCCCCGACGGGGCCAAGGCTCCGGACGCGCTGAAGGCTATCGAGATGGCGCTGGCGGGCGGCAGATGAAAGCGGCCATCGCCCTCGTGATCGCCGCGGCGGCGATGTCGGCCTGCGCGCCGAAGGACTTCAGCAAGGACGGCGCGACGGCCGACCAGTTCACCCGCGACGAGTCGCTGTGCCGCACCCAGGTGCGGGCGCAGGCGCAACAGGAGCGCAACATCGACGATGAGCGCCGCGCCACCTTCGCGGCCGAGCGCGAGCGCTACGGCCAGCAAGGCCTCTACAGCGATATGGCCAACCAGGGCTACAAGTTCAACTTCGAGCGCTCCATGGCCAGTTGCATGGAAGCGCGCGGCTGGGCTCCCAAGCAGAACGGGCCCATCCCCATGCCCAAGCTGACCTGGTGACGTCGCCGTGCTCAAGGTCGTCCTGCTCTATCTGGCCTGCGGTGCGGCGACCTTCCCGTTGACGCTGATGGCGGTGCGAACCGCCGTTTCCGTGGCCGCGCCGGCGCGCGCGACACCCGCGTTCCATCGGCGGCTCGACAGTGCCATGAGCTGGTCGATCACCGCCTGGATCCTGGGCGTGTTCGTCTTCTACTGGTCGGCGGTTCTGGTCGAACGCCAGAAGCCGTGTAACGACCAGCGAACGAACCAGCTCACGACCGAGTGCAAGATCGCGCTGGGCGCCATCCGCTAGAACGGCAGCGGAGGTCGGCCATGCGGCTCGCTCGAATTTTCCCGGCCTTTGCAGTCTCCCTTCTCGCGGTGACGATCCTCGCGGGATGCGAGACGCGGGCGGAGCGGGAGGCGGTGTTCGACAATCAGCTACGCGCGATGTCCGGCGCCTCCGAGGCGGGCTTGCTCGGCAGCATGGGCCGTATCCCGGATAACACCTACCAGCTCGAGGACGGCACCAGGATCCTGCAATGGAAGTGGGACACGTCCTATATCGATCCCGGCATGCCGCCGATGTATCAGCGCTTCGGCGGTTGGGGCTGGGGATGGGGCGGAGGTCTCTGGATTCCATTGGGTGGCATGCCGCCGACGCTGGTGCGTCAGGGATGTATCGTGGAATGGACCATGGTCGGAGGATTGGCTCAGGGCTATCGCTGGCAAGGTGCCGGCTGCCAGAAGGTCACTCCATGAAAAACCGGCCGACTGCCCCCGTCGCGAGGCAGCGGCCGGCTTTCCGTTGAGGCGGCTTACCAGTAGCTCGGGACGTTGTAGTACTTGTCCACCTGGCGGCCGTAGTCCGGCGTCCAACTGAAGTTGTCCGAATCGTCGAAGGTCGGCGCGCCCTCCAGAACCTTCTTGTCGAGGGCCACGACATATCCGCCCTGGCGTTCGTCATACTTCAGCGTCGACCAGGGCAGGGGATGGTGCTTCTCGCCGATGCCGAGGAAGCCACCGAACGACATCACGGCGTAGATCGCGCGTCCACTCACCTTGTCGATCATGATGTCCGCGACGGTACCGAGCTTGTCGCCCTGGAGATTGTAGACGTCGGTGCCGTTGACCCGCTCGGCGGCGATCAGGTTTCTTGGCGTGATGGACAGGTCGGTCATCGCTCTCTCCGTTCAATGGTTGGGGGTGCCTCAGGAACGCGAGGTTCGCCCGGCCAGTTGCCGCGGATCGCGAAAAGGATGCCGTGCCGACTGTCAGTCCGAGGTCTTGCCCGCGTTCCGGCGCAGGCGTTCGCCGACCGCCGCAATCATCGCCTCGTAGGAGGAGATGTCGCTGGCGGTGCCGGCGCGCGGCAAGGCCCGATAGCGCTGGCGGCCGACTTCGGTGAGGCGGGGAACACCGGCATCGATCTCTACGAGGGACAGCGATGTCAGGCGCGTGAGGTCGCGCGGTGCGAGTTCCTTCATCGGAGAGATGCCGAGCGCGACGCGGCGCAAGGTCACTTCTTCGTTAGGGCTGAGTGGAGCGTCCAGACTGCGTGACATCGTCTTCCCCTGACGTCACTAGACGCGGATTCGCGTCCAATGGGCAAGATCAACAGGCCGCATCCGCGCTGCGGTTTGCGGGATGGGGGTTCGATTCCGAACCTATTGGTCTTCTGCACCATCGTCTGTGACCATGCTGCGACCGGCGCAGCTTCCAGCTCACACGCTTCGCGCAGCACCGACGCAACTATGTATGCCAGCCAGCCATTTTGAATGCCGAGAGGACGCACGCCACCAGCGGATCGGCTGCCATGATCAGGCAGCCCGCGAGATGGCCGACGGCGGCTCCCTAGCGGGCCGTGGGAGGGCAGGGTGCCTCTTACTCGGCCGCGCGCACGCCCTGTGTGGCCGCCTGGGTCCCGGGCGCGATGCCCTTCATCGTGCCGCCGTAGCGGTCGGTGAAGGCCGTCGTGTCGATCTCCTCGAGCTCGATGTCGCGATTGAGGACGCGCTCCTTCCACTTCAGCAGCTCCGGATGGGCACCCTGGAACTCGGGCATCACTTCCTTGGCGAACAGCTCCAGCGATTCGCAGATATCCTCGTGGCGGTTCTTGCCCGCTTGGTTCAGCAGCACG
The DNA here is from genome assembly GCA_945952105.1 of uncultured Rhodospirillaceae bacterium. Classification (GTDB taxonomy): domain Bacteria; phylum Pseudomonadota; class Alphaproteobacteria; order Reyranellales; family Reyranellaceae; genus Reyranella. The sequence goes on along the minus strand of CAMFGZ010000002.1, from coordinate 14,917 downwards.
ACCTGGTCGATGTTCGAGGCCTGGAACTTCTTCAGCTTGCGCCGGATCGTGTCGGGCGAGCCGATCAGGCCGCCGCGCAGCGCCGCGGCATGCTGCTCGGGATTGGCCTTCTTCCACTTCTGGTACTCGTCCCACATGTTGACCGTGCCCGCGGCCGGGCGGCGCCTGTCGGCCGACTGGCCGTAGAAGCGCAGCGCGAACTGGAAGAACGTGTCGCCGTCGGCCCGCTCGCGCGCCTCCTCGTCGGTCTTGGCGCACATGAAGAAGCTGACCAGCGCGATGTTCGGGTTGGTCTTATAGTCGGCGAGCTTCTTCTGCCGCTTTACGAAGGCGTTGTAGTAGGCGTGCACCCAGGCGTGTGCGGCATCGGCCGAGACGAACTGGAAGCCCAGCGCGCCCATGCCCCATTCGCCGGCCTTGGTCAGCGTCTGCAGCTGCGAGCAGGCGACCCAGAGCGGCGGGTGCGGCTTCTGCAGCGGCTTCGGCACGACCATGCGCAGCGGGATGTTCCAGACCTTGCCCTGGTGCTCGCTGGGCCCGTCCTTGAACATCGGCATGATGGCGCGGACCGCTTCCTCGAAGACCTCGCGCTTGTTCTCCATGTCGACGCCGAACGGTTCGAGCTCGGTGATCGAGGCGCTCTCGCCCATGCCGAACTCGCAGCGCCCGTTCGACAGCAGGTCGAGACAGGCCACGCGCTCGGCGACGCGCGTCGGATGGTTGGTCGTCACCTGGAAGATGCCGTGGCCCAGACGAATGTTTTTCGTCCGCTGGCTCGCTGCGGCGAGGAACGACTCAGGGGAGGGCGAGTGGGAATACTCTTCGAGGAAGTGATGCTCGACTTGCCACGCATGGTCGTAGCCCAGCCGGTCCGCCAGCTCGACCTGGTCGAGCGCGTTCTGATAGAGCCGATGCTCGTCGCCGGGCGCCCACGGGCGGGGCAATTGCAGCTCGTAGAAGATGCCGAATTTCATGGTGCGTTCCTCCGCGGGAAAGCATGACGCGAATTTGAGCGGACGCAATTGCCTCCAGCCGCTTGCTGGTATTCTCCCGAAATCTTTTGCCTCAATGATATCATGTGATATCATCGCGATATGGCACAGCTCCTGGTCCGCGACATCCCCGAAGCCCTCGTCCTGGCGCTCAAGGAACGGGCTGCCGCCCACGGTCGTAGCGCGGAGGCCGAGCATCGCCTGATTCTGGAAGAAGCTCTGAGGAGCGGCCGCAACGAGTTCCGTAAGCGGGCAGGGCGCCTGCGCGCCCAGACCGCCGGGCGGATCCAAGGCGATTCGGCCGATCTCATCCGCGAGGATCGCGACTCGCGATGACGATCGTCGTTGACGCCTCGATCGCGTTGAAATGGGTATTGGACGAGCCAGGGAGCGACGCCGCCGAAGAGTTGCTGGAAATGGATCTGGCCGCGCCCTCGCTATGGTTATTGGAGGCCGCGAACGCTCTGTGGCGCCGATCGGTTCGCCGGGAACTGACGTCGGCGGAGGCCGCGGAGCGCCTGACCGAACTCACGAAAGCGCCGGTCGCGAGCGTCCCGCTGGAGCAGGACCTTCCGGAGGCAATGCGCCTTGCCCTCCAACTCAATCACCCGGTCTACGACTGTCTCTACCTGGCGCTCGCGAAACGCTTGGGGACCTATGTCGTCACCGCCGACGCCCGATTCGGCCAAGCGGCGGCCGACCATGGGACGCATGTCGGGCACATCCGGGTGTTGTCTCCGATGATCCGCGGTACAGGCCCACGTATGTAGCGGGCCGTCAGGGCTGCCCCGCGTCCAGTGTGTCAGTGCACGCATCACACCAGTTAGTGATATGCCAGTGCGCCTTCGCGAGATCGACTAATTCGACGCGGGTATATTTGTGGACCTTGCCGTTGTTGTCGTGAGGGTAGCGGAACTTCTGTCCGTTAGGGTCGACATCATGCAAGTGCTTCACAAGTTGACCGCAATAGATCGGCCAACTGTCTTCCGGGGAAATGCCGACACTAGAATCTACAGCGGCGTAGGCAAGCTTCCACAGACCCAGCAGGTCGTGTCGTCGCGACGTGTCCGCGTCAACGCCGGTCGCTTCACTGTACCGAGCAATCACCTCCTTAAGGTGGAGTTCGACAGAATGTCGAGCAAGGCTGAATGCAGGCATCAGCAAGTAGTCGCGGTTTGGCCACTGTCGAATAAGAGAAACGACTATTTGCTCGAAAGCGTTTCGGTATCCGTAAGCATAAAATGCGGTTGTCTGCGTCCATGAAGCTGGAGGGCGTTCATGACGAAGAAAAGGTCGAAATTTCGGAGAGATAAAGTCGAAGTCTTTCTCTTCGAGTAACGAAAAGAAATCAGTGGACACTTCTGCTTATCCCTCAATGGCCAATAGTGGTGGTGGGACTCCCCCTCACTCCGCAGCCGCCTTCATCGCCTCCGGGTTGCGCCACTGGTGGAGCAGGTCGGCTTCTTTCTTCTTCGCCTTCTCCAGATGCGCGTCCTTCACGTGGCCGTAGCCGCGGATGTCATCCGGGATCGAGGCGAGCTTGATCGCCAGCGCGTGGTTCTGGGCTGAAAGGCCGGCCAGCAGTTCGGCGATCAGCGTTTCGTAATCGGCAATCAGTTTGCGCTCGGTCTTGCGTTCCTCGGTGTAGCCGAAGACGTCGAACGCGGTGCCGCGCAGGCCCTTGAGTTTGGCCAGCATCCGGAAGGCCGGAAGCATCCAGGCGCCGAATTCCTGCTTGAGGAGCTGGCCGGTCTGCGGGTCGCGGCTGGAGAAGAGCGGCGGGGCGAGGTGGAACTTCAGCTTGTAGTCGCCCTCGAACTGCTTGTTGAGGCCTGCCTGGAAGGCGGCCTCGCTGTAGAGGCGCGCGACCTCGTACTCGTCCTTGTAGGAAAGGAGCTTCGCGTAATAGAGCGCGACGGCCTCGGCGAGGCCCTTGAGGCCGGTCTTCGCCTCGGCGGCGCGGACTTTGTCGACCAGCGCCTTGTAGCGCTGGGCGAGGGCGGAGTTCTGGTAGGCGGTCAGGTGTCTGGTGCGCGAGGCCACGATCTCGTCGAGCGTCTTCGGCTGGCTGCGCGTGAAGGCGACCACGTTGGCCTTCGTCTCCTTCGGCGCGACCAGCTTCTCGACGGCGGCGCGGTCGTGGGCGGCGCGGCGGCCCCAGCGGAAGGCGGCGAGGTTCATCGGCACGGCGGCGCCGTTCAGCTCGATGGCGCGCTCGATCGAGTCGTGGGCGAGTGGGATCAGGCCCTTCTGGTAGGCATAGCCCAGCACGAACATGTTGGTGGCGATCGAATCGCCCATCAGCGCCGTGGCGATGCCGGTGGCGTCGAGGAACTCGACCCCGTCGGCGCCGGCCGCGGCCTCGACCGAGAGCTTCAGCGTGTTGGCCGGGAAGGCGAGGTCGGGATGGCGCGTGAACTCGCCGGTAATGGTCTCGTGCGTGTTGACCACGGCATGCGAGACGCCGGGCTCCAGGGCCGCCAGCGCGTTGGGGCTGGCGCTGACGACCAGGTCGCAACCCAGCAGCACGTTGGCGCCGCCGGCGGCCAGACGCACGGCGTGCAGCGCCTCGGGGCTGGCGCCGATGCGGACATGGCTGATCACCGCGCCGCCCTTCTGCGCCATGCCGAGCTGGTCGAGCACGGTCGCGCCCTTGCCCTCGATATGGGCGGCCATGCCCATGATGGCGCCGATGGTGACGACGCCGGTGCCGCCGATGCCCGTGATGAGGACGCCGTAGGGCTTGTCCTCGACCGACGGCAGGGCCGGCGCGGCCGGCATCTCGGGCTCGGGCGCCGTGGCGGCGTTGGCCTTCTTCGCGGCGACGGCCTTGCCCTTCTTCAGCGATCCGCCCTCGACACTCACGAAGGAGGGGCAGAAGCCGTTCTGGCAGGAGAAGTCCTTGTTGCAGGACGACTGGTCGATGGCGCGCTTGCGGCCAAATTCGGTCTCGACCGGCACAACCGAGAGGCAGTTCGACTTCACGGAACAGTCGCCGCAGCCCTCGCACACCGCCTCGTTGATGAAGACGCGCTTGTTGGGATCGGGGAAGGTGCCGCGCTTGCGGCGGCGGCGCTTCTCGGCGGCGCAGGTCTGGTCGTAGATCAGGACCGACACGCCCTTGTACTCGCGCAACTCGCGCTGCACTTCGTCGAGCTGGTCGCGGTGATGGAAGCTGACATGCGGCGCCCATTCGGTGCCGACCGGATATTTGTCGGGATCGTCGCTCACCAGCGCGATGCGGCGCACGCCCTCGGCGTACACCTGCTGGCTGATCGTCCAGGGATGGACGTTGCCGTCGTGCGGCTGGCCGCCGGTCATGGCGACGGCGTCGTTGTAGAGGATCTTGTAGGTGATGTTGGTGTTGGTCGCGACCGCGTGACGGATCGCGAGATAGCCCGAATGGAAATAGGTGCCGTCGCCCAGGTTCTGGAAGACGTGCGGCATGTCGGTGAAGTGGCTGGCGCCGACCCACGGCGCGCCCTCGGCGCCCATGTGGGTGAAGGTCTTGGTGTTGCGCTCCATGCCGATGGCCAGCGTATGGCAGCCGATGCCGGCCATCGCCATCGAGCCGTCGGGCACCTTGGTCGAGCTGTTGTGCGGGCAGCCGGAGCAGAAATAGGGGACGCGGGCGAGGCCGGCCTCGTTGCGCACCTGGCGGCCGGCGCGGCGCTTCAGCGCCTCGAAGCGCTCCTTCGTGCGGCTGCTGAAGGACTCGAGACCGAAGCGCGCGACGATCGCCGAGGCGATCTCGAAGGGCGTCAGCTCGCCGTCGGTCTTGAGCAGCATCTGGCCGCGCTCGTCGGTCTTGCCGACCACGACGGGGCGGCGGTCGGCCGGGGCGTTGAACAGCGCGTCCTTGAGCTGCTGCTCGATCAGGTTGCGCTTCTCCTCGATGACGAGGATTTCGCGCTTGCCCGCGGCAAAGGCGGTGGCGCCCTCGGTCTCCAGCGGCCATACCAGGCCGACCTTGTAGATGGCGAGGCCGAGGCGCTCGGCCTCCTCGTCGCTGAGTCCCAGCTCGTCCAGCGCCTGGCGCACGTCGAGATAGGATTTGCCGACGGTCACGATGCCGAAGCGGGCGTCGGGGCGGCCCAGCATCAGCCGGTCGAGCCGGTTGGCGCGCCAGTAGGCCAGCGCGGCGGGCTGCTTCACCGTGACGACGCGGCGTTCCTGGCCCAACCAATCGTCGGGCCAGCGGATGTGCACGCCATCGGGCGGCAGGACGAAATCGGTGGGGGTGTGGATCTCGACCCGGTGCGGGTCGATGTAGACGGAGGCCGAGCTGTCGACCGTCTCGCTGAGCACCTTGAAGGCGACCCACAGGCCCGAATAGCGCGACATCGCGAAGGCGTGGAGGCCCCAGTCGAGATATTCCTGGACGCCGGCCGGGTGGATGACCGGCATGCCGGCCGACATGAAGGCGGGCTCGCTCTGGTGCGCCACGGTCGAGGACTTCGCCATATGGTCGTCGCCCGCCAGGGCCACGACGCCGCCATGCTTCGAGGTGCCGGCATAGTTGGCGTGCTTGAAGACGTCGCCCGAGCGGTCGACACCCGGGCCCTTGCCGTACCACATGCCGAACACGCCATCGTAGCGCGCGCCGGGATAGAGATGGATCTGCTGGGTGCCCCACAGGGCGGTGGCCGCCAGGTCCTCGTTGGTGCCCGGCTGGAACTCGATGTGGCTCTTCTTGATGAACTTCTTGGCCTGCCACAGGGCTTGGTCGAAGCCGCCCAGCGGCGAGCCGCGATAACCGGAGATGTAGCCGCCGGTATTCAGACCGGCCGCGAGGTCGCGTTGGCGCTGCATCATCGGGAGGCGCACCAGAGCCTGCGTCCCGGTCAGGTAAACGCGTCCACGTTCGAGGATGTACTTGTCGTCCAGGGTCACCGCGAGGGGCATGGCAACCTCCCTGACATTTCAATATGGGGACGGTAGCGACGTTTGCACGCTACAGGCAATGCGGAACGAGGCGACGGCCGAAAAACGACGTTTTACGTCCGCCCCTGCCCGCCAAAGTGGCGTCGCCGTTTCACGGTGTCTCCCTTGGGTGAAATGTTGTAAGCGTCCGCCCGCATGACTTCAGTCCTCGTCACCGGTGTTGCCGGCTTCATCGGCTCCCATGTCGCCCGCGCCCTGCTCGCGCGGGGCGAGACGGTGATCGGCGTCGACAATTTCAGCGACTATTACGATCCGGTCCTCAAATTCGCCCGGCTGAAGCCGCTGCGCGAGACGCCGGGCTTCACCTTCCTCGAGGCCGACGTCTCCGACCGCGCGGCGATGCAGGACCTGTCCGACCGCCATGGCGACATCGACCGGATCGTGCACCTGGCCGCTCAGCCGGGTGTCCGCCACTCCAAGGTCGATCCCTACATCTACATCCAGACCAACCTGATGGGGCAGGTCGTCCTGCTCGAACTGGCGCGCCGGCTGGGCTCTCGATTGAGGCACCTTGTCTATGCCTCGTCCTCGTCGGTCTATGGCGGAAACCGCAAGATCCCGTTCGCCGTGGACGATCCCGTGGACCATCCGGTGTCGCTCTATGCCGCGACCAAGCGGGCGGACGAGCTGATGACCGAGACCTACGTCCACCAGTACGGGCTCAAGGCGACCGGGCTGCGTTACTTCACGGTCTACGGTCCCTGGGGCCGCCCGGACATGTCTCCGTATATCTTCGCGCGGGCGATCCACGAGGGCCGCACGATCGACCTCTACCACCACGGCAAGGTCAGGCGGGATTTCAGCTACGTCGACGACATCGTCTCGGGCACGCTTGCCGCCCTCGACAAACCTCCGGAGGCGGCCGGGCACCGCCTCTACAATCTCGCCGCCGCGCGCTGCGAGGAGATCGTCGACGTCATCGCGCTGTTCGAGAAGGCTCTGGGCCGGAAGGCCGTCATCGAGCTGAAGCCTGGCGAGCCGGGCGACATGCAGGAGACCGCGGCCGACATCGAAAGCACGGTGCGCGATCTCGGCTGGTCGCCCAAAGTGACCGTCGACCGGGGCATCCCGCTCTTCGTCGAGTGGTTCAAGGCCTACAACCGGCTCTGATGCGCCGCTTCATCCTGACCGGCGCGCCGGGCGCAGGAAAGACAGTGCTCCTGCGGCAGCTCGAGGTCGACGGGTTCGGCGTGGTCGAGGAGGCGGCGACCGATGTCATCGCCCTCGAACAGGCCAGGGGCATCGCCGAGCCGTGGATCGATCACGGCTTCATCGACCGTGTCGTGGCTCTACAGCGGCAGAGACGGCTCGCGGCGCCGGGTGAAATCCAGTTCCACGACCGGTCCGCCTTTTGCACCGAGGCGCTGGCGGCCTTCCTCGGCCATCCTTCGTCGGCCCTGCTGCAAGAGGAGATCGGGGAGCTGAAGGAGACGGGCTTCTACCAGCGCCGGGTCTTCTTCGTGCGGCTCATGGGCTTTGTCGAGCCGACGGCGGCGCGGCGGATCGGGCTGGAGGACGCCCTGCGCTTCGAGGCGGTGCATGAGCGCATCTATCGGGCGCACGGTTTCGAGCTGGTGCCCGTCGAGCCGGGAAGCGTGGTAGATCGGGCGGGCCGGGTCAGGCGCTCCCTCTAGGCCGGTCCCCCTAGGAACATCGCGGGGCGCGCCCCATATCGGAAGGCGACGCAAGGAGTTAGTCGATGAACGTTGTGTTGGGCGACCTGCCGACCTGGAACCTGGCCGATCTCTATTCCAGCCCGACAGGGACGGACCTGGGCGCCGACCTGAAGCGCGCCGCGGCCGAAGCGGAGGCCTTTGCGAAGGACTACGAGGGCAGGATCGGGGGACTGGACGGCAAGGCGCTGGGCGGCGCGATCGCCCGCCTCGAGACGATGAGCGACCTGCTGGGGCGCATCGGCTCCTATGCCCAACTCTATTCGGCGCAGGATCAGTCGGATCCGGAGCGCAATCGCTTCGCGCAGGACATCTCGGAGAAGCTGAACGACATCGGCTCGAAGCTCCTGTTCTTCCGGCTCGAGGTCAACAAGATCGAGGACGCCGATCTGGCCGGCAAGCTGGAGGCGCCGGAGCTCGCAAAGTATGCGCCGTGGCTGCGCGACGCCCGCCTGTTCCGGCCGCACCAGCTCTCCGACGAGCTGGAGAAGTACCAGCATGACCAGTCGGTGGTCGGCAGCAGCGCCTGGTCACGCCTGTTCGATGAGACGATCGCGCGCCTGCGTTATCCGTTCGGCAACGAAATGCTGAGCGAGCCGCAGATCCTCGACAAGCTGTCGAACAAGGACGCTGCGGTGCGCAAGGAAGCCGCCAAGTCGTTCGGCAAGGTGCAGGGCGACAATATCGCGGTCTTCTCGCTCGTCACCAACACGCTGATCAAGGACAAGGAGATCGACGATCGGTGGCGCAAATATGCACGTCCGCAATCGTTCCGTAACCTCGCCAACGTGGTCGAGGACGAGGTCGTCGATGCGCTCGCGGCATCGGTCAAGAAAGCCTATCCGAAGCTCGCGCACCGCTACTACAAGCTGAAGGCCAAGTGGTTCGGCGTCGAGACGATGCCCTACTGGGATCGCAATGCGCCGTTGCCCGAGCATGACGACCGCACGATCCCCTGGCCCGAAGCCGAGAAGATCGTGCTCGACGCCTATCATGCCTTTTCGCCCGAACTGGCCGACGTCGGCCGCAAATTCTTCGGCACCGGCTGGATCGACGCACCGGCGAGGCCGGGCAAGTCGCCGGGCGCCTTCGCGCATCCGACCGTGCCCTCGGCCCATCCTTATCTGCTGCTCAACTACCAGGGGAAGGTGCGGGACGTGATGACGCTGGCCCACGAGCTGGGCCATGGCGTGCATCAGGTGCTGGCGGCCAAGCAGGGCCCATTGATGGCCGACACGCCGCTGACCCTCGCGGAGACCGCGTCCGTGTTCGGCGAGATGCTGACCTTCCAGTCGCTGCTCAGGACCGCGCCTGACAAGGCCACGCGCAAGGCGATGCTGGCCGGCAAGGTCGAGGACATGCTGAACACCGTGGTGCGCCAGATCGCGTTCTACGATTTCGAGTCTCGCATCCACATGGCACGCCGCGACGGCGAGTTGACCCCCGATGCGATCGGCGAGATCTGGATGGCGGTGCAGAAGGAGAGCCTCGGCCCGGCCTTCACCTTCGACGACGAGTACAAGTATTACTGGTCGTATATCGGCCACTTCATCCACTCGCCGTTCTACGTCTACGCCTATGCGTTCGGCGACTGCCTGGTGAACTCGCTGTACGCCGCCTATCAGGCGAAGCCCGAAGGCTTCCAGGAGAAGTATCTCGACATGCTGCGCTCGGGCGGCGTGAAGCGGCACAAGGAGCTTTTGGCGCCGTTCGGCCTCGACGCCTCGGATCCGGCCTTCTGGGACAAGGGCCTCGACGTGATCTCGGGCTTCATCGATGAACTCGAGAAGCTTTAGCGGCAGCCCATGAGCGAAGGCGATTCCTTCGGCGGGCGGCTCGGCCGCTACGCGCGGGTCGGCACGTCGGTCGGCGGTTTGGCCGTCAAGCTGGCCGGGCAGCGCTATCTCGGATTCGGCCTCGACCGCGACAAGCATGCCGGCGAGCTGAAGGCGGCGCTGGGCGGGTTGAAAGGCCCGTTGATGAAGGCGGCGCAGTTGCTCGCCACCATCCCCGATGCACTGCCGCCTGAATATGCCCGCGAGCTGGCGCAACTTCAGGCCAATGCGCCGGCCATGGGGTGGGCCTTCGTGCGCCGCCGCATGGCCTCGGAACTCGGCCCCGACTGGCAGGCCAGGTTCGCACGCTTCGACAAGGAGGCATCGTTTGCCGCGTCGCTCGGGCAGGTTCACCGCGCGTCGCTGTTGGATGGGCGCGAAGTGGCGGCGAAGCTGCAATATCCCGACATGTCCTCGGCGCTGGAAGCCGACCTCAACCAGCTCAAGGTCGTGTTCGCCATCGGTCAACGCTTCGATCCGGCGATCCGTACCGACGAGATCCATGCCGAGATCACCAATCGGCTGCGTGAGGAGCTCGACTATCGCCGCGAGGCGAAGCATGCGGCCCTTTACCGTCACATGTTGCGGGACGAAGCCCAGGTGCACGTACCCGGCGTCGTGGCCTCCCATTCGACGGAACGCCTGCTGACCATGGACTGGCTGAGCGGCGAGCCGCTGCTCAACTGGAAGACACGTCCGCAGGAGGAGCGCGATGCGCTGGCCATCGCGATGTTTCGCGCCTGGTACGTGCCGTTCTATTTCTACGGCGCCATCCACGGCGATCCGCATCTCGGCAACTATTCGGTGCGACCCGACGGTTCGGTCAACCTGATGGACTTCGGCTGCATTCGCATCTTTCCGCCGCGCTTCGTGCGCGGCTCCATCGAACTTTACCGCGCGCTGATGACCGACGACGAGGCACGCGCCGTCGCCGCCTACGAGGATTGGGGGTTCAGCGGCCTCAGCAAGGAAATGGTCGCCATCCTCAACCGCTGGGCCGCCTTTCTCTACGGCCCGCTGATGGACGACCGGCCGCGCCGCCTGACGGAAGGCATGGCCGAAGGGTACGGCCGCGAGATGGCGCAGAACGTCTTCGGCGAGCTGCGCAAGATGGGCGGCGTGCGGCCGCCGCGGGAGTTCGTGTTCATGGACCGCGCCGCGATCGGCCTAGGCTCGGTATTCATCCACCTCCGTGCCTCCATCAACTGGCACCAGCTCTTCGAGGGTTTGATCGATGGCTTCGATGTCGAGGCGCTGACGCAGCGGCAGGAGCTGGCGCTGAAAGAAGCCGGACTCGCGTGAACGTCCTCGTCACCGGGTCGTCGGGCTGGCTCGGCCGGACCCTGGTGCCCAGGCTTGTGCGCGACGGGCATAAGGTCGTGGGCCTCGATCCCGAGGCCGGCGCGACGACGAGCGTCGTGGGCTCCGTCGTCGATCGCGCGCTGATCCATCGGGTGATCCGCGACGAGGGTATTACCGCAATCGTTCATGCCGCGGCACGTCACAAGCCGCATATCGAGACTCACGACAATTCGGAATTCGTCGCCGTCAACGTGCAGGGCACGCTGAACCTGCTGGAAGAGGCGGTGGCGACGGGCTCGACGGTCGACCGCTTCGTCTTCACCTCGACGACCTCGCTCATGATCTCGCAGGAAATCCGTGACGGGAAGGCGGGCGGAGCGAAGCAGGCGGTGTGGATCGACGAGACCATGGCGCCGCTCAGGCCGCGCAACATCTACGGCGTCACCAAGCTCGCGGCGGAGGAGCTGTGTCGCCTGTTCAATCACCTGCACGGGCTGCCGGTCCTCGTGCTGCGCACCTCGCGCTTCTTTCCCGAGGAGGACGACATGGCCCATGCCATCGTCCAGTCGGGCGAGAACACCAAGGCCAACGAATTCCTGTTCCGCCGCCTCAGTGTCGAGGATGCCGGCGAGGCGCATGTCGTGGCGCTGGCCAGGGCGAAGGAGATCGGCTTCGACACCTTCATCGTATCGGCGATGACGCCCTTCCGCCGCGAGGATTGTCGTGAGCTGATCGCCGATGCGCCGTCGGTCGTCAGCAGGCTCTTTCCGGACTATCCGGCGCTCTATGAAAAGCACGGCTGGACGATGTTCGACACGGTCGACCGCGTTTATGACGCCGGCAAGGCCGCGAGGGTGCTCGGCTTCACGTGCCGAACGGGTTTCCGCGAGGTGCTGGACGCGCTCCGATAGGAGCAACTATTCGGGCTTGCTGGCGTTTTTCCCTCATGATGACCCGCTTTGCCTCTCCCCGGCGTCTTGTAGGCGCTATGCTGCTGTTGGGCGTCGCAATGGCGCTTTCAGGTTGCGGTGTGGCGGCATTCCCCGTTCGCGTGACGAGCGCGACGGCGAAGATCGTCCCGGTGGCGGGTGATGTCGTTGCCTATCCGCTCGACAAGACTGCGGATGCGATCGACTAGCTGATCGGCGGCGCCACCGTCTGCCTGAGCATGATAGAAGCAAATCTCGGGCATCTCCTACTTACGAAGCGGGGGCGTTTAGGGCGATGGCATGCGAGTAATGGTCTATGGAGTGCTGGCGCTCGGCGCGGTGGCGCTTGCCCTATCGCTTTTGTCATGGGCCGCTGAGCGCCGTCTCGAGGCTCTGGCTACTCGCTACATCATGACGGATCCGGCAAATCTGCCCGACGTGCCGGTGGCGTTGGTGCTCGGCGCGGCGCCGATCGGCCCCGAGGGCGGTCCGAACCGTTATTTTGTTCACCGACTCGACGCCGCCGCCGCGCTATTCAAGACCGGAAAGGTGAAGTACCTGCTGGTAAGCGGCGACAACAGCCGCCCAGATTATGACGAGCCGACGGCAATGCGTGCAGGCCTGATCGAGCGTGGGGTGCCGGCAGAGGCGATCTACCGTGATTTCGCGGGCTTCAGGACCTGGGATTCTATGGTGCGGATCGAGCAGGTGTTCGGTCAGGCGCGCGTGATCGTCGTGTCCCAGCGGTTCCATCTTTCACGTGCCATCTTCCTCGCCCGGGAACAGGGGATCGAAGCCTGGGGCTTCGAGGCGCAGGATGTGGCCCGCGCCTACAGCATCATCACCGAACTGCGGCGCTACCCCTCGGCCTTGCGCGCCTATCTCGATGTATGGTTCGACACACCGCCGAAATACACCGGCCCGCGGATCGTCATCGGCAAGGATCCGCCAAACTAGCGGCAGGTTCCGACAGGTGCCCGGGAGCGGGCGTTGGCGTTCTCATCGTGAGAGTGCCGTGCGGATGATCTGCGGCAGCTCCGTTCCCCAGAAGTCGATGAGGTGGGGGTAGGGCAGGATTGGCCTCGGCCGTGCACCGTCGAAGTATTCGAGGTGCCCGGCCAGCGCGAAGACCGTCAACAGGCACGCGACCGTCACCATGGCTGGCGTCGGTGGGGGCCTTCCGAGGAACAGCAGAACGAGCAGGCTCGAGAGCAGGGAGAGAAACACCCAGCGAAAGACGTCCCATCCGAAGAATCCCAGCAGCAGGGGCGCAAGGCACGCTCCAAACACACAACAGACGTTCAGGAGATTGAAGGGGCCTTCGGAGCGCCGGAACATGCCCGCGGCAACGACCGCCGACACGGATGCTGCCACCATGATCGCCCGCGTCAGGTAGCGCGCCGGCGGGGAATAGTAGTTGCGCATGCGCTCGCCGACGAAATCGTTGCGGAAGACCGTGTAGTAGCTTTCATCGATGGGATAGCGTGCAACGGCTCGAATGCGCGCCAGAAGCGCCTCGATCGCCTCCGGCGACACGGTCTGGAGAAAAAGATAGATCGTCGCGAAGACGGCAAGCAACACGGCGCCATGGACGAACGTCGTTCTCAGCTCCTTCCGCAGGACGAGGCTGGCGATGTAGAGCGGTATGACGGTGAATGCGGCCATTTCCTGGACGAAGAGTGTGGCGCCCATGATCGCGAGCGCAGGCAAGGCCGGCACGTTGATCGCCGCAAGCAGGGCGAGATAGAGGATGTCCTCAGGATAGCCGACGGTGTGGAAGAGATAACCGCCGGTCGGTGCGATCAGGAAGGCGATCACGACGAGCTTCACCGGCAGGGGCGAATGCAATGCCCGCCAAAAGAGTATGACGACAAAGGCGTAGCGTACCGCCATCTGGAGCGCCGCCACGAAAAGATACTCGAAGCGGAGAGAGCCGAACGGATAGAGCGCCGTCCCGATCAGGCTGCGCCGGCCAAAGCCGTCGAACGCGCTCGGGATATAGTAGTTTATTGCCCACAGGATCGGTATGCCGAAGCCCGTATGGAACGCGAGGAGCAGCGCGATGGCCAGGCCGGCATTGGCGGCCAGTTCCCTGCCGTCGGCGTTGCGCCCGGTCTGCCCGCCAAGCATCAACGTGGGCGAGGTGCATCGGGCGAATTGGCCCAGTCGCGCAGCTCGGGTACCGGCGAGACCACCGGCCTGCCGGCGAAATGGCTGTCGAGGTTACGGCAGACCAGTTCGGTCATGCGGCGCTGGGCGTGCTCCGTACCTCCGCCGAAATGCGGCGTCATCACCAGCTTGTCGAGTTCGAGCAGTTCGGTGCCGGTGTAGGGTTCCTCGTCGAACACGTCGAGTGCCGCACCCTCGATGATGTCGTTGCGCAACGCATCGGCCACGGCCTTCTCGTCGACCGCCCAGCCGCGAGAGATGTTGACCACGTGCCCGCGCGGACCCAGCGCCTTCAGCACGTCGGCATTGATGATGTGCCTGTTGGAAGCGTCCGAGCGCAGGCAGACGATCAGGTAGTCGCACCAGGTCGCGAGCTGCATCACGTCCGGGAAATACTTGAAGCCGACGTCGCCGCGCCTGTTGCGGTTGCAGTAGCCGATCTCGACACCGAAGCCCTTGATGCGCTTGGCGAACTCCAGGCCGATCGCGCCGAGGCCCAGGATGCCGACCTTGCCGCCGGTCAGGCCGGCGATGGCGCCGAAGCGGTTGGGGATGCGCTGTTTCCACTCGCCGCGCCTGATCATCTTGTCGGCGCGCACCAGGCGGCGGGTCGAGGCGAGCAGGATTCCGACAGCCAGCTCGGCCACGTCGGGCGCGTTGGCGTCGGCACCGTGCGTTACCATGATGCCGCGCCGGCGGGCGGCCTCGAGATCGACCCTCTCGTAGCCCGTGCCATAGCAGCAGAACAGCGAGAGCCGCGGCAGGGCGGCCATCATTGCGTCGGAGAGGCCGACACTGCCCGTGCTGACGATCGCCTGCACTCGGTCAGCGGTGCCGGGCGGGATGTCGGCCACGGTCGGCGTGGGACTGTCCATGTGGCCCACGATGTCGCCGCGCTCGGAGAAGGCGGCCAGGGTGGGTTTGGTGAAGTGGAAACCGGTGAGGAGGGCGGGGCGTGCGGAGGCGGGCATGGCCCAAGTATGACGCGCGTTTCACTGCAGTTAAATCGCCATGTCCTGCGCGGCGAAAAACCGGCTTGGCAAAGAACGGAACGCTGTGCAAGGTGCAGCGCA
>CAMFGZ010000001.1 GCA_945952105.1 uncultured Rhodospirillaceae bacterium | reverse complement strand
CCTCCTCGATCCGGCGGTCGAAATTGTGCAGCACGGCCAAGGTCGTGCGGATGACGTAGGGCACCGCCACCAGCGTATGGGCCGCTATAAGCCCCCAGACAGGCCGGCCGATCCCCGACAGGAGATAGGCCTGGAACAGCGCCAGGCCAGTCAGGATCGCCGGTACCATCAGCGGCGACATGAAGAAGGCGGTCATCGTCGCCCGTCCCGGCAGGTTGCCGCGCGCCAGCGCCAACGCGCAGGCGCCGCCGATCACGATCGACAGGACCAGCACCACCGCCGCCACCCAGAGCGACAGCCAGAGCGCGTTCATGAACTCGGCACTGCCGAAGAACTTCTCGAACCAGCGAAGGCTGACGCCGACTGGCGGGAATGAGATGTACGGCGTCGGGTTAAGCGCGAACACCAGCACGATGGCGATAGGCAGCAGCAGGAAGGTGAGCAGCAGCGCGTTCAAGGCCAGATAGGCGGCGCGGCCCGCGTCGAACGGCCGGCGGTTCGGGGCGGCGCTCATGCCATCCCCTGCCCGCCAGCCAGCCGGGCCAGGATGCGGTTGTAGGCGACGACGATGGCCAGCGAGACCAGGAGCAAAATGACGCCCAGCGCACCCGCGAAGTTCGGATTGAAGCTGGTCCCGACCTGCTGGGCGATCAGCATGGGCAAGGTCAGCACGTCTGTGCCGCCCATCAGCGAGGGCGTGACATAGGCGCTGATCGACAGGGCAAAGACCAGCAGCGAGCCGGCCAGGATGCCGGGCAGGCTGAGCGGCAGGGTGACCTCGATGAAGGCGCGCGCCCGGCCGGCACCGAGGCTGCGCGCCGCCTGCTCCAGCCGCTCGTCGATGCGGCCGATCACGCCGGTCAGTGTCAGGACCATGAACGGCACGTAGATATGGACCAGCGCGACGATGGTGCCGAATTCGTTGTACATAAGCGGCAGCGGCTTCTCGATCAGTCCCCACTGCATCAAGGTCGTGTTGATGACGCCCTTGTCCTGCAGAATCGTCATCCAGGCGAAGGTGCGGACCACGATGCCGGTCAGCATCGGCGCGATCACCGCCATGAGAACCAGCGCGTGCCCCAGTCGGGATTGCATGCGGGCCATCCAGTGCGCCAGCGGATAGCCGATCAGCAGCGCGACGACCGTCGTGATGAGGCCGATGCGCAGGGTCGACCAGAGTGCATCGTGGAAGATGCCGGCCGGGTCGAAGATGAAGCGCTCGTAGTGGCGCGTCGTCAGGAAGGCGTTCGGATTGGTGACGGGATTGCCGGAATAGAACGACATCGCCGTCATCACGGCGAACGGCAGCACGAAAAACAGGACGAACAGCAGCGCGGCCGGCGCGATCAGCCATGCGATCGGGGTGGGGCGCGCAGCGGTCGTCATGCGGGCACGGTCATGAGGTGGCCGCAACGTCGCCCACGACGCGGACGCGAACGCGGACGGAGTTGCCAGGCAGGTAGGCAAGCGGCATGTCCTCGCTCTCGATCGTGTGCAGTGTTGCGCGATCGGCGCCGGCCGCGACGGCCCGGTCGTTGGCAATGTCCTGCGCAGCTGCGATGGCCTGGACGCGGGTCATGTCCTTGAAGATCTGGTCGCATTCGCCCGAGACCTGGGCGATGGCGGCCCCAACGGCATTGGCGCAATCGCCATGCTCGACATGGATGACCCGCGATACGCCAACCATCTTGTCGGGGATCAGGAACGCGCCGCCGCCGACCGCGACCAGCGGCACGTCGCCGGCCTCGGTCTTCATGCGGTCGATCGCTTCCTCGGCCAGCCGCGCGGCTTCGGCGAACACTTTGGTGCAGGTCGCGGGGTCGAGATGGGCGACCTTCGTCTTGTCACCGAGCGTCAGCACGCCGGCAGCGATGGCCACGTCGGTGGTGGTCAGCTGCCTGCCGCCGAAGGCGATGCCGTCGGTCAGGAGGCGGTAGCCCACCGAGAGCGGGCCGATCGACAGCGGATCGAGCACGACGTGGCTGCCGCCGCCCAGGCCAATCGACAACAGGTCGGGCATGCGGAAGAGAGTACGCACGCCGCCGACCTTGACCACCGAATTGGCCTCGCGCGGGAAGCCGAGCTTGAGCTGGCCCACGTCGGTCGTGGTGCCGCCGACATCGATCACCATCGCGTCGCTGAGGCCCGAGAGATAGGCCGCGCCGCGCATCGAATTGGTGGCGCCCGAGGCGAAGCTGTAGACCGGCAGGCGCCGAGCCTGGCTGGCTTCGGCCACGGTGCCGTCGTTCTGGGTGATGAACAGCGGCGCGGCGATGCCGGAATCCCGGATCGCCTTCTCGAAGGCCGCGACCGTGTCACGCGACAGGTCGGCCAGCGCCGCGTTCAGCAGGCCCGCGTTCTCGCGTTCCAGCAGGCCGATGCGGCCGAGGTCGGACGAGCAGGTGATGGCGGCGTCAGGTATCACCGACGCGACCAACTCGGCTGCGCGCTTCTCGTGACTGGGATCGAGCGGCGAGAAGACCGAAGAGATGCCCACGGCACGAAGCCCCGCCGCCTTCATCTCCTGCGCGGCCTCCAGCACCGCGGCCTCGTCGAGAGGCATGAAAGGCCGGCCGTCATATTCATGGCCGCCCTCGACCATCCAGACACCGCCGCGCACAAGCGCCGCGAGATCCTCCGGCCAGTCGCAGAACGGCGGCAGCGACGCGCCCGACGGCAGGCCGAGCCGCAGCGCCGCGACCTTGGTGAGGTGCCGGCGCTGGACCACGGCATTGATGAAATGCGTGGTGCCGATCATCACGCCGTCGACCTTCTTCGGCGTCCCGTCGGCGCCCTTCAGCACGCCGCTCCCGCCGAGCTTCTTCAGCGACTCGAGGATCCCCGTCGTCACGTCCTGGCTGGTCGGCGCCTTCACCGCGCCGACGACCTTGCCCTCTTCGATCAGGACGGCGTCGGTGTTTGTGCCGCCGACATCGATACCGATTCGTCTCATGACGCGAACACGCTCCTGAATTCGAGATCATAGCCAAAGGCCCGCGGTCCGACATGCGCCAGGCCAGCGGGGGTGAGGAAAATGTCGGGTCCCGGCAGCGCGATCACAGTGACCCGCTGCCCGTAGCGAATGGTCTCCGTGCCGACCGCTTCGCCCGAAACCGAGTCGAGGACACAGATGAGGTCCGGCGTCATGGCGATCGGCTCGCCGTCGCGGTTCGCCACGATCCACTCGTTCTGGAAATTGATATCAAGCGACGAGCCGCGGCACTCGTCCATCCCTTCGAACCGCGCCACGCCGCGCAGGAAACCTTCTGTCGCGCGCCGCTCCACGTCGACGACCTTGCCCTTGTAGAGGAGCTTGCCCGGCTCGACGGACAGGATGGCCGCCACCGGATCGTCGTGCGTCCGCTGCGCCTCGCGCACGGCGCGGCCGATGGCGATGGCCTTGGTCGTGGTGCCATGGATGCCCCACTTCTTCACCTCGGCGCCGGTGCGCGGCGGCTGGCAGGTCGGCGCGGTCGAGCCGTACTCGACGCAGATCTTGCGCACGACCCTCTCCGCCCACTTCCAGGATGGCACGGTGTCGACAATGGATTCGAGGCCGCGCACATCGACGGCCGTCAGCGGGCAAGGCTTGAGGCCACCCACCGCCACGGAGGTCATCTGCGCCTCGGGATAGGCCCGGCCCATCGTGTCGGAATCGACGACGGGCACGCCAAGATGCGCAGCCACCATCAATGGGCGCACACCGTTGCCACCGCCGATCTCCATGCCCATCACCGCGTCGAACCGGCGGCGCGTATGGCGCTCCATCAGACGCGCGGCGCGGGCGATGGTCTCGTGATCGGTCAGCCGCTCGATACCGACCAGCGGCGCGCCCATGTTGGCGATCACGCCGACCCAGTCGTCGTCGCCGAGTTCCGAGGCCGGCATGAGCTGGACGCGTCGCCCCTCGCGATAGAGCGCCCGCATGTTGAGCAGCGACAGATACGGATTGCCGCCCCCGCCGGTACCCAGGATCCAGGCGCCGAGGGCCAGCGATTCGATATCGTCCTCGGTGATGTCCCGTCGGCTCAAGCGAAGACGCTCTTGAATTCGATGTCGTAGCCGAACGCCCTCGGCCCGACATGCTGCAGGCCCTTGGTGCTGAGGAACACCGGCGGCGGCGGCAGCGCGATCACCGTGACCCGCTGGCCGTAGCGAATGGTCTCGGTGCCGACCGCCTCGCCCGACACCGAGTCCAGCACGCAGATCAGGTCGGGCGACATGGCGATGGGCTTGCCGTCGAGCCAGGCCACGATCCATTCGTTCTGGAAATTGATCTCCATGGCCGAGCCGCGATACTCGTCCATGCCGTCGAAGCGGGTGCGGCCGCGCAGGAAGCCCTCGGTCGCGCGGCGTTCCACGTCCATGACCTTGCCCTTGTAGAGGACCTTGCCCGGCTCGACCGAGAGAATGGCCGCAATCGGATCGCCGTGGGTTCGCTGGGCTTCGCGCACAGCATGGCCGATGGCGATGGCCTTGGTCGTGGTGCCGTGGATGCCCCACTTCTTCACCTCGGCGCCGGAGCGCGGCGCCTTGCAGGTCGAGGCGATCGAGCCGTATTCGACGCAGATCTTGCGGCTGACCCTTTCCATCCACTTCCAGGTCGGCACCTTCTCGACCACCGATTCCAGACCGCGCACGTCGACGGTGGTCAGCGGGCACGGCATGAGATCGCCGACCGCGACCGAGGTCATCTGCGCCTCGGGATAGGCGCGGCCCATCATGTCGGAATCGATCACCGGCCGCTTCAGGTGCGCCGCCGCCATCAGCGGCTGGATCGAATTACCGCCACCGATCTCGAGCGCCATGATTCCCCGGAAACGATAGCGCGTATGGCGCTCCATCAGGTCGACCGCGCGCGCAATCGTGCGGCTGTCGGTGAGACGCTCCTGCCCGACCAGGGGCGCGCCCATGTTGGAGACCGCGGCCACCCAGTCGTCGTCGGCAAGCTCCGATGCCGGCATCAGCTGGACGCGATACCCTTCCCTGTAGAGGGCGCGCATATTCAGCAGGCCGAGATACGGACTGCCGCCGCCGCCGGTCCCGAGGACCCAGGCGCCGACGGCCAGCGATTCGATGTCGTCGATTGTTATGTCGGTCAGGGGCATGGTCCGGTGCTTCGAGCTCGTTCTTATCGGGACAGACGAGGGTCCGCCGGAGCGAGGCCTTGCAAGATCGGGACCATCGAAGCAGCGTGTTCCGTTGCGCGATGAGTTCCTGCCGGCATGACATTCTGCCCCGTGTTCAGGCATGACTATGGAACAAAACAGACTGCCATCAATACGTGCGAACACGTATGAGGAGACGACAGGTGGAGACCAGGCGCACGCCGCGCATTGCCGTGATCACGATGGGCCAGGCACCGCGTCCCGACGTGATGCAGGAGATCCGTCCCCTGCTGGGTGACGCCGAACCCGACGAATTCGGCGCCCTCGACAACGACTCCGATGCGCTGATCACCAGCATGGCGCCGCGCCACGACGAATTGAGTTACCTCACGCAGTTGCGCGACGGACGCCACGTCATCGTCGATGCGGGCTTCGTGACCGGCAGGACCGAAGCTCTTGTCGCGGATCTGGACGGGCGCAACTACGATCTCCTCATCCTGGCTATGACCGGCATGCGCGCACGGCTCGCAACGCGGACACCGCTCATCCATGGCCAGGACACGCTCGATGCCTGGATCTCGGCGCTGGTCGCCAGCAACTCCCGCATCGGCATCATCTTCCCCCTGGCAAGCCAGCAATCGGCGGCGAGCGAGAGCGACTACGGCACGATGCTCAAGAGCTCGCTCGCGACCATCGGCGGCGGGCAGAGCTCCGACCTCACCCAAGCCATCGACCGCGTGTCGGGCGCGGACCTGATCGTGATGAACTCGGTCGGCTACACCGGTGAGATGGCCCAGCTGGTCGCGCGCACCAGCGGCAAGCCGGTCGTCACCGCCTGCCGCATCATCGCCAGCACCGCGCGGCTGCGATTGTCCGAGATCGCCGGCAAACCGCTCGATCTCCAGGCCACGACCTACACCGGCGCAGAACTACTGCGGCGACTGCCCCGCGCCGCGCTCGACTCGCTAACGCGACGCGAGGCGGAAGTCCTGGTCCAGGTACTCGAAGGCGCCGCCAACAAGTTCATCGGGCAGGCGCTGGGCATCAGCCATCGCACCGTCGAAATTCACCGCTCCCGCGCGATGCTGAAACTGGGCGCGACGTCGACACCCGAACTCATCCGGCGTGCCTTGAGCCAGCCCGAACGCTGAGGCAATCGCCTCAGGGAGCGAGCGGCGACAGCGCAGTGCGGATCGCGGATGTCGGAATCCGCATGAAGCCGCTGAACGGATCGCCCATTTCGAGGATCAGGAATATGGCAGCGGAGGCCGACAGCGCGACCAGGACGAGCGCCACGCCGGAGGTCGGATTGACCGGCGAGAACAGGCAGTAGCTTGTGAACAAGGCGGTCAGCCAGAACAGAAGTACGGCCAGCATCGGCGGCGACAGCGAGGACTTCGAGCGTTCGTAGACCATCAGGCGCGCCTGCGAGATCGGCACGGCAAGCTGGAGTGCCTGGACGACGAGCGCCTTTTTGACCTGCGTATCGGCCTCCAGCGTGTGCATGGCCGCATAGACCTCACCTCCCAGCGTCCCCGGCCCGTAGGTGACGGCGCTCCGGGTATCGTGCTCGCGCCAGATCCTCTGGATCATGAGTTCGGTCGCGTCGCGCAACTTGGCGCGGATCGGCCTGGCTTCCGGACCATACTGGGCGAGCAGATCGTCGAGCAGGATGAGGTCGGCCGCGATCTGCCGGATTTCGTTGCGCTGGGCCTCGTAGAAGCTGCTGGAGGAGTTGATCAGCAGGCCGAGCACCAGAGCGGCGATCGTACCGACAAGCCCGGCGCCCAGCCGCACGATCTCCCGGGCATGCTCGTCGAGATGCTGCCCCGGCAGCCACCGCCGCAACGCGATGCCGATCAGGGCTCCCACCAGCATGACCACGCAGGCCAGCAAAGATATCCAGACGGGCTGCACCGAAGCCTTTCGCGAAGCGGATGGCAAAAGCTACCACCTCTCCTGCAAAACATGCACGGCTCGTTTTTTGCAGTGCTTTCGCCCTGCATGCTAGCGTTCACGCGGCGTATCCCGGAGGTCGAGAGATGCAGCTATCTACCGAGGCCACCAGCCCGCATTCCCTTACCCCGCCCCTGATCGGCGGCGAGATTCCGCTGATCGATGTGGCGGATTATCTCGCCGGCGTGCCGGGCGCCGCCGCAAAAGCGGCTGCCGAGCTGCGCTACGCGTTCGAGAACGTCGGCTTCTACTATCTGGCGGGCCATGGCGTGCCGCAGAAGCTGATCGACGACACCTATGCCGCCGCCGCGCGCTTCCATGCCCAGCCGATGGACGCCAAGCTCGCAATCAAGGTCGACGAGCACAATATCGGCTACATGCCGATCGCGCAGAAGGCGCCGCCCAATGCCGCGGCGCAGGGCAAGAAGCCCAGCCAGAACGAAGCCTACTTCCTGCGCCGCGAGCGCGATGCCGACGATCCCGACGTGCTCTCGGGCCGCCGCTTCCATGCACGGAACAAGTGGCCGTCCGACCTGCCAGGCTTCCGCGAGACGACGCTCGAATACATCGCGACGCTGGAGAAGCTCTGCCGGAAGCTGGTGCGCCTCTACGCACTGGCGCTCGACTTGCCGGAAACCTATTTCGATGCGTGTTTCGCCAAGCCGCACATGATCCTGCGCATGTCGCGCTACCCGCAGATCGATGGCGCCGACGAGAGCGTCGAGAGCCTGGTGCCGCACACCGATTCGGGCTTCATGACCCTGCTGCCGCCCAACAAGGTGCAAGGCCTGTCGATCCTGCTGCCCGACGGACGCTGGATGGATGCGCCGGGCCTGGAGAACGCCTATGTCGTGAACGGCGGCGACATCCTCCATCGCTGGAGCAACGAGCGCTTCCTGTCGACGCCGCACCGCGTACGGAACGTCTCGGGCCAGCTGCGCTATGCCATCCCGTTCTTCTGCGATCCCGACCATGACACGATGATCGAATGCCTCCCATCGTGCCAGTCGGCTGAAAAGCCCGCCAAGTATCCGCCGATCAAGTTTGGTGACTATGCGCTATGGTTCGCCGCCCAGCGTTACGGCCATATGTCCAAGGTCGCCGTGCCGACCGAGGAAGAGATCGCGCCCGGCGAGCGCGCCACGTCCCGCTGGCAGGCGTGATTCCGATGCGTTTGCGTGCCCTCGTGGCGGCCGGCTCCACCGCCGCGCTCCTGCTCGCGTCCCCCGCCTTCGCCCAGACGAAGACCCTCAAGGCGGTGATGCATTCCGACCTCAAGGTCCTCGACCCGATCTGGACGACCGCCAACATCGTGCGCAACCACGGCTACATGGTCTGGGACACGCTGTTCGCGATGGACGAAAAGCTGCGGCCGCAGCCCCAGATGGTCGATACCTGGAGCCTGAGCGACGACAAGCTCACCTACACTTTCACCCTGCGCGACGGCCTCAAGTGGCATGACGGCAAGCCGGTCACCCCGGAGGATTGCATCGCCTCGCTGAAGCGCTGGGGCGCGCGCGATTCGACCGGCGTGAAGCTCCTGAGCTTCGTCTCCTCCTTCGAACCGGTGAACGACAAGGCCTTCAGGATCGTGCTGAAGGAGCCCTACGGGCTGGTCATCGATTCGCTGGCCAAGCCCGGCGGATCGACCCCGCTGATGATGCCCAAGCGCATCGCCGACACCGATCCGGCCAAGCAGATCAGCGAGTTCGTGGGCTCCGGTCCCTTCATCTTCAAGGCCGACGAGTGGAAGCCCGGCGACAAGACCGTCTATGTGAAGAACCCCGACTACAAACCGCGGCCCGAGCCCGCTTCGGGCCTGGCTGGCGGCAAGATCGCCAAGGTCGATCGCGTCGAATGGCTGGCCATTCCCGATCACCAGACGGCGGTGAACGCGCTGCTGGCCGGTGAAATCGATTATATCGAGGCGCCGCCGCACGACCTCAAGTCGCTGTTGCAGGCCGACAGGAACGTGAAGCTCGAAGTCTACAACAAGATAGGTGCGCAGTACGTCTTCCGCTGGAACACCGTCGTCCCGCCGTTCGACAACGAGAAGGTACGCCGCGCCGCCGAGTACGCGTTCGACCAGAAGGCCTTCCTGCAGGGCGTGATCGGCGACGACAGATATTACCAAACCTGCGATGCCATGTTCGTTTGCGGCACGCCGCTCGAAAGCAATGCCGGCATGGAAGGGCTGGTGCGCGGCAACTTCGCGAAATCGAAGGAGCTGCTGAAGGAAGCCGGCTACGACGGCACGCCGATCGTGATGCTGCACACGACCGACATCGCCGTGCTCACAAATGCCGGCCCGATCGCCAAGGATTTGCTCGAGAAGGGCGGGTTCAAGGTCCAGATGGTTCCCCTCGACTTCCAGGCCATCGTCTCGCGCCGCCTGCGCAAGACGCCGCCGCAGGAGGGGGGCTGGAACGGCTTCATGACCTCCTGGCTGTCGGTCGACATGATGAATCCCCTCACCAACAGCATGCTCACCGCCTCGTGCGACAAGGCCAATTTCGGCTGGCCATGCGACGCCGAGGTCGAGAAGCTGCGCGACGCCTTCGCGCGAGCGCCCGACCTCGAGAACCGCAAGAAGATCGCCGCCGATCTGCAGGCCCGCGCCATCACCTACGGCACGCACGTCCCGCTCGGCCAGTACACGCTGCCGACCGCGACTCGCTCCGATCGCCTCAGCGGCGTGGTGACGAGCCCGATCCCCGTCTTCTGGAACATCGAGAAGAAGGGCAACTGACGTCGCTGGCGCGGGATAGGCAGATGCTTTCCGAGAAAATACGAATCGTCGGAGCCGGCGCCATCGGCAACGTCCTCGAATGGTATGATTTCGCGATCTACGGCTACTTCGCGATCACCATCGGGCAGGCCTTCTTTCCACACCAGAACCCGGTCGCGCAGCTGTTGTCGGCGTTCGGTGTCTTCGCCATCGGCTGTCTCATGCGGCCGCTAGGAAGCCTTCTGTCGGGCAGCATTGGCGATCGCTACGGCCGGCGCGCCGCGCTCAACTTCTCGATGGCCGCGATGGCCTTCTCGACCTTTCTCGTCGGCATCCTCCCCGGCTACCAGGCCTTGGGAATCCTGGCCCCCGTGCTGCTGACGGTCCTGCGCATCGTTCAGGGCCTGTCGATCGGCGGCGAGTGCCCCACGGCCTTCATCTTCATGATCGAACATGCGGGTCCCCGCGGCCGCGGGCTGGCCGGTGCGATGGCGACCGGCGGCGGCACGGCGGGGATACTCCTGGGATCGGCCACAGGCGCGCTCCTCACCTCCGTCATGCCGCCGGATCTCCTGCAGGACTGGGGCTGGCGTCTCCCGTTCCTGCTGGGGCTTCCCGTCGGGCTGCTGGGCATCTGGCTGCGACGCAGAGTGCCCGAGCCGCCGAGGGCGGCGGAAGCTGTCGCAGCGCCCGTTCGAGAAGTGCTGACGCATCATCTCGGGCTGCTGGCGCGCCTCGCGGGCATTGCCGCCCTGGGCGCCGTGACGTTCTACATCGTGTTCCTCTACCTCGTGAGCTGGCTGCAGTTCGTCGACGGCGTGACGCCGGTGCGCGCCCTCGCCTTCAACACCGTGGCGATGGCCGCAGCCCTGCCCGTCTATCTCGGGGCCGGTTGGCTCAGCGACCGGATCGGCCGTCGCAAGCTGCTCCTGACCGCGATGGCAGCCGCGATGGTCGGCGCCGTGCCCCTGTTCTGGCTCCTCCACCACACGGATCCGCTCCTCGTGCTGGCGGGACAGCTGGGGTTCGTGCTGCTCATCGGCACCGTGTTCGGGGTCGAACCGGCCTTCATGGTGGAGGCGACCCCGGCGCACATCCGCTGCACGGCCGTCGCGCTGGGATTCAACCTGCCGGCCGGCGTGCTGGGCGGCCTGTCGCCCCTGGCGGCCGCCTGGCTGATCCACCGGACGGAGAACGATCTCAGCCCCGCTTTCCTCATCGTGGCCGCCGCTGCAGTCTCCTTCGTCGCCACGGTGTCGTTCAGCGACCGGACCGGCCTGTCCGACGATCCGTCCGGAAAATCTTCAAGGAGTTGATGGCGGCCTCCCGCCTCGTGGCATAGTCGTCGGGATGAACCCGACCAGCACACGGCGCACCGTCGCCGCCGGCACCATCGGCAACTTGCTCGAATGGTACGACTTCGCGATTTACGGATACTTCGCCGCGACCATCGGACGGGTGTTCTTCCCGGCCGAGAGCCCGGTGGCCCAGGTGCTGGCCGCCTTCGGCATCTTCGCGCTGGGCTACCTGATGCGGCCGCTGGGCGGCATGGTGGTCGGCCATATCGGCGATCGCTACGGCCGACGCGCGGCCCTCACCTTCTCGATCGCCGCCATGGCGCTGCCGACCTTCCTGGTCGGCCTGCTACCGGGATACGCAACGCTCGGCATGGCCGCGCCGATCCTGTTGACCCTGCTGCGGATGGTGCAGGGCCTGTCGGTCGGCGGCGAGGCCACCACCTCCATGGTCTTCCTCGTGGAGCAGGCTCCGACCGGCCGGCGCGGCTTGGTCGGCAGCTTCTGCTCGCTCGCCGCCACCGGCGGCTTCCTGCTGGGTTCGGCGATCGGCGCCACCTTCGCCGCCGTCCTGCCGGCGGATGCGCTGGCGGCTTGGGGTTGGCGTATCCCGTTCCTGCTGGGCCTCGTCCTCGGCATCGTCGGCTGGTGGATCCGCAAGGTCATTGTCGAAGAGACGCTGCCGCCGTCGGGTCACGGCTCGCCGCTGGTCGAGACCCTGCGCCATCACGGCCGCGCCGTGCTTCGCGTCGCCGGCGTCACGATCTTCAACGCCGTCGGCTTCTACCTGATGTTCCTCTACGTCGTGACCTGGCTACAGACGGTCGACGGCGTGGCACCGGCACGTGCGCTCGAGATCAATACCGCGAGCATGTTCTTCCTGCTGCCGGTGATGCTCCTGTCGGGCTGGCTGTCCGACCGGCTCGGCCGCCGCCCGCTCATGCTGGCGGCGATGGTCTTGGGCTTCATCGGCGCGGTGCCGTGCCTGTGGCTGATGCACCATCCCGACCCGGCGCTGATCCTCGTGGGACAACTCGCGCTGGTCGTGCCGGCCGGCATGGGCCTCGGCATCATCCCCTCGATCCTGACCGAGGCGGTGGCGGGGCGCGTGCGCTGCACGGCGGTATCGCTGGGCTACAACATCGCCTTCGGCGTGATCGGCGGCCTGACGCCTCTCACCGCGGCCTGGCTCATCGCCCGCACGAAGGTCGACCTCAGCCCGGCCTGGCTGTTCATGGCTGCCGCCGCCATCTCGATCGCCACCCTCCTCACCTTCCGCGAGACATCGCGCGACGCGACCTTGCCGCCGTGAAGCTCACACGCCGCGGACTTGGATCGATGGCGCTGGCGGCCGCGACAACGCGGTCGGCCGGTGCGACACCCTCGCCGTGGGTCGACGCCCACACGCACGCCTTCGTGCGCGGGCTGAAACTCGCCGTCGATGCGCGTTATACGCCCGACTACGATGCCTCGTGGCAGACGCTGCTCGCGCTGGCCGAAGCGAATGGCGTCGGCCGCGCGGTGCTGCTGCAGCCCTCGTTCCTGGGCTACGACAATTCGTACCTGTTCGGCGCGCTGAAGGCCGAGCCGCAACGCTTCCGCGGCGCACCGTGGATCTCGCCCTCGGTCGAGACGAGCCCAGCGGAGTGGGAGGAAATGGCGCGGATCGGCGTGCGCGGGTTGCGCTTTCCCATCTACGGCCTGCCGACGCCGCAATGGTCGGCCTATGGCGACATGCTGGGCGAGGCCTTGAAGCGCGACTGGCCGATCCATCTCTACGTCGAGAGCAAGCGCCTGCCCGAGATGCTGCCGGTCCTGCTCGACGGCGGCCACAAGGTGGTGATCCCCCACTACGGCATGTTCGACCGCACTCTCGGACCGGCGCGCGATCCCGGCTTCAAGGTCCTGCTGGAAAGCGCCCGGACCGGCCGCGTCTTCGTCGTGATGTGCGGCGCCTATCGCGTCGGCCCGGAGCGCGCCCGCATGGCGGCGCCAATGCTGCTCGACGCCTTCGGCCCGGAGCATCTGATGTGGGCCAGCGACTGGCCTCACACCGACACCGGCCTCAACCGCGTCACGACCTATCCGGTCACGCTCAAGACCTTCGAGGACTGGGTACCGGATGAGGCAGCCCGCCAGACCATCCTGGTCGATACTCCGTCGAAGCTGTACGGTTTCTGAGTTCCGGACGATCAACAAAAAATCCGTCGTCTCGACCGGAGCGCCCCCTCGGAAGACCTCGGGGCAGGCTCCGTCGCGGAGCGGAGAGACCTTCTCTCTGCAAATTGCCAGCTAATCGTAGAGAGAAGGTCTCTCCGCTACGCCTCGCTTCGCGAGGCTTCGGTCGAGACGACGGGTTATTTTGTCGGCCGGTTCTAAGCCGAACCGCCCTCGACGGCGCGGCCCTCGGCGCGCCAGCGGAGCATGCCGCCGGGGAGGTTCGCGACGTCGGCGAGGCCGGCCTTCTGCAGGATCGCCGTCGCATGCGCGGAGCGGCTGCCAGCGCGGCAGACGGCGACGACCGGCTTGTCCTTCGGCAGTTCCCTGGCCTTCGCGGCCAGCTCGCCCAACGGGACGAGCACCGCGCCGCGGATATGGCCCAACGGGCCCGAAAATTCGGCGGGCTCGCGCACGTCGACCACGTTCACCTTGCCGAGATTCTCCTCCAGCCAGTGCGGCTCGACTTCCCAGACGCCGCCGAACGTAAAGCGGAGCGGCGCCCACTCAGGCTCGGCGGGCGCACTCGCGCCGTTGCCGGGCTGGCCGCAGCGCATGTTCGCCGGCACCGCCTCGTCGATCTTCTTGGGGTGCGGCAGGTCGAGGTTCTTCATGTAGCCGACATAGTCGTTCTCGCCGACCTCGCCGCCCAGGCGTGGGTTGAAGGTCTTCTCCTCAATCACGCTGCTAACCGTCAGGCCGCGATAGTCGTGCGCCGGATAGAGCAGGCAGCTCTCAGGCAGCGCGAAGATGCGCGAGCGAACCGAGCGATAGAGGGCGCGCGGATCGCCCTGCTGGAAGTCGGTGCGACCGGAGCCGCGGATCAGGATGCAGTCGCCGGTGAAGGCCATGCTCTCGTCGTCGAGCACATAGGTTACGCAGCCCGAGGTGTGGCCGGGTGTCGAGCGCACTTCGAGCGCCCGCCGGCCGAATTCGACGCGGTCTCCGTCCTGCAGCAGCCGGTCGGCGCCGGCCGCGCCCGACGCCGCCGACAGCGCGATCCCGCTGCCCAGTCGCTGTTTCAGCAGCCAGGCCCCGGTCACATGGTCGGCATGGACGTGGGTGTCGAGCGTCCACTTGAGGGTGAGTCCGAGTTCGCCGATCAGCGCCGCATCGCGCCGCGCCTGCTCGAACACCGGGTCGATCAGCAGCGCCTCCTTCGAGACGCTGCAGCCCAGCAGATAGGTATAGGTCGACGAGGTCGGGTCGAAGAGCTGGCGGAAGACGAGCATCGGGCTCTCCGTTTCTCAGCCGGGCGCGCTCGCTTTGTCGATCGCGGCCAGCGATTCCGAATCGAGTTCCAGGGTCGTCGCGTTGAGCACGTCGTCGAGCTGCTTCAGGCTGGTCGCACTGACGATCGGCGCGGTGATCGACTTGCGCTGCAGCAGCCAGGCAAGGGCCACCTGCGCCAGCGTGGCATGGGTCCTGGCGGCCGCGTCGTCGAGCGCCTTGAGCACCGCCGTGCCCTTGGGGTTGATGTACTTCTTCACGCCCGCGCCGCGCTGGGCGCTGCCGACATCCGCCTCGGTCCGGTACTTGCCCGTCAGGAAGCCGCTGGCCAGCGAGTAGTACGGGATCACGCCGATCCCCTCCTTCAGGCACTCGTCCTCCAGCGGTCCCTCGAACAGGCCGCGCTCCATCAGATTGTAATGCGGCTGCAGGCTCTCGTAGCGCGGCAGGCCCTTCTCCCTGGAGATCTTCGCGGCCTCGGCCAGGCGCGGCGCATCGAAGTTGGAGGCGCCGATGAACCGGATCTTGCCGGCCTTCACGAGGTCGCCATAGGTCGACAGCGTCTCCTCCTGCGGCGTGTCCTTGTCGTCCTTGTGCGACTGGAAGAGATCGATGCGGTCGGTATTGAGCCGCTTCAGCGAGGCGTCGACCGACTCCCGGATGTTCTTCGACGACAGCGCGCCGCTCGGCAGCCCCATGCCGCACTTGGTGGCCAGCACGATCCTGTCACGCTTGGACGGATCCTTCTTCAGCCAGGTCCCGATCACCGTCTCGCTCTCGCCGCCCTTGTTGCCCGGAAACCAGCGCGAATAGACGTCGGCGGTATCGACGAAGGAAAATCCCTCGTCGACGAACGCGTCGAGCAGCTTGTGCGAGGTCGCCTCGTCCGCAGTCCAGCCGAAGACGTTGCCGCCGAAGGCGATGGGGACGAACTCGAGATCGGACTTTCCAAGTCTGCGCTTCTGCATGGTCATCTCCTCTGATCCTCTGAAGGTCTATTCGGCGGCCTTGGGCGCCGTCTCGGCGGGCACCACGGGCTTGGCCGCCTGTTCGGAGGCCTGCGGCGGCACGGCCGGCGTCGCCGGCAAGGGGAACGGATAGTTGTTGCCGGTGGCGAACTGGATGCCCAGCGCCGGGAACTGGTCGTACATGCGCCGGATCGCCATGCGCTGCACCATCGTCGGGTTCTTCGGCCGTGCCATGAACTTGAAACGCACGATCACCGAATTGTCCTTGATGTCCACGACACCCTGCATCTTCAGCGGCTGCAACAGGATGGGCTTGAACTGCGGCTCTTCCATCATCGCCAGGCCGATCTTCTTGACAGTCTTGCGCAGCAACTCGACGTCCGTGCCGTTGGCGAAGGCGATGTTGAACTTCACCACCGTCCAATCGCGGCTGAAGTTCGTGATGTGGCCGACCTGGCCGAACGGCACGATGTGCAGCTGGCCGTTCTGGTGGCGCAGCTTCAGCGAACGCACGCTGAAGCCTTCGACCGTGCCCTTGACCTTGCTGCAGTCGACATACTCGCCGATCCGGAAGGAATCCTCTGCCAGGAAGAAGATGCCCGACACGATGTCCCGCACCAGCGACTGGCTGCCGAAGGACACGGCGAGGCCGAACACCGAGGCGCCGGCGATCAGCGGCGTGATGTTGACGCCCAGTTCCGACAGGACGAGCAAGCCGCCGACGACGGCGATGGTCGCGCCAGCCACCACACGCAGCAGCGGCATCAGGGTGCGCAGACGCGAGGCCGCGACTTGTACGTCTTCCTCCGAGTCGCCCGACACGTCGGCCGACGGCAGCGGATTGGAGGCGATGTAGGAATCCATGCGGTACTTCAGGAACCGCCAGCCGGCATAGATCGCCACCGCGCTCAGCGCCGCGAACTTGGCGCCACGATCATGGGCCACCCATTCGTCGGGCGTGGCGGCGGCCAGCACGCGCACCATCAGCGCTTCGGCGATGAGGATCGCGACGTAGAGGCGAACCAGCAGGCGCACGCAGTCTGCCACCACGTCGCCCGCCATCGGCAGCTCGGAGACGATGTGGCGCGTGACGCGGTGCATCAGCGTCTCGAACAGCAGTAGCGCGATCAGAGCCGACTCGATGGTCGACAGGCCGCGCGAGGCGGTGCCGTTCTCGGTCAGCGCCGCGTAGATCGCCGCGAGGCCGATCAAGGCGTAGAAAACGAGCCCCGCCATCCACCAGTTACGCGCCGCGTCGAGCTTCAGCTGACGGGTGAAGCCGGTGGTCGGCACCATGGCCGTCAGCCAGGCCGCCATGTCGAGGCGGTAGCGCCAGACGATCGAGAGCAGCAGCAGCGCGATCACCGGTACATAGAGGATGATGGCGGCGCCGGTCATCTCGCGCGTGGCGCCCGTGATCGTGAGCCCGCGCGCCACGAGGCTTGCCAGCAACGGCAGGAACACCACGAGATTGAGGGCGACCAGCAGGCGGGCCGCAGAGCGGTCGTCGACCGGGGCGATGCGGCCCTCGGGCGTGGCGGGACGCAGGAAGGCGCGGAACACCAGGTTGAAGCCGCGCCAGTAGACCAGCGCATGCAGCACGATCTGACCGAGTTGGCCGCCGAGACTGTCCGCCGGACCGAGCTGGCCCAGCACGAGCCGGCCGGCGACCGCCAGGGCGACCAGTGCCAGGGCATCGAGCAGCAGGGCACGGAAGAAGGCGCGTAGCGGCGTCTTGCCGACCAGCCGATCGAAGCCCCGAACGCGCGCACGGCTCAGGAGCAGACGCGCGATCGCTTCCGCCACGAGACCGGCCACGACGATGCCGACCAGCAGAAGCGCCGTGCGGCCGTCGACCATCTGCGGAATCTTGAGGAGATGCGCGCCGAGTGCGGGAAGTTGGGAGACGGTGAATTCGAATCGCTCGGTCATCAGCGTCAGGAAGCCGGCCGCGGCGCCCTGCCCGCCCGTCACCGCCTGCGCAGATGCGGGGAAAGCCCAGGCGCCGGCCAGTCCGCCGATTGCAGAGGCGCTGCCCCAGCTTGACCGTTTCATCGATTTTCCCCCAAAGGATGTCTTCTCAAACTAAGGCAATTGGCGCCCAGCCGCCAGACGACACGACAGGAGAGACGCCCCGATGCTCGGCCTCATGCAGGATCGCCCGCTTCTGATTTCGCAGCTCATCGAGCATGCCACCCTCAACCACGGCGATACCGAAATCGTCTCGCGCACCGTCGAAGGTCCGATCCATCGCTACACCTATCGCGATGCGAACAAGCGCGCGAAGAAGGTGGCCGAGGCGCTGCTCAAGCTCGGCATCAAGGTCGGCGACCGCATCGGCACGCTGGCCTGGAACGGCTACCGCCATTTCGAGCTCTATTACGGCATCTCCGGCATGGGCGCGGTCTGCCACACGATCAATCCGCGACTCTTCCCGGAGCAGATCGTCTACATCGTCAATCACGCCGAGGATCAGCTCCTCTTCGTCGACCTCAACCTGCTCCCCGCCGTCGAGAAGCTGCTGCCTCAGATGAAGGGCGTGCGTCATGTCGTTGCGATGACCGACCGCGCGCACATTCCCGCCGACTGCAAGATCCCCAACCTGCTGGTCTACGAGGAGCTGATCGCGGGCGAGCCCGGCACTTACGAATGGCCGGAATTCGACGAGCGCACCGCCTCGTCGCTTTGCTACACGTCGGGCACGACGGGCAACCCCAAGGGCGTGCTGTATCATCACCGCTCGACCATCCTGCACGCTTACGGCGCGGCGCTGCCCGATACGCTGAACCTCTCGGCGCGCTCGGTGATCCTGCCAGTGGTGCCGATGTTCCACGTCAATGCCTGGGGCCTGCCCTACTCGGCCGCCCTCGTCGGCGCGAAGCTCGTCTTCCCCGGTGTCGCCCTCGATGGTGCGAGCCTCCACGAGCTGTTCGAGAAGGAACGCGTCACCTTCACCGCCGGCGTACCGACCGTGTGGCTCGCCCTGCTGAACCACATGAAGGCCAACAAGCTCACGCTCTCGACCGTGAAGCAGGCCGTGATCGGCGGCTCGGCCGCGCCGCCGGCGATGATCGAGACCTTCGACAAGGATTACGGCGTCGAGGTGCTGCACGCCTGGGGCATGAGCGAAATGAGCCCGCTCGGCACGGTGAATCATCCCAAGGAGAAGCATCACAAGCTTTCGCCGAAGGAACTGCTGGAAGTCCGCCTGAAGCAGGGCCGCCCGCCCTACGGTGTCGACATGATGATCGTCGACGATGCCGGCAAGGAGCTGCCCCGCGACGGCAAGGCGTTCGGCGACCTGCTGGTGCGCGGCCCCTGGATCACCTCGGGCTACTTCAAGGGCGAAGGCGGCGAGGTCCTGCGTGACATCGAGGGCAAGGGCGGCGGCTGGTTCGCCACCGGCGACGTCGCCACCATCGATCCCGACGGCTACATGCAGATCACCGACCGTTCGAAGGACGTGATCAAGTCGGGTGGCGAGTGGATCAGCTCGATCGACCTCGAGAACGCCGCCATGGCCCATCCCGGCGTCGCGGAGGCCGCCGTCATCGGCATCGCCCATCCGAAATGGGACGAGCGCCCGCTCCTCATCGTCCACAAGAAGCCGGACGCCGAGATCGACAAGAAGGAGCTGGTCGAGTTCCTGGCGACCAAGGTCGCCAAGTGGTGGCTGCCCGACGACATCCAGTTCGTCGAGGCGATCCCGCACACGGCGACAGGCAAGATCCTGAAGACCCGCCTGCGCGAGGACTTCAAGGACTACAAGCTGCCGACGGCCTAGAGGCTCCACTTTCTACTTCCCTCCCCCGTAAGACGGGGGAGGCAAGTCGTTATCGACTCAACACCGCCCACAGGAACAGCCCGGTCGCGCCGACGCCCAGCATCGTGCGTTTGACGTGGAGCTTGCCCCAGCGGCGGAGCAGCGTGTGGCTGTCCTCGCCGGCCTCGTCGAGGGCAATGGCCTTCAGTTCGTTGTTGACCGGCATGATCATCAGCGCCGTATAGGCCCAGTTGGCGCCCATGAAGATGGCGCCGACGATGTAGAGCTCGTCGCGGCTCTGCCACCATGCCGCGATGCCAAGCACGAACCCCAGCGCGGCCAGCGCGCCCTGCATCATCGTCCCGCGCCTGTAGGCGAACTTCCACTGCTGGAGCTGCGCGCGGTCGTCGAGTTCGGACCGCGCCGGGTGCTCGGCGAAACTCACATAGAAGGCCGCACCGGCGAAGAGCGCCGCCGTCAGCAAGGCCAGGATACCGAACGCCATCGAAATTCCTTCCGTCCGCGCGCTGGACCGTTGCCGCGCTTCGGCGTCATTATCGTCGTTTCCGGGCCGAATAGGGAGCCCGAGGAGGAGCAGAGCGTGGCCACCGAAACGATCCCCGTCATCGATCTCGGCCCCTATCTGGCGGGCGAGGCCGGCGCGATGGACCGGACGGCGAAGGAGCTGCGCTTCGCGCTGACGGAGATCGGCTTCTACTTCATCGTCAACCACGGCATCGCACGCGGGAAGATCGCCCGGATGTTCGCCGAGGTGAAGCGCTTCCACGACCAGCCGATCGAGAAGAAGCTCGAACTGAAGCTCGACCAGCACAATACCGGCTACCTGCCGATGCGCGGCAACACGCTGCGCACCTCGACCGTCCAGACCGGCACCAAGGCCAATCTCAACGAGGCCTTCTTCGTGAAGCGCGAGATGGCGCCCGACCATCCCGACGTGCTGTCGGGCCGCCGCTTCCGCGGCCTCAACCGCTGGCCCGACCTGCCGGGCTTCCGCGATACGGTGATCGACTACTGCAACGAGATGGAACGGCTGGTGCAAAGGATGGTGCGGCTCTACGCCCGCGCCCTCGACCTTCCCGCCAACTATTTCGACACGGCCTTCTCCGAGCCGATGTTCTCGATGCGCATGACGCACTATCCGCCTCAGGAAGGGCCGATCGAGGACGAATTCGGCCTGGCGCCTCACACCGACACCAGCTTCCTGACACTGCTGGCGCCCAACGAGGTTCAGGGCCTGTCGATCCGCAGCCAGGCCGGGACCTGGATCGACATGCCCGCGATCGACAATGCCTATGTCGTGAACGGCGGGCAGATGCTGCAGCGCTACACCAACGATCTCTTCCTGGCGACGCCGCACCGCGCAATCAACAAGACGGCCGGCGCGCGCTATGCGCTGCCTTTCTTCTGCGACAGCGGCATCGACTGGCCGGTCGCCGCCGTGCCGACCACCGTCGGTCCCGACAAGCCGCCGAAATACCCGACCACCTGGTACAGCGACTACATGACCTGGTACCTGAAGCGGAACTACGACGTCCTCAACACCGCGCAGCAGGCGGCGGAATGACGTGCCCTTCCCGCCCGCCGGCATGCCGGCCAGGTCCAAGGCGCTGAGCGACACCGACCGCGCGCTCTACGGCAAGATCATCGTCGAGAAGGAAATCACGCTCGAATGAGTAACCGCATATGAGCGGCGCAACCCTCGCCCGCGTCGAAGCCCACGTCTTCCGCACCCCGATCAAGGAGCCCGTCCGCACCTCCTTCGGCACCATGACCGAACGCGCCGCCGTGTTCGTCCGCGTCGAGGATTCCGACGGCGCCCGCGGCTGGGGGGAGATCTGGTGCAACTTCCCCAATGCCGCCGCCGAGCATCGCGCGATCCTCCTCGCCGATATCGTCGCGCCGCGCGCGCTCGGCAAGTCGATCGACGACCCGGTCGGCCTGTGGGGCGAGATCGATCGCGCGCTGCATGTGCTGCGCGTGCAGAGCGGCGACGCGGGCGCCCTTTCCGGCGCGGCGGCCGGCCTTGACCTGGCGATCCACGACCTGCGCGCCCGCAAGCGCGGCCTGCCGTTGTGGCGCGCGCTCGGCGGCACCGACGATGCCGTCGTGCCGGTTTATGCCTCGGGGCTCAACCCCGGCCGCGCCGCCTACGACACGGTGGGCCGCATGCGTGCCGCCGGCTATCGCGCCTTCAAGATCAAGGTCGGCTTCGGCGAGGAGACCGACCTTGGCTCGCTTCGTCCGGTGGCCGCCGAACTGAAGGACGGCGAGCGCCTGATGGTCGATGCCAACCAGGGCTGGGACCTGCGCAGCGCCTGCGCGATGGTGCCGAAGCTCGCGGAGTTCGGACTGGGCTGGATCGAGGAGCCGTTGATGGCCGACCGGCCGCTCACCGAGTGGACGCAGGTTGCCGCGGTGTCGCCGACCCGCCTGGCCGGTGGCGAGAACCTGCGCGGCGCCGGTCTTTTCCAGAAGGCGATCGACAGTGGCCTGTTCGGCGTGATCCAGCCCGATTCCGCAAAATGGGGTGGCCATTCAGGCTGCCAGCCGGTCGCCCGGGCCGCGCTGGCGGCTGGGCGCACCTTCTGTCCGCACTTCCTGGGTGGCGGCGTCGGGCTCCTCCATTCGCTGCACCTGCTGGCCGCCGTTCGCGGGCCCGGCCTGCTGGAGGTCGACGCCAACCCCAACCCGCTGCGCGAGGACGTTCTGCAGGATGTTTTTTCAGTCCGTGACGGGAGCGTCAGCCTTCCCGGCGGGCAAGGACTCGGTCTAGAACCGGACATCAAGCCGCTCCTACCCCTAAGAAGCCTTCATATCGAGCGGCACGCGTAAAAGAGGGAACGCCATGCAGGGTTTGATGCAAGACCGTCCGCTGTTGATCTCGCAGATCATCGATTATGCGGCCGCCGCCTATCCAGACGTCGAAATCGTGACGCGCACCGTCGAGGGGCCGATCCATCGCTACGGCTACAAGGACGCGCACAAGCGGGCCAAGCAACTGGCGGAAGCGCTGCAGGGGCTGGGCATCAAGCTCGGGGACCGGGTCGGCACCATCGCCTGGAACACCTACCGGCATTTCGAGCTCTACTTCGGCATCTCCGGCATCGGCGCCGTACTGCACACGCTTAACCCGCGCCTGGCGCCCGAGCATGTGGCCTACATCGCCAACCACGCCGAAGACCAGATCATCTTCGTCGACCTGAACCTCGTGCCGGTCGTCGAGGCCGTCTACGACCAGCTCAAGACGGTGAAGCATGTCGTGGTCATGACCGATCGCGCGCACATGCCGACCTCGGCCAAGATTCCCAAGATGCTCTGCTACGAGGAGCTGATCGCCGGCAAGCCAGGCGTCCTCAAATGGCCCGAGTTCGACGAGAAGACCGCCTCGTCGCTCTGCTACACGTCGGGCACCACCGGCAATCCGAAGGGCGTGCTCTACTCGCACCGCTCGACGATGATCCATTCGATGATGATGTGCTCGGGCCCCGTCCTCGCGCTCGATCCCGACACGACCATCCTGCCGGTCGTGCCGATGTTCCATGCCAACGCCTGGGGCCTCGTCTATGCCGGCCCCTTCTGCGGCACCAAGCTGGTCTTCCCGGGCTTCAAGCTCGACGGCGCCAGCATCTACGAGCTGCTCGACAAGGAGAAGGTGACGCTGTCGGCCGGCGTGCCGACCGTGTGGCTGGCGCTGCTCGACTACTGTCAGCAGAACAAACTCAAGATGGACTCGGTCAAGCGCACCCTGATCGGCGGCTCGGCCGTGCCTTACGCGATGATCGAGCGATTCTGGAAGGAGCACGAGGTCGAGGTCGCCCAGGGCTGGGGCATGACCGAGATGAGCCCGCTCGGCACCCTGACCCGCTTCAACAGGGGCGAGCGCGACCTGCCCGACGCCGACCGCTTCGCCATCACCGCCAAGCAGGGCCGGCCGGTGTTCGGCTGCGAGATGAAAATCGTCGACGATGCCGGCAACGACCTGCCGCATGACGGCACCGTCTCCGGCAACATGGTCGTACGCGGTCCGTGGATCGTGAAGGGCTACATGAAAGGCGACGGAAAGAACCAGTTCGTCGAGGACGACTGGTTCCACACCGGCGACGTTTGCAAGATCGAGCCCGATGGCTCCGTGGTGATCACCGACCGCTCGAAGGACGTGATCAAGTCGGGCGGAGAGTGGATCAGCTCGATCGACCTCGAGAATGCCGCCATGGGCTGCCCCGGCGTGGCCGAGGCTGCGGTGATCGGGGTCGCCCATCCGAAGTGGGACGAGCGGCCCCTTCTCATCGTCGTCCGCCGTCCCGACGCCTCGGTCGAGAAAGGCGATGTCCTGAAATTCCTCGAAGGCAAGATCGCCAAATGGTGGATGCCG
Organism: uncultured Rhodospirillaceae bacterium; assembly: GCA_945952105.1. Taxonomy (GTDB): domain Bacteria; phylum Pseudomonadota; class Alphaproteobacteria; order Reyranellales; family Reyranellaceae; genus Reyranella. Next base: position 320,674 of record CAMFGZ010000001.1, on the reverse strand, counting down.
GACGACGTGCAGTTCATCGACGCTATCCCGCACGGCGCCACCGGCAAGATCCTGAAGACGGCGCTGCGCAAGCAGTTCGAGGACTACAAGCTCCCGACCGCGTGAGTGTGGGCCTGGGCTGACGCCTCCCCGGACTGACGCAGCTCGGCAATCGCCTGGCGCGTCACCTGGAAGGCGCCGACCAGGGCCAGGCCGGACATGATCGCCGCGACGACATAGTCCGGCCAGCCGCTGCCCGAGCCGAACACGCCGGCGGCGGCGGCCAGGACGGCGAGATTGCCGATCGCATCGTTGCGCGTGCAGATCCACACCGAGCGCATGTTGCTGTCGCCTTCACGCCAGCGATAGAGCAGCAGCGCCACGCCGAAGTTGGCGGCCAGCGCCAACGCGCCAACGATGCCCATCACTGGCGCTTCCGGCACCGTGCCGGCCATCGCGTGGCCGATCGTGGTGAAGGCGACCCACAGGCCGAAGGCGCCCATGCTGGCAGCCTTCAGCAGCGAGGCGCGGGCGCGCCAGTGCAGCGCCATGCCGAGCACGAACAGGCTGATGCCGTAATTGCCGGCATCGCCCAGGAAGTCGAGCGAGTCGGCCAGCAGCGAGACCGACTGCGCGGCGACGCCGGCGCCGATCTCGACGACGAACATGGCGAGGTTCACCGCAAGCGCGATCCACAGGACGCGCTTGTAGGCAGGAGAACTCGCCGCGGCATTGGCGTGCTCGTGACCGTGATCGCAGCAATGGGCGCTCATTTCAGTGCTCCGCAATGTGGGTGACCATGTCCTCGACCATGCGGCGGACATGGAGGTCGTCGGCCTCGTAGTAGACCTGCTTGCCCTGCCGGTCGGCCCGAACCAGGCGTGCCCCCTTGAGAAGCCGCAGGTGATGACTCACCAGCGACACCGAGAGGCCGAGCCGGTCGGCGATGTCCGACACGGCGAGCGGCGTGCGCAAGCAGGAGACCACGATCTTCAGCCGGGTCGGATCGCCCAGCAGTCGGAACAGGTCGGCCAGCGCCACAGCGTGATCGTCGGGCAGGAGGGTTTTCTTTGGTTTGGACATTTGAATAACTGTTCAAATGTAACCGCGACCCATTCGGCCGTCAACCCACTCAATTCGTTACATTATTTCCTCCTGTGGACGCCGGATCGCGATATCGCAAATCATCGCCGCGCGACTTCTCCGTTCAGAAAAGGTGCAGCGCCGCCACGTTCACGATTGCGCCGGCCGACAGCGCCCAGAGCGGATTGCGACGGGTCGTGTAGACGAAGGTGGCCGTCGCGAGGCTGATCAGCACCGTGACGGTGTCGTGGTCGACGGTGCGCATCATGGAAATGCCGGAGGCCAGCATCAGGCCGAGCGCGACCGGAACCAGCGCGTCGCGCACGAGCGCCACGGCCCAATGATGCGACCAGCGCGTGAGGATGCGGCCGGCAAAGTAGGCAAGTGCGCTCGACGGGATCAGCAGGGCGAGCGTTGCCACCAGCAAGCCGGACAGGCCCGCGACCTGCCAGCCGATCAGGCTGACGAAGATCACGTTGGGACCGGGCGAGGCATTGGCGATGGCGAAGGCGCTCGCGAAGGCCGCGTCGGTCATCCAGCCGTGGATGTCGACGACCTGGCGGTGGATTTCGGGGAGCAGCGCGTTGACGCCGCCGATCGAAACCAGAGACAGGAGAGCGAAAGTCCGCGCCAGTTCGGCGAGCACGCCGGTCACTTGCGGCGCTCCCACCAGGCCACGGCAATGGCGGATGGCACCAGCACGAGGACAACGGGCACGAGCGGCCAGCGAAGCAGGCCAATCGCCGCAAACCCCGCGGCACCGATGGCATAGGAAAGCGACGTCGGCCTTATGTTGCGGATCATCTTGAGCGCCGTGCCCAGAACGAGGCCCGCGGAGGCCGCCGCCGCGCCGGTCAACGCGGCCCCCACCTCGGGGATCGCAGCGACACGTTCGTAGACGATTGCAAGCGCGGTCACGATCACCAGGGGCATCGCCATCTGCCCCAGCAGACAGAGCAGGACGCCGACGATGCCCTGGTTTCGGTCCCCGATGATGACGGCGGCGTTGACGGTGTTCGGCCCCGGCAGGATCTGTCCGATTCCCAAGATTTCGGCGAACTCGCGGTCGGTGAGCCAGCGCCTCTCCTCGACGATGATGTGGCGGGCCCATGGCGCCACGCCGCCGAAGCCCAGCAGGCCGATCTTGAGGAAGCCGAGGAACAGTTCCGCCTTGCCGATGTTGCGGCGCGGCGGAACGGGTGGGTCATGCTGCATTGCGAGCCAACATAGCAAAATGCCGTCGTCGCGCCTCGCCGTTCGTCCGCTTCCGCGCTAGCCTCCCCCTACCATGACCAGATCCATACGCCCCCTCGATCCTCAGAACCGTCCGTTCTTCGCCGGCGAAGTCTCGGGCATCGACCTCACGCATCGGCTCAGCGACGAGGAAGTCGCCTTCATCCATGACGGGATGAACGAGTACGGCGTGCTGGTGTTCCGCGACCAGAAGCTGGACGACGAGAGCCAGCTCGCGTTCAGCCGCCAGCTGGGTCCGCTGGAGCAGGCGACCGGTGACATCATGCCGCCCGAGGAACGGCGCATGAGCATGGACCTGAACGACATCTCGAACCTCGACCGCGACGGCAACGTGCTGGCGCGCGACGATCGCCGCCGCCTGTTCAGCCTGGGCAACCAGCTCTGGCACTCCGACAGCTCGTTCAAGGAAGTGCCGGCGCTCTATTCACTCCTGTCGGCGCGCACGATCCCGTCGGCGGGCGGCAATACCGAGTTCGCCGACATGCGCGCGGCCTACGATGCGCTGAGCGAGGCGGAGAAGCGCGAGGTCCAGGATCTCATCTGCCTCCACAGCCAGATCTTCTCGCGCGGCATGCTGGGCTTCGAGGATTTCACCGAGGCCGAGCGCGAGAAGTGGGCGCCGGTGCGCCAGCGTCTGGTGCGTCGCCATCCCGGCTCCGGCCGCCTCTCGCTCTATCTCGCCAGCCATGCCGGCGGCATCGAGGGCTGGCCGATGCCGGAAGCCCGCGCCTTCCTGCGCGACCTCACCGAGCACGCGACGCAGCGCCAGTTCGTCTACGCCCATGTGTGGCGGCCGCACGACCTGGTGATGTGGGACAACCGCGCCACCATGCACCGCGCCCGCCGCTTCAACTCGAGCGAAGTGCGCGACATGCGCCGCACCACGCTCACCAATACGGTCTCCAGCCTGGAGCAGGCGCCCTAACCTATGCGCTTGCAGTTTCTCGGCTCCGGCGATGCCTTCGGCAGCGGCGGACGGTTCAACACGTGTTTCCACGTCGAGCGCGCCGACCACGGCCACCTGCTGGTGGATTGCGGCGCGTCGTCCATGGTCGCCATTCGCAAATGGGAAGTCGAGCCTAACGCGATCTCCACCGTGCTGGTGAGCCACCTGCATGGCGATCACTTCGCGGGCCTTCCCTTCTTCCTGCTCGACGCCCAGCTCGTCAGCCGGCGCACCGCGCCGCTGCTACTGGCCGGCCCACCCGGTTTTCGCGACCGGCTGATGATCATCATGGAAGCGATGTTCGCGGGCTCGACCCAGGTGCAGCGCAAGTTCGAGCTGGAAATCCGCGAGCTGGAGCTGCACGAGCGGGTCGAGATGAACGGCCTTGCCGTGACGCCGTATCTGATGAAGCACTATAGCGGCGCCCCCTCCTACGCGCTGCGCATCGAGACCGGGGGCAAGGTGCTGACCTATTCGGGCGACACCGAATGGGTGGAAGAATTGATCCCCGCCGCCCGCGACGCAGACCTGTTCATCTGCGAGGCCTACTTCTTCGACAAGATGATGAAATACCACATCGACTACACGACGTTGATGAACCACCTGCCGCAGATCGGCGCCAAACGCACCATCGTCACGCATATGAGTGCCGAGCTTTTGGGACGCGGTTCGGAGATCAAGCTCGAAGCCGCGCATGACGGGCTGGTGGTGGAGTTTTAGGGATCCCCCGTCAGCCGCTTTCAAAAGGAACCTCATCCTGAGGAGCGGCCGCAGGCCGCGTCTCGAAGGATGGGCAACAGGCGTGGTGTGTGTAGCCCATGCTTCGAGACGGCTGCTTGCGTAGCCTCCTCAGCATGAGGTTGGTGTTGTGCGATCCGGTAGCCAGGTTCGCGTCAAGTGGACTTAGCCCTTCGGCACCCATTCCTCGACGCGCGTGTTGGTCGCGGGGTCGAGCATGCGGGTTTCGCGCAGGACCATGCCGTGCTTCTGTAGCACCTCTTCCGCCGTCGCGTTCTTGCCGACGCCGGGAAAGACAGGACGGCCACGCGGCACGTGGCCCTCAGCGCGGGTCAGGAAGAACGAGTCGTAGCCGATGTTGAGGAACAGGCCGAAAACATCGGTGCCGCCGACGACGGCCAGGGTTCCGCCTTCTAGATTGAGCTTGAGCCACGCCTCCTCGAACGGCGCCGAGGCGGGATTCCAGAGAACGGCATTGGCATTGTCGGGATCGGCGATCACGCGCTCGACCCGTCTCGTCAGGATGATCCGCCGCCGCGCCGCTTCCTTCGGGCCGCCTTCCGACGAATGCCGGCCATTGGCGACGGCGGCCGCGCGATCGACCGAGTCCTGATAGAATTTCTGATCCGCCGGAATCTTCAGGTTCTCCGGAAACGAGCCGTCCGATGCCGCGATCATGCCCTCGGCGGAAATGATCGCGAATCCCTCGATGCGCGGACGTCTCGACACCATGAATCCGCCTCCCGACATTCCTGCGCCGACTCAGGCGCTTCCGGGCAACGGACGCCCGGCACAATGGATGCGGATACCCTAGCGCAAATGGAAGCGGCGGGGAAAAGCCCCGCCGCCGCCACCGTCCAAAGGATCGGGAAATCTAGCCCTTCGGCAGGAGAACCGTGTCGATCACATGAATGACACCGTTCGACTGCTTCACGTCGGCGATCGTCACCGTGGCGACGTTGCCGTTCTCGTCGGTCAGCGTGATCTTGTCGCCCATCATCTTGGCCTGCAGCACGCAGCCGCCCACCGTCTTGACGGGATGCGTGCCCTTGTCATCGGCGATCATCTTGGCGATCGCCGGCGACATCGCGTTGGCGGCGACGACATGGCAGGTCAGGATCTTGGTGAGCTTGGCCTTGTTCTCGGGCTTCACCAGCATCTCGACGGTGCCCGGCGGCAGCTTGGCGAAGGCGGCGTTGGTCGGCGCGAACACCGTGAACGGGCCCGGGCCCTGCAGCGTCTCGACGAGGCCCGCGGCCTTCACGGCGGCGACGAGCGTGGTGTGGTCCTTCGAATTGACCGCGTTATCGACGATGTTCTTGTTGGCATACATCGGCGCGCCGCCGACCATCGGGTTCGCAGGCGCAGCCGCGGGAGCCGGCGCCATGGTCTGGGCAAAGGCAGGAGCGATCGAGAGCACGCACAGGGCCGCAGCAGCGATCAGCGTTTGACGCTTGAGCATATGTTTTCTCCAGTTGGATGCTTGTTCGTTTTGCGACCAACGACGGCGCGCTCGCCATCGGCCCGAGAGGACTACAGGTCTTGCAGCCTCTTCACCGTGTGGTACGCCGTTGTTCCAAAGCCGGTTCATCGCGCGCCTCACACACTTTCGTGACGGCGCCGATGACGAATCCGGTGATCCAGGGAGACACTGTCATGCGCGTTACCGATCTCAGGACCGTCCTCGTCGAAGTGCCGCTCGACCGGCCAACGCGCAACTCGAGCGGCGTCAGCAACGACCGCATCGGCGCGGTGCTGATTTTCATCGACACTGACATCGGCGTGACCGGCGAGAGCTTCCTGTTCACGCTTGGCGGACGGCGCATCGAAGTGCTGCGCGCCATGGTCGACAGTCTGAAGCCCGCGCTCGTCGGCGAAGACATTCGCTATGCCGAGCGCTTCTGGGAGCGGATGTGGCGCGAGCTTTACTTCCTTGGCCACAAGGGCGTGACGATCTTCGGTCTCGCAGGAGTCGATACCGCGTTGTGGGATGCCAAAGGCAAGGCGCTCGGGCAGTCGGTCACCCACATGCTGGGCGCGGCGCACGACCGCCTTCCCGTCTATTCGAGCGCCGGCCTGTGGCTCTCCGCGACGCCCGACGAGTTGGCGAAGGAAGCGGCCGGTTACGTTGCCGAGGGATTCAGCGGCGTGAAGATGCGCGTGGGCAAGAAGCATGTCGAAGAGGACGTCGAGCGGGTCGCGGCGGTGCGCAAGGCGATCGGTCCCAGGGTCTCGCTGATGTGCGACGCCAGCCGCGGCTTCACCGCCGATCATGCGATACGGCTCGGCCGCAAGCTCGAAGCCTTCGATCTCACCTGGTTCGAGGAGCCGGTAGCCCCCTACGATCATCGCGGCTCAGCCAGGGTCGCGGCAGCACTCGACACGCCGATCGCCAGCGGCGAGACCGAGGCGACACGCTATGGCTTCCGCGAGATGCTGGCACATGGTGCGGCCGACATCTGGATGGCCGATCTCGGCCGCGTCGGCGGTGTCAGCGAGTTCGTGAAGGTGGCGCATCTCGCCGCCGCGCACGACATTGCGATCTCGAACCATCTCTTCACGCAGCAGAGCATCGGCATCCTCGGCGCCTTTGCCAACACGACATGGCTGGAATACATGCCGTGGACGTCGAAGCTTTATCGCGAAGCGATCAAGGTCGAGGATGGCTGCATCGCCGTGCCGGACCGCCCGGGCCTCGGCTTCACTTTCGATCCCGACGCGATCGAGCGCTATCGGGTGCGCTGATCTCTCGTGTTAGGGTCCGGATCCTCAACATCGGAACGGACCAGCGATGACCGCGTACAAGGATTTCAAGCCGCTCACCTTTCACGACGCCGCGGAGCGCTTCGCCGACGGCAGCGACACGCCGCGTGCGTATCTAGAACGCTGCCTGGAGACGGTGGCGGCGCGCGAGCCGGTGGTGAAGGCCTTCCCCGCGATCAACGAAGCCGGAGCCCGCGAGGCCGCCGACGCCAGCGCCGCACGCTGGAAATCCGGCAAGCCGCTCTCGTCGATCGACGGCATGCCGCTCGCCATCAAGGACCTGCTCGAGACGAAGGACATGCCCACGCAGATGGGCTGCGAGGCCTTCAAGGGCAATTTCCCCAAGCGCGACAATGCCGCCGTATGGGCGCTGCGCCAGGCCGGCGCGGTGATCCTGGCCAAGGCGGTGACGGCGGAACTGGGCGGCTCGCATCCCGGAGCGACGACCAATCCGTTCGATGCCACCCGCACGCCGGGCGGCTCCTCTTCCGGATCGGCGGCCGCCGTCGGTGCCAACATGGTGCCGGCCGCCATCGGCACGCAGGTCGGCGGCTCGATCATCCGCCCCGCCGCCTATTGCGGAAACTACGCGCTGAAGCCGACGCAGGGCGGCATCAATCGCGGAGAGCGCCAGGCCACCAGCCAGAGCACGCACGGCCCGCACGCCAATTCGCTGCAGGACATGTGGCAGGTCGCGATCGAGATCGCCAAGCGCGCCGGCGGCGATCGCGGCGAGGTCGGCCTGATGGGCCCCTCCTCGCTCCCGACCGCCGTGAAGCCCAACCGGCTCGTCGTGCTGGAGACCGAAGGCTGGGTCGAGGTCGACGACGCGACCAAGGCCGCCTTCGACGGCGTGCTGAAGCAGCTACGCGATGCCGGCGTCGAGCTGATCCGCCGCAAGGATCATCCCTGGGTCGAGGCGCTGGAGAAGTCGATCGCCAATGGCCGCAGCGTTTGCGGCGGCGTTACGGGCTGGGAGAACCGCTGGGGACAGCGCGGCATCGTCGACAACAATCCGGCCGGCGTCAGCGAACGTGCCAAGGCGACGCTGGCGAAGGCCGAGGCGATGTCGCTGGACGATTATCGCATGGCGCTGCTGGCCCGTGAGAACGCGCAGCGCATGCATGCGACGATGGCGCCGCTCGCCGATGCGGCAATCACGCTCTCCTGTCCGGGGCCCGCACCGGTCTGGGCGGGAGACGTGCCGGGCCAGCCGCTGGCGCCGCGCCCAACCGGCGACTTCGTGTTCAACGCGCCGAGTTCGATGCTGTTCGCGCCGGTCGTCACGGTGCCGCTGATGAGCGTCGGTGGCATGCCGGTCGGCCTCCAGCTCATGGGCCAGAAGCATGAGGATGCGCGCATGACCGGCCTCGCCCGCTGGTTCGACGAGAATTTGAAGCGCGTCTCGGCCTGAGCCTCTTTGAGGGTGGTGGATTTTCCACCACCCAGCTCATGCTGAGGAGCGCTCCAGAGGAGCGCGTCTCGAAGCATGGGCACGAGCACCGCGTCTGATGTCCACCCTTCGAGACGGCCGCTCTGCGGCCTCCTCGGAGTGAGGTGGGGTCCGGTTAGCTACTCCGGCTTCATGCCCAGCGCGACGATGCGCGGGATGAGGACCGTCTTCAGCCGCTCGTAGTCGGCCATGACTTCCTCGTGGGGCATCGGCTTCTCCACGAGGGCGAAGCTGTCCATCATCTTCTTGCCGGGCTCGGAGTCTGCGGCAGCAACCCAGAGATCGGACATCCTCTTGACGATGTCCTTGGGTGTCGCGGCGGGCGCAGCCAGCGCCAGCCAGCCCGACACGGTGAAGGCGTCGTCGTCGAAGCCCTGCTCGCGTGAGGTCGGGACGTCGGGAAACACGCGGGCGCGCACCTTCGACGGCGCGGCGATGCCGCGGACGTCGCCCTTGACGATCAGGGCGTTCATTGCCTGCGGGCTGCCCATCGCGGCTTGCAAGGAGCCTGCTCCCATGTCCTGCCACATCGGCGCTTCGCCCTTGTAGGTCACGATCTCCATCGTGAGCCCATACTTCTCGTTCAGGGTCTGGGCAAAGATGTGGGCCGAGGAGCCCATCGCCCACGAGCCGAAGTTCACCTTGTTCTTCTTGGCGTATTCGACGAATGACTTCAGGTCCTTCACCTCGGCCGGCAACGACTTGTGCACGACCACCGGCAGCACGCCAGAAGAGGTGCCGGACACGATGGTGAGGTCCTTGTCGGGATCGAAGCCCAGTGTTTTGAACATCACCCGGTTCTGGATGAGCGTGCTCGAGACCGAATGCAGGAAAGTGTAACCGTCGGCCGGCGCACGGGCGACGATGGCGGCGCCGATGTTGCCGCTGGCGCCGGGCTTGTTGTCGATCATCACCTGCTGGCCGGTGGCCTGGCTGACGGACTGCCCAAAGGCCCGGGCGATACCGTCGGTGAGGCCCCCGGCGGGAAAATTCACGACGATGGTGATCGGCTTGTTCGGCCAGGCAGCGCCCTGCGCACGCACGATCGCGGGCGCGGCAACGAGCAGGCTGGCGCCGGCGCCGGTACGCAACAGGCTGCGGCGGGTGGTGATTATTTTGGTCATTGGTTCGAAGACCTCCCAGTTTCGTTTTTGTGCGGCGATGCATAGCGGCTGACATTGCAAGCGGCTAGGCTGTGTATCTGCACCTATCTCCGCAGGGCGGAACCCAAGGCCGCTGGGCGGGGCAGCCAGAGATTGCTAAGACCAGCCGTCCAAACGGCATTCACCAGGGAAGAGAACGTCCATGTCCGACGCTGTCATACGCTCCAAAGAGGGGCGGATCGGAATCCTCACCGTCAACAACCCGCCGGTGAACGCGCTGGCCGCGGCGGTGCGCGCCGGCATCAAGGAAGGCGTCGAGGCGTTCGCCCAGGATTCGAGCGTCGATGCGATCGTGCTGATCGGCGGTGGCCGCACCTTCATCGCCGGCGCCGACATCCGCGAGTTCGGCAAGCCGCCGTCGGGCCCGAACCTGAATGACGTCATCGCGACCATGGAGAATTCGCCGAAGCTGATCGTCGCCGCGCTGCACGGCACGCCGCTCGGCGGCGGCTTGGAGACGGCGCTGGGCGCGCATTATCGCGTCGCGCTGCCGACCACCCGCATGGGCCTGCCGGAAGTGCATCTCGGCCTACTGCCGGGCGCCGGCGGTACGCAGCGCCTGCCCCGCCTCACCGGCGCCAAGTACGCACTCGACGCCATACTCTCGGGCCGCCACATCCCGGCCGCCGAGGCCAAGAGCAAGGGCATCGTCGACGCGATCGTCGAAGGCGATGACCTGCTGAAGGGCGCGATCGCCCATGCCGAGATGCTGCTGGCCCAGAAAGCGCCGCTGCGCCGCGTGCGCGACCTCACGGTCACCCTCGAATCGCCCGAGCTGTTCGCCGAGACCGAGAAGTCGATCGCCCGCAAGGCGCGAGGCTTCAAGGCGCCGTGGAACATCATCAAGTGCGTGCAGGCCGCCGTCGAGTTGCCGTTCGACGAGGGTATGAAGCGCGAGCGCGAGCTGTTTACCGAGCTGCTGACCTCCTCGGAGTCGGCCGCGCAGCGCTACTACTTCTTCGCCGAGCGCGAGGCCGCCAAGGTCAAGGACGTGCCGGCCGACACGCCGCAGCGCGAGATCAAGACCGGCGGCATCATCGGCGCCGGCACGATGGGCGGCGGCATCGCCATGAACTTCGCCAACGCCGGCGTCCCCGTCACCCTGCTGGAAACCAGCCAGGAGGCGCTCGACCGCGGTCTCAAGACGATCCGCACCAACTACGAGAACACCGCCAAGCGCGGCGGCATGAAGGCCGAGGACGTGGAGAAGCGCATGGCGCTGATCACGCCGACCCTCGACTACAACGCGCTCAAGGACGCCGACGTCATCATCGAGGCGGTGTTCGAGACGATGGAGGTCAAGGAAGCGGTCTTCAAGAAGCTCGACGAGGTCGCCAAGCCCGGCGCCATCCTGGCCACCAACACGTCGGGCCTCGACGTCAACCAGATCGCTTCCTACACGAAGCGCCCCGGCGACGTGATCGGCATGCACTTCTTCTCGCCGGCCAACGTCATGAAGCTGCTGGAGAACGTGCGCGGCAAGGCGACCGAGAAGGATGTCATCGCCACGGTCATGTCGTTCTCCAAGAAGATCGGCAAGATTCCGGTGCTCGTCGGAGTCTGCGAGGGCTTCGTCGGCAACCGCATGCTGCGCATGCGTGGCATCCAGTCGGCCTACATGATGGAGGAAGGCGCCCTTCCCCAGCAGATCGACAAGGTGGTCTACGACTACGGTTTCCCGATGGGCCCGTTCGCAATGAGCGACCTCGCCGGCAACGACGTGGGCTGGCGCATCCGCCAGGGCAAGAAGGAGAAGGAAAAGCGCAACGTGCGCTACACCGGCTACGTCGCCGACGCGATCTGCGAGCTGGGCCGCTTCGGCCAGAAGACCGGTTCGGGCTACTACAAGTACAATCTGCCCGACCGCACGCCGATCCCCGATCCCGAGGTCGAGAAGATCATCGAGGAGACGTCGAAGAAGCTCGGCATCACCCGCCGCGCCATCTCCGACCAGGAGATCCTGGAGCGCGCGCTCTATCCCATGGTGAACGAAGGCGCCAAGATCCTCGAAGAGGGCATGGCCCAGCGCTCGCTCGACATCGACGTGATCTGGGTCAACGGCTACGGCTGGCCGGTCTATCGCGGCGGCCCAATGTGGTGGGCCGACAACGTGGTCGGCTTGAAGACCATCCACGACGCGCTGCTGAAGTATCGCGACGCGTCCGGCGACCCGTTCTGGGAACCTGCACCGCTGCTCAAGAAGCTGGTGCAGGAAGGCAAGAAGTTCTCTAGCGTCTGAGCTTACTCACACTGTCATCCCGAGCGCCGCGAGGGACCTTTCCGGAACAGTAAAGGTCCCTCGGCCTTCGGCCTCGGGATGACAACTATCTGAAGTCAGTGCCGTGCCATCCGGGCGGCAATCGAGGAGGAAAGAAAATGGCTGATGCAGTAATCGTCTCCACCGCCCGCACGCCGATCGGCAAGGCGTTCCGCGGTATCTTCAACGACACGCACGGCGCCGACATGGGCGCGCACGTGATCAAGCACGCCGCCGAGCGCGCCAAGGTCGATCTCGGCGAAGTCGAGGACGTGATCCTGGGCTGCGCGGCGCCGGAAGGCACCACGGGCTCCAACGTCGCCCGCGTTTCCGCCATGCGCGCCGGCGCGCCGGTCAGCGTCTCGGGCGTGACCGTCAACCGCTTCTGCTCCTCGGGCCTGCAGACCATCTCGATGGCCGCCCAGCGCGTGCTGGTCGACAAGGTGCCGGTGATGATCGCCGGCGGTCTCGAGTCGGTCTCGCTGGTCCAGGGCCCTCCGGGCGGCAACAAGAACCGCCTGGTGAACCCGTGGGTGCAGGAGCACGTGCCGGGCATCTACCACGCCATGATCACCACGGCCGACACGGTGGCCGAGCGCTACAAGATCAGCCGCGAGGCGCAGGACGAGTACTCGCTGCAGAGCCAGCTGCGCACCGCGGCCGCCCAGCAGGCCGGCAAGTTCGACGACGAGATCGTGGCGATGGAAACCACGATGCTGGTCACCGACAAGAACACCAAGGAAACCAGCAAAAAGACGGTCAAGCTCACCAAGGACGAAGGCAACCGTCCCGACACGACGCTTGAGGGCCTGGCCAAGCTGCAGCCGGTCGCCGGCCCCGACAAGTGGATCACCGCCGGCAACGCCAGCCAGCTCTCGGACGGCGCCTCGGCCTCGGTCATCATGAGCGATGCCGAAGCCGCCAAGCGCGGCCTGAAGCCGCTCGGCATCTACAAGGGCCTGGTCGTCGCCGGCTGCGAGCCGGACGAGATGGGCATCGGCCCGGTCTACGCGATCCCGAAGCTCCTGAAGCGCTTCGGCCTCAAGATGGACGACATCGACCTCTGGGAGTTGAACGAGGCCTTCGCGGTACAGGTCCTCTATTGCCGCGACAAGCTCGGCATCCCCAACGAGAAGCTGAACGTCAACGGCGGCTCGATCTCGATCGGCCATCCCTTCGGCATGACCGGCGCACGCTGCACCGGCCACGCCCTGATCGAGGGCCGTCGCCGCAAGGCCAAGAACGTCGTCGTGACCATGTGCATCGGCGGCGGCATGGGCGCCGCCGGCCTGTTCGAGGTCGTGCACTGAACGGATAGGCCCTGCGCCATCCGTTCCTGACCAACGAGCCCGGCGGTGATGTCGATATCGAGATCACCGCCGACGGCTTGTGCTTCGTGAACGAGGGCGGCCGATCGGCCGTCATGCCTTTCAGCCGGATCCGCGAGGTCCGGCTTTTCTGTGAAGAGCCGGATCCGCGAGGTCCGGCTTTTCTGTGAAGAGGCAGAGCGCAGCAACTACATCTCGCGCGGCGACATCTCCACCATCTTCTTCTGCGAACTGAGCCTCAGGGACGGGCAAACCATTCTGCTGTCGAGCAACATGGCAGGTCGGTACCTCTATCGTGATTTCGTGCAGCTATTGCACCAGCGTCTTGTGCCGATCCGGCACCGCATGAGGTTCCGCGGTGGATTGAAATGCCTCGACTTTATCGGCTGGGTCGTCATGGGCGTCGTGTCATCAAGCTTCCACGTCAACTCGTACATCGTGCCGCTGTTTCCGCTCTTGTCTGAAGAACGCCTCGCCTTCCGACAAAATCGTCCACGACGCTATCGGCCGGACCGAGTCCCGAATTATCTCCTGCCCAATGTCGGCACCATCAGCCCAGCATGACGTCGAGGAACATCATCACCACCAGGCCGATCATCAGGCCGACCGTGCCATGGTTCTCGAAGCCGCGGCGGTGGGTTTCGGGGATGATCTCGTCGCTGATGACGAAGATCATCGCCCCCGCCGCGTAGGCAAGCCCCCAGGGCAGCAGGGAGCCCGCCCAGGTGACGGCCACCACGCCGATCAGGCCGCCGATCGGCTCGGCGAGTCCGGTCAGCAAGGCCACGAGGAAAGCCTGCAGACGCGTATAGTGCAGGCCGAGCAGTGCCACGGCGACGGCCAGGCCTTCCGGCATGTTCTGTAGCCCGATGCCCGTCGCGACCGCGACCCCGCGCCCGAAATCGTCACCGCCGAAGCTCACGCCGACCGCAAGCCCCTCCGGGAAATTGTGCAGCGTGATGGCCAGCACGAACAGCCAGATGCGCTTGATGTGCTTGGCATCGGGCCCCTCGCGCCCAAGGAAGAAGTGCTCGTGTGGGATATGGCGGTTCAGCGCCCACAGGCTCGCCGCACCCAGCAGAATGCCCGCTATGACGATGCTTACGGCGACGAGCTTGGAACTCCCCTGCCCCTCGACAATCTCCAGCGCCGGCAGGATCAGAGAGAAGAACGAGGCCGCGAGCATGACACCGGCGGCGAACCCCAGCATCACGTCCTGGGCCTGGTCCGAAATCCTGCGGATCGCCAGCACCGGCAACGCGCCGATGCCCGTTGCCAGCCCGGCAATCAGGCTTCCCAGGAAACCCGCGAGGATCGGCGACGACGAAGCGAAAGCGGAAAGCATCGAGACTCCCTCGCCAGAACGAAGCACGGTCTGGCGAGAGAGCGGGACCCCGCGCCGAAGCGCGATGAAGGGACTATAGCCCAGATCAGCGCCGGTTGCGGCGCAGATCCTCCTCATCCTTCCACATCATGAACTGGGGTCCGAGATCGGCGATCCTGGTGGCGCCGATCTGCGCCATGCTGATGTCGACCTCGCGCTTGAAGATTTGCAGCGCCTTGGCCGCGCCTTCGACGCCACCCGCCGTCACGCCGTAGAGCGTCGGGCGGCCGACGAACACGAACTTGGCGCCCATGCAGAGCGCGATGATGGCGTCGAGGCCGCGGCGCACGCCGCCGTCGAACATCACCGTCATCTTGTCGCCGACCGCGTCGCGGATCGCCGGCAGCACCTCGAGCGGCGAAGGCGCGAGGTCGAGCTGGCGCGCGCCGTGGTTGGAGACCATGACGCCGTCGACGCCCAGCGACTGGGCGCGGATCGCGTCGTCGGGATGCATGATGCCCTTCAGGACGAAGTTGCCCTTCCACAGCTCGCGGAAACGCTCGACATGCTTCCAGCTCATCGGCGCTCGGTTCTGGTAGGCGACCATGTCGGCCACCTTGTCGGCCGTCGCATCGGGGCCGGCATACTTCGCCCAGTTGTCGAAGTAGGGCGTGCCGTGGCGGAACCACTGCATCATCCAGGCCGGATGCAGCAGCGCCTCGAACTTGGTCTTCCAGGTGAGCCGGAGAGGCCGCGACCAGCCGTTGCGCGTGTTGCGCTCGCGGTTCGAGCCCTCGGGCACATCGACGGTGAAGACCAGGGTGCGCAGGCCGGCATCGGCCGAACGCTTGATCATGTCCTCCGAGACGGCCTGGTCCTTGGCGGAATAGAGCTGGTACCAGCCGTGGTCGGGCGCCAGCTTGCCGAGATCCTCGATCGAACCGGTGCTCGAGCCCGACATGATGAAGGGTACGTTGGCGTCGCGGGCGGCCTCGGCCAGCATCAGGTCGGCGCCGTGACGGAACAGGCCGGCGAGGCCCGTGGGGGCAATGCCGATCGGGCTGGAATAGGTCCGGCCGAACAGGGTCGTCGACTGGTCGCGCACCGAGACGTCGACCAGGTAGCGCGGTACGATGCGCGCCTTGCGGAAGGCCTGCTCGTTGGTGACGAGGCCCACCTCGTCGTCGGTGCCACCCTCGATGAAATCGTAGGCGATCTTGGGCAGGCGCTTCTTGGCGAGCTTGCGCAGATCCTCGATGTTGACGACGTCTTTCATTGTTTCCCAACTCCCGGAGCGCGCCGATTTTGCCGGTCTTTGTGGCGGCGGGCCAGCGATGTTAGACGGGCTTCCATGCAAATCAGGCACGCAAAACCGGGCGACGAAACCCAGCTCGCTCTCCTCCTCGAGGAGCATGAACACCATTACGGCAACCCCGTCGCCAAGGGCGCCGGCATGGCCGGCGCCGCTTTCCTCACCGAGGCGCCGCCTGGCGGTACCATGTGCCTGGTTGCGGAACGGGACGGGCAGCTGCTGGGCTTCGCCATCCTCAATCCCTACTTCCCGGGTCCCAACCTGACCCATGGGCTGTTCCTCAAGGAGCTCTATGTCAGCGGCAGCGCGCGCTCGGCGGGAGTCGGCGAGAAACTGATCGTGGGCATCCGGGTAGTTGCACGGGAGCGCGGTGACACGCGCGTCATCTGGACAACCGGAGAGGGAAATTCAGGATCGCAGCGCTTCTACGACCGTCTCGGCTTCAGGCGCGAGAAAAAGGTCTATTACGTAATGGACCCTTGAGTTAGCGTTGCAACAAGGACGAAACGAAAGGGAGGCTGAATCGTGGAGTTGACCGACGAGCAGATCGAGCAATTCGATCGCGACGGATTCCTGGTGTTCCCCAACCTGTTCGACCGCAGCGAAGTGGCCGTCCTCCGCCGCGAAGTCGCAAGGCTCTCCGGCGTGCAGAGCGAAGAAGTCGTCCGCGAGCATACTGGCGGCGTCCGCAGCATCTTCCGCGTCCACGAGGATGACGGCCCGACCCGCTCGAAACCGTTCCATGCGCTGGTCCGCACGCCACGCCTGCTCCGACCGGTACAGCAGGTGCTGAAAGACGACGGCGTCTATGTCTATCACACCAAGATCAACACCAAGCCGGCCATCGAGGGCACGGTTTGGCAGTGGCACCAGGACTACGGCTCGTGGATGCGCGACGGTTGCCGCCGGCCCGACATGGCGACCTTCAACCTGATGATGACCGACACGACGGAGATGGGCGGCGCGCTCTACCTGATCCCCGGCAGCCACAAGATCGGCCGCATAGAGCCGGTCTACGACGAATCGACCTCGTACAAGTTCTGGGCGATGCCGAAGCAGCGCATGATTGAGATCCTGAAGAACTCGCCCGAGCCCATCGCCGTCACCGGCCGCGCCGGCACCTGCGTCCTGTTCCATTGCAACGTGCTGCACGCTTCCGGCCACAATCTCTCCGCCGACGACCGCTGGCACATCTATGTGTCGTGCAACACCGTCGCCAACAGGCCGGCACTCGGCGACAATGCCCGACCGGACTGGGTCGTGTCGCGCAATTGGCACCCCTTGCCACTCGAAGCGGACGACGGGGTCCTGAAGGCGGCGTGATGCCGAGGTCACGCCCGCAGGAACTTCCTTAGTTGATACGCCGGTACCTGCCAGAGATCGACACGCTCCGCGCCATTGCGGTGATGCTGGTCGTCCTGTTCCATGCCTACCCGAGCCTGGTGCCCACCGGCTTCCTGGGCGTCGACATCTTCTTCGTCATCTCGGGCTATGTGATCTCGCGTGCGTATCTGTTTCCGATCCTGGAGCGCCGGGCGAGCCTGACCGACTTCTATTCCGCCCGCTTCCGCCGGTTGGCGCCGACGCTTTTCCTGACCGTATTGCTCACGGCCGTCTTGAGCTTCGTCCTGCTGAAGCCACGCGATCTCGCGATCCTCGGGCAGTCACTGCTTCTGCAGCCGTTCTACCTCCAGAATTTCCATTTCTGGATGGGAGGTGACGCCCTCACTCCCCCCTTGGCCAACCCGCTGCTGAACACATGGAACCTCGCGGTCGAGGAGCAATTCTATCTGTTGCTCGCGGGCCTCTGCCTGCTCACGACGGCGCGGCGCCCGCTTTTCTGGCCTCTGCTGATCGGCGCTACAGCGCTGTCATTCCTCTTCTATCTGATCTTCGCGACAATGGGCGTTTCACCGCGAAGCGCCTTCTTCCTGCTGCCTGGAAGGCTGTGGCAACTGGGACTCGGCGTCGTGGTGTTCTGCCTGGTGCGGAAATACCGTGACTCTCCCCAGCCGCTCCGTCCCGGCCTGTCGCTTCTCGCAGTCGCCGCAATCATCCTCGCCCCCCTGGTGCCGAGCGATCCGGGGCCTCTCGCCGTCACGGTGAAGACCTTGGTCGCTTGCCTCGCCACCGCGGGCGCGCTCGCCCTGTTCGAACTCGACAGGGACCACTACGCCGTGCTGCGGCTCAGGGCGATCCGCTACGTCGGCAAGATCTCCTACGCCCTTTACCTCTGGCACTGGCCCCTCCTGTCGCTCGCCGTGGCCGTCCAGGGCCGCCTGCTCACGCCCGTCGAAGCGACCCTGGGCCTGATCCTCGCCGGGCTCATGGCGAGCCTTACCTATCATCTGGTCGAGATGCCGATCCGCATGCGCCGCGTGATCCGCAACCGACGTGCCCTGCTGAGAGCCCTTCTCCTCGCTTCGGGCGCCATCCTCGCCATGGCGACGGCAATCCTCTTCATGAGCGGTGCCCTTCGATAGCCGCTACAATTGCCTGCCCTGTTCAGGAGACGTTTCAGTCGTGTCGCCGAAAAGCGTTGAGTTGCCGAAGACCCTGATTCTCCACCAGTACGACTTCTCGAACTTTGCCGAAAAGGCGCGGCTGATGATGGGCTTCAAGGGCCTGACCTGGCGCGCCGTCGAAATTCCACCGATTGCGCCCAAGCCCAAGCTGACGCCGTTGACCGGCGGCTATCGCCGCACCCCGGTGCTGCAGGACGGCGCCGATGTCTGGTGCGACACCAAGCTGATCGCGCGGGAACTGGAACGGCGCAGGCCGACGCCGACATTCTATCCGTCGAAGACGTCCGGCGCGGCCGAAGCCATCGCCTGGTGGGCCGAGCAGCAGTTCATGCGCCCGACCGCGCTATACGTCTCGGGCATCAACGCCGACCATATGCCCGAAGGGCTGCATGCCGATCGCGCCCGGCTGCACGGACTGCCGATGCCCTCGATCGAGGCGGTTCGCAAGGCGGCCTACCGCAACCTCCAGCTCGTGCGTCCGCAGGTGAAGTGGATTGCCGACATGCTGGCCGACGGAAGACCTTACCTTCTGGGCGACACGCCCTGCATCGCCGACTTCGCGACCTATCACGTCGTCTGGTTCTTCCGCGGCCGCCACATCGACTGCCGCGAGGTGTTGAACGCCTATCCGCGCCTCATCGCCTGGCGCGACCGCATGGCCGGGGTCGGCCATGGCACCCGCATCGACATCGACGCCGATGAAGCGCTGGCCGAAGCCCGCGCTGCCAGGCCCGCGACGCCGCGCCCCTCCCAGCCGCAGGAAGGCGACCCCCTGCCCGGCCAGCGCGCGCGCGTCCGCGCCTCCGACAATGCCAAGGACTGGATCGAAGGCGAGGTCCACTTCATCGACGCCGACGAAATCGCGCTCCTGCACGAGAACGACGAGGTCGGCCAGGTCGCGGTGCATTTCCCGCGATTGGGCTACGACTGGCGGACGGCGCACTAAAGGTCCCTCGCTGACGCTCGGGACGACAATTTTAGTGGGATGAAAAGGGTGCCTAGACGCACGGACTGACGAACCAACAGCGGTGTCATCCCGAGCGCCAGCGAGGACCATTACTTTTGCTTGGTCTGAAACCGCTCGATACCCAGCCCGTCGATCGGGGTGTTGGTCGAGCCGGTGGCGACAAGCTCTGCCATCATCGCTCCGGTGCCCGGTCCGAGCTGGAAACCGTGGGTCGAGAAGCCGAACTGGTGGAAGACGCCTTCGGAGGTCGAACTCTTGCCGACCACGGGAATGCCGTCCGGCATGTAGGCCTCGATGCCGGCCCAGGCACGCACGATGGTGGCCTCGTGCATCGCGGGGAACAGCTCCCACACCGTGCGGGCGCTGATGGCGAGCTTCTCCCAATCGAGCACCGTCTCGTTGCTGTCGCGATACGGTGTCGAGAGATGTCCGCCACCGATCACCACGGTACCGTTCTCGAGCTGCTTGAAGGAGAGCTTGCGGCCGCGAAGGATGACGACCGGCTTGATGAAGGGAGGCAGTCGGCTGGTGACCATCAGCATCGGCGCCACGACAGAAAGCGGCACCGGTTCGCCCAGCATCGCGGCAATCCGGTCGGCCCACGCACCGGCAGCGTTCACGATCCTCGGCGCCTCGAAGACGCCGGCGCTCGTCTCGACCCGCCAGTTTGCACCGATACGGGTGAGGCCGGTAACGGTCACGCCTTCGATCACCTCGGCACCTTTTTCCACCGCTCGGCGGCGAAAGGCCTGCGTGGTGCGAAAGGGATCGGCAGCGCCATCGCGGCGCGAGACCACACCGCCGGGGCAATGCTCGGACACCGCGGGCACAAGGCGGCGCAGTTCGGCGGCGTCTATGAGTTCCTCGTGCACGAAGCCACGCAGGTTGAGATCGTCGACCCTCTCGCGGAAGCCCGCCAGTTCGGCCTCGCTTTCGGCCACCAGCACCGTGCCATGCGCGTCGAAGCCGCAATCGTCGCCGACCAGCTCCTCGATACGTTCCCAGATGTCCATCGAGGAGATCGACAGCGGGATCTCGTGCACATCGCGCGCGAGCTGGCGCACGCCGCCCGCATTCACGCCCGAGGCATGGCGGCCAGCATAGTCCTTCTCGATCAGGATCGGCTTCAGGCCACGCAGCGCCAGATGCAGCGCCGTCGAGCAGCCGTGTATTCCGCCGCCGATGATCACCACATCGGCCGTGCGCGCCATCCTAGCGCTCCACGGCCTTGCGTTCGGCCTCGCTGATCGGCAGCGAGGCGAGCTCGGCGAGGGTGATCGGCTTCACCGGCGGACGAAGGCGATAGTAGCCGACCTCGTCCAGCGTGGCTCCACGCTCTGCCGAGATCAGCTCGGCGACGGTCAGGCCGCACAGCCTGCCCTGGCATGGGCCCATGCCGCAGCGCAGGAAGGCTTTCATCTGGTTCGGCCCTTCGCAGCCCATCTTCGCGGTATCGCGGACCTGGTTCGCCGT
The DNA here is from genome assembly GCA_945952105.1 of uncultured Rhodospirillaceae bacterium. Classification (GTDB taxonomy): domain Bacteria; phylum Pseudomonadota; class Alphaproteobacteria; order Reyranellales; family Reyranellaceae; genus Reyranella. The sequence continues at coordinate 300,109 of CAMFGZ010000001.1, read as the reverse complement.
CACTTCCTCGCAGCGGCAGACGATGGTATTGCCCGCGGGCTGGCGAAAGGCGTCGACCGGCCGGTTCAGCAAGTCGAGGAAGGAACGGCCCATCTCCTCGCGCTGCAGGCGCTGTCGGATCGCCTGTGTGTCCGGCACGATGCAGTCGGGCTTGAGCGCGCGCACCGCGGCAATGGCGGCGATGCGGCCACGCTCGGCGGCCGCCGTGCCACCCGCGATGCCCGCCCCGTCGCCGGCCACGGCGATGCCGGGAACGGAACTGCCGAAATCAGCGTCGAGGACAGGGACGAAACAGAGCTGCCGGTCGTTCCAGACATGCGCCACGCCCGCCGCATTGGCGAGGTTGACGTTGGGCACGACTCCCTGGTGCAGCAAGAGAAGGTCGGCCGGCAGGCGCCGCGTCTCGCCACCGCTGCTGAACAAGACTTCGCGCACCCGGTCGGCGCCGACGGCCTCGATCGTGTCGGCGCGATGGATCGGTACCTTGGCACGCACTTCCTTCAGCAACGCCATTCCTTTGCCGAAGTATGGAGACAGCGCGAAGCCGGGCAGATGGAACATCGCGTGCAGCCAGTTGCGCCGCGGCATCGTGTCGAGGATGGCGTCAATCTTCCCGCCGGCCCGCAACGTCTGCGCCGCCAGCAGCCAGAGCAGCGGCCCGCCTCCCGCCAACACCGTGCGCCCCGACGCCACCAGCCCCTGCGCCTTCAGGGCCGTCTGCGCAGCGCCCGCCGTCATGACGCCCGGCAAGGTCCAGCCCGGGATCGGGAATGGCCGCTCCTGCGAACCGGTGGCGATGATGACGCGCCCAGCCTCGATCATCCGCGCCTTGCCCGCGATCGAGATGCCCACGATGCGCTGCCGGTCGAGGCTCCACACCGTGGCGCCGTTCACGATCAGGGCGCCGCTCGCCTTGGCCTCCTCGGCGAGCTTCGCGCCGTCCCAATAGTCTTCGCCCAGGATCGCGCGATCCTTGACCGGCGTGGAGGTGATGGCGCGATAGATCTGCCCGCCGACACCAGGATTCTCGTCGAACAGCACGGTCGAAACGCCTGCCCGCGCGGCCAGGGCGGCGGCCGCGAGGCCCGCCGGCCCGCCGCCGATGACGACGAGTTCGTAGGATGGAGCGAGATCGGCCGACGCGGTCATCGCCCTGCCTCCCGGCGTCCGAGTTGCGTCTCGACCTTCATGCCCTCCCGGACGGGGATCAGGCAGCCCTGGCGGCTGCCGACACCGTCGACCGTCACGAGGCAGTCGAAGCACACGCCCATCAGGCAATAAGGCGCCCGCGGCGCGCCCGTGACCGGCGTGGTGCGGCAATGGCCGATGCCGGCGGCCAGCAGCGCGGCCGCGATCGTGTCGCCCGCACGCGCGGAAACGGGTTTGCCGTCGACGATGATGCCGACCGCCGGGCTGCTGTCAGCCAGCCGCTTGAACATGGAACCTCCGGGCACTGAAGGGAGCGACGAGCGAGGCGTCGAGGGCGCCACGCGCGATCATGGGCGCGATGGTGAGCGCGTGGTTGGCCGCCAGGGTGACGCCGGAATGGCAACACACGGTGAAGGCGCCGGGATGCGTCTTCGATTCGTCGTAGATCGGGAAACCGTCCTGAGTCATGACGCGGATCGCACTCCAGGTGCGGACGACGTTGACGTTCGCCAGCAGCGGGAACTGGCGGACGGCGCGCTCGGCCTCGGTCGCGCTGACGCCGATCGTGAGACCACTCGGGTCGACGCTCTCCTCCTTGGAATCGCCGATCATCACCGTGCCCTCGTCCGTCTGGCGCAGGGTGACGACGGGATGGTTGAGGAACGGCCGCAGCCGCTCGGTGACGACGATCTGCCCACGCTCCGGCCTCATCGGCGCCTCGAGCCCGACCATCGGCGCCAGCCGCATGTTGGCGTTGCCGGCGGCGAGCGCGACCTTGGCGGCACGGATCTCGCCGTGCGGCGTCATCAGCCGGAACTCCCCGCCTTCCCTCGTGATGTTCTCGACCCTGTGACTCGGCAGGTAGGTGACGCCGCGCGCGTTGAGCGCGGTATGCAGGGTGCGGAACAGGCGCAGCGAGTTCACATGGCCGTCGAGCGGGCAGAAGCTGCCGCCTACGACTTCGGGCCCGATGTCGGGCAACATCGCCTTCACCTGGTCGTGGTTCAGTATCTCGGTCTTGTAGTCCACGATGCCCGGCTGGTTGTGCAGCCGCTTCAGGTTGTTGGCGCGCGTCTCCAGTTCCTTCTCCGACAGGCAGAGATGGAAGCCGCCGGGCCGCTGGAAGGCGACGTCGAGGCCGGTCTCCTGCTTCAGCAGATCGGAGAAGCCGCCCCAGGCATTCGAGGATTTGATCGTCCAGCCGGCATAGGGTGCGAGGCCCAAGCCCTTGCTCTGCACCCAGACGAGCGCGAAGTTGCCGCGGCTGGCGCGAACCGCGCGGTCGCCCTCGTCGAGCACCACGACCCGGCAGCCCTCGCGCGCCAGGCCCCAGGCGGTGGCGACGCCGACCAGCCCGCCCCCCACAACGGCGACATCGAATTCGTCACCGGCGCTTGCTTCAGCGGCCATGGCTGGCGCTCCTTCCAACGAGCAGCCGTTCGAGGCCGAAGGCGCGATCGAGCACCAGTAGCGCCACGACGGTGATGGCAATGACGCAGGCCGACACCGAGGTAACCAGCGGATCGATATTGTCCTGAATGTAGAGGAACATGCGCACTGGCAGCGTTTCGGTGCCCGGTGCGGCGATGAACACGGTCATCGTGACCTCGTCGAATGAATTGATGAAGGCCAGTGCCCAGCCGCTCACGAGGCCCGGCAGCACCAAAGGCAGGGTGATGCGGCGCAGGACCACGCTCTCGGAAGCGCCAAGCGACACCGCGGCATGCTCGATCGAACGGTCGAGCCCGACCGCCGAGGCGAGCGTGAGGCGCAGCGCGAAGGGCAGCACGACCACGATGTGCGACAGAACGAGGCCGGTGAAGGTGCCACCCCGGCCGATCTGGGTGAAGAAGCGCAGGAAGGCGATGCCCAGTACCAGATGCGGGATCATCAGCGGCGACATGAAGAGCGCCGTCAGGCCCTCGCGGCCGGGAAAGCGGTAGCGCGCGATGGCGAGAGCGGCCGGCACCGAGATCGCCACTGCAATCGCCGAGGAGATCGCGCCCAGCCACAGGCTGCGCCAGAAGGCCGAGATGAATTCCGGGTAGCGTGCGATGGCGTAGAACCAGCGCAGCGACCAGACATCCGTCGGAAACGAGAGATAGCCTTCGGGCGTGAAGGCTACCCAGCAAACGATCAGGATCGGCGCCAGCATGAAGGCGACGAACAGCGTGTGGTAGGCGAGGGCGACGGGGCCGTTGCGGCTCATGCGAAGACCTGCGCGTAGCGGCGTTCGACCAGCCGGTTGGCGCCCCAGATCACGGCGATCAGCGCCAACAGCAGCAACACCGCGACGGCGGCGCCCAGAGGCCAGTTGAGCGTGTTGAGGAATTCGTCATAGGCCAGCGTCGAGGCGACCTTGAGCCGGCGACCGCCGATGATGGCAGGCGTGGCAAAGGCGCTGGCGGCCAGTGCGAAGACGATTACGGCGCCGGAAAGAATGCCGGGCATCACCTGCGGCAGCACGATGCGGCGCAGCACGGTGAAGGGCCCCGCCCCCAGCGCCACCGCCGCGTTCTCGACCTGCGGATCGAGGCGCTGGAGCGAGGCCCAGACGGCCAGCACCATGTAGGGCATCAGCACATGCGCCAGCGCGACCACGATACCGGTCTCGGTGAACATGAACGGCAGCGGCGCGGAGATCAGCCCCAGGCCCATCAGCGCCTTGTTCACGAGGCCCGAACTGCCGCCGAACAGTAGCGCCCAGCCAAGCGTGCGCGCGACCACAGAGATCAGCAGCGGGCCTAAAATCACCAGCAGGAAGATGCCGCGCCACGGGCTGCGCATTCGGTTCAGGATGTAGGCCTCGGGTGCGCCGAACAGTGCCGCCAGCAGGGTCACGAAGAAGGCGATGCGGAAGGTCCGCGCGAACATCTCGTGGAAGTACGAATCCCCCAGCACCTCCTGCCAGTTCTTCAGGATGAAGACCGGCTCGATGCCCTTGTACTGGCCCCAGTCGTGGAACGAGAGCAGCACCGTCATGCCGAGCGGAACGACAACGACGCCGGCGAACAGGACGAGCGCCGGCAGGCAGAGGAAGTACGGCGCCGCCTTCACGCGTGGCCTTCCCAGGCAAGATGCACGGCGTCGCCCTCGCCCGGCATCGCCTCGCCAGTGTTCTGGCGGATCACCGTGACGAGACCCGACGCGGTCTCGACCTGATAGAGCCAGTGATTGCCCTGGAAGATGCGCGTGCGCACCGTGCCGGCGAGACCGGCGGCCGCAAACGAGATGCGCTCGGGCCGCACGGTGGCGCCGTTCACCAGATTGGTCTTGCCGAGAAAGTTGGCGACGAAGGGCGTGGCCGGCCGCTCATAGGCTTCGTGCGGCGGGCCGATCTGCTCGGCTTTGCCCTGGTTCATCACCACGATGCGGTCTGACAGTGCCATTGCCTCGGCCTGGTCGTGCGTCACCAGGATCGTCGTCGTGCCGACCGTGCGCTGGATCTGGCGCAATTCGATCTGCATGCCCTCGCGCAGTTTGGCGTCGAGGTTGGAGAGCGGCTCGTCGAGCAGCAGGACCTGCGGGCGGATCACCAGCGCGCGGGCCAGCGCCACGCGCTGCTGCTGCCCACCCGACATCTGGCGCGGGAAGCGCGTCGTGAAGGCACCGAGGCCGACCAGTTCCAGCGTCTCGCCGACGCGCGTCTTGCGCTCCGCCGCGGCGACGCCCTGCATTTCGAGGCCGAACCCGACATTCTCCGCCACCGTCATGTGTGGGAAGAGCGCGTAGCTCTGGAAGACGATGCCGAGGCCGCGCTTCGCCGGCTTCATCGCCAGCAGGTCCTTGCCGCCGAGCCGGATCGCGCCGGAGGTCGGCTCGACGAAGCCCGCGATCATCTGCAACGTCGTGGTCTTGCCGCAGCCCGACGGACCGAGCAGCGCCACGAACTCGCCCTTCTCCACGCCAAGCGTCAACCCGTCGACGGCGTTGTGGCTCCCGAACGACTTGGTGAGCTTCTCGAGATCGAGGAAGGCCATCTAGACCTCCCTCTGTGCGGTGTCGTGCGCGGCGATGCGCGCCATCGTCTCGCGGTGCAGCCGGTAGAAGGCATCCTGCGGCTGGTCCATGTCCAGGATCTCCGCCTGCGCTGCGCGCAGGAACAGTCCTCGCAGCACCCGCCCGATGGCGCCGTGCGCGAACACCGCGACCGGCCGCTCCATCGCCAGCGCCGCGATATCGTCCAGTGCCGCCTGTGCGCGCGCCGTGGCCATGATGTAGTTCTCCCCGCCCGGCGGCTCGTAAGTCCAGCGATCGAGCCGGCGCGCTTCCATGGCGCCCGGCCAGCGCGCCTCGATCTCGGGGCCGGTCAACCCGTCCCACTCGCCCCAGCTCATTTCGCGAAGGCGATCGTCGAAGCTCCGCTCGTCGTGGATCAGCCCCGCCTCCTCTGCAGCCAACGCCAAGGTCTCGCGCACACGGCCGAGCGGACTCGACCGCACGATGACGTCGGCGGCTCCATGGCCCGCTTCCCGCAATTCCCGCGCCAGGGCCCGGCCCATGGCACGGGCCTGCTCGCGGCCCGCTTCGGTCAGCGGCGAGTCGAGAACGCCCTGCGCACGCTTCTCGGCGTTCCAGACGGTCTCGCCGTGGCGAAACACGTAGACGGGATGATGCACGATGCCCTTCGAGCGATTAGCGCTCGACCTCGCGGTTCCAGCGCTTGGTCCAGTCGTCACGCTGGGCGTTGATCGCATCCCAGTCGGGCGCGACGATCAGCTTGGCGCGCTCGCCGACCGGCGCCATCTTGAGCTCCGGCATGTTGACGTCGACCTTGGTGTTGACCGGACCGTTGCCCATTTCCTTGGCCATCCCGGTCTGCACCGGCGCCGACACCAGCAGCTTGATCATCTCGTGCGCCAGCGGATTGACCGAGGCTTTGGCGACGGGGCAGGCTGAGGCGAGCAGGATCGGGGCGCCTTCCTTCGGATAGATGAAGTCGACCGGGAAGCCGGTGTTGGCGAAGGCCTGAACGCGGCCGGTGCCCCAGACGGCGATGTTGGCCTGGCCCGACTGGAAGAGCTCGGTCATCTTGCCCGGCGACGGTTCGTAGACCAGCACGTTCGGGTTGACGTCGTTCTTCATCACCTTGAAGCCCGGCTCGATGTTCTTTTCGCCACCGCCGTTCATGCGGGCAAACATCATCAGCGTGTAGAGCCCGTAGGTATTGTTGATTGGCGGGATCACGAGCTGCTTCCTGAACTTCGGATCCTTGAGGTCGTTCCACGAGGTCGGGATCGGCCAGCCCTTCTCCTTGAACACCTTGGTGTTGATCATGAAGCCGGTGCCGGTCTGGCCGACCGCGACCGCCTTGTCGTCCTTGAACAGCGCCGCCGGATAAAGCTCGCTCTTGTCCATGCCCTGGATCGGCGTGCAGAAGCCGAGCTGGATGGCCTGGTACATGACGCCGTCGTCCATGATGGCCACGTCGATCACCTGGTTGCCCTTCTGGGCTTGCAGCTTGGCCAGCGTGTCTGTGGAATTGCCGGCGACATACTCGACCTTAACGCCGTGCTTCTTCTCGAATTCGGGAAAGACTTCCTTGCGCAGGTAGCTGTCCCAGACGCCGCCATAGGCCGCGACAGTGAGAGTCTTCTGCTGCGCCAGCGCCGGTGCGGCGCCGAACAAGACGGTTGCGCCGAGAAGGGCGCCGACACGCATCCAATTCTTCACTATCCCCTCCTGCCGTGATTCCCCGATGACAATGTTCGTCGCACGGGTAATGCGACGTCAAATCCGATTTCGCCGACGCTTGCTTAACAAAATGTTATATTGAGCCATGCGCGGCCTGAATCCTCGTCAGATCGAAGCCTTTCGCGCCCTCATCCTTGCCGGCAGCGTCGGTTCGGCGGCCAACCTGCTGAATGTCAGCCAGCCGGCCGTCAGCCGGATGATCCGCGATTTTCAGCACCATGTCGGACTGACCCTTTTCGAGCGCCGCGGCACCCGGCTGGTGCCGACCAGCGAGGCCCTGTCGCTCTATGCCGAGGTGGAGCGCACCTTCGTGGGCCTGGAACACATCGCCAAGACGGCGACCGAGCTGCGGACGCGGCGTACCGGCTTCCTGCGCATAGCCGCGCTGCCGGCGATCGCCAACGGCTTCCTGCCACGCTTCGCCGGACAGTTCGCCGCCGAGCGGCCGCGCCTCGATCTCGTGCTTTCGGGCCTGGTGTCGCACGCGGTCCTCACCGGTGTCGTCCACGGTCAATGCGACCTGGGCTTCGCCGAAGCCACGTTCGAACACGCCGCCGTCCGGTCCGAGCCCATGCCGAAGGCGCCCTACGTCGCGGTACTGCCGCACGGGCATCGCCTCTCCCGCAAGGCTCGGCTGAGGCCCAAGGACTTCGAGGGCGAGAGTTTCGTCTCGCTCGGCAGCTCCGGCCTATCGCGCTTCCGCATCGATCGGATGTTTGCCGAACACGGCGTCACCCGGGTCCAGCGCATCGAAGCGCCGTTGTCGGAAATCTCCTGCGCGCTCGTGGCGTCGGGGGTCGGTGTCACGCTCTGCGAGCCGTTCACCGCGCACGAATACTCGACGCGCGGCATCGTCGTCAGGCCCTTCGAGCCGCGCATCGAGTTCGAGTTCGCGGCACTCTACCCGGCGGCGCAGCGGACGTCGTTGCCGGTGCGCGAGTTCATCGACAGTTTCCGCGCCCATATCGCGGATTTCCTGCGCCGTCAGGCATGGCGCACAAGGTCATGACGCCGTGACCAGCATGAACGTCAGTTCGTGCTTGTTGTTGTGTAGATGCAAGACCTCGGCGCCCGGGATCGCGGCAAATGCCCGGGCGGTGTCGTGATCGGTCTCGCCCTGGAACTTGATGGTGCAGACGAAGTTCCTCACCAGCCCGGACGCACGCCAGCGCTCCACCAGCCGAAGCAGGCGCGCTGGATAGCAGATCACGTCCGAGAACAGCCAATCGATGGGACCGACGCTCGCGGGCTCGAGGGCAAAGGCGCTCTCGCCGCGCCATTCGACGCCCGGCATTGCAGCGACCTTCGGATCGAGCGGCGCCTTGTCGACCGCCACGACCGTGGCACCGAGACGCGCCAGGACCCAGGTCCAGCCGCCCGGACAGGCACCGAGATCGAGGCAACGTTCGCCCGGTTGCGGCCAGCGGCGAAGGCGCACCAGCGCCTCCCATAATTTCAGGTAGGCCCGGCTCGGCGGCCCGACCTTGTCCTCCACCAGCTCGACCTCCCCGTTCGCGAAGGGCGAACAGCAGGACGCCGCCGCCAGCATCCGATCGGGCGCCAGCAGCGTCCATGAGCCGAGGGGCGCTGATGGCGCGGCGGCGGGAAAGACCACGGGCTTCGCAGAAACATGCGGCAACCGCTCCTGGATGAGTGCGGCACGCCGGTGATGCAGCGGCGCATACATTGCCCAGTTGCGCTGGATGTCGCGAAGCGACTTCGCTGCCGTGCCGATCGATGCGACCGGCAGCTCGACGCAGTTGTGCCAGACGTTCGCCGCCCATGCGGCGGATACGGGAGCCGAGTCCGACATCAGGAGGCGGCCATGCGTGGCCGGGATCGTGGCACCGTTGCGCGCCAGCTCCTCGCGCAGCTGGTTCTCGAGGCCCTCGACGGCAAGATAGGCGGTAATCACGCGGCGGCTCGAAGATTGAACATATTCAATGCCAACGTAACAGGCCGGCGATGGAAAATCCGCCAAACCTCATGCTAGCGTAATTGCACAACGGAGGAGAGAGACTGATGTTTACCAAGCGATTCCTGATGACCGCCGCCCTCGCCGGTACGCTCGCGACCACTGCCGGCGCTGCGTTCGCGCAGGGCCAGCCGATCGTCGGGATTTCCACGGTCACCACCTATTCGATCGACGCGACGATTACCGCCATCGATCCGGCGAAGCGTACCGTGACCTTCACGGGACCAGCCGGCCGTTCGCTGACGTCCAGCGTCAGCCCCGGTGTGAAGATGGATACCAGCAAGGTCGGCGACGTCGTCTCGGCGGCGTTCGAGAACAAGCTCACCTTCGTGCTCTCCGGGCCCAACGCAAGGACGCCGCGCGACCGCGACGTCAGCGTCACCGCCGCCGCCTCGTCGGGCAACCGCGCCGCCGGCGCCAAGGCCGAGCAGACCGTCGCCAACTGGTGGGTCACGGGCGTCAACCCGTCGGCCGGCACCATCTCCGTCGTCAATCCGGACGGCGGCGAGGTTCAGACCTACACCGCCGCGACGGCGGAAGGCCGTGCGCAGCTCCCGCGCGTCAAGACCGGGGACAATCTGACGGCCATCGACACGTCGGTATTGGTCGTGGCGATCACGCCGAAGAAATAAGAGAAAGGAAGCGCGCGGCGCTGGCTACGACCCGGTCAGCGCCGCGATCGTTCGCGTCAGGCGACGCTCGCGGCTTCCGCCCAGGCGCTGCGACAGGAACGCGACAGGCGGATAGAGCGCCGGAAGCAGGTAGGTCATCGACCCGTTCGTCATGCCCAGCCCCTGCGCCACGTCGCGGCCGAGCAGCCAGTGCGTCGTGCCCGACAGCAAGGCGCGATCGAAGAAAGCGAAGCCGCCCCCTGCCGTGGCGAGTTCGTCGACCGCCTGCTGTGCAAGGGCCTTCGTTTCCGCATCGGGCGGCGGATTGACCAGCAGCCACATTTTCCAGAACTGCCCGCACCGCTCGGCATCGATCATCTCGAGCCACGTCTTGTTCAGGCCCAGCACGGCGGCGGCATGCCGCCAGAACGCATAATAGCCGTCCTTTTCCGCCTGAGTGAGGCGATAGCCCATCCGGTACAGGCCATCGAGCACAATGGCGGTGAAAGCCGAAACCTGGAAAAAGAGGTCCGACTGGTTGACCGGCTCGCCCTGGGCGCGGCGATCCCACTCGCCCGAAACGCGTCCATCGCGGCGCAGGAAGGCGTTGCTGAGACGAAGCTGGAGCGTGGCCCTGTAGCCTGCAGCCTCGCGGCGCAGGCTGCCCGGCTTGTGAAGCTTGATCCACCAGTCGCCGGTCTGAGCCAACCGATGGGATGACTGGTGTCGGGATGAGATTCGCTTTGCCGGCGGCAGCCAGTTGGCGACGACCAGCGAAGCGCATTGCACAATCAGTGCAGCCGAATTCCCGGTGCGCGCGATCGCGGCCCGACCAGCTTCCATAGATGCCCAGAAATCTGGGGCCGGCTCAGGCGGCAAGGCCGCCAGGAGCGCGCCCAGCGCCGGCGGCGCGTCGGACATCCTGTCGATACCTGCATCGAGCGCCCGGACGACCATCGGCCACCAGGCATCCCGAAAGGGCTGCAGCGCTTCCGCGGCGGCGTCGGCGAGGGGATCGGCCCACAGGAGGGAAGCGGCGTAGTGCCCGGCCAGGACTCCATACTGGCGCGAAGCCTCGGCGCCATTCAGGAAACGGCTCATGGTCATGGCAAGCCTCTGCCATGGCGGACGGACAATGACAACGCGGCGCGTCTATTTCCCTGCGCGCTGGCTGAACTTCAGCCGCCTCGCCGCCCCAGGCTGCCCCGCATCGAGCCGCCGGTCGTGCGCAATTCGAGCGTCAACTTGCCGCCCGCCGCCTTTCCGGTCGCGACGAAGCCCCCCATCGAGCAGTCCTGGCCCTCGTAGATTCGGCCGCTTCCGGAGATGTCGCCGGCCGGCGACACGGCAAGCGAGACGGCCGAGACGCCGCATCCGGGTTGGGTGACGCGTCCAATCAGCTGACTGCCGGCGATACTCAGTTCGGCGGTGACGACGCCCGGCGTCTCGGCAAGACCCGATGTCGACATGCCCCCACCGTAGACACCGTCGTGCGGGCCGGCCTGGCGTGGCGTCGGCGACATTGTGTTCTGGGAGGCATTGCCCGAAGCACCCGGCCGGACGGCGGCGGCCGCGACGGGGGGCGCCTCGCGGAACAGCGCCGGCACCTGCGCCGCGGTGAGATAGCCTGTGGCGGGATGCCCCTTCGCCTTTTGCCAGGCCGCGATCATCTCCCGCGAACGCTGTCCGAAAGTGCCGTCGGTGCCGCGGGTGTCGTACCCCAGCGACGTGAGCACCGCCTGGATGCGCTGCCGGTCGGCATTGACGAGCTGGAGCGCGTCCTCGCCTTCACGCGCCGCGATGGCAGGATCGGCGGGTTCCACGGCCGCGGGCGGCGCGGCCGACGTCGTGTCGGATGCGGCGGGAAGAGGTTGGTCGGGGCGCGTCAGCAGATGGTATCCACCCGCCGTCGCGATCAGCAGCACGGCGGCGACCATGGCAGGCGTTTTCCAGCGAGAACGCGGCGCAATCGCCAGAACCGTCGGAGCGCTGGGGGGTGAGGGAGGAGTGGGCGGCGTTGGAGGCGTCGTCGGTACAGGCGGCGCGAGCGGCTGCGGCATCACCGTCGTCGCGTTGGCGTCCACCATCGCCCCGCCCAGCAAGGCGCGCCACGCCGCAATGGTCTGAGGCCGCTCGTCGAAGCGCACGGCGAGGCCGGCATCGATGCCCGCCAGCAACTGCGGCGCGTAGCCGATGATCTGCTGGCTCGCCAACGGCTGGTACGTGTCCTCCAACAGGCGGTCGAAGGCGCTGGGCGGTGCCTTACCCGTAATCGCATAGTGCAGACTGGCCGCCAGACCATAAATGTCGGTCCAGGGTCCCTGCTTTCCCGTGGTGAACTGCTCGGGCGCGGCGTAGCCCGGTGTGAAGATCGCCGTCATGGTCGATGATCTTCCGGCGATCGCCAGGCGCGCCGCGCCGAAGTCGATCAACGTCGGCATGCCGGCCTCGTTCATCAGGACGTTGCCCGGCTTGATGTCGCGATGGAGATAGCCCGTCGCATGGATGGACTGCAGTCCGTCGATCAGCGGTGGCAGGAAGGTATCGATCTCGGGAGGCAGGAGGGGCCCCTTCTCCTTGACCCTGTCCTCCAGCGTGCCGCCGCGCACCAGCTCCATCACCATGTAGGAGGTGCCATTGGCTTCGATGAAGTCGAACACCTTCACGATCGCGGGCGCGTCGTGCAGGTTGGCCAGCGTGCGGCCTTCGGCCACGAAGCGGTCGCGACCCCAGGCGAAGTCCTCGGCGGCTTCGGTCGAGCGAGGCAGGACGGAAGCGCCGTCCTGGCGGATTGCAAGGGCGGGCGGCAGGTATTCCTTCAGCGCGACTTCGCGGTCGAGTTGGGTATCGCGCACGCGATAGGTGATGCCGAAGCCTCCCTGCCCCAGCACCTCGAGGACTTCATAGCGACCGACTGTCCTGCCCGGCGCGAGCGCCACGTAATCCACGACTGCCTCGGGCGCGGCGACGGGACAGTCCGAGCCTGCGGTTTTCCGTCCGGTGTCCTGGTCCTCGATATGCATTTCACTCCTGCCCCCGAAAGCAACGTCCAGCAGGCGCGGGCGTTCCTCGGGCAGCGGAATGACGAAATCGCAGTCAGTGAGGTTTGCCGTGGCACAGGGCTTCAAGAACCTCGAAGAGTCGCCCGAACCGACGCTCTGTCAGCCGGAAATCCGCGTTCCCACCGCAGGAACCTGGCTCGGACTGGGCGCAGGCCTGCTTGTCGTCATGGCGGGATTCGTCTGGACGATCCTGTAGCGAGCGCACCTTCGGCGGGCTAACCTCCGGACAACACGGAGGAATTTGATGGCGAAGTTCGGCATTGGTCAGTCGGTCCGCCGGGTCGAGGACCCGAGACTTCTCACCGGCGGCGGTCGCTATACGGACGACACCAAGCTCTCTGCGCCGGCAGCCCGCGCGTACGTGCTGCGCTCGCCACATGCCCATGCCGACATCAAGAGCATCGACACAATCGCGGCAGGGAAGGCCCCTGGTGTACTTCTCGTCCTGACCGGCGAGGACGTGAAGAAGGCGGGATATGGCGATCTTCCCTGCCTCGTGCCTGTAACCAACCGCGACTGTACTCCGCGCGGCGAGACCCCCCGGCCGATGCTCGCCCTCGACCGTGTACGTCACGTCGGCGACCCGGTGGCGCTCGTCGTCGCCGAGACGCTGGAGCAGGCGAAGGATGCCTCCGAACTCATCGAGATCGACTACGCTCCGCGCCCGCACACGGTCGGCACCTTCGAGTCCGCCCAGCCGGGCGCGCCGCTGGTCCATGACCATATCGCGGGCAACCTGGTGTTCGACTGGGAGATGGGCGACCGCGCACGCACCGAAGCGGCCTTCGCCAAGGCCGACCGGGTCGTGAAGCTGGAGATCGTCAACAACCGCCTGGTCGTGAACTCGATGGAGCCGCGCGGCGCCATCTGCGAGTACGACCCGGCCGACGACCGCTCGACGCTCTGGGTGTCCTCGCAGGGCGTCAGCGTCATCCGCCCGGTGGTCGCCGACATGATCCTGAAGATCGGCCAATCCAAGCTGCGCGTCCGAACCGGCGACGTGGGCGGCGGGTTCGGCATGAAGATCTTCGTCCACCCGGAATATCCACTGGTCGTTTGGGCCAGCCGCGAGCTGAAGCGTACCGTGAAGTGGATCCCCGATCGCCAGGAGGCCTTCCTCTCCGACGTGCAGGGCCGCGATCATGTCTCGCTGGCGGAGATGGCGCTCGACAAGGATTGCAAGTTCCTTGCCCTGCGCGTCACAACCCATGCCGCGCTCGGCGCCTATCTCAGCCATTTCGGCGCATTCATCCCGACCATGGCGGGCAGCGGCATGCTGGCCGGCCTCTACCAGACGCCTGCGATCTACGTGAACGTGAAGGGCGTCATGACCAATACCGTGCCCACCGACGCCTATCGCGGCGCCGGCCGTCCGGAAGCGGCCTATCTGCTGGAACGCTTCGTCGACCATATCGGCCGCGAGACCGGCCTCGGTCCGGCCGAGATCCGCAAGCGCAACCTCGTGAAGCCCGACCAGATACCGTGGAACACCGCGCTGGGCGACACCTTCGATTCCGGCGATTTCGACAACGTCATGCTGAAAGGCATGGAGAAGGCCGACTGGAATGGTTTCCCCGCCCGCCGCGCAGCCTCGCTGGCCAAGGGCAAGTGGCGCGGCATCGGCATGGCCACCTATGTCGAGAAATGCTCGGGCGGCGCACCGGAAAGTGCCATCGCGAAGTTCAACGACGATGACACGATCACCGTGTTCGTGGGCGTGCAGACCAACGGCCAAGGCCATGAGACGGCCTTCACCCAGATCATGTCGGCGCGGCTAGGCGTCGACGCCGACCGCATCCGCATCGTGCAAGGCGATTCCGACTTCACGCCCGAGGGCATGACCGGCGGCAGCCGCTCGATCCCGGTCGCGGGTGCCGCCGTGCTGGGCGTCAGCGACAACATCATTGAGAAGGGCAAGCTGGTCGCCGCATCGGCGATGGAAGCGGCGGCCGGTGATATCGAATATGCCGATGCCACCTTCCGCATCGTCGGCACCGACCGCACTATGAGCCTGTTCGACGTGGCGCGCGCGGCCAAGGATCCCAAGCATGTGCCGGAGGGCGGCAAGCCCGGCCTCGACGACGCGTTCACGCGTACGCCGCAGGCGGCGACCTTCCCCAATGGCTGCCATGTCTGCGAACTCGAGATCGATCCCGACACGGGAACACTCGAAATCCTGAACTACTCGATCATGGACGATTTCGGCACCGCGCTTAATCCGCTGCTGTTGCAAGGCCAGGTCCATGGCGGCGTGGGCCAGGGTGTCGGCCAGGCGCTGACCGAAAAGACCATATACGATCACGATTCGGGCCAGCTCATGAGCGGTTCCTTCATGGACTATGCCCTGCCTCGAGCAGACGTGGTGCCGCATGTGAAGTTCGACATGCACAACAGCCTGTGCACGACCAATCCCCTGGGCGTGAAGGGCGCCGGCGAGGCCGGAGCGATCGGCGCGCCGCCGTCGGTCATCAACGCCATCGTAGACGCGATCCATCCGCATACCGGGCTGAAGCATATCGACATGCCCGTCACCGCATCGTCCCTGTGGGCCGCCATCGAGGCCCATCGAGCCAGGAAAGCAGCGTAGAGAGTATGACCGACAAAGCGAACGACCCGACCCTCGCCAGCGCCCTTGCCGATTCGGTGAAGGCGATCGATGCCGACTACACTGAGGAGATGCGCGAACTGCGCGCCCTCTTCGAGGAGGCGCGTCTTGAAGCCGAGAAGGACGAACCGAGCGACGTCAAGCTGAAGGCACTGCTGAAAGATGCCAACGAGATGGCGCGGACCTTTGCCACGCTGGATCCGGCGTGGGGGGCGGTCCAGCGGGTTGCGCGCCTGTTTGGAATTCTCTAGGCGGAAGCCATCGCCCGCCGGCGCTCCAGCATCCGGCGGATCGTGCGCGTTGCCTTCTCATCCAGGAAGAAAGCCCGCTCGCTGCGATAGTTCTCGTAGCGGGCGATTTCGATAGCGCCCACCGCCAAGGCCAATCTGTCGGCGTCGCCCTTGCGTTCGAAGGCACAGTGGATCGCCGGGCCGCACTCGTCCTCTACCGTCCGCACCGAATAATGGCCCTGTGGCGGGAACGTCACGATGAGGTCGTGCAGCGCGCGTGCCGTTTCGACGATCGGCTGCCCGGAATCGTCGGCTTGGCCCAGAACCAGATAAGGGCTGATCTCTTCGAGGGTCGGGCTGTCGCTCATGCAGGGTCAACGATAGTTGCTCTGCAATAGTTGCGTCTATCTTGTGACTCAGCCGTTCGAAGCAACCATTTGCAGTGCATGCCGTTTATACCGCACAAGAGTTGAGCCGCGGATGTACCGGCGAACTCCTGAAGGCCCGCCCGGCATGTGCTGGAGCGGGTCTTTTGCATTGTTGACGCGACTTTTATGCGCGTGTCGTCTAAGAATTGGCGCATCCGCCTCAGCCCCGGAGCCCGTCGTGCGTACCCTCTCCCTTTCAAGTGCCGTCGCAACCGCTCTGCTCCTGAATTGTCCGGCCATCGCACAGGACACGGTCTCGGTCGGCGGCATGACAAAGCATGCGTTCGGCATCCCTGTGTCATTCGAGAATGGTGACACGTTTTGCCTCATCAGGTTCGAGGACGATCGCGGCCGGCCCTTCAGAGAGCCTGCTGATTTCGATCTGTGCGCCCAGGAGAAGTCTCTGAAGGGCAAACGCCTCGCGCTGACCTACAAGGCGACCCGCGTTCAGTCTCCGTCGTGCCAGGGAGACCCTGACTGCAAGAAGAGCGACCTGGTCGTCCTGGTCGTCGCGGTCAAGCCGACGACCATCGGGACCACGCCGCCGCCACCGCCCGCGCCAGCGGCCCCTGCCCCAGCTGCGCAGGCCACGAAGCCGGCATCCTTCTGTACTCCGGCCGAGACCGTCGTCTTCTCCTGCTACACCAACCCGAACAAGCTCGTCTCGGTGTGTGCGTCGAAGGACGCCGCGCCGAACCGGGGCTACCTGCAGTACCGCACGGGCAATCCCGATGCGAAGGCGCTCGACCTCACCCTCCCGGCTGCCCAACTCGTGCCGCCGCAGGCGGCCAACGGCGATACGCTTGCCTTTTCCGGCGGCGGCGGCGCGTGGCTGCGCGTCTCCACGAAGTCGGTCGGCTTCGTCGTCTATACCGGCATCGGCAACTGGGGCCCGCGCGGCCAGCCGCAGGAGAAAGCCGGTGTTGCCGTTGAGCGTGACGGCACGCAGGTCGCCAACCTGAAATGCACCGGCAAGCCGATCAGC
Source organism: uncultured Rhodospirillaceae bacterium (assembly GCA_945952105.1). Taxonomy (GTDB): domain Bacteria; phylum Pseudomonadota; class Alphaproteobacteria; order Reyranellales; family Reyranellaceae; genus Reyranella. The sequence goes on along the minus strand of CAMFGZ010000001.1, from coordinate 283,370 downwards.
CTGCTCGGCCCCGACTGGTTCGCAAAGGCCGGCATCAAATCGGATGGACGGGACTTCGACCTGCCCGAATGACGATCTTGACGAAGAAAGAATCCTCATGCTGCGCCCGCTGAAGATCGTTGCCGCGACCCTCGCGCTCTGCCTGTCGACGCTGGCCGGCGCCCGCGCCCAGGAGCTCTGGCGGGCCTACGAAGGGCTCGAGGCAATCGAGATTCCTTTTGCCAACGGCCACATCTCCATGTCGCACGTGCCGCAGATCTGGCTCAGCCTCAACGGCAGCCGGCCGCGCTGGTTCGGCATGGATACCGGCTCGACCGGTATCGTCGTGTCTGCCGAGCACTTCACGCCCGGTCCGAACGACGTTTCGCAGGGGCCGGGCCGGCTTGTCTATAACAGCAGCGGTCGCGTGCTCACCGGAGAGCACTGGATGACGGACGTCGTCATCCGCCGCGACGCCCATACCCCCGTCGCGACCGCGCGCGTGCAGGTGCTGCGCGTCAAGGAGATCACCTGCCTCGAACATGCGCGCGACTGCCGGCCGGAATCGGATCCGCGCAATGTCGGCTTCATGGGCATCGGCTTCGACCGGGGGGCGGCGCAGGCGACCGCCGACAACACCTCGCCCAAGAATCCCTTCGTGAGCCTCGTGTCGCTCGCCTCCGGACGGCCGGTCAGCTCGGTGCGCCCGGGCTATGTCATCACCCGCACCGGCGTACATCTCGGCATGACCCCCGCCCTCACCCGCCACATGGCGTTCGTGAAACTGACACCCAAGGCTCATCCGCCGGGGGTTCCCGACTGGAACGGCGCGCCCATGACGGTTTCGGTCAATGGCGTGTCGGGCCGCGGGACAATGCTGATGGATACGGGCATCGACTACATGTTTCTCTCGCCGCCCGCGGGTTCGGGCCTTCAGCGCGGGCGGGGGGTTCCCGAGGACACGCGTATCGAACTCCTCATGCCGGACCGCCAGCGTCCGCAGCCCGCCTTCTACGAATTCCGCACCGGCCGCCGCGGCAATCCGCTCCATCCCGAGCGTGTCGTCGTGGTGCGCGATCCCACCGTCTTCGTGAACACCGGCCGGATGTTCCTCGAAGGCTTCGACTATCTTTATGACGCCGCTGGCGGCTATGTCGGCTACGGCTGGAACGGACGCGTCAGCCACGAATATGGCGGTGTGACGCCCGGCGCCTACGGGCCCCGCGAATAAAATTCGATCCTCGTGTCGGAGCGGGTGGGGTCCGCGCGTCCTCGGGATACAACACCTCACGAGGAGCCCGATATGACCGCCGAGCCCGAGAACGACCGCGAACTGGTGCTGACCCGACTGATCGACGCATCCCCGGAAAAGCTCTATCGCTGCTGGACCGAGCCCGCGCTTCTGAAGCAGTGGTTCGCGCCCAAGCCCTACGAGACGCCGGTCGCCGAGATGGACGTGCGGGCCGGCGGCGCCAACCTGATCGTGATGCGCGGCCCCGATGGCCAGGACATGCCCAATCGCGGCATCTACCTCGAGGTCGTGCCCAACCAACGGCTGGTCTTCACCGACGCCTTTACCGAGGCGTGGCAGCCCTCGCAGAAGCCGTTCATGACGGTGATCCTCACCTTCGAGGAGAAGGACGACAAGACGCTCTACACCGCGCGGGTCCGGCACTGGACGGCCGAGGACCGCGAGGCCCACGAGAAGATGGGCTTCCATCAGGGCTGGGGCCTCTGCACCGAACAGCTGGCCGCGCTGGCCGCGACACTCTGACAAGATTGCAACGCGCGCGGCCTCCGTGGGGTTGTTCCGTCAAACCTCTGGAGGACCGGATGGGCAGAAAGACCCTCATCGCCATTCTGGCTTGTGCTGCAGTCGCCGGGACGGTTCACGCACAATCGGGCAGCCCCGGCGCGAGCAGCGGCGGCTTGTCGACATCGCCCGCGCCGGCCGGCACCTCACCGACCGTTCCGCGGCCGACATCGTCACCGCCTCCGAGCAGTTCGACCATCAACCCGGCGCCGACTGCACCCGGCGCACCCAGCGCAGGCCAACCCGGCGTCGGTTCCGATACGACCCGGCAGGCACCACCCCCCGGCACCAGATGACGGCCGAAGCTAGTCGACCGTCATGTTGGCTTCGCGAACGATCGCCTCGTAGCGCTTGCGCTCGGCGGCGATGAACGCCGCAAACTGGCTGGGCGTGCCGGCGACCATGTCGCCGCCCTGCCCGGCCACGACCGATTTCGCGCCTTCCGTCGCGCAAGCCTTGACGGTTTCGTCGGCGATCTTCTGCACCAGGTCTGGCGGCATGCCCTTGGGTCCGAGCAGGCCGTACCAAGCCACCGACTCGTAACCCGGGACGCCCGCTTCGGCGACCGTCGGGAGGTCGGGATAGTATTGGCTACGCTTGGCGGAACTGACCGCGAGTGCCCGCATCTTGCCCGTGGTGATCAGGTCCTTCGAGTTGGGCTGCGTGATCATCATGTTGACGTTGCCGGCCATCAGATCGAGCTGGGCCGGATTGCCGCCCTTGTAGGCGACATGGGTCAGGTTGAGCTTTGCCATGTGGGCGAACAACGCGCCCGCCAGATGCTGGGACGAGCCGTTGCCGCCCGAGGCATAGGTGAGTGGCGGGGACGCCGACCTCGCGAGTTCGATCAGCTCGGGCAGCGTGTTGGCCTTGACCGCCGGATTGACGAGTACGAGCTGCGGGAAGGTCGCGAGAAGGCTGATCAGGGTGAAGTCGTTCACGCCGTCGTAGGGCAGCTTCTTGTAGATCAGCGGATTGATCGCGTGCCCCATCGCCACGACGGTGAGCGTGTAGCCGTCGCCGGGCGCCTTGGCGACTATTTCGCCCGCCACGACGCCGTTGGCACCTGCTCGGTTGTCGGCCACGACGGGCTGGCCCCAGGCCTGCGCGAAGTGCTGGCCGACGGCGCGCGCCATCAGGTCGGTCGTGCCGCCTGCGGCGAACGGGATGACCATGCGGATCTGCCTGTCGGGATAACTGCCCTGGGCACGCACGATGGCAGGCGCGACAGACGGCGCGAGTGCGAGGGCGGCGGCGCCCCGCAGGAACGAAGAACGCTTCATTGCAGGTAATATCCCGAGGGAGTGCCTTTGACGGTGGTGCGCTCGAGATGGCGGATCTCGCCTTCCTGATAGTCGCCGAGCGCGATGTGCATGGTGCAGCGATTGTCCCAGAGGATGATGTCGTCCTGCTGCCACTGGTGGCGATAGACGAACTGCGGCCGCGTCGCGTGGCGCACCAGATAGTCGATCAGCGGCCGGCTCTCCTCGGGCGTCATGTCGACGAAGCAGGAGACCTTCTCCCCGATGTAGAGCGCCTTGCGGCCGGTCTCCGGATGCACGCGCACAACCGGCTGGGCGATCGGAGGATTGATCTTGCGCTGCTCCTTCTCGCGGTCGGAGTTCGGATCGTCGACCTTGCGGCTACCGGTATGAATCCCGTGCAGCCCCTCGACGATCTTCTTCATGCCCTCCGACAGCGTGTCGTAGGCGAGGTACATGTTGGTGAACATCGTGTCACCGCCGACCGGCGGGATGGTGATGCCGCGCAGCAGCGAGCCCAGCGACGGGACCGGCGTGAACGACATGTCCGAATGCCACTGCTGGCCGGTATATTTCGACGCCGACTGCTTGCCGTCCTTCTCGGGGATGTTCGTCACCAGCAGCAGTTCGGGATAGTCCGGGTGCCGGTCCCGCGGCAGCGAATCGTGATTGTCGAGCTCGCCGAAGCGGCGGCTGAAAGCGATGTGCTGCTCGCGCGTGATCTTCTGGTTGCGGAACAGAAGGATCCCCTTCTCCAGGAACGTGCGGTGGATCTGGTCGAATTCGGAGTTGCTGAGCGGCTGGGCGAGATCGACACCCTTCACCTCCGCGCCGAGCGCGTGGGAAAGAGGCCTGACGGAGAGCGGCATGGGACGGTCCTCACCTCGGATGAATTTTCCGAAACCTGCGCCAGCCCCGGCTCGGCCGTCAAGAAATCCGCCTGCGGCCTGCGGAACATGCCGCGCAAAACGGCTATAGAAGCGAACGATGATCCAGCTGCTGCACCAGACCATCATGGAAACCCTCCGGCGCCTGCCTATCCCGGCCGCGCGCCTGGGCTTCCGGGCCTACAACAAGGCGATGCGGACCCTGGGGCCAGAGCATCTCGCCTCCACGTATTTCGGCGCCCGCATGCACTGCAACCCGCAGGACCTAATCCAGCGCATGATCCTCTATTTCGGGGTTTGGGAGCCGGACGTCTCACGCGTCATCGAACAGAATTTGTCCCCCGGAGACGTGTTCGTCGATATTGGCGCCAACATCGGCTACGACACGCTCCTTGCCTCCTCACGCGTCGGCCCGACCGGCAGGGTCGTGTCGATCGAGGCCTCGCCGCGTACTTTCGCTCTGCTGAAGCGCAATCTCGCGGCCAACCCGTTTTCCTCGAACGTGCGGGCCGTCAACGCCGCCGTCTCGGACAAGCCGGGCGCGCTCGATCTCTACGAGATCAACGAGGGCAATATCGGCGCCGCCACCACCCTCGCCTCGCGCGGCGGCACGCGGATGGCCTCGGTGCCGGCCCTGCCCCTCGAAAGCATCCTTGCCCCCGACGAGCTTTCTCGCCTGCGCCTCATCAAGATGGACGTGGAAGGCGCCGAACCTCCGATCCTCCGCCACCTTCTCGAGCAACTGGCGAGCTATCCGGCGACAATGGACGTCGTGGTCGAGGCCAGCCCGGACGACGATCCCCAAGCCTGGCAGGAAGTCTTCGACCGGCTGCGTGCTTCGGGCTTTACCGCCTGGGCGATCGCGAACGAATACGAATTGGACTGGTATCTCCGCTGGCGACGCCCCGCCGACCTCCGGCGTGCCGACGTCATGCCGACCCGCCAGCAAGACCTCCTCTTCACGCGGCGCTAGTCGGCAGCCGGCCCGGCGTGCCGTCACACGAAAATTGGTTCCCATTCGATCACAGCTTTAACCCCCCTCCAGCCGCGCAACGATTGGTAGGTTTGTGTCGTTTGATACCCCACAAGCCGAACAACCGGAGTTTTTCCCAGGAGTGTGGCAATGAGACGGGATCGAGACTGGCGGCGTACCGGCGCCGCCGTGTGCACCGCAGCCCTCGTCGTACTGGCGACCCATTCGACGCTTCAAGCCCGTGAAAGTGATCAGCAGGCAGCCTTGGCGGCCTCCACCCCTACGCCACTTTGCGTGGACAAGGCCGATACCCCGCCGGCAACCCGTATCGTTGCGTGCACAGTCGCGATCGACGCAAAGACCTTGAAAGGCCGTGAGCTCGCTGCCGCCCACCTGAATCGCGGCCAAGCCTATCGGGCGGTCGGCGACCAGGCACGCGCCGCAGCGGATTACAGCGCTGCGATCAAGCTCTTCGACGATTCTACGAATACGGCATCCCTGAATGCGAACCAGTTCCTGCAGCGCGGCATTGCTCACCATGCGATGGACGACGTCGAGCGCGCACTCTCCGACTACGACGAGGCGATCCGGCTGGATACCGGCAACGCCCTCGCCCATGTCGATCGAGGCATCCTGATCGCGACCCGCAAGGCCGATATGCGCCGTGCCATCGCGGACTTCGATCGTGCACTGGCACTTGTTCCGGACAATGTCGATACGCTGATCCTTCGGGGCAACGCGTACACATCGGTGGGCGAGCACGGACGTGCCCTTGCGGATCTCGACCGCGCCGCAGAGCTCGCGCCCGACAATCCTCGCGCCTTCATGGTTCGCGGTCTCGTCAATGCGCGCCTCGGCGACATGCAACGCGCTTTCACGGACTACAGCATGGCGCTGTCGATCGATCCGAAATATGTCGATGCGCTGGTCAACCGTGCGGCCATCTTTTCGATGCGTGGCAACATCGACAAAGCGATCGTCGATCTGGACCAGGCGATCGAGCTGAAGCCGGATCATGCGCTGGCAAACTACAATCGCGGCTATGCTCACTTTGCCCGGCAGGACTATGAGAAGGCCATTGCCGATTACACCAGCGCCATCAAGATCGATGGCAGGATGGCCTGGGCATACAACAATCGCTGTCTCACCCGCATGGTCGCCGGTCACGATCTCGCGCAGGCTCTGTCGGATTGCGACGAAGCCCTGAAGCTGCAGCCCGACAACGTGCAGACGCGTGAAACGCGCGGATTCATCTTCCTTAAGCTGGGAGAGAAGGACATTGCGCTGCGCGAGTACGAAGCCGCCCTCCGCAGCGATCCGGATCGGCCGCTTGCGCTCTACGGGCGAGGACTGGTGCGTGTCGCAAAGGGCGACGTGAAGAACGGCGAGACCGACAAGGCCGCCGCCCGGGCATTGATGCCCGGAGTCGACCGCCAGTTCACCAGCTACGGCATCAACTAATTAGCGCCACATTCTCGCAAGTGGCCCGTCTGAGCCGTAAATGCGATCCATGTCAGGTAGCGCGACGCCCGCCACCTCCTTACGTCCCGCTTCGATCCGAGTCTCGCCCGGCCGTTTCTGGTCGTAGCGGCCAAGGTGGGGATAGGCGCCGACGACAAGCAGGCCTCGGATTGCTTCGAGGCACAGCAACCTCACCTTTGTCCGCGAGTTGATACCCTGAACCGAGGAGAAGGACATGCGTCATCAACTCCAGCCAGCCACGTCGGCAGATGTCGCCTATCTTGCCACGCTGCTGGCGGACGCGCCCGCTTCACTGGACTGGCCGGAAAAGGAGTCGAGCCACAGGTTGCTTGAAGCGTGTGCGTTCAGCGCGCAGATCTGGGCCGCACGTCGCCTCAGCGATGGCCGGACGAGCGCCATCTGGGGCGTGACACCGCGTCTTGACAATCCCGACGTCGGCTACGTCTGGATGCTCGCCGCGACATCCTTCGAGGAAGATCCTCGAGAACTCTCACTGCTATGCCGCCTCGTACTTGCAGAGATGCTCGAGCAGTTTCCACGGCTCGAACAACATATCGCCGCCGAACGCCATCGGACCCTGGAACTCCTGCGGAGTGTAGGTTTCACAATCGGTGAAGCAGCTCGCGGGCCTGGAAGCGCTGCGGCTGTGCACCACGTCTGGCTGGAATCGAACCAGCTTCCTCACCCGGCCAACCAGTCGGGAAGGCTGCTGGTCCACTAAAGCGGCCCAAAAGAAAGCCCCGCTGCCATTTCAGGCGCGGGGCCGGTTCGGGACTCTGTCCCATCCATCGCCAAGTCACCATTACATCCGTGGCTCACCCCGATGGATACCTGCGATCTGTCGACCGCCAGGATTTACAGTAGATGGGCAGCGATTCGCCAATTTCAAGAGCCAAACCCATCGAATGCGCTTTTTGATTTGCGAACGGTTTGCGGGTCTGACTAACGTAGGTCTCCTCAGGGGAGATCACATGAAGCAGAGTCGTCGTTCATTACGTGCGCTGGCCCATCTCCTGCCATCAGGAGCGCTCGGCCTCTCCGCAGGCCTCGCGGCAGTGGATGCCGCGGCGAGCACCGGTTCCGTGGAAGCGCAAAGCCTTTCCGTCTCGAAGCGGCTGCAATCGTTGCGCGCTGACGTCACCGATGCCCTCGAGCATCATCGTACGGACGGCAAGCCCTTCGTCGCCATCGATCCGGAGCAGCGTCTCGCCTGGTGGGGCAACGGCGGCTGGCGTAACGGCGGCTGGGGCAACGGTGGCTGGCGCAACGGCGGCTGGGGCAATGGCTGGCACAACGGATGGCACAACTGGTGACCATGACCGCCTCGACCGAGATCGGCATGGTGGTCGTGCAGCCGACGGCCTTCTGTAATATCGCCTGCACCTACTGCTATCTGCCCGACCGTTCGAACAAGCACGTCATTGCCCAGTCGACAGTGACGCGGCTGTTCGAGCAGATCTTCGCATCGGGCTGGGCCTGCCCGGAGATCACCGTGATCTGGCACGCCGGCGAACCGCTGGTCGTGCCCGTCTCCTTCTATCGCGAGGCCTTCGCCGCGATCGAGCAGATGCGGCCGGCCTCGGTCCACGTCAAGCATTCCTTCCAGACCAACGGCACGCTGATCAACACCGACTGGTGCGATCTCTTCAAGGACTGGGAGGTCGGCGTCGGCGTGAGCCTCGACGGACCGCGCGAACTGCACGATCTCCATCGCAAGGGCCGCAACGGCAAGGGCACGTTCGACAAGACGATCGCCGGCATCCGCTGCCTGCGCGACAATGACGTGCCGTTCCACGTCATCTCGGTCCTGTCGCACACCAGCCTCGACCAGCCCGAAGAGCTGCTCGACTTCTACCTGTCCGAAGGCATCGACCAGATCTGCTTCAATGTCGAGGAGTCCGAGGGCGACCACGTTTCGAGCCTGTTTCATGGGCCGGAACTGCGGAAGCGCTACGCCGCGTTCCTGCGCACCTTCTGGCACCTTGCCCGTCGCAGCGGCCGCGTCCGTTTCGTGCGGGAGATCGACCTCGCATTGCCGCGCATGTTCCGCCCGGAGGGCGTACCGACCCGCAACATCCAGACCGAGCCGCTGGCGATGCTGAACGTCGACAGCCACGGCAATGTCTCGAGCTTCTCGCCCGAGCTGCTTGGACTGAAGAACAAGGAGTACGGCGACTATCTCCTGGGCAACATCAACTTCCAGACGCTGCAGGAGATCAAGGACACCTGCCTCACCTCGCCGCTCTATCGCGACATCGCCGCGGGCGTGGAGGCTTGCAGCAGGTCCTGCGAATACTTCTCGGTGTGCGGCGGCGGCGCGCCGGTCAACAAGCTGTTCGAGAACGGTAGCTTCACCGGCACCGAGACCTCGTATTGCACCCTCACCCAGATGGTGCCGACCGACCTGATCCTGGAGGCCTACGACCGCCTCGCCCGCAGCCCGGTCGTGACCGCGCCGCAGGCTTCCTTGTCCTTTCCGTCTGCCCCGAGCGGCGACGCTGCCGCCTAGCCATCGAGGAAACCATGAATCGTACGAAGCTCTTCGCCCTCGCCACTCTGGTGGCCGCCGGCTCGATGTTGGGCACCGCGCAGTTGAGCGCCCAGCAGCGTCCGGCAGCACCCGCTCAGGCCGCTCCCGCCCAGGCCACGCCGTCGACACCCAAGGATGCCGGCCCGACGCCGGGCGGTGGCGCTCCGGGACAGGAAGGCAGCCGGCCCTTCCCGGTCATGTTCGTCACCAGCGTCGAGCTGATCCGCTCGTCGCGTGACGGCGGCATGGACATCATCCGCGCCCGCGGCCTCGTCACCTCGAACGGCTGGAGCGAACCGCACCTCCTGCCGATCACCCGCGGCGAAGGCATCGACGGCATGCTCGACCTGATCTTCCAGGCTGGCGCGCCTCAGGACATGGCGCCGCTCGGACCCTTCATGGTGGTCGAGGCCATCCTCCCGGTCGCCAACGGCCATCCCTACAAGGGCATCCGCGTCCGCTCGGGCTACAACGCCGTGTCGCTCAAGACCCTCCCGGGCTATGCCGAAGTCGCCGCGCCGAAGGAAGACTGCGCCAAGTGCCTCGGCAAGTACTTCCAGGCCAAGGGCGCCGCCGCGCCCGCCGGACAGGCCGCCGGCAACGTGGTGAAGGAAGAAGACCTTCCCTATCCGCTGCGCATCATCCGCCCGGCCGACGGCATCCCAAGCTACGATTACGAGCCCAATCGCCTGACCCTCGTTCTGTCCGAGGCCGGACAGATCGTCGACGCCGCCTGGGATTGACGGAGACTCGACCCCGTCTTTCACGGCCTTTCATCGAAGTTTCGATTGCCAATCTGCAAGGGCTTGCTCAGGCTGCGGCCCTCTCGAGGGAGATAACGAATGTCACAGGATCGACGTACACTTCGGACACTGGCGCAGCTCCTGCCGTCGGGCGCTTTCGGCCTCTCGGTCGGCCTCGCCGCCGCCGACGCCTCGGCCACCGCCGTTGCCGCGCCCGAAGACACCAGCAAGGCTTCCGTTTCGGAACGCCTGCAATCACTTCGCACCGACGTCACCGGCGCCCTGGATCAGTATCGCAAGGACGGCGAGCCCTTCGTCGCCATCGACCCCGAGCAGCAGCTCGCCTGGTGGGGCAACGGCTGGCACCGCGGCTGGGGCTGGGGCGGCTGGCGCAACGGCGGCTGGGGCAATGGCTGGCATAACGGTGGCTGGGGAAATGGCGGTTGGGGCAACGGCTGGCACAACGGCTGGCACAACTGGTAGGCCGTGCCTCTCGGGGCAACCTTTCTGATCGTCCTTCACGTTCCGCATATCCCGAGCGGCAGCAGCGCCGCACAGCCTTCGAGGATGTCATGACCCGCAAGAAGCTCTTCGCCCTCGCCTCCCTCGTCGCCGCCGGCACGATGCTGGGCAGCCTCGCCGCCGGCGCGCAACAGCAGGCGCCACAGGCCGCACCGTCGACACCCAAGGATGCCGGCCCGACGCCGGGCGGCGGTGCGCCGGGCCCGGAAGGCAGCCGGCCCTTCCCGGTGATGTTCGTCACCAGCGTCGAGCTGATCCGCTCGTCGCGTGACGGCGGCATGGACATCATCCGCGCCCGCGGCCTCGTCACCTCGAACGGCTGGAGCGAACCGCACCTCCTGCCGATCACCCGCGGCGAAGGCATCGACGGCATGCTCGACCTGATCTTCCAGGCTGGCGCGCCTCAGGACATGGCGCCGCTCGGACCCTTCATGGTGGTCGAGGCCATCCTCCCGGTCGCCAACGGCCATCCCTACAAGGGCATCCGCGTCCGCTCGGGCTACAACGCCGTGTCGCTCAAGACCCTCCCGGGCTATGCCGAAGTCGCCGCGCCGAAGGAAGACTGCGCCAAGTGCCTCGGCAAGTACTTCCAGGCCAAGGGCGCCGCCGCGCCCGCCGGACAGGCCGCCGGCAACGTGGTGAAGGAAGAAGACCTTCCCTATCCGCTGCGCATCATCCGCCCGGCCGACGGCATCCCAAGCTACGATTACGAGCCCAATCGCCTGACCCTCGTTCTGTCCGAGGCCGGACAGATCGTCGACGCCGCCTGGGACTGAGCGCGCAACCCGATACCGGTCGGCGGCCTCCGGGCTGCCGGCCGTTCATCCCGCTAGAGCGGCGGCAGCGCGTGACGCAGCGCGCCGCTCGAAATCTGCATGAGACCGTCGAACGGCTGGCCCAGTTCCAGGATCAGATAGATCGCGCTGGCGGCCGAGAGCGCGCAGAAGAACAGGACGCTCAGCATCGTCCCGTTGGCATCCGCCGACATGGCAAAAGTGCCGAAAATGAAGCAGAGCCAGAGCACCAGTACGCAAACGAAAGGCTTCGAAAGAGAGTCCTCCGGGTGCGAGAAGAGAGCCAGCTGTATCTGCGCCAGGGCGTTGCTCACCATCGACGCCCTCGCCTGCAGGGAGGTCTGCAGCGGATCGCTCGGCGCCAACTGACGCAACCGGGTGATGACCCGTGCTTCGGATACCGAGTCCTGTGCCGCTGTCTGGTTAGGCGACGTCTCATCGCGCCAGATCGTGTTCACGATGGCGATGACGTCCTGGCGAAGCGCCTGGCGCAGCGCGAAACCTTCGGCGCCATAGTCCTGCAGGAGCCGGTCGAGCTCGATCACATTGGCGGTGAGCTGGCCGACCTGGCTGTTGGTCGCCTCGTAGGAAGCACGGGTCGAAGCGAAGAGAAGGGCCGTCACGAGGGCTGCCATCGTGGCGACCAGCGCCGTCGCCAGCTTGATGACATCCTTGGAATCTCCGCTCAGATGCTTCTCGGGCAACACATGCCGCAGCAAGACACCGAGCAACGTCGCAAGCAGGATCAAGCCGAGGGCACAGAGGGCGACCAAGACTGCACTCAACGCTTCCACCTCGTCGTATCACGGCCCAGACCGCTAGTATGGAGGCCATGACGCTACCGGGCACACCTTACCAGACCGTTACAGAGGACTACTTCGCCCGCCGCGGGCTGCGCCGCTATGCAGGCATCTTTTCGCTGTGGGCCCTCGGTGTCGGCGCCGTCATCTCGGGCCACTACTCCGGGTGGAACCTCGGCCTCCTGGCGGGTGGCTGGGGCGGCTATGCCCTGGCGGCGTGCATCATCGCCGTTATGTATCTCGGCCTCGTCTTCTGCATCGCCGAGATGGCGGCGGCCTTGCCCCATACGGGCGGCGCCTATTCCTTCGCGCGGGCCTCGATGGGACCGTGGGGCGGCTTCGTCACCGGCCTGTGCGAGAACGTCGAGTATGTCCTGACGCCGGCCGTCATCGTCTCCTTCCTCGCCACCTACCTCGCAGCCGTGTTCGAGACGCCGCCGGCCTGGTTGCCGGCCTACTGGATCGCCGCCTACGCGGTGTTCGTGGCGCTCAACGTCCTCGGCGTCGAGCTTTCGTTCAGGGTGACCGTCGTCATCACGCTGGTGTCCCTCGCCTGCCTGGCCGTGTTCTGGATCTCCGCACTGCCCGTTGCCGATTTCAGCCGCCATGCACTCAACATCGGCGCCGGGCCCGACGGCAAGCCTGTCGAGCTGCCGCAGGGTGGCGGACCGCTTCTGCCGTTCGGCCTGCACGGCGCGCTCGCGGCCCTTCCCTTCGCGGTCTGGCTGTTCCTCGCCATAGAGCAGCTTCCGCTCGCCGCCGAGGAAGCACGGGAGCCGTCGCGCGACATCCCGCGCGGCATCGTCGCCGGACTTCTGACGCTCCTCGTTTCCGCCGGCCTCATCGTCTGGCTCAATCCCTCCGTCTCACCCGGCAGCTTCCAGCTCGCCAGCTCAGGCGAGCCACTGCTCGACGGCTTCCGTGCGACCTTCGGCAACGGGCTCGCAAAGCTCCTCGCGCTGGTCGCCTGCATCGGCTTGATCGCGAGCTTCCATACGATCCTCTTCGCCAAAGGTCGCCAGATCTATTCGCTGTCGCGCGCCGGCTACTTTCCGCGTTTCCTGTCGATCACCCATCCGCGTCACAAGACGCCGCACATCGCGCTGATCGCCGGCTCGGCCGTCGCGCTCGGCCTCCTCTTCGCCTTGTGGTTCGGCATGGGCGCCGAGAAAGGCAGTGCCGTGATCCAGGGCATGCTGCTCAACATGGCCGTTGCCGGCGCGATGCTTTCCTACCTGCTTCAGGCGGTGAGCTTCCTGGTGTTGCGGGCGCGACTGCCGGCCCTGGCGCGCCCCTATCGCTCGCCTCTGGGACGAGTGGGTGCGGTCGTCACCATGGTGATCGCGAGCGTGACACTGGTCTACCAGCTTCTCGACCCGGTGTTCGTCTCGGGCGTGCTGGGTGTCGGTGCCTGGTTCGCGGCAGGTATCGTCTGGTTTGCCCTCGTCGGTCGCCACCGGCTCGTGCTTTCGCCGGAGGAGGCCTTCGCGCTCAGGGCCCGCGCCTCAATCGCCGACTGAAGCGGCGGCTTTCGCTTCGAGATCGCGTTCCGCCACGCTGGCGGCAACCTGCTTGCGGAAACGCTCGAACTCCGGCCCGCGCAACTGGGCGCGCTTCAGTTCTGGATGCGTGACCGGATTGACCGGCTTTCCGTCGACCTGGAGTTCGAAGTGGAGATGGGCGCCGGTCGAACGGCCGGTGCTGCCCACGAAGCCGATGACATCTCCGCGGGACACCGTCATGCCGGGCTGGAGGCCGGGCGCGAAGCCCAGCATGTGGCCATAGACAGTGGCCAGCCTTGCGCCATGCTCGATGCGGACCCAGTTTCCGTACCTGCCGTTCGGCGCCGCGCCGACGACGAGCCCGTCGGCGGCGGCACGGACCGGCGTGCCCGACGGCGCGACCATGTCGACGCCTTCATGCATGAAAAGCGACCGGGAGGAACGCGGTGCGATCGCGTAGGCCGGCGCCGGTCGCGTTCCGCCGTAGGACGAGCCGCCGTAGGAAGACAAGCCGGGCATCGGCGCCGCTGACGCGAAGCCCCCGGCGGCACGCGGCATGTCGAGCGCCCCGCCGGTCGGCAGGCCGGGCGGCAGCGCGGGCCGGTCGCGCAACGGGCCACCGGCGCCCTGCGGCTTGCCGGCATAGAGCGGCGGCGGCTGGTCGAACGGATCTGCCCGCAGTCCGAAGCCGGACGAGATGGACACGCTGTCCAGTGGCAGGCGAAACGACGGCAGCGTCGCGGACTGGCCGCTCGCCATCCAGAAACGTTCGATATTGTCGCGAGTGCGGAAGCGATGGATCGCCATCACGCCCTTGGGCGTGCGCAGTTCCAGCCAAAGCACGCGACCGACATCGAGCGGCGCGCCCGCCTGCGTGAAGGCCCGCTCGTAGCGAACGTAGAACCTGTCCCCGTTGCGCATTTCCCGGGCAAGATCGACCGAGGTGGCAAGCGCCTGCATGGCTTCCAACATCGCCGGCGCGGGAACGCCGGCGGCCACGGCCGAAAGCTCCAGCGAGCCGCCGGCGACCACGCCGGAAACGCCGATCCTGCGTTCGAAGGGCAGGTAGGCCTGCAGCCGCTCCTCGTCTAGCCCGTCGCCCAGCATCCTGTCGGCAACCGTGCGCCCCTCGGCCAGCACGGCGTCCGGCACGGGTCCTGTCACGACAGGCGGCGGAAGATTGTCGGCGACAACCATCAGAGGCTGGGGCGCCGCAATCTCTATGGCGACGCTTCGTGCCAGCAGAGCATCGACCGATGCGATTTCCACGAAATGCAGATGATCGCGCAGTCCCGCGAGGATCGATGGCTGGTCGTGGAGCGGCCGCGGCTCCTGGCCGAGAAGGCGTATTTCGGCGGCGCGACCCTCGGCTTTCGCCCGATCATCCGCCGTCTCACCCCACGGCAGATCGCCGGCGATGCCTTGAGACATCCCGCCAAAAAGCAATGAGGCGGCAAAAGCCGCGGCGACCGAGGGTCTAGTCATCAGGTCCTTCTTGTAGGGCCGACGTCGGGGCATCGCTCGTGACCGCCGCGTGGTCGCTGACCTTACCTCACCCGGGGACTCGGTTTCCATGCCCGGACACGCTTTTCCGCCTCGGCAATTTGCGCAGGGTTCATGCGCGCAGCGAGGGTCGCGAGGTCCTTCCGGGCCTGATCGAGCCGGTCCTGGTTCTTTGCCGTGTAACGGTCGATGGCCAGCTTGATCCACTTGTAGGCCTCGATGTCGTCGCGCGGCGGGACGCCCTCGCCGAACCCCAGCATGAAGCCGATATTGTTCTGGGCTCGTGCATATCCTTGCCTGGCGGCGGCAAGATAAAGCCGCGCAGCCTCCTCGAGGTTTCGTGGCACGCCTTCGCCACTCCAGTACATCGCGCCCAGCAGGGTCTGTGCTTCGGCCTCGCCCTTGCCGGCCCAGACCTTCCAGATGCGCGCGGCGGTCGCCATGTCCTTTCGCTCGTAAGCACCCGCAGCCTGCCGCATCTGCTCTTCATAGGACTGCGCGGATGCAGGCCAGGCCAGCGCCGTCAGGAGAATGACCAAGAGAGTGGAAAGAGCGGATTTCATACCCAATGGTATGGCGAGGGCAGGTTCGTTCGACAAGCCCAAGACGAAGTCGCCCCAGCAACGGGCAGGCTACGGGAGCGTTTGAGCGGAAGTTCAAGCCGCACGAAGGACTCACCATGGCCACCATCGTCGACACCCGCGAGAACTCGGATCGGGAACTCAGGGATCATCAGGAAACGTACAACGGCTTCAGCAAGCTGGTGCTGTTCGCCGTGCTGCACATCGTGCTTGTGCTCGTCTGCATGGCCTTGGCTTTCCTCGGCCACATACCGGTGCTGGCGGTGCTCCTTGGCCTGGGCGGCACGCTTGCCCTTCTGATCACCTTCGCGATCACCAGCTAGGCCGCCTCGCTTCGCTCCGCGCGCTCGCAGCGGGCGCCGTAGATGTGAGTCCAGGCGCGCGTGAACTCGGCGCCCAGAAGGAAAATCAAGGTCGAGTAGAAGATCCACAGCAGGAGAACGATGAGGGCGCCGGCCGCACCGAAGCTGGTGGCGACATCGGTCTGGCCGATGTAGAGCGCGATCACGTACTTGCCACCCTCGAACAGTCCGGTCGCCATCAGCGCGCCGATCGCCACATCGCGCCACCGGATGGGCGTATCGGGCAGCACCTTGTACATGATGGCGAACATGCCGGAGATCAGTACCACGGAGATCGAGAGATCGATCGCCTGCACCGCGAATTCCGCGACGGGAAGCCTGTGTTTCAGGAATTTCGCGAGGGCCGTCAGCGCCGCGCTGAGGGTCAGCGAAACCATCAGCACGAAGCCGAGCGTGATCACGAGGCCGAAACTGGCAATTCGTGCGCGCACCAGGCGAGACATGGTCGAGCGCGTCGACTTGGCCTTCCAGATCGCGTTGAGCGCGGACTGCACCTCACCGAACACACCGCTGGCCGCGAGCAAGATGGTAACTAGACCTATGACGGTGGCCAGCACACCGCTCAGTCGATCTCCTGCGCTGCGGATCATCGCTTGAAGCGCCTCTGCCGTGTCGCGTCCCATGAGACCGCTCAACTGCTCGACGACCGCCCCTTGCGCGGCATCCTGGCCGAAGACCAGTCCGGCGATGGCAATGACGAGCAATAGTGTCGGCGCCAGCGAAAACAGGGTGAAGTAGGCGATCGACGCGCCGCGACTGAACGCATCGTCGTCGATGAAGCCTTCGACAGTTTCGATCAGCAACCGCCTGACGCGGCCCGAGGGGGCAAATTCGCTCACTGGCGCAAAACGCAGCGGCCGTGAAATCGCTCCCCGATCCGGACGCCGTTATGACATGTTTCACCGTCACCGTTCGTACACCGTTCTTCAGGATTTCCTTCATGCCTTCCAGCCGCCGCCTGGTGCTTGCCTCCGCCTTGGCCCTGCTGTGCCCGTTGCCCGTCCCGGCGCAGCCTGCGCCGGAAACCCTCCAGAAAGTGGAGATCCTTCTCGACTGGAAGGCGCTTCCGACCTACGCGGGCTTCTATCTCGCGCGAGAAATGGGCGCCTTCGAACGGCGCGGCCTGGAAGTCACCTTCGCCGAAACGCAGGGCGCGATCTCATCGGCGGAGATGATCGGCTCGGGCAAGCAATACTGGATCGGCTCGTCGAGCGGCATCGCCACCGCCATCGGGCGCTCAAAGGGCGTCCCGGTGAAGAGCATCGCCGTCTACTACGCCAAGACGCCGACAGTGATCTACACGCGGGGCGAGGACCGCATCGCCCATCCACGCGACCTCTACGGCAAGACGCTGGGCCTGGTGCCGGGCAGCATTACAAACGAAGAGTTCCGCGCCCTGCTCGCCGCCAACAAGCTCGACCGCAGCAAGATCCAGGAGACGACGGTTTCCTGGAATGCCTACGACCTTGTCGAGAAGAAGGTCGATGCGCTGATCGACTATGACGAAATGGCGCCATCCGAGCTGATTGCCGAGGGCCGCCGCATCACCATGATCCGGCTGAGCGACTTCGGCGTGAAGGCCTACAGCCTGAACCTGGTCGTGAACGACGCCGCCTGGGCGGATCCCGGGAAGCGCGAGATCGCCCGGAAGATCGAGGAGGCGGTGCAGGAAGGCTACAATATGGTGCGCGAACGGCCGGGCGATGCCGCCCTGCACTTTGCGCGCCTCTTCCCCCGTCTTGCCCCGCGCTACGTCGACCGAAGCATGGCGACCGTCTCGCAGCAACTCTCGGGGCCGCCCACCGGTCAGCAGACCCGCGCCGGCTGGGAAGCCACCATCGCGACCCTGGAGTCGCTCGGCCTGCTCGCCAAGCCGATCACCGTGGACGAGGTCGCCATCCTCGACTGACGGGCCCAACCGGCGCCTTTACCATCCCCAGAGCAGCTTCTTCGAAACCCAGCCGCGCAGCCCCTCACGCTGGACCTTGACCCAGCCTGCCCTGCGTTCGAGCGTCTTCAACGTATCGCCATAGGCGAATTTGCCCACGACCCGGCTCGTCGTGGTCGGCTGGCTGCGCAGATTGGCAATCTTCACCTTCACGATGTGATATGCCGTGCTGCTTGTGAGCTTGCGCAGAACCCAGCCCCTGTCGTTCTCGAAATCGCGTACTTCCAGCCAGTCGCCCTGCCGTCCCACGATCTTCAGCGGAAATCCTCTGCCCAATACCCAGTCCGCCGAATAACGCGTGCCGGGGCCGCTGCGGAAGTTCACTTCTTCCGCGGCGATGCTGACCATCTGCTGAGCCTGGGCGCGCGACAGGCCCAGCGCGAGGATGCCTGAGAGGAGAACGATCAAGCCATGACGACATGACAGCATGCGTGAGGGTTCCTTCTCGTGATCTGTGAACATCAACTCCGGTGCGGCGCCCGCCACGTCAGACCGGTCTGGTCTGGGGCCTGGCGTGAAGTCGATTGGCGCCGGCGATCACGATAGTGGTGATCGCCACCATTGTCAGGCTCAGCACGGCGATGGCGCCGACGTCGCCGCTCTCCTTGAGGTCGAAGATCAGCACGGAAAGGACTTTCGTCTCCGACGTGAACAGGATCACGGCGGCGGAGAGTTCGCGGATCGTCGCCACGAAGATGAAGCACCAGGTGGCGATCACCGCCGAGCGCAGCAGCGGCGCCGTTATGTCGGCCAGCGTGCGCAGGCGCGTCGCGCCCAGCATGCGGCCCGCCTCCTCGAGTTCCGGATGCACGGCGTGGAAGGCCGAGCCGAGCTGTTGATAGGCCGCCGGCAGCTCGATGGTCACGAAGGCGATCAGCAGGATCCACAGCGTGCCGTAGAGCGCAAGCGGCGGGCGCGTATAGGCGAGGAACAGGCCGACACCCAGCACGATGCCCGGAATGGCGAGCGGCGCGGTGGCGAGGAAACCCAGCACCCGATAGCCGCGCACCGCCTTGCGCGCCACGATGTAGGCGATCATCAGCGCCAGCAACGCGCCCAGCGTCGCCGATGCCGTCGCCAGCAGGAAGGTGTTTTTCAGCGCCGGCATGGTCGAGCTGAGTTCGAGGAAGGTGAACTTCACATTATGCAGCGTGATCGTCTCGGGTCCGACGATGCGCGACGCGACGCGCGAGAAGGCCGAGTTGAACAGCGCCGCATAGGGCAGGAAGAGCGGCATGGCGAGGACGAACAGCGCCAGCGCCACGGCCGGAATGCGCAGCCAGCCCAGCCGGATCTGCCGCGGCGCGCCGTACTTGCCGCCCAGCACCGCATAGCCGCGCCGGCCGAGCGCCATCGCCTGCGCGCGCAGCAGCAGTACCGTCAGCACCAGCAGTGGCACCGACGCGGCCGCCGCCAGCTCGGGCTTGGGCGGGAACTGGAACAGGCTCCAGATGCGCGTGGTGAGCGTGTGGAAGCCCGCGGGGATGGCGAGGATGGCGGGCGAGCCGAACAGGTTCAGCGCCTGCAGGAAGGCCACCAGCGCGCCGGCCAGCAGAACCGGCAGCGCCAGCGGCACGGTGATCAGACGCGCGGTCTGCCAGGTCTTGGCGCCCAGCATCGAGGAAGCGTCTTCCAGTTCACCCGGCATGCGGTCGAGCGCATTGGCGACCAGGATGAAGACATAGGGAAACGTGTAGCAGGAGATGACGAAGATCAGGCCGGGAAGGCTGTAGATGTCGAGCAATGCCTCGTCGGGCGGCATGCCGGTCAACATCCGCCAGAGCTGGTTCAGCAGGCCCGAGTTGGGCGCCGCCAGCATCTCCCACGCGATGGCGCCAACGAAGGGCGGCGTCACCAGCGAGGCCATGACCAGCGTGCGGATGGTGCGCGCGAGCGGCATGTCGGTGCGCGCCACCAGCCAGCCCAGCGGTGCCGCGACCAGGCAGCAGATCGCGCTCACCGAGCAGGAAATGATCAGCGTCGTGATCAGCGGATCGACGAAGGTGGGATCGGTGAACAGCGCCACGAAATTGGCAAGCGTGATTGCGCCGTCCTTCGCCGTCAGGCTGACGACCAGCAGCCAGCCGACCGGCAGCGCGATCATCACCGCCAGCAGGGCGGCGACGGCTGCGAGGACGGGCCGCGAGAGATCGATGCCGCGCGTCATACCTTGAAGTAACGCTGGTACCGCGACTTGATCTCGTCCGCCTGCTTCTCGACCGCGGCCGGATCCTCCGGCAGCGTCTTGATCGACGCCAGCGCCGGCCGTCCCGCCTTGGCCTTCACCAGCTTGTTGGCGGGATACTGGCCGCTCACGTTGACGATGAACTCCTGGCCCTCGGGCGACATGATCCAGCCCACCAGCAGGCGCGCGGCGTTGGGGTTGGGCGAGGCCTTGAAGATCGCCATCGGGTTGGAGATCTGCGGCGTGCCCTCGACCGCATGCACGACCTCGATCGGCGAGCCGCGCTCCTTGGCCATCCAGAAGAGATAGTCGCTGCCGTCGACCGCGATCGCGCGCTCGCCCGCCTCGATGCGCTTGGGTGGCTCGGTCGCCGACTGGACCTGCAGCACCTTCTGCTTGGAGAGCTTCTCGAAATACTCCCAGCCCAGCGCCTTCGCGAGCTGTTGGGTCGCGGTCATGATCGTGCCCGAGTAGCCCGGATGGCCCTTCACCAGCTTGCCCGAGTATTTCGGGTCGAGCAGGTCGACGAAGCCCTTGGGCGCCTCCTCGGGCTTCACCATCTTCGTGTTGTAGGCGATGGCCGACAGATGCGTGCGCTGGTTGACGAAGGCGGCATCGGCGTCGCGCTGGTCGGCCGGGAGGTTCTCCGCCATGTCCGGCGTCAGGAAGGGTTCGAGCCAGCCCTGCCGCTTCCACACGATGAAGTGCGCGGCGTCGGAGCTGTTGGCCACGTCGACGCGGCGGATGTTGCTGCCGACTTCCTGGCCGATGCGGTTGAACAGCCGCTCCGCGCCGGTGCGCTCGACCGCGACCTTGACGCCGGGATACCTGGCCTCGAAGGCCTTTGCCATCGGCTCGGCAACGGACAGGTCCATCGCCGTGTAATAGGTGACCTTACCTTCCTTCTTTGCGGCCTCGATCAGCTCCGGCGTGATCGCCGTGGTCGGCGGCGCAGCGGACAGGACCCGCGCGCCAAGCGGCGCGAAGGCGGTGGAGGCCGCCGCAGCGGCGACGAATTGACGACGGCGCATGGGCTACACCTTGAAGAACTTGACGTACTGGGCCTTGATCGCGTCGGCCTGGTCGGCCACGACGCTCGCCTCCTCCTTCATCGTCTTGATGTCGGAGAACTTCTTCATGTCGGCGCGGTCCACGGCCTGCGGATGCGCCGAGCGCAGCGCGCCGACATCGATGTTGAGCTGCTGTGCCTCGCGCGTCATCGACCAGGCCTGAAACAGCCGCGCCGCGTTGGGGTTCGGCGCATTGGCCATCACCGCGGACGGCCCGGTGATCAGCGGCGTGCCTTCCGTAGCGTAGACGATCTCGACCGGCTCGCCGCGCGTCTTGAGGTCTTCGACGACGTACTCGCCGCCATCGGCCATGATCGCGCGCTCGCCTTGCGCCAGCTTCTTGGGCGGCTCGGTCGCCGATTGGACCTGCATGACCTTCTGTTTCGCGAGTTTCTCGAACCACGGCCAGCCGAGGTCGCGGCTGAGTTGCTGCGTTGCCGTCATGATGGTGCCGCTGTAGCCCGGATGTGCCTTGACGATCTTGCCCATCCATTTCGGATCGAGCAGGTCGGCATAGGATTTCGGCGCGTCCTCGGGCTTCACCAGCTTGGTGTTGTAGGCGATCGGCGAGAGCGTGATGCGCCACGAGGCGTACATGCCGTCGGGGTCCTTGTGCGTGGCGGGAAAGAACTGCGCCACGTCCTCCGGCACGAACGGCGCCAGCATCTTGGCGCGCTTCCACATGATAAAGTGCGCGGCATCGGTGCTGTTCACCACGTCGCAGTTATAGATCTTGTTCTGGAATTCCTGGCCGATCCGCTGGTAGTTGCGCTCCGCGCCGGAGCGCTCGACCTTCATGGTGATGCCGGGATACTTGGCCTCGAAGGCCTTGGCGACCTTCTCGCCCAGAGTCAGGTCGACCGACGTGTACCAGGAGAACTTGCCTTCCTTCTTCGCCGCCTCGATCAGGGCCGGCGTGATCTTGGTCGGCTCCGGCGGCGCGGCGCGCACCGGGGTGATGAACGAACTTGCGGCCATCGCCGTCGAGGCGGCGAGCACGTGGCGCCGCGTCAGCTTACTGGTCATGGGTTATTCCTCCGCCAATGCCCGGCATTGTTCCGCCGGCAGGTGCAGCCAGACCGATTGACCCGGCGCGATGTTACGCCCGGGTGGCGCCGTCACGCGCAGTTCGGTCCCGTCGCCGAGCGCGACCGTGTAGTCGCGCGTCGAACCCAGGAAGACCTGCCGTGTCACGGTGCCCTGCAGATGATTCTCCGCCCCCGACGGTGGCGATTCGAGGGCGATGCCGATCTCGTGCTGGCGCACCGAGACGGCGACCGGCCGGCCGGCCACCAAGGGCCGCCCGACCGTGCGCAGCACGCCACCAGCGACCGACACGCGGTTCTCGTCCAGTGCCTTCGCCGACAGCACGTTCGAACCGCCGATGAAGCGCGCCACGAACTCCGAGCGCGGCCGGGCGTAAATCTCCTCCGGCGGTCCGAGCTGTTCCACCTTGCCCTTGTTCATCACCGCGATCAGGTCGGCCGTAGTCATGGCCTCGGACTGGTCATGGGTCACGTAGACCGTGGTGTAGCGGTACTGGTCGTGCAGGCGACGGATCTCGAAGCGCATCTCTTCGCGCAGGTTGGCGTCGAGGTTGGACAGCGGCTCGTCGAGCAGCAGTGTCTCGGGTTCCACCACCAGCGCACGCGCCAGCGAGACGCGCTGCTGCTGGCCGCCCGACAGTTCACCGGGATAGCGCTCCGCCAGCGCTTCCAGTCGCGCGGTCGAGAGGATCGCCTTCAGCTTCGAAGCGATCGTGGCGCGGTCGAGCTTCCTGATCTTGAGGCCATAGGCCACGTTCTCGGCCACGGTCATGTGCGGCCACAGCGCGTAGCTCTGGAAAATCATCGACATCTTGCGGCCTTCGGGCGGCACCGTGCGAGAAGGCGAGGACAGGACCTTGCCGCCGATCTCGATTTCGCCTGCCGAAGGCTCGATGAAGCCCGCGATCAGCCGCAGGGTCGTGGTCTTTCCACACCCCGACGGTCCCAAAAGGCAGACGAGCTGGCCATGTTCCACGCGCAGCGACACGTCGTCGACTGCAACGGCAGCACCGTAATGCTTGGAAAGGCCCTTCAGTTCGACTGAGGCCACGATTCCTCCCTGTTGCTTCACACCTTATTCATTTCAATTCCGGCGCGCTATATTCACGGCCTCAATTGAAGGAATGCCGGCATGCAGGAACAGAAAATCATCGGCCGCCGCGAGGGCGCCGTGGGCCACGTCGTCTTCAACAACCCGGCGAAGCTCAACGCGGTTTCGCTCGACATGTGGGACGGCTTCGTCAGCATCCTGAAGGACTTCGCGAAGGATCCGGAGATCCGCTGCCTCGTCGTCAGCGGCACCGGCGGCAAGGCCTTCGTCTCCGGCGCCGACATCTCCAAGTTCGAAAGCGAACGCGCCAATGCCGAGGCGCAGGTGCGCTACGACGCCATCTCCAAGGAAGGCTACGAGGCGCTCTACGACTTTCCCAAGCCGACCATCGCCAAGATCACCGGCTACTGCATCGGCGGCGGCATGAACCTCGCGGCCTGCTGCGACCTGCGCTACTGCAACGAGGGCGCGCGCTTCGGCGTGCCGGCCGCCAAGCTCGGCCTCGGCTACGGCTTCCTGCGCATCGAGCGCTTCTCGCGCATCGTCGGCCTGCCGCGCGCCATGGAGTTCCTGTTCACCGCCAAGCAGTATTCCTCGAAGGAAGCCTATGACATGGGCCTGGTGCACGGCGTCGCCGCCGAGGGTGAACTCGACGCCATGGTCGACGGCATCACCGGCGCCATCGCGCAGAACGCGCCGCTCACCATCGCGCTCGCCAAGGCCGCTGCCCGCGAGATCGCCAAGCCTGAGTCCAAGCAGGACCATGCCAAGCTCGACAGGATGGCAGAGGCCTGTTTCGACAGCGAGGACTTCAAGGAAGGCCGCCGCGCCTTCATGGAAAAGCGCAAGCCGGCCTTCAAGGGCCGCTAACGAACACGCGTAACGAATACGAGGAAACGTCCATGACCGCCCTGCCGCTCTCCCACCTCACCGTCCTCGACCTGACGGCGCATCGCGCCGGCCCGACCGCCGTGCGCCAACTCGCCGACTGGGGCGCGCACGTCATCAAGATCGAGCCGCCGCCGCCTCCCTCCGAGGGCGGTAAGAACAACGACTCGATGGGCGGTGCGCGCCACGGCTTCGACTTCCAGAACCTGCACCGCAACAAGAAGTCGATGACGCTCAACCTCAAGAGCGCCGAGGGCCATGCGATCTTCATGAAGCTGGCGGCCAAGGCCGACGTCATCGTCGAGAACTACCGTTCCGACGTGAAGCATCGCCTCAAGGTCGACTACGACACGGTAGCCAAGGTCAATCCGCGCATCATCTACGGCTCGATCGCGGGCTTCGGCCAGAGCGGCCCCGACGCAGCGCGTCCCGGCGTCGACCAGATCGCCCAGGGCATGGGCGGCCTGATGTCGATCACCGGCGAGCCGGGCCGCGGCCCGATGCGCGTCGGCATTCCCATCGCCGACCTCACCTCGGGGCTGCTGCTCGCGCAGGCGATCATGCTGGCCCTGTTCACGCGCGAGCGCACCGGCAAGGGCCAGTGGGTCCACACCTCGCTGATCGAGGCGCAGATCTTCATGCTCGACTTCCAGGCCTCGCGCTGGCTGATGAAGGGCGAGGTTGCCAAGCAGGCCGGCAACGACCATCCGACCAGCATCCCGACCGGCGTGTTCCCCACCAAGGACGGCTACATCAATATCGCCGCCGCCGGCGACAAGATGTGGAAGCGCGCGGCGGAAGCGCTGGGCGCCAAGGCGCTGATCGGCCATCCGGAACATGCCACCCCCGCGCTGCGCTCGCAGAACCGCAAGGCGCTGAACGAACGTCTCGCCGAAGTGACGAAGACCAACACCAGCGCCCACTGGATCGACTCGCTGAACAAGGCGGGCGTCCCCTGCGGCCCGATCAACACGATCGACAAGACCTTCGCCGAACCGCAGGTCCAGCACCTAGGCATCGCCCGCCCGGTGAAGCACCCCGCGCTCGGCGACATCAAGGTGGTCGGCCAGCCGATCAACCTCTCCGACTATCCGCAGCCCAAGGCGCTCAATCCCACGCCGGATCTCGGCCAGCACACCGACGAGGTGCTGACGGGTCTCGGCTACGACGCGAAAGCGATCGAAGGCCTCAAGTCGGGCGGCGCGGTCTAGCGAGAGATCTGAATATCATTGGAGCGCGCAACTCCAGTGGCGCTCACGTCTTTGCTCAACGACAGAGCTTGAGCGCCACTGGAGTGGCGCGCTCCAATGAGTCCAACGCTTCAAAAATTCACGCCGGATCGACAGAAATCGCGCGGCCAAGTCCGTATCGCTCTCAGATACGCGAAACAGCTTCTGCAGCTCGCAGCGCCTGGTCCTCGATCTGGATGGTGCTGTGAGACAGGCCGTACGTGTCGCGCATGGCTGCTTGCGCGGCGGCGAGAGTTTCCCGTGAACGGGCCATGTCGTCGATCACGAGGTGGCAGCTCATGGAGTCGACACCGGAGGTGATGGTCCAGACGTGAAGGTCGTGGACCGCGGTCACGCCGGGGATGTCGAGCAGCGTCTTCTCCAGCAACGTCAGGTCGACATGGGGCGGCGTGCCTTCCATCAGGATATGGATGGCCTCGCGCAAAAGCATCCATGTGCGCGGGATGATGAAGAGGCCGATGCCGGCACCTATCAAGGGATCGGCGAGCGTCCAGCCGGTCATGAGGATCACGACGGCGGCGATCAGAACACCGAGCGACCCCAGCATGTCGCTCATCACCTCGAAGTAGGCGCCCTTGACGTTGAGGCTGTCCGACGAGCCGGCCGACAGCAGCTTCATGCTGATGAGATTGACGATCAGGCCGGCGATGGCGACCGCTATCATCGGCCCCGCCAGGACCGGAGGCGGATTCAGGAAGCGGTCGTAGGCCTCGTAGAGCACGAACACCGTCACGACGAGCAGGACGACCGCGTTGGCCAGCGCTGACAGCACCTCCATGCGGATGTAGCCAAACGTCTTCTGCGGCGTCGCCGGACGCTCGCCGAAGTTGATGGCCATGAGGGCCAGGGCGAGGCCGCCGGCGTCCGTCAGCATGTGCGCGGCGTCGGCGATCAGTGCCAGGCTGCCAGTGACCAGGCCACCGATCACCTCGACCAGCATGAAAGAAGCCGTCAACGCGAGCGCCCACTTCAGGCGCGTCTTGTGTTGGGCGGCCGCCGATCCACCCGCCGGCGGGCGGCCGTGCGACCCGTGGGAATGCCCTGAGCCATGGGAATGTCCCGAACCGTGAGAATGCCCTCCTGCCATGATCGTCTCCTCGAACGCCTGCGCCGGGCCCGTCACTATGTTATCGCTTCAGATACCCCCGCAACGCCCGCAGGAACTCAGCCGGGCGCTCGATCTGCGGCAGGTGGCCCGCTTCCGGGATCGTCACCAGACGCGATTGCTCCAGCGACAGGCGCATCTTCCGCGCGCCGTTCTTGTCGAGGACGGGCGAGCGGTCGGCTTCGCCCCAGATCAGGAGGACGGAGCCCTTGGGCGGCGGTGTCGCTTCTTCGCCGGACAGGAGCCGATCGAGGACCCGGTCCGCGTCGGCGGCGGTGAAGCTCTCCAGGCTCCGGGCGATATCGGCCGGTATCTTGCTGCGATCGTGGAAGGCAAGCGGGATGACCTCGGGCCCAAAATGCAGGCGCAGAAGGTTGCCGCGCGCCAGCGAGCGGATCGGCGTCTTGCCGGCGAGCCAGCGCAGCATCTTCGAGTAGATCGGTGGCTGATAGCCGTTCACCAGCACGAGGCGGGCACAGCGTTCGGGGTATCGGCCGGCGAAGCACCAGCCGACGGTTGCGCCCAGCGAATTGCCGACGAGAGTCGCGCGCTCGACGCCCAGCGCCGTCAGCAACTCGGCGAGCCAATCGGCATAGGCGACGAAGCCCGGCAGTCCGTCGGGCGAGTGAATCGGCGGCAACTCCGGCGCGACCACGAGATGCGTGCGTTCGAGATCGTCGGTGATAGTCGACCAGTAGGCTTCCGCGCCCGCCCATCCGCCGTGCAGCAGCACGATTGCCTCGCCGGTGCCGCCGGTCCAGACTCGCGCCGAGCGCTGGCCGAGCGAAATTGTCTTTAGCTCCACGTCACGCCCTCTGAACCTATGAA
Source organism: uncultured Rhodospirillaceae bacterium (assembly GCA_945952105.1). Taxonomy (GTDB): domain Bacteria; phylum Pseudomonadota; class Alphaproteobacteria; order Reyranellales; family Reyranellaceae; genus Reyranella. Next base: position 256,266 of record CAMFGZ010000001.1, on the reverse strand, counting down.
GCGGGAGATATAGAAGATGGCCACGTCGCGGAGAACAGCTTTGGTGACCGGCGCAGGCCGAAACATCGGCCGGGCCTGTGTGCTGACACTCGCCAGGATGGGCTATGACGTCGTGATCAACGGCTCCTCCGACCGCAAGGCCTGCGAGTCCGTCGCCAAGGAAGCGTCCGCGCTCGGTGTCGAGGCGATGGTGGCGATGGCCGATGTCGGCAGTCCCGAGGAATGCCGCCGCATGGCTCGGGAAGCCATCGCGAAGTTCGGTTCGGTCGACGTGCTGGTGAACAACGCAGCGCTGCGGCCGGCAAAGCCCTTCCTCGAAATGAGCGAGGCCGACTGGCGCCGCGTCATCTCGGTCGATCTCGACGCCGCGGTGTGGCTGGCGCAGGCCTGCCTGCCCGGCATGGTGAAGAAGGGCTGGGGCCGCATCGTCAACTTCACCGGTATGAACGCCATGCACGGCTATGCTGGCCGCGCGCCGGTCTCGGTCGCCAAGCACGGCGTCTGGGGCCTCACCAAGGCGCTCGGCAAGGAGTTCGGACCGAAGGGCATCACCGTCAACGCGATCTCGCCCGGCCCCATCTCGGCCGATGTCGAGGACGACGACGAGTCGAACCATCACCGCCTAGAGACTATGGCCAAGGTCCCGCTCGGTCGCATGGGCACGCCGGCCGAGATCGGCTCGGTGCTCGGCCTGCTGGTCTCCGACGGCGGCGCCTACGTGAACTGCCAGATGATCCAGGTGAACGGCGGCGGGCAGACCTGAGAAACTACTCCATCTGGACGGAGGCAGCCTTGGCGATGCGGCTCCACCGCTCGACCTCGCGACCGATAAAGTTTGCGAAGTCGGCGCGGCTTTCCAGTTCGACCCGCGCTCCATGCTCGGCCCACAGGCGCTTCACCTCGTCCGATCCCAGCGCCTGCTGCACGGCGGCATGGATTCGGTCGAGGATCGCGTCGGGCGTGCGGGCCGGCGCGAACAGGCCGAACCAGGTGGTGATGCGAAAATCCGGCAGCCCCGCCTCGTGCGCCGTCGGCACGTCGGGCAGCAGCGCGTCGCGACGGCGATTGATCACCGCCAGTGCCTTCAGCTTGCCCGAGCGGACGTAGCCCGCCACGGCGGTCACGAGCACGAAGGCCGCGCCGATCTGGCCGGCCAGCAGGTCCTGCAACATCGGCGCGCCGCCGCGATAGGGAACGTGCGTCAGCTTCACCCCTGCCCTGCCCTCGAACAGGCCGATGGCGAGATGCGTCACGGTGCCGAGGCCGGCCGAACCGATGTCGATGCCACCCGGCGCCTTCTTCGCCATCTCGATGAAGGCCTCGAGATTGGGCACGTCGAGCTTCGCGGGATTGATCACCAGCGCGTAAGGCACGCGGCCGAAGGCGGCGATGGGCGCGAAGTCGCGCAGGAAGTCGAAGCCGGCACGCGGATAGACGGTCGGCGCATAGGCGAGGCCCGTATCGCCCACCAGCAGCGTGTAGCCATCGGGTGCCGCGCGGGCCGCGACCGCCGTGCCGACGGTTCCACCGGCACCGCTGCGATTGTCGATCACCACCGACTGGCCGATCGAGTCGGCCACGCGCGCGGCGATCGGGCGGGCGAACATGTCGGAGCCGCCGCCGGCCGGAAACGGCACGATCCACGAGACGCTACGCGTCGGCCAGTCATCGGCGCGCGTCTGTCCTGCAACGCCTGCCGCCATCAGCCCGCCCAGCAGGCTTCTCCTGGCAATCTCCCGCATCCGCCCCCTCATTTAGGCCGGAGCTTAGCGGGCAGCCCGGGCGGCGCAACACCGCCGCCCGGACCGCCGCCGTTCGTTCTGTCGCGTCTTACTGCGGCTCGATCTTCGCGAGCTTGATGTACTTGGTCCAATCCTCGCGTTCCTTCGCCACGAAGGCATCGCACTGCTCGATGGTCCAGTCCTTCGGCGGCGGGATGAAGCCGAGTTGCTTCACGCGCTCCAGGATGGCCGGCTCATAGATCGCGTCCATGATGAGCCGGTTCAGTTTCTTCTTGATGTCCTCCGGCGTCTCCTTGCGCACGGAGAAGCACGAATAGGCGATGATCACGTAGCTCGGATAGGTCTCGGCGATGGCCGGCACATCGGGGAAGAGCGGCGAGCGCTCCTTCGACGTGACGGCGAGCGCGCGGACATATCCCGATCGGACGTAGCTCTCGCCGACCACCTGGTCGGGGAACACGCAGTCGACGCGGCCGGCGTGGAGATCCTGGATCGAGGCAACGGCGTCGCGATAGGCGACTTCCTCGAACTTCACACCGGTCGTCACCTCGAACAGGGCGGCCGGGACGCGCGAGGAGGCATTGCCGTAGCCGGAGAAGAGCGGCTTGGTCTGCTTCTTGGCGTATTCGACGAACTCCGGCACCGTCTTGTACGGCGCATCGGGCTTCACCAGCATGAAGTTGCCGGTCGCGCCGTTGACGGCGACCGTCGTGAAATCCGACGGTTCGTAAGTCATGGTCTTGTAGAGGCTGGGATTGGCGCCCAGCGTGCTGGTCGAGCCGAGCAGCAGCGTGTAGCCGTCGGCAGGCGCGTTCTTGACCTGCGTCGTGCCGATCATGCCGGTGGCGCCGGCCTTGTTCTCGATGACGAACGGCTTGCCCGTCACCGTCTCGAGCTGCTTGCCGATCAGGCGGGCGATGATGTCGGTCGAACCGCCCGGTCCGAACGGCACCAGGATCTTCACGACGCGCGCGGGATAAGCCTCCTGTGCCTGCGCCCGCGAACCCAGTGCGGCAGCCACCGGAAGACCGCCCAGGGCGGCCAGAACATTCCTACGCTTCATTTCAACGCTCCTCGATCCATACGCGACCCGTATAGATCGGCTCGGCCAAAAGGCGAGCGTGTGTTTGCCCATGGTTTCGGAGAGCGACGCCTTCCACGAAAAAGCCCTCCTCCGATCTCTCGGAGGAGGGCCGTATTCCGCAATCTGCGGCGATTTTACATGCCGAGCTGGCTGATGAACTTCGTGTTCAGGTAGGCCTCGAGCGCCTCGATACCGCCCTCCGAACCGTAGCCCGAGTCCTTCATGCCGCCGAACGGCACTTCCGGCAGGGCAAGGCCATGGTGGTTGATCGACACCATGCCGCTCTCGAAGGCGGCGCCGACCTGCGCCATGGTCTTCGAGTTCGTGGTGTAGGCGTAGGCCGCGAGGCCCCATGGCAGGCGGTTGGCTTCCTTCATAACGCCGTCGAAATCCTTGAACGGCGAGATCGGCGCCAGCGGGCCGAACGGTTCCTCGTTCATGATCCTGGCGTCGAGCGGCACGTCGGTGAGGACGGTCGGCTCGTAGAAATAGCCCTTGTTGCCCTTGCGCTGGCCGCCGGTCTGGACCTTGGCGCCCTTGGCCAGCGCGTCGCTCACGAAGCCGTCGATCGCATGCAGGCGGCGCTCGGCGACGAGCGGGCCCATGCGGGTATCGGCCTCGAGGCCGTTGCCGACCTTGATGTTCTTGGCGTAGGCCGTGAACTTCTCGACGAATTCCGGATAGACCTTCTCGTGCACCAGGAAGCGGGTCGGGGCCACGCAGACCTGGCCGGCGTTGCGGAACTTGTTGGCGCCCAGGACATTCACCGCCTGGTCGACGTCGGCGTCCTCGAACACGATGGCCGGCGAATGCCCGCCCAGCTCCATGGTCACGCGCTTCATGTGCGCACCGGCGAGGGCGGCGAGCTGCTTGCCGACCGGCGTCGAGCCGGTGAACGTCACCTTCTTGATGATCGGATGCGGGATCAGATATTCGCTGATCTCCGACGGCACGCCGTAGACGAGCTGGATCACGCCCTTGGGCACCCCGGCGTCGACGAAGGCCTTGATGAGCTGCGCGCACGAGCCGGGTGTGTCCTCGGGGCCCTTCACGATGATCGAGCAGCCGGTGGCCAGCGCGGCCGAAGCCTTGCGCACCACCTGGTTGATCGGGAAGTTCCACGGCGTGAAGGCGGCGACCGGTCCGACCGGCTCCTTCATCACGAGCTGGTGTACGTTGGGCAGGCGAGCGGGCACGATGCGGCCATAGGTGCGGCGGCCTTCCTCGGCCATCCATTCGATGATGTCGGCGGCCAGCAGCGTCTCGCCCTTGGCCTCGATCACCGGCTTGCCCTGCTCCAGGGTCATGATCGGCGCGATCTCGTCAGCGCGCTGGCGGATCAGCTCGGCGGCCTTGCGCATGATCTTGTAGCGATCGAACGGCGAGACCTTGCGCCATTCCTGAAAGCCCTTCTCGGCGGCTTCGAGCGCGCGGTCGAGGTCGGCCTTCTCGGCATGGGCCACCTGGCCGATCACTTCTTCAGTCGCTGGATTGATGACCGGAATCGTCCGGCCGTTGGCGCCCTTGGTCCAGGCCCCATCGATCATCAGGGAAACGTCGCTGTAGCTCGTCATTGGTTCTCCTCCGTTGTCTCTTAACTTCCGCGATAAGTCGAATAGCTCCACGGCGTGCAGAGCAGCGGCACGTGATAATGCCCCTCCGGCTCGGCGATGGAAAAGCGTAAAGGCACGATGTCGAGAAAAGGCGGATCGCCCTGCTCTATGCCCCTGCTGCGGAAGTGGTCACCCACGGCAAACCGCAGCTCGTATCGCCCGACCGGCAGGGGCTTGCCGCCGATCAGCGGCGCATCGGTGCGGCCGTCGGCATTGGTCACGGAGGTCGCGATGAGATGGGCCCGTTCGCCCGCGAATTCGTAAAGCTCGATGGCGACGCCGATCGCCGGGCGGCCGGCATGGGTATCGAGCACATGGGTGCTCAGCCGGCCGTTCACCTTGGGCATTCCGTCGCCGGTGACCTTCGCGGCAATGCGAAGCCGGGTGATGAAGGCGATCTCCTGCAGAGCCGTGGCGAACTCGGTCACGGTGTCGTGGCGCAGGCGGCGCTCGAACTGGTTCAGGATCGAATTGCGGGTGTGACGCCGCACGCAGACGATGAAGGGAAAGCCGAACTTCGCCTTGTAGGCATCGTTCAGTCGATGGAACCGTGCGAATTCCTCCTCCGAGAGCGTGTCGAGGCCGACGCTCGCCTGCTCGTGCCGCGACTCCTCGGTCAGCGCGCCCGCGCGGGCCGCCTTGCCGGCGAGGTCGGGATGGCCACACACGAATTCGAGCTGGCGCTCGCGCGGCGCGGCGCGGACCGCTCCCATCATCGCTTCATGCAGCGCCGCGACGGTGGCGAAAGGACGGCGGGCGGCGACGGCCTCGGCGACCCAGGGCCCCAGTTCGAAGGTATCGCCGATGGCGGCGCAGAAGTCCGCAGGGGCCGCGCGGTTCAGGTCGGCAAGGGCGTGGATCATGGTGGCCCACCTAGCATGCCACCGGGACCGTCTCTATAGTCCGACCCAGCAAAATCCATAGGGAGGAGCCGCAATGACCGGCCGCAATTTCACCCGCCGTCGCCTCGGGCAAGCTACTTTCGCAGGCGCCGCCCTGCTCGGTGCCCCGCTCCCGCTACGCGAGGCTTTTGCCCAGGGAGCGCCGGCCAACCTCAAGGTCGGCCTGCTGCTGCCGACTTCCGGCCTGCAGGCGCAGATCGGCCAGGCCTGCAAGCGCGGTGCGGACGTCGCGAACGAGGTGTTCGCCGACATGAAGCTGCCGGTGAAGCTCGACATCGTGAACTACGACACCGAGACCAAGCCGGACGTGGCGCGCACCCAGGCGGAGAAGGCGATCGACGCGGGCTGCCACATCCTCGTCGGCGCCTTCGATTCCGGCCAGACCATCGCCATCGCCCAGGTCTGCGAGCAGCGCGGCGTGCCGCTGGTGGTCAACATCGCGGCCGCGCCGCAGATTACCGAACAGGGCTACAAGTTCGTCGTGCGCAACTTCCCGACGGCGCCGATGCTGATCACCGGCGCGCTGGCCCTGCACAAGGAAATCTTCAAGGTCTCGGGCAAGACGCCGAAGACCGCCGTGCTGATGAGCGTGAACGACACGTTCGGCACCTCGATGATCAACGGCATCAAGGCCCTCTTCCCCAAGCTCGACATGCCCTACGAGCTGGTCGACACGATCAGCTACGACGTTGCGGCCAAGGACCTCTCCGTAGAGGTCGCCAAGGCCAAGGCCACCAAGGCCGAGCTGTTGCTGCCGGTCAGCCGCCTGAACGATGCCAAGCTGCTGGTGCAGGAAATGGTGAAGCAGCGCTGGGAGCCGATGGGCGTCCTGAACCCCGGCGCACCCGGCCTCTACGAGCAGGACTTCCTCAAGACCATGGGCAAGTACGGCGAGTACATGATCTCGAACGTGCCGTGGCTCGACCCGAAGTCGGCCATGACCGCCTCCCTCGAGAAGCGCCACGCCGCCAAGTATCCGAACGACCAGCTCGACCTCAACGGCGGCTTCACCTTCGAGGGCATCCTGATCGCCGCCCAGGCCTGGCTCGCCGCCAAGTCGACCAAGCCCGGCGACCTGATGGAGGCGCTGCGCAAGATCAAGATCGACCAGCACGTGATGGTGGGCGGTCCGATCCAGTTCGACGCCAAGGGCCAGAACGTCAACATCAAGGCCACGGCCGTCGAGAACCTGAAGCGCAAGCCCACGGTCGTCCTGCCGCTCGAATCTGCCGCCGCTCCGCTCGTCTTCCCGATGCCGCCGTGGAACGACAAGCGCCGCAGCTGATCCTGCGTTCCGAGAAAATCGAAGGATCCGCCCTTCGATCGGGATGACACCATTGTCGATGTTGGCGCCGTGCGCCGATGTTAACACAGTGTCATCCCGAACGAAGTAAGGGATCCTTGAATCATATGGGAATTGCCCGTCCCGCCGCACAGGCGGAGAGCATGAGCCGATGACCGCCGACTTTCTTCTCTCGCTTGCCCAGGCGATCACCAAAGGCCTGCTGACCGGCATGGTCTACGGGCTGATGGCGCTCGGCCTGTCGGTGATCTTCGGCGTGATGCGCGTCGTGAACTTCGCGCACGGCGAAATGATGGTCGTGGGCATGTACCTCGCCTGGATGGGCTTCGAATACCTGCAGGTCTCGCCGATGCTGAGCCTGCCGGTGATCGCCGTGATCTTCTTCGGCGCAGGCTATGCGCTGCAGCGCGCGGTGATCTCACCCTTCATCGGCCGGCCCGAACACCAGCAGTTCCTGCTATTGCTGGCCATCGCCATCCTGTTGGTCAACGCCTCGCTGGTCATCGCCGGTCCCGACGCGCGCGGCGTGCAGATGGACTCGCAGTTCGATTCCTACGAGCTCGGTCCCTTCGTCTTCGATGCGGTTCGCGTCCACGCCGCCCTCACCGCGGTGGTGATCGCGGGCCTGCTCTGGCTCTTCTTCACCCGCACCCGCACCGGAAAGTCGATCCGCGCCGCCGCCGACAACAACCTCGGCGCGCTTGTCGTCGGACTCGATGTCCGCCGCCTCTACGCCTTCACCTTTGGCGTGGGCGCGGCCTGCGTCGGCGCGGCCGGTGCACTCATGATCACCATCATTCCGGTGACGCCCTTCCTCGCCGCCGAGTACACGCTGCTGGCCTTCGTCATCGTGATCGTGGGCGGCCTCGGCAGCATGACCGGTGCGCTGGCCGGCGGGCTTCTCATCGGCGTCAGCGAAGCGGTTGCAGGGCTCCTGCTGCAGCCGTCGCTCAAGAGCATGGTGAGCTTCGGCATCCTGATCCTGGTGCTGCTGCTGAGGCCGCAGGGCCTGTTCGGCAAGCGTGGCCCATGAGGAGCGCATCGTGAGTTTCCTCACACGTCTCACCGACGGTGTTCCGGCCCGCGCTCTCTGGGGCCTCGGCCTGCTGCTCGTCGCCTTGCTGGTGGCGCCGGCGCTGCTCGGCAAGTACGGCCTCTCCGTCCTGATCCTTGTCCTCTACTTCGCCTTCGTCGGCCAGGCCTGGAACATCATGATGGGCTTCGCCGGCCAGCTCTCGCTGGGCCATGCTCTCTATGCCGGCGTCGGCGGCTACATCGCCGCCGGCCTGTTCTTCCACTACGGGATCGGCCCGTGGGCCGGCGTCTTCGTCGCAGTCGCCGCCGCGGTCGCAGCCGGGTCGATCGTAGGCTATCTCGGCTTCCGCTTCTCCCTGGCGGGCGTCTATTTCGCCCTGCTCACCATCGCCTTCAGCGAGTTCACGCGCATCGCCTTCGACCATTGGGGCTGGGCCGGCGGTTCGGGCGGCCTGTTCCTCAAGGTCGACGCCGGTTCCGACATCCTGAACCTGCGCGGCGGGCCGCTCCTTTTCTATTACGTGATCCTGGCGCTGGCGGTCGGCGCGTTCATCCTCTGCCGCGCCCTGCTGGAGAGCCGGCTTGGCCGCTACTGGCTGGCCATTCGCGAAGACCCGGAAGCGGCCCAGGCCGTGGGGGTGCCGGTCCTGCGCTGCAAGATGATCGCGATCGTGATATCGGCGGCGCTGACGGCGCTCGCCGGCGTCTGGAACGCCTTCTACTACAACAACCTCTTCCCCGAGACCGCTTTCGCCATGGGCCGGTCGATCGAATTCACCCTGGCGCCGATCATCGGCGGGTTGGGCACGCTGTTCGGACCGATCGTCGGCGCCGTCGTGCTGACAGGCCTCGGCGAGATCTTCACCGACCTGAGCGAGGTCTTTCACGTCTCCGGCCTGAAGCAGATCTTCTACGGCCTCGCCCTGCTGGTGATCGTGATGTATCGCCCGGCTGGCGTGTGGCCGTGGATCGCCGACCGCCTCGGCCTCGGGGAGAGGCGGCGATGAGCGGCGCGCGGCTGCAACTCGACGGGATCGGCAAGAGCTTCCGGGGCTTGCGCGCCGTGCACGACGTCACGTTCGACGTGCCGGCCGGCGCCATCAACGCGCTGATCGGTCCGAACGGGGCGGGCAAGACCACAATCTTCAACATGATCGCCGGCGTCTATCGCCCCGATACCGGGAGAGTGACTCTCGACGGGAAGCAGATTTCAGGACTGCGGCCCGACCTCGTCTGCGACGCGGGAGTCGGCCGGACCTTTCAGATCGTAAAGCCCTTCAAGGGTCTGAGCGTGCTGGAGAACGTCACGGTGGGAGCCCTGCACCGCCGCCCGGCCCTGCCCGATGCCCGTGCCTATGCAGCGGACATACTGATGCAACTCGGCCTGCACGACCGGCGGCACCAGGCGGCGGAGAGCCTCACTCTGCCCGACCGCAAGCGGCTCGAAGTCGCGCGCGCGCTGGCCACCGAGCCCAAGCTGCTGCTGCTCGACGAGGTGATGGCGGGACTGCGGCCCACCGAGATCGACGTGATGGTATCCTTCCTGCAGGACATCAACCGCCGCACCGGCCTCACCATCCTGTTGATCGAGCATGTGATGCGCGCGGTGATGGCGCTGGCGTCCAGCATCGTCGTGGTGAGCTACGGCGAGAAGATCGCCGAGGGAACGCCGGAAGAGATCGCGCGGCACCAGGCGGTGCTCGACGTCTATCTCGGCGAGGCGGAACTCGCATGAGCGCGCCCCTCCTCCAGGTCGAGGGTATCGACCTCTACTACGGCGACGCACAGGCGCTGGCGGGTGTTTCGCTGGAGATCGCCACGGGCGAGATCGTGGCCATCGTCGGGGCCAACGGCGCGGGCAAGAGCTCGCTGATCCGCTCGATCCACGGCATCGAAAAGCCGGCCCGCGGCTGTGTCCGCTTCGACGGCACCGACATCACCGGCTGGCCTTCCTATCGCGTGTGCCAGGCCGGCGTCGGCCATGTCGCCGAGGGCCGCCAGGTCTTTCCCAATCTCTCGGTGCTGGAAAACCTCGAGATGGGCGCGACACCCAAGCGTGCACGCGCGCTGGAGAAGCGGACGCTGGAGCGCGTCTTCACCATGTTCCCGCGCCTCGCCGAACGACGGCGGCAGGCGGCCGGCACGCTGTCGGGCGGCGAGCAACAGATGCTGGCAATCGGTCGCTGCCTGATGGGCCAGCCGCGCCTCATCATGTTCGACGAACCCTCGCTTGGCCTGGCGCCCACCATCGTTCAGGAAGTCTTCCGCATCGTGCGCCGGCTGAACGAGGAAGGCCTCACCATCCTGCTGGTCGAGCAGAACGTCATGGCCTCGCTGCGCATCGCCCATCGCGGCTACGTGCTGGAAAACGGCCGGATCGAACTCGAAGGCGCGAGCGCCGACCTCCTGACCAACGACCGCGTGCGGCAGGCGTATCTGGGGCTGTAAGCACGATGAGTTGACTGACCTGACAGATCGACCGAACGACTCCCGAAGGGATGCGAGATCCGTCGCTCCGCTCGGGATGACACGATCGATGCGGTGGCGGTTGACGGCCCCAGCCGGATCGTAGCAAGTCTTGGATTCCGGTACTTTACCGCTGTCGCGTGCGACGCGGAAATGGTCCGGGATGGATCTGGCTCCTCCCGACGACGGGACGACCGCCCTCCCCGGCAAGAAACTGCCATGAGGGGAACTTCAGGATGAACCGACGTGACATGCTCAAGGCCGGCTTGGCCGCCGGCGCAATAGGCCTCGCACCGCGTCTTGTCTCGGCACAGGCCGCAACTTACGCGCCGATGCCGAAGGGCTGGCGCACTTATGTGCTGACGACGCGGGTCGAACCGACGGCCGGCGCGACCAAGGCGTGGATTCCACTGCCGACCTTCGAGGCGCCGGACTGGCAGCGCCCCGGCGCCGTCACCTGGACCGGCAATGCGCGCGTCGCCGAGCGCGTGCGCGATCCCAAGTACGGCGCGGAGATGCTGAGGGTGGAGTGGTCGGCCGACCAGCAATCGCCACAGATCGAGATCGTGGCGCAAGTCCAGGCGCAGAACCGGTCGGTGACGCCTGGCAAGGGCACTGCGGCGCCCCTCAGCGAGGCCGAGCGCAAGTTGAACCTGATGCCCACCACCTTCCTGCCGACCGACGGCATCGTGAAGGAAACCGCCGACGAGATCGTGCGCGGCAAGCAGGGGGACGTCGCCAAGGCGCGCGCAATTTATGACTGGGTGGTCGAGAACACCTTTCGCAACGCCAAGACCCTGGGCTGCGGAGTCGGCGACATCACGACGATGATCAAGACGGGCAACCTGAACGGCAAGTGTGCCGACCTCAACGCCCTCTATGTCGGCCTCGCCCGCTCGGTCGGCCTGCCGGCACGCGACGTCTACGGCATCCGCGTCATGCCGTCGGAGTTCGGCTTCAAGGCGCTGGGTGCCGGCTCGGAGGTCGTATCCAAGGCACAGCATTGCCGCGCCGAGGTCTGGCTCACCGGCTCGGGCTGGACGCCGGTCGATCCGGCCGACGTGCGCAAGGTCGTGCTGGAAGAACCGCCGACGAACCTCGCCATGACCGATCCGAAGGTGGTCGCGGCGCGCAGGGCGCTGTTCGGCGCGTGGGAGGGCAACTGGCTCGCCTACAACGTAGCGCACGACGTCAAGCTGCCGGGCTCCAAGGAGGATCCCATCGCGTTCCTGATGTACCCGCAGGCCGAGAACCGCGCGGGCTTCCTCGATTCGCTCGACCCGGACAAGTTCAAGTATCGCATCACCGCGCGTGAACTGACGGCCTGAGCCTTCCGTTGCGGCGGGCGGGGCATTCCGCTCCGCCCCGATCCGCATTATACGGGCGCATGACCGCATCGACCGACGCCGCACCGGCGAAGGTGTCCGCCAGCCTCGTGCATCGCTACTACTTCGCGATGTCGGTGCCGTTTCTGATCGACCTGTTCACCCTCGTGGTCTACAGCGTCCAGAACGACGCGCCACAGGTCTTTCTGCCGTCGCTGGCGGTGTCCGCCCTGTTTCTGGTCGCCGGCGTGGGCCTCGGTGCCTGGTTCCTCATCCGGCCGATCCGGCACTTCATCGAGGGCCGCATTGCCTTCGCCGAAATCGAGCACCGACTATCCCGCCTGCCCCGGCATTCGGCGCTGGTGATCGGCGTGATGTTTGCGCCAATGATGGCCCTGCGGCTCCTGTCGCACCGGATGGGCGTCACCTTCGGCGCCACGCTGCAACAGGTGGCCTGGCCGGACGTCATCGCCAACCTCACCGTGGGCACGGGCTTCGACGTCGTCCTCACCTTCTTCGTGGTCGCTGCCTACCTCGACCATCTGTGCCAGCAGCTCTTCAGCGCACGCGGCGTCAACATCTCGACGTTCAACGGCCGTTTCAGCCGCAAGGTCGCGATGGCGCTGCTGTTCATCACCTTCGCGACGATGGTCCTGATGGTGGCCGACGTGCTGAGCTACTCGGGTGATCGCCTCGTCCGAGAAGTCTCGTCCGATGTGGCGACCTCGGCGGTCGGCGCCCTGCTCATGTACTACTGGATATCCCAGGCGCTGACCCGGCCGATCACGCGCCTGGACGGCGGCCTGCGTCGTGTCGCCGACAACGACTACACGGTGCGGCTGCCGGTGACATCCAACGACGAGCTGGGCCACGCGGCCAGTCGCTTCAACCAGATGGTCGAGGGTCTCGCCGAGAAGGTCTACCTGCGCGACACGTTCGGCAAGTATGTCAGCGAGGCCGTGGCCACCTCGATCCTGTCCAACCGAGGCAATACCGGTCGCAGCATCGACATGACGGCCGAGGCCACGCTGATGTTCACCGATATCGCGGGCTTCACCAGCCTGTCGGAGAGCCTGGCGCCCGCCGAGGTCGCCGATGTGCTGAACGCGTATCTCGGAACCGTGGTGCCGGTGATCCAGCGTCATGGCGGCATCGTCAACAGCTTCATCGGTGACGGCCTGTTCGCGAGCTTCGGCCTGCCGCGCGCCCTGCCCGATCACGCCGCCGCCGCTCTCGCCGCCGCGGTGGAGATCCAGCAAGCCCTCGCACGCGCGCAATTCGCACACAGCCACGCACTCCACACGCGCATCGGCGTCAATACCGGTCCGGTGATCGGCGTCACCATCGGCACCGAGAACCGGCTCAGCTACACATTGCTGGGCGATGCCGTGAACGTCGCCTCCCGGATCGAGCAACTCAACAAGAAGTTCGGCACCCGGATACTCGCGGCCGAAAGCACGGTTCTCGCGGCCGGCGCTCAGGCCACCTGCGAGCGCCTCGGGGCGACCGACGTTCGCGGCCATCACGGCGTCGTTGTCTACCGGGTGGGAGGAACGCGGTGACGGCTGTCCCGCCGGCGGCCATCGCCTCGGCCGCGGAGATCCGCGGACTCCGCCGGCAGTTTCTCCTGCGTGCCGTCTCCGCGGCCGGAGTCGACATCATTTTCACCACGGTCTTCGTCGCCTTCGCCGGTGCCTGGGCCTATGCGCCACGGTCGATCGCCGTCGGCCTCTTCCTGCTCGGCGGCGTCAACTACCTGGCCTGCCGCCGGCTCCTCGATCCGATCGACGAGTTCCTGGCCGGCCGGCGGTCCTTCGAGGACATCGAGCGCCGCCTCACCCAGTTGCCGCTCCTGACGGGCGCCCGCGTGGCCGTCCTGGCGCTGGCGATGGTCGGCTTTCGGATGCTCGCGCCCGTCCTCTGGCCGGACGACACGCTCCGCGCGCTTCCGACGCAAACTCTGGCCGACGCCATCGCGCTCTGCATCCTTCTGCCGCTCTTCTACTTCACGTATATCTACTTCGTCATAAGCGACTATCTCGGCGGTCTCTGCGCCTTCATCTTCAGCCGCACCGGCCGCAACCTCTCGCTTTTCTTCGGCCGGTATCGGCTGAAGCTCGGGATCGCGCTGCTGGTGATCTCCCTGGCGCCGATGGCCGCCGTCGTCATCGACCTCTTTTCCTACGACGGCGTGAAGCTGCAGTTCGAGATCGCAACCGACGTCGCCATCTCCCTGATGGGCATGGCCGTGTCGGTCTACTTCATCGGCCGCTCGCTGCTGAGCCCTATCCGCAACCTCTCGCGCGCCATGTCGCTGGTCGCGGCCGGCGACATGACCGTGCGGGTCCCGGTGACGTCGAACGACGAGGTCGGGGAGCTGACGGGCCAGTTCAACACCATGGTCGAAGGCCTGCGCGAGCGCGAGCGCATCCGCGAAACCTTCGGCCGCTATGTCGACGAGAGCGTCGCCTCGACCATCCTGCAGCGAGGCGGCGACGGCGTGCTGGCCGGCGAAACCCGCGAGGCGACGATCCTCTTCACCGACGTGTCCGGCTTCACGACGATCGCCGAGACCCTGCCGCCGGACCATCTCATCGGCGCGCTGAACGAGTATCTGGAAACCGTTCTCGCACCGATCCAAGCCCATGGCGGCGTGGTCAACACCTTCATCGGCGATGGTCTCTTCGCCTCCTTCAACATGCCGCTCGCCTGTCCGGCCCACGCGTCAGCCGCCATACGCGCCGCCATCGACATCCAGCGTGCCGTAGCCGGCCGATGTTTCGGCGAGGCGAAAGTGCCGTTCGTCACCCGCATCGGGATCAGCACCGGTTCGGTCATCGGCGGATCGGTCGGCGCGGGGCAGCGTCTCAGCTTCACATTGCTGGGCGACACGGTGAACCTCGCCGCGCGGCTGGAGAAGTTGAACAAGGACCACGGCACGAGCATTCTGCTGTCGGAGACGACGCGCGCCGGCTGTGGCACCGAGTTCGTGTTCAAGCCGCTGGGCAGCACGGCCGTCCGCGGCCGAAGCGCGTCGCTCGCCATCTTCACCATCGATACCGTCTGAGGTCCGCCGTCCATGAACCCGTCCGCCCTGTCCCCGGATCAGATCTCCCTGCAGGCGCGTGCCCGCGAACTCGCCGCCGGCCCCGTGGCCGCTCGCGCCGCCGAGGTCGATCGCACCGAGCAGTATCCCTGGGACAATGTCGAGCTGCTCAAGGACGCCAAGCTGATCGGCATGACGATCCCCACGCAGTATGGCGGCCAGGGCAAGAACTGGCTCGACGCCGTGCTCGCCATCGAAGCGCTCTCCTCGGCATGTGCCGTCACCGGCCGCATCGCCGTCGAGACCAACATGGGCGCGATCAGCGCGGTGATGGCCTACGGCTCGGAAGAGCAGAAGAAGATGTGCGCTGACATGGTGCTGGCCGGCGACAAGCCCGCGATCTGCATCACCGAGCCCGATGCCGGCTCCGACGCCAACGGCATGACCACGCGCGCCGACAAGAAGGGCAACCGCTACGTCCTGAACGGTCGCAAGCACTGGATCACCGGCGGCGGCGTCTCGCGCCTGCACCTGATCTTCGCCAAGGTCTACGACGAGAAGGGCACGTTCGAGGGCATCGGTGGCTTTTTAGCCATCCGCGACGAGACCAAGGGCCTCAGGATCACCAAGCGCGAGCCGACCATGGGCCTGCGCGGCATTCCCGAGGCGGTGATCGACCTCGAGGACATGGACGTGCCGCCCTCGGCGCTGGTGATCCCGCCGCGCGGCCTGAAGAAGGGCTTCGCCGACCTGATGACCGCCTACAACAGCCAGCGAGTCGGCGCCGCCACCGTGGCGCTCGGCATCGCCGAGGGCGCCTACAAATTGGCGCTCGACTGGTCGGAGAAGCGGCATCAGTTCGGACGGCCGATCAATGAGTTCCAGGGCTTGCAATGGAAGCTTGCGGACATGTCGATCAAGCTCGCGGCGTCGCGCGCGCTGGTCCACAACGCCGCGCGCTCGGGCGAAGGCGGCTTCCCCGACATGCTGATGGCCGCGCAGGCCAAGGTCTTCACGTCGGAAAGCGCCATCCAGGTCGTCAACGACGCCCTGCAGTTCTTCGGCGCCCGCGGCTACAGCCGCGAACTGCCGCTCGAGCGCATGGCCCGCGACGTCCGCATGTTCACCATCGGCGGCGGCACGGCGGAAGTCCTGCGCAACGTCGTGGCGGGCGCGCTACTGAAGAAGAAGCTGCCACAGACGCGGGACGGGTGGGACAAGGCGTAGGCAAAGACAATCATCGGAGCGCGCCACTCCAGTGGCGCTCATACTCAATCGATACGCATGACATGAGCGCCACTGGAGTGGCGCGCTCCGATGAGAGCCCGGCCCGTCAGCGCCCGAACCGGTTCCATTTACCGTCGTTGCCGCGCATCAGGACGAACTCCTTGCCCTTGCGGCCCGGATCGTCGCGCGGCGTGCAGGCGATTGATATCCACAACTGAAAATCCCAGCGCGCCGAACAGCTCTCGGTCGCGCAGGGCAGCTCGATTTCAGCTTCAGTCGTGAGCCCGTCACCGGCCGGTGCGAAGATCGACAGCGTCCCGCGCGACGGCTGCAGCGAGCAGGCCACCGTCAGGAACCGCGTCTTGTCCGATGCCCAGACCGGCGCGCCGTGGAGGGTGAACAGCCGGCCCGTGCGCTTCATCACCAGCGTCCAGACGAAGTCATCCAGCCCCGGCGTGCGCATCACGTAGAAGCGACCGGGATCGTCGTAGCGCTCGTAGAGATACTGGTAGCCCGCATCACCATAGGGACAGTCCTGCAACTCGATCGCCAGCCGCAGCCGGTCGCCCTCACGCGAGACGTTGGGAACGTCGGCCCGCAGGCGCGGCGCCTCCTTTAGCCATTCCACCGTCCGGCTCTCGCGCTCGTAGGCGGGATCAAGTCTGCCCTTCGGCACGCACGCTTTCGCCTCTTCGCCTGCTGCCTGGGCAACCGCCAGCCCCGGAAGCAGCAGGCTTACGAGACAGGCAAGACCTGCAAGCTGTGTCTTGGCCTCGCGCGATGGCAGGTACCTATCAAAGGGCATGCAGATATCCGCCTGCAAGAATCGACTAAGGCGTCACGCCTTCACTCTCCATGAACTCTTGGACGCCCGGAGTCATGGCTTTTGCTGCTGCGATATCGGCGTCGCCGCCAGCCATGTCGCCCTTTCCACGCTTGGCAACACCGCGCCCAAACAGGGCCGGGGTATTCCTTCGATTAAAGCGGTACGCTGAATCGAAAGCGGCAATCGCCGCATCGAGGCGGTTCGCTTTCAAGTATGCAATGCCGCGATTGGTCATCGCCGCCACGTTTGTCGGGTCGAGCGCTATGGCCCGATCGAAATCCTCGATCGCCCGGTCGTATTGGCCCCCACGGCTGTATGCTGTGCCGCGGTTGTTGAAGCCTATCGCAACGTTCGGGGCCAGAGTAATGCTTTGATCGAAGTCCTTGATTGCCCGCTCATACTGCTTCTTCACGAGATAAGCGGCGCCGCGGTCGCTGAACGCCCGCGGGTTGGCTGGGACGAGTTCGATAGACCGGTCGAAATCTTCGATCGCGCGGTCAGGTTGGCCGGAGACGAGATACGCGCTCCCTCGGTTTGCAAAGGCCTGCGCGTTGTTCGGGGCGAGCTGGATGGCCCGGTCATAGTCCTTGATCGCCCTGTCATATCGCCCATTCTGCTGCAAGGCGATCCCTCGGTAGGTCAAGGCTTCCGCGCTGCCTGGATTGAGCGTGAGCGCCTGATCATAATCCCTGATCGCTCGCTCATACTGGCCCTTGTAGAAGTAGGCCATCCCGCGATTGAAAAATGCCAGGAAATGCCGCTCGGACTTGAGAGCCTCGTCGAAATTCCGGATCGCTTCGTCGAATGCGCCTTTATGGAGATAGGCGGCACCACGGTTTAGGAAGGCTAAGGACAGATCCGGCACCAGCTTGATCGCTTGGTCGAAATCCTGAATCGCGCGGTCGTGTTGGCCCATGTGGTCGTAAACGACGCCTCTATTGATAAGCGCGAGTGCCAGGCCTTTGCCTCTGACTTGTCCCGACGAAATAACCGCGCTGCAGCTTCTGAGAGTCTGCTCATCTTGCGTGTCGCCTTTGCATACGTTCCAGAGCTGCTCATAGTTCTGCGCGTGCACCGAAGCACAGATGCCCGTCGACAGCGACAACACCAACAGCAACCGAAGCATGTAGATCCTCCCCGAATTGCAATTATGAACGGCGTGGCTCAGAAGACACTCTTATTCCGCACGCGATATCACATCGCCGACAACCGCGGGTGCCCGTGTGACAGAAGAGTTTCCAGACTGATCGAGCGCAACGTCGCCTCGGCAATCTCATCGACTTCCATGAGGATGCGCTGCAATGCCCCACCGATCTCGGTGTCCTCGCCCGGCTCCTTGGCGCGGTTGCCCGGCGCGGGTTCGAACAGGGCGACGATGTCCATGAGGGTGATGCGGCGGCGGTTGCCGGTGAAGCGGTAGCCGCCCGCGGCGCCGCGGCCGCCCTGCACGAGGCCGGCGGCAGAGAGCGTTGCCAGAACCTTGGCGAGAGAGTGAGTCGAGACGCCGAAGCGGTCGGCCAAGTCGGCGGCCGAAAGCGTGCGTGTCGGGTCGCGCGCCAGCTCCAGCGTCGCGTAGAGGCCGAGCCGCGTGGCCGTCTGGAGCTTCACGCCCCGCTCCTCACGGTAGTTCCTTGTCGAGCTGCAGCGACGGGCCTGCGACCATGCCCTGCGCGCGGAAGAAGGAGAGGATCAGATGGTCCTTGCGATCGACCAGCGTACGCACGCGCGTCACGCCCTGCTGCTTGAAGCGCGCGGCCAGCGCCTCGAACAGCGCGCTTCCAACGCCCTTGAGGCGGGTCTTCGGATCGACCTGGATGGCGAAGACCCAGCCGGCGGCGGGCTGACCGAATTCCCAGGCGCGGACCTCGCCGGCGATGAAGCCCGCCAAGGCGCCCTTCCCGTTCTCGGCCACCAGGAAATGCCGCTCGGGCGCCAGCATCTCGCGCCAGTAGTCTGGCTTGTCGGAGCCGGTCAGACGCGCGTCGAGCGCCGAAATCGCTGTCAGATCAGAGGCTTGGGCGGGGCGGATCGCGACCATGTCTGGGGAGAAGAATGACCTTGCGGCGGGGAAAGTAAATACGTATTTCAGTACCGAATTGCAGAAATAGGGAACGCCATGGACACCGCCGCCGCGCCCATCGACTTCCGCACCGATCCCAGCCGCTACAAGCACTGGAAGCTCAGCACCGAGAACGGCGTCGCCTATCTCACGATGGACGTGAACGAGGATGGCGGCCTGAAGCCCGGCTACAAGCTGAAACTCAACTCCTACGATCTCGGCGTCGACATCGAACTGGCCGACGCGGTGCAGCGGCTGCGCTTCGAACATCCCGAGATCGGCGCCGTCGTCATCCGCTCCCAGCGCGACCGCATCTTCTGCTCCGGCGCCAACATCAACATGCTTGGCCTCTCGACCCACGATCACAAGGTGAACTTCTGCAAGTTCACCAACGAGACGCGCCTCTCGATCGAGGATGCGAGCGAGCACTCCGGCCAGACCTACATCTGCTCGATCAACGGCATCGCCGCCGGCGGCGGCTACGAGCTGGCGCTGGCCTGCGAGCAGATCCTGCTGGCCGACGACGGATCGAGCGCGGTGTCGCTGCCCGAGCTGCCGTTGCTGGCGGTGCTGCCGGGCACGGGCGGTCTCACCCGCCTCGTCGACAAGCGCATGGTGCGGCGTGACCACGCCGACTTCTTTTGCACCACCGCCGAGGGCATGCGCGGCAAGCGCGCCCGCGACTGGCGGCTGGTCGACCAGCTCATCGCGCCGTCGAAGCTCGTGGAGCAGACGCAGAAGATCGCCGAAGACGTTGCATCCAGGTCGTCGCGACCGAAGAGCGCCAAGGGCATCGCCCTGCCGACAGTGAAGCGCGAGATCGACGGCGACACGCTGCGCTACGCCCACCTCACGGTCGAGATCGACCGCGAGGGACGCTCGGCGAAGTTCCGCCTGAACGGCCCCGCGTCCGCGCCGCCGCACGACGTGCATGCCGCCGGCGCCGCCTTCTGGCCGCTCGCGCTGGCCCGTGAGTTCGACGATGCGATGATGCATCTGCGCCTCAACGAGACCGAGATCGGCACCTGGGTGCTGACCAGCCAGGGCGACGCGGCGCTGGTCGAGGCTTACGACGCGCTGCTCGCCGAGAACGCCGACGACTGGCTGGCGCGCGAGATCGTGCTCTACTGGAAGCGCACGCTGAAGCGGCTCGACGTCAGCTCGCGCAGCCTGATCGCGCTGATCGAGCCCGGCTCCTGCTTCACCGGCACGCTGCTCGAAGTCGCGCTAGCCGCCGACCGGTCCTACATGCTGGACGGCGTGTTCGAGGGCTCGAACCTGCCGGCGGCGACGATCCGGCTGACCGGCATGAACTTCGGTCCCTACCCAATGGGCAACGGGCTGACGCGCCTCGCGACCCGCTTCCTGCACGACCCATCGCAGGTCGAGGACCTGAAGGGCGAGATCGGCGAGGCGCTGGATGCGGCCGCTGCCGAGGAAGCCGGCCTCGTCACGTTTGCACCGGACGACATCGACTGGGAGGACGAGGTGCGCCTCGCCGTCGAGGAACGCGCCGGCTTCTCGCCGGATGGGCTGATCGGCATGGAGGCGAATCTGCGCTTCCCCGGCCCGGAGACGATGGAGACCAAGATCTTCGCGCGCCTCTCGGCCTGGCAGAACTGGATCTTCCAGCGCCCCAACGCGACGGGGCCCGATGGTGCGCTGAAACTCTACGGCACCGGCAAGCAGAGCAAGTACGACCGTAAGCGGGCTTAAATCGATGAAACACTTCCGACCTCATCCTTCGAGACGGCGCTAGGCGCCTCCTCGGGGTGAGGTGATCTTCGGCAAGCAGGACTCGAAGGAGGCAATCATGGCCATCGACTACAGCCAGCTCATTCCCAACAACGTCGATCTCTCCTCCGACCGTCGCCTCCAGCGCGCGCTGGAGAACTGGCAGCCGCGCTTCCTCGACTGGTGGAAGGACATGGGGCCCGACGGCACCTCGGCCTTCGACGTCTACCTGCGCACCGCCATCTCGACCGATTCCAACGGATGGGCGAACTTCGGCTACGTGAAGATGCCGGAGTATCGCTGGGGCATCTTCCTTGCCGACCGTGATCCCAATCGCGAGATCGCTTTCGGCGACAACAAGGGCAAGCCCGCCTGGCAGGACGTGCCGGGCGAACTGCGCTCGACCTTGCGCCGCCTGATCGTCACCCAGGGCGACACCGAGCCCGCGTCTGTCGAGCAGCAGCGCCTGCTCGGCAAGACCGCCCCCTCGCTCTACGACCTGCGCAACCTCTTCCAGATCAACGTCGAGGAAGGCCGTCACCTGTGGGCGATGGTGTACCTGCTGCACGCCTATCTCGGCCGCGACGGCCGCGAGGAGGCGGAGGCGATGCTGGAACGGCACTCGGGCGATCCCGACAAGCCGCGCATCCTCGGCGCCTTCAACGAGGCGACTCCGGACTGGCTCTCCTTCTTCATGTTCACCTACTTCACCGACCGCGACGGCAAGTACCAGCTCGCGTCGCTCGCCGAGTCGGGCTTCGACCCGCTGGCCCGCTCCTGCCGCTTCATGCTGACCGAGGAAGCGCACCACATGTTCGTGGGCGAGACCGGCGTCGGCCGCATCCTCCAGCGCACCTGCGAGCTGATGAAGGAGCACAAGACGGACGACGTGCGCAGCTTGGGCGGCATCGACCTGCCGACCATACAGAAGTACCTCAACTTCCACTTCTCGGTGTCGCTCGACCTGTTCGGCCAGGAAGCCTCGACCAACGCGGCCAACTACTACACGCAGGGCGTGAAGGGCCGCTATCTCGAGACCCGCGTCGACGACGACCACCTGCTCACCAATGCGACCTACGAGATCGACACGGTCGAGGACGGTCGCATCGTGAAGAAGGCGGTGCCGGCGCTGCAAGCTCTGAACGAGCGGTTGCGCCAGGACTATATCGAGGACTGCGCCAGGGGCGTGCTGCGCTGGAACAAGACGATCGAGCGCGCCGGCATCAACTTCGAGATGACCCTCCCTCACCGCGCCTTCGACCGGCAGATCGGCGCCTTCGCCGGCCTGCGCGTCTCGCCCGACGGCAAGGTCCTCTCCGAGGCCGAGTGGAATGCCCACAAGGACAAGTGGCTGCCGACCGACGAGGACCGCGCGTACGTCACCTCCCTGATGGGCGCCGCCGTCACCCAGCCTGGCCAGTTCGCCCACTGGATCGCCCCGCCCGCGCGCGGCATCAACACTCAGCCAGCCGACTTCGAGTACGTCCGCTTCAACTGACGTTTGCCCCAAATAGAAGACCCGCCTGCGCTTGGGGTCGCAGGCGGGTCGGGGAGCCTCCTGTGTGATGGAGGCTGGGGAGGCCGCCTTGGGTGAGCGGCGGAACAAGAGTGCCGCAAGCACCAGCTCACCGGTTGTGACCAGCCTGTGTCGAACGAGGTCCTTGCCCCGGGTTCACGCGGTCTGAACCGCAAATTGTTCGCGTTGCTTCTGCACCTTGTGGTCGGGCACGTTGGGCGCGTGACATCCCGATGCCGACGAGGACCGACCCTTGAGCCCCATTCAGTTTGCAGCGATCGCCTTCGTTTGCATCATATCCAGCGCTATCGCCGGCGCCCTGCTCCGGACCCGCCTGCCCGAGGCTCATGTGAGCGGCGACTCCAAGGACGTGATCAAGCTCTCGATCGCGCTGGTCGCCACCATGTCGGCGCTGGTCCTGGCCCTGCTCTTCGCCTCGACGCGCACCTCCTTCGAGCGGACCAGCGGGCTCGTCAGCCGCCTGACCGCCGACATCACCGAACTCGACCGGGTGCTGAAACACTACGGGCCGGAAGCGGAGACGGTCCGCGCGGCCCTGCGTTCGGAGATCCAGCCGATGATCGATTCGATCTGGCGAGACGAAGCGGTCGCGCGCGGCGCCAAGCTCGACGAGTCCAAGGCGCCCGAGGAGGAAGTCCTGTTCATGCTGCAGGACCTGAAGCCGGCGAATTCCAAGCAGCGCGCCCTGCAGACGCGCGCCATCCAGATCAGCACAGACCTCCAGCAGACACAGCTTTCACTCTTCGCTCAGCCAACCGATTCGATCTCCAATACGTTCCTGATCGTGCTGATCGTCTGGCTGATGTTCATATTCGGGATTTTCAGCATGTCGGCGCCACCCAATCCGACATTGTTCGTCGTGATCGCGATCTGCATACTGTCTGCCTCTGCAGCCTTCTACCTGATCCTCGAACTGGGCCTGCCGTTCGGCGGATTGATGCAGCTCTCGAACGAGCCCCTGAAAAACGCCCTCAAATAGCGCGACATGCGGAAGACTGCCCTGAGCGACCTGCCTCGACCGCGGCGGCGACGGACGGAAAGACGAGGTCGCCCTCGCCGTCGCCCGCGGCCAGTTGAAGGCCCCGCTCGATGTCGCGCCTGACGCGATCGCGCAGGTTGGCGAAGGCTAGCGAAATCTCCTTGGCTCCGAGGTCGCGCTCGAGATCGACGAGCAACTCGCAAGCCATGAGGTCGACATCATGGATGGCGCCACCGTCGACCACGACGCGGCTCACGGGGTGCGGCGCGGCAGCGATGCGCGTCTCTATCCGGTCGCGGAACAGCTCGCAGTTGGCAAAGAAGAGTGGTGCGGAAAAGCGATAGACCAGCAGGCCCGGCACTTCGGCGGCGTCCGGCCGATGCGCGACGTCGTGCCAGGCGCCGTCCGGCGTGCGTCCCAGGACGGCGTCCGATGGGAAGGCCAGCGCGCGCAACAGCAGTACCAGCGAGAAGACCACTCCCACAAGGATACCCTCCATGACGCCCAGCGCCACGACGCCCCCCATCGTCACCAGCGCCGCGGCAAGGTCGCTGCCGCGAAAGCGCCAGAGACGGCGGAATTCGTTGACGTCGCAGAGGCCCCAGGCCGAGGCGATCAGGATGCCACCCAGCGCCGCCGTCGGAAGGTGGTAGAGGAGATCGGCCAGCCAAAGCGTGACCCCGGCCACGATGGCCGCCGCGATCACCATGGTGAGCTGCGTACGGCTGCCCGCCGCCTCCGCGACGGCGGTGCGCGTATCGCTGGCGCTGATCGGCAAGCCTTGGCTGAGGCCCGAGACGAGGTTCGCGACGCCGAGCCCCAGCAATTCCTGGTCGGCATCGACGCGGGTGCCGTGGCGGGTGCCGAAGGCGCGCGCAGTGATCATCGTATCCGAGAAGGACAGGAGCGCGGCGACCAGCGCGACCGGTAGCAGCGCGTCGAAATCGGCCAACGACAGGACCGGCAGCGAAAGGTCGGGGAGCCCGGTCGGGATGCGGCCGACGACTGCGACGCCCTGGCGATCGAGCCCGAGCAGCAACACGGCCAGCATCGACCCGGCCAGCGCGACCACCGCACCCGGCACGCGCGGCGCAAGGCGGCGGCAGACCAGGATCACGGCGAGGCAGGAGACGCCGATCGCCAGGGTCACGACCTGGGTGTCTGCGATCTTGCGGATCGTATCGGCAAACTGGTCGAGCGTCGTCGCACCTTCGACCTTGAGTCCCAGGACTTTCGGAAGCTGTGCCCCCACGATCACCAACGCGAGACCGTGCAGGAATCCCGTGATCACCGGCTTGGAGAGGAAGTTGGCGACGAAACCCAGGCGCAGCAGCCCGGCCAGGAGGCAGACAATCCCGACCATGGCCCCGAGTCCAGCCGCCAGTAGCGCCAGCCGCGAGGGGTCGCCAAGCGCCAGCGGTGCCACGGCAACCGCGACGATCGCCGCCATGGCCGTGTCGGGGCCGACGACGAGGTGTCGCGAACTGCCGAACAGCGCGTAGGCCAGCAGCGGCAGCATGCTGCCGTAAAGACCCGCCAGCGGAAGCCCCGCCAGTTCGCCATAGGCGAGCCCCACCGGCACCATGACCGCGCCGAGCGTCACGCCCGCCGCCAGATCGTGCGGCAGGAAAGACGCCCGATAGCCACGCACGGCCACAAGGCCCGGCATCCAACGGACAATGTTCATCCAGCCCTCTCCCCTGCCCGATCCTAGGCAGCGGCACCACGATTGGACAGGGCTCGGTCTTTACCTGTCAGCTGCTAGGGGCCCGGGTCTGCCTTGATGCGTTCGATCATGGTCTTGAGCCGAGCATCGGAGACGGCGGTCGCGTGGAGCGGAACAAGCACGGACGAAAAAGCCTGCAGGTCCACATCTCCCACGACCTGCACGCCTGCCGCCTCGGCCGTGCGTCGCGCGGTGGCCTCGTGCTCGTCCCACAGGCGCCGGTAGTAGGCAACCGATTCCCGCGCGGCGGTGCGAATGATTTCCTTCTCCGCACTCGACAGCGTATCCCACACGCGCTGGGAAAAGAGCAGCACGCCCGGCGACCGCGCATGCTCCGTCTCGCTGAAAAACTTCGCCACGCGGTGATGCTGCAAGGCGACGAAGGACGACCAGTTGCCGTCGGCCACGTCGATGAGGCCCGCGCGCATCGACGGCTCGACGCGCGAGATCGGCAGGACCACGGGTTGAGCGCCCATCGCGCGCACCATGGGAGCCCAGTTCGAGGACTGCTGGACCCGGTACTTCACGCCGCGCAAATCCGCGGGCGCCCGCACAGGCTTGGCACCGTAGGTCGACCGGGGACCGCCATCGTAGAAGACGAGCCCGACGACTCCGGCACGCTCGAGCGCGGCCAGGATCTCCTGCCCGATCGGCCCGTCCAACACGCGCCGCTCATGTGCGGTCGATCGGAAAAGATAGGGCAGCGTCAGCACGGTGGTGGCGGGTACCGTGCTGTTGAGGACGGCGAGGCTCACCCGCGCCATGTCGAGCGTGCCGTTGCGCAGCTCGCCGAGCGTGTAGCTTTCGGTCTCCTGATCGTTGGCGCCGAGATTTGACAGGACAAGGCGACCGCCGCTGCGCTCGCGCATCAGGTCGGCCATGTGAGCCATGGCACGGACGGTCGGATAGTCGGAGGGATAGATGTCCGACGAAGTGAGATCGCGGGCACAGGCGGGATACACCAGCGCCGCGGTAATCAGCGAGACCGTAAGGGCAACGACACGCATGCAGGAACGGATCCTCCGAGCCACTGCGTCATCAACCGAACCAACACCAAAATGGTTCCGCCACGGGCCAGAATTTCTCGCCCGACGGGTTTCGAGCACCATCAAGACGCCGGCACGGGAGAGCAGGCCGCGACCCGGCGGCAGTTCTGACCGATGTCGCCGGCCACCTCCGGAAAGCCGCGGACCTGCAGATTCAGACAGACAAGCGCTTCCCGCTCGCCGACCGCCATCGCCTCGCCGACCTGCTGCCATACGTCGGGACGACGAGCTTCCGGCTGGCGTCCGTCCTCGAGAAGGCGGTGGGATGCCAATGTGGCATTCGCCGCCGCCAGTTCACGGCGCAGGTGGGGCAAGGCGGACGCCGCCAGCTGGCGGACTTCCCTGCATTGGGCGAGATCCGGTCCGCAGGCGACCGTCGCCATCTGCTCATAGGCCAGCACGCGCACCTGTGCGGCCCCCACACAATAGGCGGCTTGCAGTTCGTCGGCGGCCAGCGGGTCGGCAGCATGGGCTCTGGACGCGCCGCATAGCGCTAGGGCCAGGAGCAGGCTTCGTTTCACACGAGAACCCTAGAGCAAGGCCGCGGCGCGGAGACGACAATCTCTGCATATCCCGGCCTGCCGATTGCACAGGAGCGTCCGGGCATCCCAGCCTGGCAACCTTGCTTCGACGCACTTGTTGTACTGCCTCAATCCGCAAGGAGGAGGCGATGAAGACGGTAAGCCATACCTACGACAGCTACGCCCAGGCGCGCGCTGCCGTGGCCGCGATCGAGAAGGCAGGAATCCCGTCCTCCGACGTTAGCCTCATCGCCAACAGGCATGTGACCGCCGAGTCCGCCGAGGAGGATGCCGTCTCCGACACGGCAGCGGGCGCGGGAATCGGCGGCGTGGTCGGCGGCGGGGCCGGCCTCCTGGCGGGCATCGGCCTCCTCGCCATTCCCGGCCTCGGTCCCGTCGTCGCGGCGGGTTGGCTGGCGGCAACAGCCGTGGGAGCAGCGGCCGGCGCGGCAACGGGTGGTTTGATGGGGGCCCTGATGGGATCTGGGGTCAAGGAAGAGGTCGCAGCCGTCCACGCGGAAGCCGTGCGACGTGGCGGCACGCTGGTCACCGCGCGCGTACCCGACACCGAGGTCGCGCGCATCGAGGGGCTGATGTCAGTTCACCGGCCGATCGATCCTGCGGAACGGGCCGCATCATGGCGCGAGGAAGGCTGGACGACTTTCGATCCGGAGGCGCCGGCCTATCGGCCGAGCGAAACCGAGATCGAGAGGATGCGCCGCGAGTGGCGCGACGAGGGTATTGGCAAGCAGGCGTGAAGCCTCCTCACCGCAGCCTCGGATGGTTAGCGAACCTCCGACATGATCTGCTTCTTGGCCTCGACGGCCAGATGCTCTGACTGCTTGCGGAGGGTATGCTCCTCCGTCGGCTTGCCGGCAGCGGCTAGATCCTTGATCAGCTTGTCCATGACATCGGAATCGCCCGGCTTCTCGAAATCCGCCATCACCACGTCCTTGGCATAGGCCTCTGCATCGGCGCCGGTCTTGCCGAGTAGCCCCGCGGCCCACAGGCCCAAAAGCTTGTTGCGGCGCGCGTTGACCTTGAATTTCAGCTGCTCATCGTGCTCGTACTGCGCTTCGAAGGCTTTCTCGCGGTCGTCGAACGTGGTCATCGGGCGCTCCGGTTGGGCAAGTCTTGTTGCGCCGCTATATAGCGACCGCGACCGCGGCTTTCCAGCCTGCGTTCGCAGTGGCAATGTCACGTCCCGCAGGGAGAAAAGCCGTCATGTCGCTGGGAAAGCTCAAGGAATGGATCGGCCGGACGCAGTCCATGGAGGACCTCGCCGCCCCGTTCCCGGTCCGCGCCCTGGCCGCGACCTTCGACGAGAAGGACGCTGATCCCCGGAACGGCGACCTTTTGCCCCCCCTCTGGCACTGGCTCTATTTCCTCGAGGTCGCGCCCCAGTCGAAGATCGGACCCGACGGCCACGCCGAGCGCGGCGACTTCCTGCCGCCGGTGCCGCTGCCGCGCCGCATGTGGGCGGGCAGCCGCTTCAGCTTCGATGGCGAGCCGATCCGCGTCGGTGAGACGATCCGGCGCCTCTCTGAGATCAAGTCCGTCGAACCCAAGACCGGTTCCACGGGATCGATGGTCTTCGTCACCGTCCGGCACACGATCTCCGGTGCGCGTGGCGCCTCCTTCGTCGAGGAGCACGACATCGTCTATCGCGAGGCCGCGAAGCCCGGTGAGGCGCCGAGACCTCCCAGGCCCGCGCCCAGGGATGCGGCCTGGAGCAAACATGTCCTGGCCGACCCGGTCCTGCTGTTCCGGTTCTCGGCGCTGACCTTCAATGGTCATCGCATCCACTACGACCAGCCCTATGTCACGAGCGTGGAGGGCTATCCCGGGCTGATCGTGCACGGACCTCTGATGGGCATGCTGCAGATCGAACTGGCGCGGCGCTCCAACCCGGATAAGGTGGTTCGAACATTCGAGTTCCGCGCCCTGTCGCCGGTGTTCGGCGGCGCGACGCTCGGCGTTCACGGCCGCCGCGAAGCGGACGGCTCGGTCACCACCTGGATCGCCGGCCCCGACGGCGGTCTGGCACAACAGGGCAAGGCGACGTTCCGATGAGACACTTCCACCATGCCGGTTGCGGCTGCCTCGCTTCCCTCTCCCGTCGCAATCTCCTGGGTCTGGGCTTGGGCGCCGCTGCGGCCGCGGTCACCGGCCCGGCCCTGGCTCTCGACGAAGGTTACGAGGCGATGCTGATGAAGTGCATCGATCCACGCTTCACCACCGACACCTGGAAGTACATGAGTTCGCGCGGCTGGCAGAACAATTACAGCCAGTTCAACATTGCCGGCGGGCCGGTCGCCGCGGTGGCGCCGATCTTCCAGGAATGGCGCGCCGCCTGGGAGGCCAACCTCGACATTTCATGCCAGCTCCACAACGTGAAGCGGCTGATCGGCATGGCCCATCGCGATTGCGGCGCGGCGGCGCTGGCCTACGGCGATCGCCTCAAGACCGACAAGGCCTTCGAGACCGAGAAGCTCGGCGAGGCGCTACGCGCCTTCCGCACCCAGGCCCTGAAGCGCCAGCCGCAGCTCATCGTCGAGCTGGGCATCATGGACCTGAACGGCAACGTCGAAGCCGTTGCCGTCTGAGGCCGTTTCGCGGATCCGTCTTCGTGCCCGAGCAGTCCCTTCCCTTCACCACGGCAGGCGCCACCAGCAGGGAAATTGCGCTGGAGCATCAGCTCGCCGTCCAGCGCTCGCGCCGTCCGGCCGACCCGCTGCTCTCGCTGGTCGTGCCGGTGTTCGACGAAGAGGACACGATCGACCTCTTCCTCGATACTGTGACGCCGATGCTCGAGCGCGACGGTATCCGCTTCGAGATCGTGTTCGTGAACGATGGCTCGCGCGACGACACGTTCGCGCACCTCTTCGACAAAAGCCGCGCCGACCCGCGCCTGCGCATCGTCAATTTGTCGCGCAATTTCGGCAAGGAAGCCGCCCTCACCGCTGGCATCGACCACGCGCGCGGCGACATCCTGGTACCGATGGACATCGACCTGCAAGATCCACCCGAGCTGATCGGCGCCTTCATCGCCCGCTGGCGCGAGGGCTACGACATCGTCTACGGCATCCGCACGGCGCGGCACGCCGACACGCCAGCCAAACGCGTCTCGGCCGGCTGGTTCTACTGGGTGTTCAACTCAATGTCTCCGGTGCGCATCCCGCCAAACGTGGGCGACTTCCGGCTGGTCGACCGGCGCGCGGTCGAGGTGCTGCGCCAGCTACCCGAGCGCAACCGCTTCATGAAGGGCCTGTTCGCCTGGGTGGGCTTCAACTCGGTCGGCGTGCCCTATGAGCGGCCCGAGCGCGCAGCTGGCACGACCAAGTTCAACCTCTGGCGGCTCTGGAACTTCGCCATCGACGGCGTGGTGAGCTTCTCGACCGCACCGTTGCGCGCCTGGTTTTACGTCGGCATCGTGATCGCCACGGTGGCGGTGCTCTACGCGCTGTTCATCGTCACACGCGTGCTGATCTTCGGCATCGACACGCCGGGTTACGCTTCGCTCCTGATCGCGGTTCTGCTGATGGGCGCCATCCAGCTCCTGTCGCTCGGCATCATCGGCGAGTATCTCGGCCGGCTGTTCATCGAGGTTAAGGGCCGGCCGATCTACGTCGTCGAGGGCATCTATGAGGATGTCCGCAAGGACGGGGCTGACAAGCCGCCGGCGACCTGACCGCAATGGACCTCAAGGAAGAAGATATTCTGGGCGGCGATATCGGCCACCACTGGTATTATCGCTCGAAGGCCGCTGCGCTGCGCTGCGCCGTGCGGGATCTCCTCCCCCGGCGCCTGCTCGATGTCGGCGCAGGCTCGGGCTTCTTTTCGCGCCATCTGCTGGCGGAGACGGCAGCGGAGAGCGCGCTCTGCGTCGACATCGGCTATCCCGCCGACCGCGACGACAGCGTCGCCGGCAAACCCGTGCACTACCGCCGCGACATCGGCCCCACGGACTGCGACCTCGTGCTGATGATGGACGTGCTGGAGCATGTCGACGACGACCGCTGGCTGCTGCGCCATTACGCCGAGAAGGTGCCGGGCGGCGCGCACTTCCTCGTGACGGTCCCGGCCTTCGCCTTCCTGTGGAGCGGCCATGACGTCTTCCTGGAACACAAGCGCCGCTATCGCCTCCCCGAGATCGAAGGCGCAATGCGCGACGCCGGCCTGGAGGTCGTGCGCGGCAGCTACTATTTCGGCTTCGTCTTCCCGCTCGCCGCCGCGGTCCGCCTCGCCGACCGCAACACCACCGAGCCGCGCAGCAGCCTGAAGAAGCAGGGTGCGTTCACGAACGCAGTGCTCACCACCATCTGCGCCGCCGAACTCCCCTTGTTCCCGCTGAACCGCCTGGCCGGCCTCTCCTGCTTCGTGCTCGCAAGAAAGCCGTAACGGAGCGCGCCACTTCGTGGTGCAATCCCAATCACGAGCGCCGCGAAAGATTTTTCTTCTCGGCGTCGCTCCCGTCAGCCCGCGGCCGCCTGGATGTCCTTCGAGACGATGCGCTTACGCTTGGCGTTGATCTCCCGCAGCGTAACCATCATATCCTCGGCGACGATGTCGCCGGGAATGCCGTCGCCCTCGGCTTCGAGTTCCTTCATGTCGACCCACACGCCGTAGAGCGGCGCGGTGCGGGAGGTGATGATGCCCGCATGCAGCAGCGTCTTGATCAGGACGCGGAAGATGTTGGTGCTGTCCTTCAGCGACGCGCGGCGGTCCTCGTCGGTGAAGACTTCCTTCATCGCGTCACGCACCCACTGCCAGTCGAGGCCGTACTTGGCGTAGATGACCTGCTTCTGCTCGGCGTTGATCAGGTTGAACAGCAGGGTCTGGAAGATCTGCGCCGCCCAGTCCTCGACCTTCTTGTGCTCGTCCTCGCTGAGGTGGCTGATGGTGCGCGAGGCCCAGATGCGGCCGAAGCGGTGGTGGAAGGCCTCGTCGCTCATCACGAGCTGGACCAGCCGGCGCAGCACCGGGTCGTTGGTCTTGGCGTTCAGCGTCGCGAAGGAGCCCATGGCGATGCCCTCGATCAGCATCTGCATGCCGACGATCTTCTTGTAGACCTCCTCGGTCGTCACCAAATCGGTGAGCACGGTGGAAATGGTCTTGCCGACCGGCAGGGGCGCGCCCCAGCGACGGCCGATATAACGCGTGAACCCTGCAACATGCCGGGCCTCCTCGCGGGCCTGGTTGGCGGCATATTCCTGGGCGCCGGGGTCGAGCAGGATGTGGCAGAGGCTGGCCGACAGCGACAGTGCCCCCTGCTCGCCGTGGAGCAGGTTGGAGATCGACCAGTGCATGACGTCGTTGCCCAGGCCGATCTTCTGGCCCTCGTCCAGACGGTCAGCCACCGCGCTTTTCAGCTCGACCACCGTGTCCAGCGGCATGATGGAGGTTCTGACCAGGTCGAAGGGTTGGTCGAAGTCGATATAGGCCTTGTCGAACGGGTCCCAGAAATGGTCGTGGGTGGCCGAAATGATGCCATCGAAGGCGTCCGTGCGGCGCCCATAACGGGGAACTTCCAGCATCGCCGGAAAATCCTCACGCCCTACCGTGTCATAGGCCTTGTCGTACGTGATTTGCTGGGCCATGTGAGGCCTCCTGTTCCGCAACCAATATGACTACCCCGTCACCTTTTTCAATGGATTTTTCCCCAGTACCGGAGCATGGCGTTTCCGCCATATTCCGCCCGAACGGCGGGCGATCTGCAGCGCCCGCGCAGGAGTGAGACATGTCCCGCCGTCGCCGCATCTACGAGGGCAAGGCCAAGACCTTGTTCGAGGGGCCCGAGCCCGGGACGATCGTCCAGTACTTCAAGGACGACGCGACCGCGTTCAACAACCAGAAGAAGGGCACGATCACCGGCAAGGGGGTGATCAACAACCGTATCTCCGAGTTCCTGATGACGAAGCTCGGGGAGATCGGCGTGCCCACCCATTTCATCCGCCGGCTGAACATGCGCGAGCAGCTCATCCGCCAGGTCGAAATCATCCCGCTCGAGGTGGTGGTCCGCAACGTCGCGGCCGGCTCCTTCGCCAAGCGGTTCGGCGTCGAGGAAGGCACGCAGCTCCCCCGCTCGATCATGGAGTTCTTCTACAAGAACGACGCGCTCGGCGACCCGATGGTCACCGAGGAGCACATCACGGCGTTCGGCTGGGCCGCCCCGCAGGACCTCGACGACATCGTGGCGCTGACGCTGCGCGTGAATGATTTCCTGTTCGGCCTGTTCCTCGGCTGCGGCATCAAGCTGATCGACTTCAAGATCGAGTTCGGTCGCCTCTACGAGGACGACATGGTCCGGATCGTGCTGGCCGACGAGATAAGCCCGGACTCGTGCCGGCTGTGGGATCTCAGGACCAACGAGAAGATGGACAAGGACCGGTTCCGCCGCGACCTCGGCAAGGTCGAGGAAGCCTACCAGGAAGTGGCGCGGCGTCTCGGCATCCTCATCGACCAGGGACCGGGCGACGTGCGCGGCCCCACCACGCTCCAGTAGCAGAGGCGACATGAAAGCCAGAGTCCACGTGACCCTCAAGAACGGCGTGCTCGATCCCCAGGGCAAGGCCATCGGACATTCGCTGAACCGCCTCGGCTTCCCCGAGGTCGGCGACGTGCGCCAGGGCAAGTTCATCGAGCTCGAGCTTGCCGAGACCGACAAGGCCAAGGCCAAGGCGCGCCTCGAGGACATGTGCAAGAAGCTGCTCGCCAACACGGTGATCGAGAACTACTCGATCGAGCTGGTGGGTTAGCGATGAAGTCGCCTCTCGGCTGGGGGCGCGCCACTCCGTGGCGCGTCTTTGTCGATACAGAGGAAGATCGCGCCACTGGAGTGGCGCGCCCCCAGCGGAAGATCATGACATGAAATCAGCAATCCTCGTCTTCCCCGGCTCCAATCGCGAAGGCGACGTGGCGCAGGCGATCGAGCTGGTCACCGGCCGCAGGCCGCAGATGGTATGGCATGGCGACGGCGACTTCGAGAAGGTCGACCTGATCGTGGTGCCGGGCGGCTTCTCGTACGGCGACTACCTGCGCTGCGGCGCGATGGCGGCGCAGTCTCCGGTGATGGCCGAGGTGAAGAAGCGCGCGGCGCAGGGCGTGCCGGTGCTGGGCATCTGCAATGGCTTCCAGATCGTGACAGAGGCGGGCCTGCTGCCGGGCACGCTGATGCGCAACTCGCACCTCAAGTTCGTCTGCGCCGACGTCCATCTCAAGGTCGAGACCAGCCAGAGCCTGTTCACCAACCGCTATCAGGCGGGCCAGGTGATCAAGGTCCCTGTGGCCCATGCCGAGGGCAACTATTTCGCCGACGCCGACACGATGAAGAAGCTCGAGGATCGCGGCCAGATCGCCTTCCGCTACTGCGCACCCGACGGAACCGTCGACGGCCGCGGCAACCCCAACGGGTCGAGCAGCAACATCGCCGGCGTTTTCAACGAGACCAAGACGGTGCTGGGCCTGATGCCCCATCCGGAGAACGCGGTGGAGCCGATGTTCGGCGGCACCGACGGTCGCGGCCTGTTCGAGGGCATGGTCGAAGCGCTTTCGTGAGGAATTTTTCGTGACTGTTGCCCAGGAAAAGAACCCGCCGGTCAAGCTGCCGAACGAGCCGGCGATCACGCCGCAGATCGTGGCCGAGCACGGGCTGGCACCGGACGAGTACCAGCGCCTGCTCAAGATCATGGGCCGCGATCCCACCATGGTGGAACTCGGCATCTTCTCGGCCATGTGGAGCGAGCATTGCTCGTACAAGTCCTCGAAGGTCTGGCTGAAGAAGCTGCCGACCAAGGCGCCATGGGTCATCCAGGGCCCGGGCGAGAATGCCGGCGTCATCGATATCGGCGACGGCCAGGCCGCCATCTTCAAGATGGAGAGCCACAACCACCCCTCCTACATCGAGCCCTACCAGGGCGCGGCGACGGGCGTGGGCGGCATCCTGCGCGACGTCTTCACGATGGGCGCGCGGCCGGTGGCCAACCTCAACGCGCTGCGTTTCGGCGATCCGAAGAACGCCAGGACGCGCCATCTCGTGTCCGGCGTGGTGGCCGGCATCGCGGGCTACGGCAACTGCATGGGCATTCCGACCGTCGGCGGCGAGACCAATTTCCACCCGGCCTATAACGGCAACATCCTGGTCAACGCCATGACCGTGGGCGTGGCGTCGACCGACAAGATCTTCTATGCCGCCGCTGCCGGCGTGGGAAATCCGATGGTCTATGTCGGCTCCAAGACCGGCCGCGACGGCATCCACGGCGCCACCATGTCCTCGACCGAATTCAACGAGGACAGCGAGAGCAAGCGCCCGACGGTGCAGGTCGGCGATCCGTTCGTCGAGAAGCTGCTGCTGGAGGCCTGCCTCGAACTGATGGCGACCGACGCCATCATCGCCATCCAGGACATGGGTGCGGCCGGCCTCACCTCCTCGTCGTTCGAGATGGCGGCCAAGGGCGGCCTCGGCCTCGTCATGGAACTCGACAAGGTGCCGATGCGCGAGACCGGCATGAATCCCTACGAGTTGATGCTGTCGGAGAGCCAGGAGCGCATGCTCATGGTGCTGAAGCCCGGCCGCGAGGAAGAGGCGCGCAAGATCTTCGAGAAGTGGGAACTCGACTTCGCCGTGATCGGCCATCTCACCGACACCGAGCGCATGGTGCTGACCTGGCACGGCGACGTGGTGGGCAACATTCCGATCCCGCCGCTGGTCACCGAGGCGCCGATGTACGAGCGCCCGTGGAAACTGACACCGCTGCCGGCCGAACTGGACGCGGCCAAGGTGCCGGCGCCGGCCGACTGGAAGGCTTCTCTCCTCACGCTGATGAGCAGCCCCGATCTCGCGAGCAAGGCGTGGATCTGGCACCAGTACGACCATCTCATCATGGGCAATACGGCGATCCGTCCGCAGGGCGGCGACGCGGCGCTCGTGCGCGTGCCGGGGGCCTCGAAGGAAGCCGGGCACAAGGGCGCGGGCCACAAGGGCCTGGCCATGACCTCCGACTGCACGCCGCGCTACGTGCAGGCCCATCCCGAGACAGGCGGCCGCCAGGCCGTGGCCGAGGCGTGGCGCAACATCACTGCGGTGGGCGCGCGGCCACTCGCCGTCACCGACAACATGAACTTCGGCAATCCGCAGAAGCCGGAGATCATGGGTCAGTTCGCCGGCGCCATCATGGGCATGGCCGAAGCTTGCACGGCGCTCGACTTCCCCGTCGTGTCGGGCAACGTCTCGCTCTACAACGAAACCGAGGGCCGTCCGATCCTGCCGACGCCGACCATCGGCGCCGTGGGCGTGATCGACGACATCGCCACGTCGGCCGGTTCCCGCCTCGTCAAGGACGGCCTTGCCCTCGTGCTGGTCGGCGACACGAAGGGCTGGCTCGGCCAGTCGATCTACCTGCGCGAGTTGCACGGCCGCGAAGAAGGGGCGCCGCCACCGGTCGACCTCGCCGTGGAGCGTCGCAACGGCGACTTCGTGCGCGGGCAGATCGTCGGCCGCAAGGTCGCGGCCTGCCACGACCTGTCCGATGGCGGCCTCCTCGTGGCGCTCGCCGAGATGTGCCTCTCGGGCAGCATGGGCGCCACGATCAAGCTGCCTCAGGGTGCAATCGCTCCTCACGCCTATCTCTACGGCGAGGATCAGGGCCGCTACCTGATCGCCGCGGACGACGGCGGCGCTCTCGTCGAGGCCGCACAGAAGGCCGGCGTGCCCGCCGTCCTGCTAGGCTATTCCGGCGGATCGGACATCACGGTCGAGGGGCTGCTCAGCGTGCCCCTGCAGGAGCTGCGCGACGCCCACGAGGCCTGGCTGCCTTCCTACATGAATAGCGCCGCCTGAGGATTTCTCATGCCCATGCAAGCAGAAGACATCGTTCGCCTGATCCAGGACGGCATTCCGGGCGCCGAGGTCGAGATCCAGGACCTCGCCGGGGACGGCGATCATTACGCTGCGACAGTGATTTCGGCCGCTTTTGCCGGCAAATCCAAGATTCAGCAGCATCAGATGGTCTATGGCGCGCTGGGCGGCCGCATGGGGGGCGTTCTGCATGCCCTCAAGCTGACCACCATGGCGCAGCGACCCTGAACGCCCTATATTCAGGCAACCCCGCGCCTGGATGGCGCTTCACGGAGATCGATCATGAGCGAACCCCCGGTGTTCGAGCGTATCCGCGACGAGATCGGCAAGAACGACGTCCTGCTGTTCATGAAGGGCACACCCGTGTTCCCCCAGTGCGGCTTCTCGGCTGCGGTGGTCGACGTGTTGAGCCAGCTGGGCGTGAAGTTCCACGGCATCAACATCCTTGTCGACCCGGAACTGCGCCAGGGCATCAAGGAATTCAGCCAGTGGCCGACGATCCCCCAGCTCTACGTGAAGGGTGAGTTCATCGGAGGCTGCGATATCATCCGCGAGATGTTCGAGACCGGCGAACTCGAACAGGTCTTCAAGGAAAAGGGTGTGGCTCTGGCGGAAGCGGCTTAGCGCCTCCTGTATCAATCGGCGTTCTAAAACGGGGGTGTGCAAGCGCCCCCGTTTTTCTTTGGCGCGATCCCTCGCTCGGGAACGCTCGACAACGCATTGTTTTTACATTCGAATTTTCATTTTCCTGAAGTGCCCACACAATAAGGCGGGCCGCCAGCCTTCAATCTCATGTGATTTGTGAAGCAAACGAGGTTAACCATTCGCCGAACACGTTCTCCTTCTTCATCTCATGTCGCAGGCGACTAGTGGCTATCCGAAGGCATAGGCCGCCATGGAGAGGTTGCCCAAGGTGAAGCTGCGATGGAGCGTCCGCCCCTTGGCACCCTTTCCGGCCGCACCGTAAGCGACATGCAGCGGCAGGAAGTGCTCGTCGGTCGGATGCGCCTCGCGGGCATAGGGTGCGCGGGAGCGGTAATCGGCGAGAGCCTCCTCGTCGCCACTCTCGACCGTGTCGGCCAGCCAGTCGTCGAAGGCCTTCGCCCAAGGTTCCGGCTCGGCGTCCTCCGCCCCTCGCATGAGCGTACGCAGATTGTGAATGGCGCTGCCGCTCCCCATGACCAGGACGCCCTCCTCGCGCAGGGGCGCGAGCTTCCGGCCGAGCGCGATGTGGTGCGCCGGGCTCGCGTTGGGCTGCACCGAGAGCTGGAAGATCGGGATGTCCGCTTCGGGCCAGCCCAGCATCGCGGGCACCCAGGCGCCGTGGTCGAGGCCGCGATGATGATCGTGCGCGGCCCCTGTAAGCTTCGCCACCTTCTCCGCGAGCGCCGGCGCGCCGGGCGCGTCGTAGCGCAGCTCGTAAAGCGCCTCGGGAAATCCATAGAAGTCGTGGATCGTGTCCGGCCGGCGCACGACCGACACGGCCGGCACGTCGGTGTCCCAATGCGCCGACACCGCCACGATGCCGGTGGGACGCGGGATTTGCCGGCCGAGCCCAGCCAGGAAGCGCCGCGCGGGCACGTCGCTCAGGATGAGCGTGGGAGCCCCGTGCGACACAAAAATCGTCGGCATCGACATCGCTTTATTCCTCGTCCGGCTCGTGGCAGCCTGTGTGAAATTAGGGAAAGGCTAAATGATGCACGTTATGCGGAGACTGGGACAACTCGCAGCCTGTCTGGCCCTGTCGACGGCGGCCGCGACCGCGGCTCCTGCGTCGGCGCAGACCCTCAAGATGGTCGCCCATTCCGATCTGAAGGTGCTCGATCCGATCTGGACGACCGCCTTCATCACCCGGAACCATGGCTACATGATCTACGACACGCTGTTTGCCAAGGATGCCGATCTGCGCATCCAGCCGCAGATGGTCGACAAGTACGAGGCCTCGGCCGACAAGCTCACCTGGACCTTCACGCTGCGCGACGGGCTGGAATGGCATGACGGCCAGCCCGTCACCGCCGAAGACTGCGTCGCGTCCATCAAGCGCTGGGGAGCGCGCGACGCCCTCGGCCAGCAGATGATGGCCGCGGTCGGCACGATGAAGGCGGTCGATGCCAAGACATTCCAGATCGTGCTGAAGGAGCCGTTCGGTCTTGTCATCGAAGCGCTGGGCAAGCCCTCCTCGACCGTCCCCTTCATGATGCCCAAGCGCGTCGCGGAGACCGACCCGTTCAAGCAGATCGACGACTACACCGGCTCCGGCCCGTTCATCTTCAAGAAGGACGAGTGGAAGCCCGGCGAAAAGGTCGTCTACACCAAGAACACCAAGTACAAGCCGCGCGCCGAACCGCCCTCGATGCTGGCCGGCGGCAAGGTGGTCAAGATCGACCGCCTCGAATGGCTGGCGATCTCCGACCCGATGACGGCCGTCAACGCCCTCGTCCAGGGCGAGATCGACCTGATCGAGATCCCGGTGCCCGATCTCTTCCCGCTGCTGAAGGCCGACAAGAACGTCGAGCTCTACGGCTGGAATGCGCAGGGCAGCCAGATCATCATGCGCTTCAACCACCTCCACCCGCCGTTCAACAACGTGAAGGCGCGGCAGGCGGCGATGTATGCGATCGCCCAGGAAGACTTCCTGCGCGCCCAGGTGGGCGACCCCGAGATCTACCGTGTCTGCAACTCGCCGCTGGTGTGCGGCTCGCCCTACGAGAAGAGCTACGGCAACCTGCTCGTCAAACCCGACCTCGAGAAGGCGCGCCAGCTGCTGAAGGAGAGCGGCTATGACGGGACCCCGATCGTCATGATGCATGCGACCGACCTGCTTTCGTCCAACCAGCTTCCGCCGGTCGGCAAGCAGGCACTGGAGAAGGTCGGCTTCAAGGTCGACCTGCAGTCGATGGACTGGCAGACGGTCGTGACGCGCCGCGCGAAGAAGGACGCGCCGGCCCAGGGCGGCTGGAACATCTTCTACACCACGACCGTCACGGTCGACGCCGACAACCCCGCCGGCAATGCTTTCACCAGTGGCGCATGCGAAAAGGCGTGGTTCGGCTGGCCGTGCGATCCGGAGATGGAGAAGCTGCGTTCGTCCTTCGCCAAGGAGAGCGATCCCGCAAAGCGCAAGGACATCGCCATGGCCGTGTCCGACCGGGTCATGGACCAGGGTACCTACATCGTGCTGGGCCAGTACAAGGCGTTCGGCGCATTCCGCAAGGACCGTATTTCCGGCTGGCTGCCCGGCCCCGTGCCGGTGATGTGGAACATCACCAAGAAATAACGGCCCCGCTCACGACGACGGGGGACCTCGCCGAAAGGCGACGGTCCCCCGTTTCTTTGGGCAGCCCTGTTCATGATCAGGGGCGGACCGGCGCGGAATCTGCTTGGTGCGTCGGCGACGAGCGGTCGCGCGGGCATTGCCCGGACGAGCGTGGACGCCCGCATGCGACACAAAGATCGCAGACACTTCTTATTCCTCGCGGTTCACACGTCTGCATGCAATTGGCTCGAGTTCACCATTTGAAAGGGTTACTGAATGTTGGGGTTGCGGAGACGGGTCGCGCTGGCGGCCTCAATCGGACTGGCGGCCGTAATGGCTGCAGGGGCCGTGCCGGCGGCGGCACAGACGACGCTGAGGATGGTGTCGCACGCCGACATCAAGATCCTCGACCCGATCTGGACCACGGCGCTAATCACCCGCAACCACGGCTACATGGTCTACGATGTCCTGTTCGCCAAGGACGCGGACCTCAAGGTCCAGCCGCAGATGGCGGAGAAGTACACCGTCTCCGACGACAAGCTCACCTGGACGATCACGCTGCGTGACGGCCTCGAGTGGAGCGACGGCACGCCCGTGACCTCCGAGGACTGCATCGCCTCGATCAAGCGCTGGGGCGCCCGCGACGGCTTCGGCCAGTTGCTGCTGAAGGCGACCAAGGAACTGAAGGCGATCGACGCCAAGACCTTCGCCATCGAGCTGAAAGAACCGTTCGGCCTGGTCCTCGACGCGCTGGGCAAGCCCTCGTCGAACGTGCCGTTCATGATGCCGAAGCGCGTTGCCGAGACCGACCCCAACAAGCAGATCGAGGACTATACCGGCTCCGGCCCCTTCATCTTCAAGAAGGAGGAATGGAAGCCCGGCGAGAAGGTCGTCTACGTCAAGAACACCAGGTACAAGCCGCGCGCCGAGCCGCCCTCGATGCTGGCCGGCGGCAAGGTGGCCAAGGTCGACCGCGTCGAATGGCTCGCCATCCCAGATCCCAGCACGGCGGTGAACGCGCTGATGGCCGGTGAGATCGACCTGATCGAATCGCCGGTGCCCGATCTGTTCCCGATGCTGAAGGCCGACAAGAACATCGCGCTGTTCGGCTGGAATGCGCTCGGCAGCCAGATCATCATGCGCTTCAACACGCTGCACCCGCCCTTCAACAACGTGAAGGCGCGCCAGGCGGCGATGTGGGCTCTGGCGCAGGAAGACATG
Source organism: uncultured Rhodospirillaceae bacterium (assembly GCA_945952105.1). Lineage (GTDB taxonomy): Bacteria > Pseudomonadota > Alphaproteobacteria > Reyranellales > Reyranellaceae > Reyranella. The sequence continues at coordinate 215,762 of CAMFGZ010000001.1, read as the reverse complement.
TTGCGCGCCCAGGTGGGCGATCCCGAGATCTACAAGGTCTGCAACGCGCCGTTCGTGTGCGGCACGGCCTACGGCAAGGAATATGGCGACCTGCTGATCAAGCCCGACCTCGCCAGGGCGCGGCAGCTCCTGAAGGACAGCGGCTACGACGGCACGCCGATCGCGATGCTGCAGCAGACCGACCTGCAGTCGTCCAACCAGGTGCAGGCCGTTGCCAAGCAGCAGCTCGAGAAGGCCGGCTTCAAGGTCGACCTACTGGCGATGGACTGGCAGACCGTGGTGGCCCGCCGCGCCCGCAAGGAAGCGCCGGCGCAGGGTGGCTGGAACATCTTCTTCACCACCAACATCACGCTCGACCTCGACAATCCGGGCATCAACGCCTACGCCGCCGGCACCTGTGAAAAGGCGTGGTTCGGCTGGCCGTGCGATCCCGAGATCGAGGTCCTGCGCGCGGCCTTCATCAAGGAAGCCGATCCGGCCAAGCGCAAGGAGCTGGGCTACGCCATCTCCGACCGCTTGATGGACCAGGGCTTCTACGCCCCGGTCGGCCAGTACAAGGCCTTCGGCGCCTACCGAAAGGATCGCCTGAGCGGCTGGCTCTCGGGCCCCGTGCCGGTGCTCTGGAACATCAGCAAGAAGTAACAGCCCGGCCCACGCCGACGGGGGATCTTTGCCGTAAAGCGAAGGTCCCCCGCTTTCGTTTGGCTTCTGGACCGCGGGCCTCCGGCCCGCTCATGATCATGAGGCGGGCCTGGAGGCTCGCGGTCCGGAAGACTTTGCCGGCGCCAGGACATCGGGGAAATCGGCGGCGACTTCGCGGGCGATGGTGGCGAAGGCGGAGGCCGCCGGCGAGAGCGTGAACTGCGCGCGCGTCAAAAGACCAATGTTGCGCCAGGCGCGCGGTTGCTCGATCACGCGCGGCACCGCGTCGCCCAGGTCGAGGCTGCGCAGCGCCAGGCTCGGCAGCACGGCGTAACCGAGACCCGCGCGCACCATGCCGACGGCGGTGGTGAGCGAATCGAGAACGTAGGTCGGTTCGATATCGATGCTGGCGGCAGCGGCGGCGCGATCGGCATGCACGCGCACGCTCGACTGGTTGGTCACGAGGATCGAATTGAAGCGTGCCAGCGCCTTCCAGGTCACAGTGGCGCGCGCGGCAAGTGGATGCTGCGCGCGCAGCAGCGCCACAAGGCAGTCGCGCATCAGCGGCTCAAAGGCGAAGGGCTCGTCCTGCTGCAGCAACAGCCCGACGCCAATCTCGGCCTGGCCGCTGCGCACACACTCGGCGAAGCCGACGGCCTGCGCCTCGTGGAACACCAGCTTGATGCCGGGATAGGCCTCGGCGAAGCGTGACAGGATCGGCGGCAGCAGGCTGCAGCCCACCGAGGGCACGAAGGCGAGATTGAGCGTGCCCTGGCGCGCGTCGCGAAAATCCTCGGCGCGGCGGCGTGTCTCTTCCAGCTGCTGCAGCGTACGCTCCGCGCTCTGCAGGATCTCGCGGCCCGCCTCGGTGAGTTCGACCCGGCGCGTGGTGCGCCGGAACAGCGCCATGCCCACCTCCTCCTCGAGCTGGCGGATCAGCAGCGAGTAGCCGGGCTGGGTGATGCCCATGCGGGACGCGGCTTCGGAGAAGGAGGCGAACCGCGCCCCGAGGGTGAAGGCGCGCAATTGCCGGACGGTGAGATTCATACCGGTTCCAAATCAGTTCATATCATCTTTATATTTTCCTTATCCGTCGGCCGCGATCAGGATTTCGGCCCCTTTCCTTCCAACGGCCGCCCGTTTCCCGATGACCACCGCCAAAGAATCCAAGCCCGCCGCCTCCTGGCCGCGCCTCGACGCCGCCCGCGTTCACGCCTTGCTGAGCGAAAAGGGCGAGCACGCCTTCCTCGACGTGCGTGAAGAGGGCCTGTTCAACAGCGGCCATCCGCTGACCATCGTGTCGGCGCCGCTCAGCCACCTGGAGACGCGGATCGCCGCCCTCGTGCCGCGCCGCGCGACGCGCATCGTGCTGATGGACCAGCAGGATGACGGGCTGGCGGAACGCGCCGCGGGCCGCCTTGCCAGCTGGGGCTACACCGACATCTCCATCATGGCGGGCGGCCTCGAAGGCTGGCGCAAGGCGGGCCTCGAAGTGTTCGCCGGCATCTACGTGCCCAGCAAGGCGTTCGGCGAGTTCGTCGAGCATCGCTACGACACGCCGGCCATCGATGCGCAGGAACTGCGCCGCTGGATCGACGACGGCAAGGACATGATCATCCTCGACAGCCGTCCCTACACCGAGTTCCACAATTACAGCCTGCCCGGCGGCATCGACTGCCCCGGCGCCGAGCTTGTGCATCGCGTGTTCGACCTGATCGAGCGCGACGAGACCACGATCGTGGTGAACTGCGCCGGCCGCACGCGCGGCATCATCGGCGCACAGTCGCTGATCAATGCCGGGATCAGGAACCCGGTGGTCTGCGTGCGCAACGGCACGGCGGGCTGGCACCTGAGCGGTGAGACCATGGCGCGCGGCAGCCGCACGGTCGCACCGCCACCCTCGCCCAAGGGTCTGGCCGCCGCCATCGAGGCCGCGATGCGCGTGTCGAAGCGGTTCGGCGTGCGAGAGATCGATGCGGCGGCCTTGCGCGAACTGCAGGCCGACACGACGCGCTCGCTCTACTTTTTCGACGTGCGCAGCCCCGAGGAATACGAAGCCGGCCACATTCCCGGCGCGCGCAGCGCGCCCGGCGGCCAGTTGATCCAGTCGACCGACCACTATGTCGGCACGCGCGGCTCGCGCATCGTGCTGTGCGACGACAATGGCGTGCGTGCGTGCATGACGGCGTCGTGGCTGATCCAGCTCGGCTGGGAGGACGTTTTCGTGCTGGCGGGCGGCCTCGCCGCCTGCGGTGCCGGGATGGACAAGGGAGCCGAGCCGGTCGAGCAGCTGCCGGTGGAAGCCGCCGGAAGCGTCGAGCGGATCAACGTCCTCGACCTGCATCGCCTGCTTGCCTCGGGTGAGGCCGTGGTGGTCGACCTCGCCAACAGCCTGAAGTTCCGCGTACGTCATATCCCGGGCGCCTGGTTCGCGGTGCGCTCGCGCCTGAATGACGGGCTGGCGCAGGTCGCGGCCGGTGCGCCCAAGGCGAAGCGGCTGGTACTGACCTCGGACGATGGTGCATTCGCGACCCTCGCGGCAGGCGATGCCGCGGCGGCGTCGCCCCTGCCGGTATCGGTGCTCGACGGCGGCACCGCCGCCTGGGCCGGCACCGGCCTGCCACTCGCCAGCGGGCTCGAGAACATGACCTCGGCGACCGACGATGTCTGGTACAGCCCCTACGACTATGACGACCTGCGCAAATCGATGACGGCCTATCTCACCTGGGAGATCGACCTCATCCAGCAGCTCGAGAAGGACCAGAGCCTGCAGTTCCGCTACTTCGCGCCGTCCGCCTGAGATCGCGCCGTCAGAAGGTCAAAAGACATGAGCATCGAAGACATCAAACTCGGCCGCCGCCGCGCACTCGCCCTTGGTATCGCGGGTGGTATCGCGGGCATGGGTGGAAGCCTGGCCGTGAGCCGCGGAGCCTTCGCGCAGGCCTATCCGTCGCGCCCGATCAAGCTGCTGGTCGGCTATCCGCCGGGCGGCGGCGCCGACATCCTGGCGCGCATCTTCGCCAACAAGCTCAGCCCCCTGGTGGGCCAACCGGTGGTCGTGGAGAACCGGCCGGGCGCCGGCTCCACCATCGCCGCCGCGGCGCTCGCGAGTGCGCCGCCGGACGGGTACACGCTGTTCTTGGCCGAGTCCGGAATCCTGGTCGGCACCACGATCTACGACAAGGTCGCCTACGACCCGCTGACGCTCGCGCCGATCGGCATCATGGGCAACCTGCCCTACTCTTTGGTGGTCAACCCGTCCTTCCCCGCGCAGAACGTGCGTGAGCTCATCGACGTGCTGAAGGCCAGCCCCGACAAGTACAGCTACGCCACGCCCGGTGTCGGCAACATCGCCCATCTGAGCGCCGAGATGTTCCAGAAGGATGCCGGCGTCCGCATGGTCCATGTCCCCTACAAGGGCGGCACGCCGGCGCTGGCCGACCTGGTCAGCGGCCAGGTCCCGATCTGCTTCGTGAGCCTGCCGCCGGCGCTCGCGCTGGCCAAGGGCGGCAAGCTCCGGCTGCTGGCCGTGACTTCGGCCAAGCGGTCGCCGGTCGCGCCCGACGTTCCCACCATCGCCGAGACGCTGCCGGGCTTCAATTCGGTGGCCAGCATCTTCCTGCTGGCACCCCCGGGCACACCCGCCCCGATCGTCGACCGCGCCAACGCCGCCATGCGCGAAGTCATGGCGATGAAGGATGTGCAGGCCGATTTCGTGGCGCAGGGCGCGACGGTGGAAACCAGCACCCCGCAGGCGCTGGCGACCCTGTTCAAGGACGAGCTGGCCTCCTGGGGCTCGATCGTGAAATCCGCCAACGTGCGGATGGAGTAGTCAAACCTCCCCCGTCTTACGGGGCAGGTGGCCCGAAGGGCCGGAGGGGGAAAAGCCATGAGCCTGAACTCTTCCGGATTCAAAGCCTTCGCGTAGCCTTCCCTCACCCGGCCTCCCCCGTAAGACGGGGGAGGTGAAATGAAGAGCTTGGCCTAACGACTCTTCGCGCTGAGTCAGGCCGCCTTTGCGAGCGGCTCTTCGTGCCAGCGCACGGCCGCTTCGGCGACGCGGCGTCCCAGCGCCTCGAAGGTCTTGAAGTCGCTCGCACCGATGCCTTCGACGCCCTGGTCGGCATTGGCCTGGCCCATAGCGCCGATCGACGCGCCGACCCGGTTGAGATCCGCCACCGAGCCCTTCGAACTGTTGTTGCCGGGCGGCAGGCCGAGGCCGACCCACACCATGCCGTGCTGAACCGCCAGGGTCAGGAGCTGGTAGAGCGTGTTGTGCTTGTCGCCGTTCCATGAGGCCGAGACGGTGAAGCCGGCCGCGAGCTTGTTGCGCCAACGGCCCTCCATCCAGCGGCCCGATGTCCAGTCCTTGAACTTCGCGAAGTCGGCCGATACGCCGCCCATATAGGTCGGGCTGCCGAAGATGATGGCGTCTGCGGCGTCGAGTTCGGCCGCGCGCGCTTCCGCCTCGGCCACAGGGATCAGGCTTACCTGGGCGCCCGGAACGGCCCGCGCCCCGCTGGCGACGGCCTCGGCGAGGGCCTGGGTATGGCCGTAACCGGAGTGATAGACGATGGCAACGTTGCTCATGATGACTTCCAATCCCTTGATTTGACTGAAAGAAGCGCCTGGGCGTTTCTCCAGATCAGTTACTTTCACAAAGTGACTGGAAACATCTGGGATGGCCTCTATATATTCGCCAGTAGGTACCGAATCGTAACCTGAGGGTTTTTTCCGATGAGCAGCCCGCCCCCCGCCACCGCGACTCAGGCCAAGGAGAGCGTCACCTGTCCGATGGACTTCATCCTGCGCATGCTGATGGGACCGTGGACGACCTATATCCTCTACAACCTGCGCACCCATGGTCCGCAGCGCTTCGGCGAACTGAAGCGCCGCGTCTCCGGCATCTCGGCCAAGATGCTGACGGAGCGTCTGCGCACGCTGGAAGGCGCGGCGCTGGTGAAGCGCGACTACGAGGCGACCATCCCGCCCAAGGTCACCTATTCCCTCACCAAACGCGGCGGTGAACTGGACGAGGTCATGGACCGGCTTGCCGAGATTGCGATCCGCTGGGAAGCCGAGGACGCTGCCAAGCGCAGCGGCCGCCCGGTCGAGACAAAACCGGCCGAACTGCAGGCCGCGGAATAGCGAACCCTATTTCTTCGTGACGCCCCAGAAGACCGTGACGGGCGGCGGCGGATTGAGGGTGCCGATGTTGGAACGGACGGCGCTGACACCGAACCATTCGCCGAGCGGCACGTGCGTCACGACCTTGATGGCGCGTTCCTGCACGGCGGTGGCTGCGGCCTTCTTCTCCGCTTCCGTGCTTGCCTTCACGTAGTTGTCGCGCAGCTTCTCGAGCTGCTCGTCGCACGGCCAGCCCGAACGGGCCTTGTCGCAGCTCGCGATCAGGAAAGGCGTCATCAGGGGATCGAGAATGTCGACCTGCGACCAGCTCGTGGAGAAGGCATTCCAGCCGCCTTCCGCGACCGGCCCCTTCTTGGCCAGGCGCACGATCACGCTCTGCCAGTCCATCGAGACCATGTCGACCTTGAAGCCGGCCCTCTCCAGCAGCGACTTGGCGACGGGGCCGAGCTGCTTGATGACGCCGAGATCCGTCGGTGCCAGCAGCGTGACGGGGGTGCCGTCGTAGCCTGCCTCGGCCAGCAGCGCCTTCGCCTTGGCGGAATTGCCCTCGACCAGGCCTGCCATGCCGGCATCGGTGGCCAGCGGCGAGCCGCAGGTGAACATCGCCTTGCAGGTCTGCCAGAAACGCTTGTCGCCGATATTGGCCTGGAGGAAGTCCTCCTGGTTCAGCGCCAGCGCGGCAGCCTGGCGCACCTTCTCGTTGTTGAAGGGCGGCAGCAGCCAGTTCATCCGAAAGGCATACTGGTTGGAGACGCGACCCTTGATGACCCGGATGCCCTTGTCCTTTTCGATCAGCGGCAGGTGATCCGACGAAACGCCTTCGAGATAGTCGATCTCGCCGTTCAGCAGAGCGTTGACCTGCGTTTCGGCATCGGGAATCCACACCCATTCGACCCGATCGACGCTCGCGACCTTGCCGCCAGACAGGCCCGACATGGGCTCGGAACGCGGCTTGTACTTGGCGAACTTGGTGTAGACGAGCTTCTCGCCGGGCTTCCATTCGTCCTTCTTGAACACGAACGGACCGGAGCCGATGTACTCCTCGATCTGCTTGAACGGGTCGGTCTCGGCGATGCGCTTGGGCATCATGAAGGGCACGACCACCGACGGCTTGCCGAGAGACTCGATCACCGCGCCGAACTTCTCCTTCAGCACGATCTGGAAGGTCTTGGGATCGACGACCTTGTACTCGTGGAGCGACTGCGCGAGCTTCTGCCCCATCGCATCTCGCACCGACCAGCGCTTCAGCGAGGCGACGCAGTCCTCGGCCGTCACCGGCTGGCCGTCATGCCATTCGAGCCCGTCGCGCAGCTTGAACGTCCAGGTGAGCCCGTCGTCGCTCGTCGTCCAGGTATCGACCATCTGCGGCTTCACCTGGAACTTCTCGTCCATGGAGAACAGCACGTCGTAAAGCATGTAGCCGTGGTTGCGCGTGATGTAGGCGCCGCTCCAGATCGGATCGAGCACCTTCACGTCGGAGTGCATCACCACCTTCAAGGTCTGCGCCGAGGCGATCGGCACGGCGGACACGGTGGCGAGGGCGGCGACGGCGGACAGGAAGAAACGACGCATGGCTGGCCTCAATGAACAACGCGAGGGCCAAAATTCTAAGACGACTTCACAGCCTGTGTCAGCGCGGGATGGCTCATTCGAAGAAAAAGAAACTTTGCGCGAAAGGCCGTATCAGAGGCGTCCTGACACGGTTCTTGCAAATGCGACTTCCCAATTTTCCGTCGTCTCGAGCAGAGATGATCAGGCAGGCAATGCCAGCTTGTAAACCCGCGCCGCCGTGCCCGAGAAAAGGGCCTTCTTCTCCGAGGCCGACGCACCCGCCGAAATGCGCTTGAAGGCATTCCACAGGACGCCGTAGCCCGAGGTGATCTTGTCGACCGGGAAGTTGCTCTCGTACATGCAGCGATCGACGCCGAACAGGTCGATGCAGGCCTCGACCCAGGGCCGGAACGCCTCGGCCAACTCCTGCGAACCCGGCGGCGTCGGGCGCTGGTAGAAGTCGAAAAACCCCATCGCCATGCCCAGCCCACCGACCTTCACCACGATGTTCTGCCGCCTCGACAACTCCGCCATCGACTTCTTCCAGGCCACGCGCACCTCGTCGTGACGGCCGGCATAACCGGCATAGCCCAGCGGCCCGCCGACATGATCGAGGATGATGTGCGTGCCCGGGAACGCATCGGCCAGTTCTGCGATCTCGCCGAGCTGCGGATGATAGAGCCAGGCGTCGAACGTGAGGTCGCGCTTCGCCAGTTCCCGGAAACCCTCGCGCCAGGTGAGGTCGCGGGTCTGCTCGGGCGGCGGATCGTTGCGCGAGTTGCGGATGCCCGGATCGGCGTCCCAGCCGGTCTGGTGGCGGATGCCCTTGAAGCGGCCATTGCCGGCGGCGATCTGGGCGTCGAACACGTCGCCCGCCTTCTCGCCGAGGCGCAAATCGACATGGGAGACGATGCCGGCGCAGGCGCGCAGATTGCCGTAGAGGCCTGACGCGCTCATCGCCGCCACGCCGTTGGCGAACTCGGTCTCGCCGATGCAGCGCAGCTCTGCAGGCCCGTCCTTGCGGTACATCGAATGGCAGTCGACGAACACGGTGCCGACGATGTTGTGACCGGTCCGCGTATCGGCCAGCAGGTCGTGGAACAGATAGTCGTTGCCGGTGCGCTGCCAGAGATGGTGATGCGGATCGACGATCGGCAGATCCGGCTCGAGCGCGGGCTCGCTCACCTTGGCAACCCATTCGGGGTCGGGATTCATCACGTTACCGAGGCTCTCGGCGGGTTGGGCAGCCATCGTTTCCTCCATCGCGGGCGTTCTAATTAGTGGATCGGCTCTTCGGCGATCATCGAGACATGGGCATGCACGACCTTCCAGCCGACATCGGGCAGACGCACCCAGGTCTGGGTCTGACGTCCGGTCGCTTCCTTGCCCCGCACCTTGTAGACCAGCGACACCGTCGCGAGGTCGCGGCCCAGGGTGACGATGTCGAGCCGCAACCGCTTTTCCTTGGTGCCGGGCCCGGGGGGACGGGCGACGCGAAAGGCATGGATGCGGTCGAAGCCGTAGCCGTGCTCGTTGTTGGCGAGGCGGATCGTGTGCGGGCTGTTCCAGAAGGTGGCGTCGAGCACCTCGACGTTCTTGTCGATCAGCGCCTGCTCGTAGCGCTCGAACAGAACGCGCACCTCCTCGACGACTTCGGGAATATTGGGAGTGAAATCGGTCACTTAACGCCTCTCCTTGGCTGGATTGCCCACGACAGTAGCACCGGCCGGCACGTCGCGTGTGACCACGGCCCCGGCCCCCACGATCGCATCGTCGCCGATGGTGACGCCCGGCAGGATGATCGCACCGCCGCCGATCCAGACATGGCGGCCGATGTGAATGGGACGGCCGAACTCGAAGCCGGCGCGGCGCTGTGCGGGATCGCGCGGGTGGTCGGCGGTCAGGATCTGCACGCCCGGCCCGATCTGCGCTTCGTCGGCGATCGTAACTTGCACGACGTCGAGGATCACACAGTTGAAATTGAGGAAAGCGCCGCTGCCGAGGCTGATGTTGTAGCCATAGTCGCAATGGAACGGCGGCCGGATGGACGCCCCCTGCCCCACCTCCGGCATGATCTCGCGCAGGATCGCCACGCGCTCCTGCGACGTGCGTAGCTGCGTCTCGTTGTAACGGTCCATCCAGGCCATGGCGCGGCGCCGGTCGGCCGCCAACTCCTGGTCGCCGGCCTTGTAGAGTTCGCCGGCGAGCATCTTCTGCTTTTCGGTTTTCAAATTGCCTCCGCCGTTACCCTTACGACGGCGGAGGACGATCAGGCCGCCGCCTTCTCCATCGCGCGCGCGACCGCCACGAGCGTCGCATCGCTGCCGCGCGGACCGATGATGGACAGGCCGACCGGCAGACCGTCAACCGTCGTGGCGCCCGGAAGATTGACCTGCGGAAAGCCCGCCAACCCACCCTGCGCGCAGAGGCAGGTGATGCGGTCGCGCAGCGGGTCGAGCACCGACAACGGCAGGCCGACCTTGGGCGCCGGGAACGGCGTGGTCGGCAGGCAAAGGATCGTGCCTTCAGGCAGCAGATACTTCATGCGACCGCGCACTTCCTGACGCATCAGGTTGGCCCAAGCCTTGTCGCTTTCGGGAATCATCGATCCGGTGACCAGCGCCTTGGCGACCGAGAACGCGAAACGTGGATTGCGATCGTCGAGCCAGCTCTTGAACGTCGCATAGGCCTCGGCCGGCTGCAGGCTCCGTTGCGCGCGCGCCCACACCGAGAGGCCCTGCGGCGCCATGATCTCCTCGCAGCTCGATCCAATAAGTCTGGCGAGCTTCTTCACCATTGGCTGCAGCACCTCGGCCGTGTCGGCGTCGGCGAACCCGAACGCATCGACGGCGACGATCAGCTTCGTCGGCAGCTTCGCGGGAATCTCCTCGCCCAGCATGACGGCACAGACCCTGGCGAAGGTCTCGGCGTCGCGCGCGAACCAGCCGGTCGTGTCGGAGGTCGGCGCCTGGGGCAACATGCCGGTCACGTCGACGCGGCCATGGGTCGGGCGGATGCCGTAGAGGCCGCAGAACGACGACGGGACGCGCACCGAGCCACCCGTGTCGGTGCCGAGCGCAGTGTCGCAGATGCCGGCGGCCACGGCGGCCGCGGAGCCCGAAGACGAGCCGCCCGGCACGCGCCCAGGAGCCGCCACGTTCTTCGGTGTGCCGTCGAAGGCGTTCTCGCCCAGGATGCCGAGCGAGACTTCGTCGGTGATGGTCTTGCCGATCAGCGTCGCGCCGGCATCGAGCAGCGTCTGCACCGCCCAGGAATGCTTGTCGGGGATCGGTCGGCCGGTCGGCCAGTCGTGATTGCCGCCGCCAGTCGGCACGCCCGCGACCGCGAAGAGATCCTTCGCCGCGAAGGTGAGGCCCGACAACGGCCCGCCGGCCCGGCCTTCGATGCGCACGCGGGGGCCGGGAACGAAGGCGCCGATCTCGTCAGTCATGGAACGCTACTCGCATTTGAGGGCTCTACCGTGACCCATGCTTCGAGACGCCGGGCTTCGCCCGGCTCCTCAGCATGAGGTCTATTTTGAGGATAGGGATTTCCATTCCCGACCTCATCCTGAAGAGCGTCGCGCAGCGACGCGTCTCGAAGGATGGGAACAAGCACGGCGGCCGGAACTACTCGGCCGGCTGTGCCGGAGCGCGGCCCTTGGTGCGCCAGCGCTTGGCCCAGCCGGGGCTGAACTTCATGCCGGTGAGCTTGTCGAACCACATGTAGACGACCGGCGTGATGAACAGGGTCAGGACCTGCGAGACCAGCAGGCCGCCGACGACCGTAATGCCCAGCGGCTGACGAAGTTCGGCACCGGCGCCATGGCCAACGGCGATCGGCAGGGCACCGAGCAGCGCGCAAACGGTGGTCATCATGATCGGCCGGAAGCGGAGCAATGCCGCCTCGACGATCGCCGTCTCCGCGTCGGCCCCCTGCCCGCGCCGTTCGATCGCGAAGTCGACCATCATGATGGCGTTCTTCTTCACGATGCCGATCAGCATCACGACGCCGATCAGGGCGATCACCGAGAGGTCCATGTTGAACATCATCAGCGTGGCGAGCGCGCCGATGCCGGCCGACGGCAGGCCCGACAGGATCGTCAGCGGATGGATGAAGTTCTCGTAGAGGATTCCCAGGATGATGTAGATCACGAGCACGGCGGCGAACAGCAGCATGCCCTGGTTCGCCACGGCCTGCTGGAACACCTGGGCGCTGCCCTCGAAGCTGGTGGCGATGGTGGTCGGCAGGCCGATCTCGCGAGCAACCGCCTGGATGTCCCTCACCGCATCGCCCAGCGCCACGCCGGGCGACAGGTTGAAGGAGATGATGACCGACGGAAGCTGGGCGATGTGGTTGACCGTCAGCGAGGTCGGCTTGTCGTTGCGCTTGGCCACCGTGTCGAGCGGCACAAGCGCACCGCTCGGCGTGCGCACCTGCATGCGGCGCAGCACCTCGTTGGTGTCGGCATACTTCGGATCGGCCTCGAGGATGACCTGATAGGTGTCGTCGGGCGCATAGATCGTCGAGACTTGGCGCGTTCCGAAGGCCGAGTAGAGCAGCAGGCGGATCTGGTCGACCGAGAGGCCCAGGCGCGAAGCGGTGTCGCGGTCGACGTCGATCACGGTCGAGCGCGCCTTTACCTGCAGGTCCGAGTTCACGTCGGTGATCGACGGAATGCGCTTCATCCGCTCTTCCATCTGCGGCGCGTATTCGCGCAGCAGGGCGAGGTTCGAAGAGCGCATGCCGAACTGGTATTGCGCCCGGCTCTGGGTCGTGGCGATGTTGATCGACTGGATCGGCTGGTAGAAAACATTGATGCCGGGCACCGTCGCCGAGGCGCGGCGCAGCCGGGCGATGACTTCCAGCGCGGTGGCGGTGCGCTCACCCTTCGGCCGCAGCGTGATGAAGATGCGGCCCGAATTGACCGTGCTGGCGGCGTTGCCGCCGCCGACCGTGGACATGACCGAGACGACGTCGGGGTCGCGCTTGATGACCTCGGCCAGCGCACCCTGTCGCGCCACCATCGCGTCGAAAGAGGCGTCGTCGGGACCGACGGTCGAGCCGGTGATCTGGCCGATATCCTCCGACGGGAAGAAGCCCTTCGGAATCACATGGAACAGATAGGCTGTCAGCGCGAACGTCCCGAGCGTGAGCAGCAGCACGAGGCGGGGCAGCTTGACGACGCGCCGCAGGGCCCACGAATAACCCTCGGTCACCTTGTTGAAGCTCCACTCGAAGAGCCGCAACAGCGCGTTGTGCTTCTCGTGGTGATCGATCGGCTTCAGCAGTCGCGAGCACAGCATCGGCGTGAGCGTGAGCGACACGATGCCGGAGATCAGGATGGCCATGCTGATGACCAGGCCGAACTCGTTGAACATGCGCCCGACCACGCCGCCCATGAACAGCACCGGGATGAACACCGCGACCAGCGACAGCGTCATCGACACGATGGTGAAACCGACCTCCTTGGAGCCCTTGAAGGCGGCATCCATCGGCTTCTCGCCCGCCTCGATGTGGCGGACGATGTTCTCGAGCATGACGATGGCGTCGTCGACCACGAAGCCCACCGCCAGCGTGAGAGCCAGCAGCGAGATGTTGTCGATGGAATGGCCCCAGAGATACATGCCCGCGAAGGTGCCGACGACGGAGATCGGCAGCGCGATGGCCGGGATGATGGTCGCCCGGAAGCTTCGCAGGAAGAAATAGATGGCGATGATGACGAGAATGCCGGCAAGGACCAGCGTGAACTCGACGTCCTCGATGGCCTCGCGGATCGAGACCGACCGGTCGTTCAGGATGCTGATCTCGACACCGCTCATCATCTCGGCCTGGATGGCCGGCAGCATGGCCTTGACCCGATCGACCACCTCGACGGTGTTGGCATCGGGCTGACGGTAGACCGCGAGCAGGATGGCGCGGGTGCCGTCGAGCCAGCTCGCGACCTTGTCGTTCTCGACGCCGTCGATGGCCGTCGCGACGTCGGAAAGGCGAACCGGCGCGCCGTTCTGCCAGCTCACGATCACCGGCATGTAGTCGGCGGCCTTGTTGATCGGGCCGGTGGCGTCGAGGATCGAGCTCTGGCGCGAATCGGCGATGGCGCCGACGGGCTTGCTGGAATTTGCCGCGACGATGGCGTTCTGCAGCTCCTGCAGCGTCAGGCCGCGAACCGCGAGTTGGTCGAGATCGGCGCGCACGCGCACGGCATATTTCTGCGTGCCGAAGATCAGTACCTGGGCGATGCCGGGGAGCGTCGAGATGCGCGGCAGGATCGCGCGATTGGCGAAGGCGTCGACGTCGGACAGGCGCACCTGGCTCGACTTCAGCGCCAGGAACATGATCGGGAAGTCGGCCGGGTTGACCTTGCGGAAGCTGGGCGGCGTCGGCAGTTCGACCGGCAGGCGGCGCATGGCCGAGGAGATGGCCGACTGCACGTCGAGCGCGGCGCCGTCGATGCTACGGTTGAGATCGAACTGCAGGACGATCGCGGTATTGCCGAGCGACGAGGTCGAGGTCATCGACGTCACGCCGGCGATGGTCGAGAATTGGCGCTCGAGGATCGAGGCGACCGAGGCCGCCATCGTCTCGGGGCTGGCGCCCGGAAGCTGGGCCTGCACCTGGATCGTCGGAAAATCGACGCGCGGGACGGCGGCCACCGGGAGTTGCTTGAAGCCGAAGACGCCTGCGATGACGATCATCGCCATCAGCAGGATCGTCATCACGGGACGACGAATGCAGAGAGCCGAAAGCGACATTATCCGCTCTCCGTAGGGGTTGGTTAGCCGCGGGGCCGTGAGGAGGTTGCGGGGGACGCGGCCGGCGTGCCCGCCGGAGCCGTGGCCGGCGCCGCCGCGGGCGCGGCACCGGGTGCCGTGGCGGGCGGGCGGACCGTGACCGGCGCGCCATTGACGAGGCGGAGCTGGCCATCGATCACCACCTGCTCGCCATCGCTGACTCCGCTGCCGATGACGGACTCACCGGCCTGCGTACGCTTGATCACGAGCGGGCGGACCTCGGCGACGCCGTCCTTCACGACGAACAGGTACGGACCCTGCGGGCCGAGCTGGACCGAAGCGGCCGGGACCGAAATCGCCTCGGGCTCGACGCCCAGGATCACCTCGACCTTCACGAACTGGCCGGGCCATAGGCCCTCGTTGCCGTTGTTGATGCGTGCCTTCGCGGTGACGGTGCCGGTGTTCGGATCGACGGTATTCTCGATGAACGCCATCGTACCCGACTGACGCTTGTCGTTGACGATCGCGTCGACACGCACAGGCCCCTTGGCCATCGCCGCGCGCAGGTCGGGCAAGAGGACCTGGGGCAGCGCGAAGCTCACGAAGATCGGATCGACTTGATTGATCACGGCCAGAGTTGCGGTGGCGGTGTTGTCCGCGACACGCACGATGGTGCCTGCCTTGCTGTTGATCGAGCCGATGCGGCCGGACACGGGTGCACGGATCTCGGTATAGCTGAGCTGGGTCTGGACCTGGTCGCGGTTGGCCTCGTCGGACTGGAGCTGGGCTTCCAGTGCCTTCAGGGCGGTGGCGCTGTTGTCACGCTGGACGGCCGTGCCGGCGCCCTTGCTCAGCAGCCCGTCGGCGCGGTCGTTGTCGCGCTTGGCCTGCTCGATCTGCGCCTGGGTCTTGCGGATCGTCGCCTCGATGACGCCGAGCTGAGCCTTGAGGGTGCGGTTGTCGAGCTCGAACAGCAGGTCGCCCTCCTTGACCAGGGCGCCCTCCTCGACGTTCACCTTCATGATCTGGCTGTCCATGCGGGGCTTGATCTGGATGGAGGCTATGGCCTGGACCGTGCCGACCGCCTCGATCACCACCGACATCGGCTTCTTGCCGACGGTCGTCACGACGACCGGTACGTTGCCGCCTGGATTGGCTCGCCCGCGCCGGCCCTGAGGCTGGGCTCCAGCGGCGGGACTTACCTGATTTTCGGCCGCCTTGGCTGCGGTGCCCATGCCGATGTAGGGGCCCACTTCGCGGATCACTTCGCCGCGGTAAACGTAGGCTGCTCCGCCGATCGCCACGATCGAGGCGAAGACCGCCACACGGACCAATCCCATTGCCTAGACTCCCAAGTCCCCAAGCCCCGGTAGGATTATAATGTTCCTGCCCCGGGGCGATAGCTGGAAAGAACCCTGTTCACGGGGAATTTTAATGCAAAAAACCCGCCACAGCGGGCGGGTTTTTCGTTTTTATCTTAGTCAGGCCGATTAGCGGCTGTAGTACTCGACGACCAGCGACGGTTCCATCTGGACGGGGTACGGCACGTCCGCGAGCTTCGGCCCGCGCACGTAGGTGCCCTTCATCTCCTTGTGGTCGACCGTGACATATTCCGGCACGTCGCGCTCGGCGCTCTGCGTGGCCTCGAGAACCCGCTCCATCTCCTTGGCCTTCGACGTCAGCTCGATGACGTCGTTGTCCTTCACAAGGTACGAAGCGATGTTCACGCGACGGCCGTTCACCTTGACATGGCCATGGCTGACCAGCTGGCGCGAGGCGAAGACGGTGATCGCGAACTTCATGCGGTATATCACCGCGTCCAGCCGGCGCTCGAGCAGCTCGACCAGGTTCTCGCCGGTGTCGCCCTTGCGGCGGACGGCTTCGGTGTAATAGCGGCGGAGCTGACGCTCGCTGACCGAGCCGTAGTAGCCCTTCAGGCGCTGCTTCGCCATGAGCTGCAGGCGATAGTCGGTCGGCTTGGTGCGGCCCTGGCCGTGCTGACCGGGACCATATTCACGCTTGTTGAGCGGGCTCTTGGGACGGCCCCACAGGTTGACCCTGAGGCGGCGGTCGATCTTGTACTTCGAATTTGCGCGCTTGCTCACGCGGCACTCCATCGTTGTGCGGTCCGCTTCGCGGATCCGCTCTGTTGTCCGGATAGGCCTGAATCCGACGATTTGTCGGGGCGGGAGGCGAGCCCGAACGGCCCTCCACCACGTTCTCCGGAAGAAGCGCGGAACATACTGGCGGATGCAGGCCAGTCAAGCGCCCGTTCCGGCAGTAAAATCAATGACTTAGATCTCGACCAGCACGATTTCGTGGGTCACGTCGGCAGTTTTCTTCACCATGGCGGTGGCCGAACAGTACTTTTCGTCCGACAGGCTGACCGCCCGCTCGACCAGCGCCTTGTTCAGTTTCCGGCCGCGGACAGTGTAGACCAGCTTCACCGACGTATAGACCTTGGGATGGTCGTCGGCCCGCTCGGCGACCAGCGAGACCTCGACGCCCTCGATGTCCTGGCGCTGCTTCTTCAGCATCGAGACGACGTCGATGGCGGTGCAGCCGCCCATCCCCATCAGCAGGACCTCCATGGGACGGGAGGCCAGGTTGCGGCCGCCGATGTCCGGTGCGCCGTCCATGGTGATCGTGTGGCCACTGCCGCCTTCGGCGACGAGCAGCGCACCATCGACCCAGGAAATCTTGGCGGTCGTGGACATGGCTATTCCTCGTGGTTGCTCTTGGACAGGAACTTGATGACGCCGTGGAAGGTGCGCGCCTCCTGCTCGGTCATCTCGGCGCGCTGCAACAGGGCGCGGAGATTGAGCACCATCGAAGGCCGCATCTCCTTGTTGCGCAGGAAGCCCGACTGGTCGAGCGCGCGTTCGAGATGGTCGAACAGGCTCTGCAATTCTTCCTTGGTGGCCGGTCGGGTCGCATGATCGGCCATCCGGGACGGCGCCGTGGTATCGCCGGCCGTGGTCCATTCATAGGCCACCAGCAGGACCGCCTGCGCCATGTTCAGCGACGAGAACTGCGGATTGAGCGGGATCGAGAGTGCGGTATCGGCATGGACCATGTCGTCGTTCTCGAGGCCGGTGCGCTCCGGCCCGAACAGGATGCCGACGCGATCGCCCTGCCCGATCCAGTCGCGCATATCGGACGCGGCCTGGCGAGGCGTCACGATACGTTGCGCCAGTTCGCGGTTTCGCGCCGTCGTGGCGACCACCCGTTCGAGGTCGGCGACGGCTGCGCCCACGCTGTCGAACACCTCGGCCTTCTCCAGCACGATGTCGGCGCCCGAGGCGGCGCGCTGCGCCTTCTCGTTGGGCCAGCCGTCGCGCGGCGCCACCAGGCGCAAGGTCGACAGGCCGCAATTCAGCATGGCGCGCGCGGCCATGCCGATATTCTCGCCGAGTTGCGGGCGCACGAGGATGACCGCCGGCGTTGCGGCGGCGACGTCACGGCCCTTCGATGCGCGTCCCATTCCGCCCTAATAACGTGGTTATCGTCCGGCGATAAGGGGCGGACGGCGCATCAGGAACAGCAGCGGGATCAATACCAGCGAGCAGATCATCATGATGCGGAAGTCGTTCAGGTAGCCGATCAGCGCCGCCTGCCGCGTGATCTCGCCGTCCCAGATCGCGAGCTGTGTCGGATCGAGGCTCACGCCGGAACCGGCCATCGGCCAGCCGGGATGCCAGGGCGTGAACTTCTCGACCATGTCGGCGCGGTTCTGCTGGGTGTTGCTGGCCAGCATCGAGACCAGCACGGCGATGCCGATGCTGGCGCCGAGGTTGCGCAACAGCGCATTGACCGCCGCCCCCTCGGTGCGCAGCCGCTGCGGCAGGGTCGCGAAGGTCATCACGGTGAGCGGCGGGAAGACGAGGCCGAGCCCAAAGCCCAGCAGGATGCCGTTCCAGACGATGCGCGCCTCGGTGACATTCAGGTTGAAGAGCGTCATGTCGTAGAGCGAGACTGCCGCCAGGGCGAAGCCGAGCCCGATCAGGATGCGGGCATCCACGCGGCCGATCAGGCGCGCCACCAGCATCATCGAGACCATCATGCCGGCTCCGCGCGGCGCCAGCACGATGCCGGTGGTGAAAACCGGGTAGCCCATGAGCTGCTGCAGGAAGGGCGGCATAAGCGTCGCCGTCACGATCAGCACCAGCCCCGCCAGCGCCGTGAAGCAGAGCCCGACCGTGAGGTTGCGGTCGCGGAACAGCTCGCGCGACAGGAAGGGCTGAGGAGCGGTCATCGTGTGGATCAGGAACATGGCGAAGGCCACGGCCGCCACCAGCGTCTCGCCGATGATCTCGACCGAATCGAACCAGTCGAGCAGATGCCCGCGGTCGAGCATGAGCTGGAACGAGCCGATCGCGACCGCGAGCAACGTAAAGCCCAACAGGTCGAAGCGGCGCGCCGCGCCGTGCACGTTGTCGCGCACCAGCGCAAGGATGCCTACGGCGCACAGGATGCCCACGGGCAGATTCACGTAGAACACCCAGCGCCAGCTCAGCTCGTCGGTGAGCCAGCCGCCCAGCGATGGTCCCGCAATCGGGCCGAGCATGGTGCCGACGCCCCACATCGCCATCGCCTTGCCTTGCTCCTCGCGCGGATAGGTATCCATCATGATCGCCTGCGATACCGGCACGAGCGCGGCGCCAAACCCACCCTGCAGGGCGCGAAACAGCACGAGCTGGTCGAGCGATTGCGCCGCGCCGCACATCATCGACACGATGGTGAAGCCGATCACGCAGGTTGCCAGCGTGCGGCGCAGCCCGAAGCGCATGGCGCAGAAGCCGGCCAGCGGCGTCAGGATGGCCGAGGCGACGATATAGGAGGTAACGACCCAGGAGACCTGTTCCTGGGTCGCCGAGAGCGAGCCTTGGATCGACGGAAGCGCTACGTTGGCGATTGTGCCGTCGAGCGCATGCATGATGGTGGCGGCCATCACGGTGAAGGTGATGAGACGGCGGCGGCGCAGAACCGCCGGATCGACGGCCGGCGCCATCGTGACTAGGGCTTGGGCGAGGCCGAGGCGCTCGCCGAGCCCCCCGAGAGGCCGAGCGACTTCGACCAGCCGGCCCAAAGGCTCGCCAGCGAGCGTGTATGGCCGGTCTCGACCTCGACGGTCGTGCTCATGCCGACACGCAGCGGCGGATCGCCCTCGCGGCAGGCGACGGACAGCCGCACGGGAATGCGCTGCACGACCTTCACCCAGTTGCCGCTGGCATTCTGCGGCGGCAGCACGGCGAACTCTGCACCGGTCGACTGCGAGATGCTCGATACCGTGCCATGGCATTCGGACTCTGGATAGGTGTCAACATGGATCAGAACCTTCTGGCCGTTGCGCACGCGCGTGAGCTCGGTTTCCTTGAAGTTGGCCTCGATCCAGAGATCGCTGTCGGCCACCACCACCATCACCGGCACGCCGGCCGTGGCATAGCTACCGGGCACCGGGCGCTTGCTCACGATGCCGTCGAGAGGCGATTCGATGGTGGTGCGCCGAAGCTGAAGGAGCGCCTCCTCGCGCATCGCCATCATCTGGCGCACGCGTGGATGGTCGTCGGCGCGGATCTTGGGATCGCCGGCCAGCGCCGCCTCGATGCGCTGCAGGTCTTCCTGCGCGGCCGAGATACGCTGGCGGGCGACCTCAAGACCCATCCGGGCCTCTTCGAGCTTCGCGGTCGAGGCAACCTTCTTCTCCGCAAGGTCCGACTGGCGGTCGAACTCGGCCTGGGCGAAGGTCTGCTGGCTGAGCGCCGCCTTGATCTCCTCTCGCTTGGTCCGCCACTGGGCGCGCAGGCCGCGGATCTCTGCGCGCACCGTCTCTGTCTCGGCCTCGATGCGCGCGAGTGCATGCCGATAGGACTGGTCGTCCAGCCGGAACAGAAGCTGACCGCGCGACACCTTCTCATTCTCCTGGACCGGCACCTCGACGATGAGGCCCGAAAGCTGACTTGCGATCTGCGCGCGGTCGCCCTTCACATAAGCGTTGTCGGTCGTGACCGTGCCGCCGGCCGACAGCCAGATGAACAGGGTGGCGGCGAGCACGAGCGCGGGCAACGACCACATGAAGGCGCGCGCGAGGACACGACCGCCAGGCCGCGGACGGCGCGTCTCAGCCGCCGCGATGGGCGGGTTCCGGGTATCCAGATGCTCTCCGTCTCGCACGCCACATATGGTCTGCCCCGACCTGTTCTAGGTCAACCGGCAGTCGCAGCATGGCAGCTACGCAACCACCCGCTCTGCCGGGGTCGCGCCATCGCGGAACAGCTTGTACGTAATGGCGTCGTAGAGCGCGTTGTAGGAGGCGTCGACGATGTTGGGAGAGACGCCGATCGTGCTCCAGCGCCGGCCTTTCGCATCCGCACTCTCGATCATGACGCGCGTGGTTGCGGCGGTACCGCCTGCCGAATCGAGGATGCGGACCTTGAAGTCGATCAGCCGCATGTCCTCCAGCTCGGGATAAACCGGCACCAGTGCCTTTCGCAGCGCAGCATCGAGCGCGTTCACGGGGCCGTTGCCCTCGCCCACTTCCATGGCGCGGCGGCCGGCTATGTCGAGCTTCACGGTCGCCTCCGACAGCGCCACGGTCTGGCCCTTCGCATTGACCCGCCGCTCCGCCAGCACGCGGAAGCTTTGCAGCGCGAAGTAGTCCGGTACCGTGTGCAGCTCGTGCCGCGCCAACAGCTCGAAGCTCGCATCGGCGCCGTCATAGGCATATCCCTCGGACTCACGCTCCTTCACGATTTCCAGCAGGCGCGCCACGCCCGGATGCTTCGGGTCGACGTCGATGCCGATCTGGCGGAAGCGCGCCATGATGTTGGAGCGGCCGGCCTGGTCGCTGACCACGATGATGCGCTGGTTGCCCACGACCTCGGGATCGACATGCTCGTATGTCTTGGGGTCCTTCTCGACCGCCGAGACGTGCAGGCCGCCCTTGTGGGCGAAGGCGCGCGTGCCGACATAGGCCGCGCTGCGGTTGGTCGGCATGTTCAGCCGGTCGTCGAGCAGGCGCGACAGATGCGTGAGACGCTGCATCGCGCCGTCCTTCAGCCCGGTATCGAAGCCCATCTTCAGCACGAGGCTGGGGATCAGCGCGATCATGTTGGCGTTGCCGCAGCGCTCTCCCAGTCCGTTGATCGTGCCCTGGACCTGGCGTGCGCCCGCGCGCACCGCGGCCAGCGTGTTGGCCACCGCATTCTCGGTATCATTGTGCGTGTGAATTCCGATCCGGTCGCCCGGGATCTTCTTCACGACTTCGCCCACGATGCGCTCGACCTCATGCGGCAGCGTTCCGCCGTTGGTGTCGCAGAGCACCAGCCAGCGCGCGCCCGCCTTCTCGGCAGCGGCGAGGCAGGCCATCGCATAATCGGGATTGGCCTTGTAGCCGTCGAAGAAATGCTCGGCGTCGAACATCGTCTCGTCCATGCGCGTCTTCGCGTAGGCGAGGGAGTCCGAGATCATTTCGAGATATTCGGCGCGGTCGACTTCCAGCGCCACGTCGACATGGAAGTCCCAGGTCTTGCCGACCATGCAGACGTTGCGCGCCTTGGTCTGCAGGATCGAGGCGAGGCCGGGATCGTTGGCCGCACTTCGGCCGGCGCGTCGCGTCATGCCGAAGGCCACGAACTTGGCGTTCTGGAAGTCCGGCGGATCCGCGAAGAACCGGTCGTCGGTCGGGTTCGCGCCCGGCCAGCCGCCTTCAATATAGTCGATGCCCAGCCGGTCGAGTTCGCGCGCGATCGCAGCCTTGTCGGCCACGGTGAAATCGACGCCCTGCGTCTGGGCCCCGTCTCGCAGGGTGGTGTCGAAGAGATAGACTCGGTTGGACTGGCTCATGGCGCGCGCATCATAGTGTCGGGAAACCTCGGGAGATACGCTTATGACCACTCCGACCACCATCGTCGAGCTTCGCACCACGCTCCTGCAGGTGCCGTGGCGGTCCTCGCCGCCGGCGGCGGGGATCCTGGCGCCGGGGCCGCGCGAGATCTTCGTGCTGGAGATCGAGACTCAGGGCGGGCTCGTAGGCATGAGCTACCTGATGCCGCTGCACGGCGGCCTGCACACGCTCGACGCCTGCATGAAGGAACTGATTGCACCTTATGTGATCGGCCGCGACGCGACGGAGATCGAGGGCATCTGGCAGACGCTCTACAAGAACAACTTCTGGCTGGGCCGCATGGGCGTCACCCTGTTCGCGCAGAGCGCCGTCGACATGGCGCTCTGGGACATCGTGGGCAAGCGCGCCAGCCTGCCGCTGTTCCGCCTGTGGGGCGCGGCGCGCACCGCGGTCCCCGCCTATGGCTCGGGCTGTTTCCGCGGTCTCGGCCGCGACGGGATGATCAGGCGCGCGAAGGAATTCACCGCCCAGGGCCTCAAGGCCATCAAGATGCAGGTGGCGCACATCCGGCCGTGGCGCGAGGACGTCCAGAACGTGAAGGCGATGCGCGAGGAAATGGGCGACGGCATCGAGATCATGATCGACGTGAACATGGGCTGGGACGCCGACACCGCCATTCAGGCGGGCCATCGCATCGACGAGTTCGATCCCTACTGGCTCGAGGAGCCAGTCGTCGCCGAGGACTTCGCGGGCTACCGCCGCATCGCCGCGGCCCTGAAGACGCGCGTGGTCGGCGGTGAGAGCCATTTCATGAGGAACGACCTGCGTCCGTTCTTCGAGCATCCTGGCACGCCGATCCTGCAGCCCGACCCGATGCGCGGCGGCTATTCGGAACTGCGCAAGATCGCCTCGATGGCCGAACCGCACGGCATCCGCATCGCCCCGCACCTGTTCCACGAGCAGATGGTCCACGTGCTGGCCTCGATCCCCAACGCCAGCTACCTCGAATACATGGACTGGAACGACGATCTCTGGATCGAGCCGGTGCTGCCGGCGAAGGACGGCACCATGTCGCCACCGGAACGGCCAGGCCACGGCGTCGCCTTCCGACCGGAGATCCTGAAAGACCATCGGATCGGCGGCCAGCGCCTGACGGGCTGAAACGCCCTCCCCGGCTTGATCCCGGCGATGGCGGACATTATCTATTCGCCGTCGCCAACTGGATTGGATGCGCACCGAAATGGATTTCCACCTGACCGCAACGCCGAGCTGCCTTGCCCTCAGGGAAATCCATGTCCATGCCTTCGATCACGCTTTCCGGCCTCACCGCCTCCACGCCTGACGGCCGTCCACTCTTCTCCGACATCGATCTGAGTTTCGACGGGGGCCGCACGGGGGTCGTCGGCCGCAACGGCGTGGGAAAGACCACGCTGCTGAAGCTCGTCGCCGGCACGCAATCTCCCCGCTCGGGAACCGTGTCGGTCCGGGGAACGCTGGGAGTCCTGCGCCAGACGGTTCAGGTTTCGCTCCGGGACACGCTTGCGGACGTGATGGGCGTCGCCGGCGCCCTCGCGTTGTTGCGACGCGCCGATGAAGGCCAGGCCACCGCCGAGGAACTGGGCTCGGCCGACTGGACACTCGAGGCACGTATCGAGGCTGCGCTTCATCGCGTCGGTCTGGATGCGACGACGGAGACGCCTCTTTCGGCACTGTCGGGCGGCCAGCGTACGCGCGCGGCCCTCGCGGGCCTCGTTCTGGCCGAGCCCGACTTCATCCTGCTCGACGAGCCGACCAACAATCTCGATCGCGAGGGCCGCGCCGCCGTCATCGACTTGCTCGAAACATGGCGCTCGGGCGCAATCGTCGTCAGCCACGACCGCGAATTGCTGGAGACGATGGACGCCATCGTCGAACTCACCTCGCTCGGCGCGACCCGCTATGGCGGCAACTGGAGCCACTACCGCGAACGCAAGGCGCTGGACCTCGCTGCCGCGCACCACGACCTGGCGGATGCCGAGAAGCGCATCGCCGACGTCGCGCGGGCCGCGCAGGCCACCGCGGAGCGCAAGGCGCGCAAGGACGGCGCCGGCCAGCGCAAGCGTGCGAAGGGCGACATGCCCCGCATCCTCGCAGGCGCCCGCCAGAGCCGCGCCGAGAACACGTCCGGCGACCAGGCGCACATGGCGGAGCGGCGCCGCGCCCGGGCCCTCCAGGATGAGGCCGCGGCACGCCAGCGCATCGAGGTGCTGCAGCCCCTCTCCGTCGCCCTGCCGTCAACCGGCCTGCCGCTGGGCAGGAACGTGCTGCGTGTAGAAAGCGTGAGCGCGGGCTACGGAGCGGGCGGCGCCGTGATCGATCGCCTCACCTTCGCGATCACGGGGCCGGAGCGTGTCGCCCTGACCGGCCCCAACGGCTCGGGCAAGACGACGCTGCTGTCGCTGATCACCGGCGAACTGCCGCCCCGCTCGGGCGACATACGCAGGACGAACGCGTTCGCGCGGCTCGATCAGCAGGCGAGCCTGCTCGACCCTGCACGGTCGATCCGCGACAATTTCCTGAAGCTCAATCCCGGGACCGAAGAGAATGCCTGCCGCGCCGCACTGGCCCGTTTCATGTTCCGTGCCGATGCCGCCTTGCAGACGGTCGGAACGCTGAGCGGCGGCCAGATGCTGCGCGCCGGTCTGGCCTGCGTTCTGGGCGGCCCTAGACCACCCGAGCTCCTGATCCTCGATGAGCCCACCAACCATCTGGACCTCGACGCGATCGAGGCCGTGGAAGCGGGCCTGCGCGCCTACGACGGCGCGCTGCTGGTGGTCAGCCACGACGAGGCATTCCTGGCGGCCATCGGAATCACGAGGCGCATCGATTTACCTGCGAGGGGCTGAACGCTGTCTCAGGGCCCTCCGTCTGAAAGTAGCGTGCATCACTTCATCCTGAAGAGCCTCGCAGGGCCGTCTCGAAGGATGGGAAACAATCATGGCGCTCGCGGCCATGCTTCGGGAGACGTTCCTGCGGAACTCGTCCCAGCATGAGGGCGGTGTTGCGGCTTCGATCGTATCCCGAAAGACCCTAGACGCCCGGTCCGGCACACTGCGAGATGAACCGCCGGGTCAGGCGCTCGTATTTGGTGTCACCGGTGCGGGTTTCGAGCAGGGCGTCGCTCGCGTCGGTCACGACGATGGTCGCCTGGTGTGTCGTGCCGTCGCCGCATCGCAGCCGCTTCGCGACCGGCGCCGCCGTCATGCGGCCAACGCCCCTCAGCGGTTCCAGAAGATCGTAGACCTGCTCAGTGTGAGCGGCCGGCAAGGTGTCGCATCTTTCGTGATGGACGGACATCCACAGCCGGATGCCGCCGGACGGACGACAGGAAATCTCCTCGATCACGTCGCTGCTCTCGAAGCCGAAGCTCAGGCGCTCGTCGCAGAGTTCGTAGACGAGGACATTCATGCCGCCCTCTCCGCCATCGAGCATGCCGCGCTCGCATTCGCGAGCCCCGGCCTGCGCCGCCAGCAGCACCATGCACAACGCGCCGAGACCGCCCGCAAGGCGATGGCGCGCATGCCCGGTCATTCCGAAACGTCCTCCCGATCGACGTTCGCCGCTTCTCTCGCGCGATCCGTTTCGGCCATCTCTCTCCTGAAACGCTCGAGTTCCCGGCCGGTGAGGCGGGTACGTTGCTCGGTGCGCGCCATGCTGAGAGGATCGATGGGCCGGCCGCCACGATGCAGTTCGAAATGCAGGTGCGGCCCGGTCGAAAGGCCGGTACTGCCCACGTAGCCGATGACCTGGCCCTGGCGCACGCGCGCGCTGCGCTTCACGCCGGCGGCAATGCGCGACATGTGGGCGTAACCGGTGGCTAGACCGCCCTCGTGGGCGATCTTGACCCATTTGCCGTAACCGCCGAACACGCCGGCCTCAATCACATGGCCCGCGCCGGCCGCAAGGATCGGCGTGCCGGGCGGCGCGGCAAAGTCGATGCCGGCATGCAGCCGCGTGAACCTCAGCACCGGATGGTGGCGCAATCCGAAGCGCGAGGAGATGCGGCTCATGTTCAGCGGCGTGCGCAGCAGCGACTTGATCACGCTCTCGCCCTCGTCGTTGTAGAAGAACTCCTCGCCGTCGCGCGGCTTGAACCGGTAGATGCTGTAACGCTCGGCGCCGCCGCCGGTCGTCAACTCCGCCCACAGCACGCGCCCCTCATCGGCAGGCATGCCGTCGCTCGTCCAGCCCCGCTCGACCAGCACGTCGAAGCGGTCTCCAGCCTTGATGTCGTGCTGGAAGTTCACGTCCCACGAAAAAGCGCGCAGCATCTCCGCCAGCGCCCCGTGCGGCACGCCGGCCGCCTCGGCACTGGCGATCACCGAGCCGTCGACTGCGCCCGAGGCACGCTGCAGATGGGGGGTCACTGCAAAGACTTCCTCCTCGACGCTGAAATCTCCGTCGTCGCCGCGCTCGACGGTGAAGGCCCGCTGCGGCTCGGGCCGGATCGACAGGCCAACCAGGAGCGTCGCCTCCGCCTCCTCCAACCGCTGCAACTTGAGGATCAGCGCCTGCCCGATCGGCAATCGGTCCAGCCTGACATGGCGGGCGAGAACCCCCACGACCTCCGCCACATCTGCATCGGAAATGCCCAGCCGGTCGAGCACGCGGGCAACCGTGTCGCCCTTGCGAAGCTCGATTGCGGCCTCGACGTAAGGCCGGCCGAAATCCGGCGGCGCAGAATCCTGCGCATCCGGCTCGGGAAGGACAGCGGCGATATCCTGTGCCTCAAGGCGGGCCGCCGGGCCTTCCACCATCGCCGGCGGTGGCGTTCCCGATTCGGGTGCAAGATCGAGCGCGGTTGCCTCGCCCGAAGGAACCCGCTTCTCCTGCAAGGCCATCAGGCTCACTGTCGCCACCACGGCCAGACTGCCGAAGCACATCCCGACTTTTCTCCACTGCCGCCCCGCCGCAGCGACCGGGCGAAGCTTCTCGAAGGTGGATTGAGCGACGACAGCCTGTGGATCCGGCATTCCTGGGAGGTCCTCGGGGACAGGGTGAAAGGGAAGCGGGAGCCGGAGACAGCATCTTGCCGGCCGCCGGAAGACTTGGTCGGAAAGTTGGCAGCAATGTGGTTCCGCGTCGTCTCGACGCGGCGGCGTCGCAATGGCGAACAGTCAGGCGCGAGACCGGATCTAGAGCCGTCGCAACGTCGCCTCGGCAAACCGCTCGGCCGCCGACGGCTCGAAGTCCATGAACAGCGCCGGTTCGAGCACCTCGACCTCGATGACGACCAGCGTCCCGTCGCGTACCACGCCATCGACGCGGGCATAGAGCGGCATCGCGGGCAGCGTCGCGAGACAGTCGGCGCCTTGAGCCGTCACCTGCGGCGACGGCATTTCGGCGGTGCGGGTCGGATTGAAGCGGGAGTTGGAGCGGAACTCGCCTGGAGGCGGACGCTTGCGGAGCGCGTGACTGAACACGCCGTCGAAATAGGCGAGCGACAACTCGCCTTCGGCGATCTCGGGCAGGAATTCCTGCACGACCACTCCCGACGCACGCGCTTCGTCGGCAAGCGCCGCGATCTGCTCCGCGACCGTGCAGCGCAGCAGGAGCTCGACCGAATGTCCCGAAGCACCGCTGGCGGGCTTCACCACGGCACGCTCCCAGCCGGTTTCGTCGAAGACGCGCCCGACCGCCGCCGCGTCGCAGGCCACCACGAAACTGCGCGGCACGCGCACACCCGCGGCATCGAGCTTGGCCACGTAGTCCTTCCGCAGGTTCCAGCGCACCAGCTCGATGGGATTGAACAGTCGCGTCGCGGCCGCCATCGCCTCCGTCCAGTCGCGGAATGCATCGAGCGCCCGGTAGTAACCCCAGGTCGAGCGCAAGACGACGGCGTCGGCGCCTTCGAAAGCAGCGCGCGGTCCGTCCCACGGCGCCCCCGTCACGCGACAGCCACGCCGCTCCAGTGCATCGGCATAGAGACGATCGGAGGGAGTGATTTCGGGGTCGTCGGCGGAGGTAGCGAGAACGATGTGCGGACGCATGCCGCTACATAGCCAAAGCTCCGGCGCGCGTCTTGCTTCTGAGCGACCATGCCGCCGCCATTCACCGTGACCTTTTCTGCCGGGTCCGCCGGCCCCTGGCGCATCGAACGCCTCTCGACGCTCGCGGGCCCCGGGCTTCCCGCCGCCACGCATCTCGCGATGACCGACCTGCCCGGGGCGAGTTGGCGCCTGCGCGGCGTGGTCAGTAATCCGCGCTATTCGACGGCGGCCGAGTTGAAGATGCTGGGCGGGGTACAGGCGGGATTGGGCCGGCCCGAGGCCACCTGCGCGGCGCTGATCCCGCTCCGCAAGTCGGAAGCATGGTGGTCGATGGCGCAGGACGAGCGCCGCGCCGTGTTCGAGGATCGCTCGCGCCACATCGCGCTGTCGATGAAGTACCTGCCCGCCGTCGCGCGCCGCCTGCATCATGCGCGCGACCTCGGCGAACCGTTCGACTTCGTCACCTGGTTCGAGTTTGCGCCTGAGCATTCGGTGGCATTCGAGGATCTCCTGGCCGAACTGCGCGCGAGCCTGGAATGGACCTACGTCGAGCGCGAGGTCGAGATCAGGGTGACGCGAATCGCCTGATCCTCGATCTACTTGCAGATATTCTTCAGCGCCTGCCATTCCGCGGTCGTGAACGGCAGCTTGCCCGTCGGCGGGCGCTTTGTGGCGGCGATGCGTTCCTGCGTCGGCGGGTGGCTCGACCAGATGCCGGTTTCGGCGGCGGCGTCTTCAGGCTTCTTCTTCAGCATCTGCTCGAAGAAGGTCGACACGCCGTCGGCGCGCAGCCCGTTCTTCTCCAGAAGGCGGACGCCAGTTTCATCGGCCTCGCGCTCGAAGCCGCGGCCGTTGCGCAGGGCCAGCAGCGCGGTGCCCCCGGTGCCGAAAGTGGTGAGAACGTCGGAATAGCCGCCCGTCAAAAGCTTGATCAGGAGATCGAAACCGTAGGCGCGCACGAGGCCCTTGGTCGGATGATAATGCACGACATGACCGATCTCGTGGGCGAGCACTCCCGCGACCTGCGTGCTGGTCGCCTCGTCGATCAGGTCGGAATAGAAGACCAGGATCGAGCCCGGCAGGGTGAAGGCATTGACCGGTCCGCCCTTTACGACATGCACCGTGACTTCGTGCGGGTAGCCCGCCTCCTTCGCGAGATCGTTGGCGAGGCGATTGATGGCGGCGAGACCGGCCTTGCCCGTGCACTCTTCCTCGGCGGCGATGAGCTGGTCGAGCACCGTCTCACCGAGCTTCACCTGCCACGAATAGGGCAGGAGCGGCGCGGCGTAGCCGCTACCGTATTCCACTCCGCTCCAGAACAGGCCAATCAGCGCGACGATCGCCAGCGAATAGGCGCCGAGCCGCGGCGCGATCCTGACGGGCTCGAGCGCCAGCGGCTTCAGCGCCGGCACCAACGAGGCGAGCTGTTTGCGCCACGCCGGATCCTCGACCGCCAGCCGCGCCTCGCTGCCGCGCACCGTCACGGGCGGCACGGCCTCGTGGTGCGAATCGCCCAGCACGTAAATCTCCGCGACCGGCCAGCGCGCGACGATTCCGGAATCCGACGGCCGGTAGATCACCAGCTCGTTGGCGGTGACGCGAAGCATCACCTCCTGGACCTCGGCGGTCTCGCCGTCGTAGTAGCGGGCCGCCATGGTCAGACCCCGCTCACGTCGAACAGGTCGAGCAGGCCCTCGCCATAGGTCGGGCCGAGGTCGGTGGGCTGGCGGATCTCACTCCCCGTCGGTGCACCGTAGATCCAGAGCTGGCCCGCGATCAGCTTCATCGTGCGGTGCATCACCCACGGCCAGCCGATCCCGAGGGTCAGCAGCACGATGAGGTAGTTCAACACCAGGAAGCCCCACATCTGGCGCGTCGAGAGCGCCGTCGCAAACAGCACATTGCCGGCGCGGCTGTGGGTCACGAGGTAACGCATGAGATAGGCCTGCCACCAGCAGCGCAGCGGCAGGATCAGCAGCCCGAACACGAGGTAGGCGGCAAAGGCGATGGCCAGCACCAGCACGACGGTCCGCAGGCTGGGATGCGAGAAGAGTCTCTGGAGATCCTTGTAGGTGAAGCCCAAACTCTCGATCGTACCGCCGATCAGGGCGAAGGCGGCGCCGGCCGCGACCATCCAGGCCACTATGTTCAAAAAGTAGTAGCCCAGGTAACGGCCGTAGATGTCGCCGGCGCGCCCCGCGAAGACGAAGCCCTGCGTACCGACCCGCGCGTTTACGATGCGCGGCCGTGCGAGGTTCACCGACACGACCGGCGTGAGCAGGTAGGCGGTCGAGGCGTTGGCGAAATGCAGGAACGTCGCGATGACGCCGTAGTGCCAGGCCGAGCCCGCCATGCCGCAGCGGATGCCGCGCCAGCGCGTGCGCGAGAGCTTGTAGCGCAGTCCGGCATAGTGGCCGACATAGGCCAGCGGAAAGCCGATCAGGAACACCGAAAGCGAGAAGATGTCGAACATGCCGAAGCTGGCGAACGGCTTCTCGTGGAAGACGTATATCCAGACCACGTACATCAGCCCGGCCCAGGCCGCGATCAGCAGCAGCGCCAGCAGAAAGCCGATCATCAGCTCCCGCCCGCGGCCGCGGTACTCGAACCGGTCGCCCAGCACCGAGAGATGGTTCCAGACGTAACGGCGGATGCGCGTGCGGCCCCAGAAGCGCGACCAGCCGAAGGTCACGAGCATCAGCGCGAGATGGCGCAAATAGATGGCATAAAGTTCGCCCAGTCGCCCGTCATAGACCGGCCGGCTGGGCGTCAGATCGGGCCCTTGCCAATCTCCGCCGGGAGCCTTGGCTACGCCGGGGGTATCCGCGGCTTCCGCCGCCCGCTGGTTCGCCTGCTCGATCGCCGCCTGCTGCCAGGGAGAAGACGTGTCGCTCAACTCCCAGCCACTCCCCGCCGCATTGCAAAATTTTCGATACTGCAACGCAGCATGATCTGGTGTAGGCCAGTCTACGTCAACAGGACTGCGAACCGCCACCATGACCATGCCCAATCGCGACAAGCCCTGGCTCATCCGGACCTATGCCGGCCATTCCACGGCCGAGAAGTCGAACGAGCTCTATCGCACCAACCTCGCGCGCGGCCAGACCGGCCTCAGCGTCGCCTTCGACCTGCCGACGCAGACGGGCTACGACAGCGATCACGTGCTGGCCAAGGGCGAGGTCGGCAAGGTCGGCGTTCCGATCTCCCATCTCGGCGACATGCGCGCCCTGTTCGACGGCATCCCGCTCGACCGGATGAACACGTCGATGACGATCAACGCGCCGGCCGCGTGGCTGCTCTCGCTGTATATCGCGACGGCCGAGGCGCAGGGTGTCGAGCGGTCGAAGCTGCAGGGAACGACGCAGAACGACATCATCAAGGAATATCTCTCGCGCGGGACCTATATCTTCCCGCCCGAGCCGTCGCTGCGGCTGACCGCCGACACGATCGGCTTCACCTATCGCGAGGTTCCCAAGTGGAACCCGATGAACGTCTGCAGCTATCACCTGCAGGAAGCCGGCGCGACGCCGGTGCAGGAGCTGGCCTTCGCCCTCGTGAACGCCATCGCCGTGCTCGACGCGGTGAAGGCGCGCGGCCAGGTGCCCGACGCCGACTTCCCCAAGGTGGTGGGCCGCATCTCCTTCTTCGTGAATGCCGGCATCCGCTTCATCACCGAGATGTGCAAGATGCGCGCGTTCGCCGAGATGTGGGAAGACATCACGCTGAACCGCTACGGCGTCGCCGATTCCAAGCAGCGCCTGTTCCGCTACGGCGTGCAGGTGAACTCGCTCGGCCTCACCGAGCAGCAGCCCGAGAACAACGTCTATCGCATCCTGCTCGAGATGCTGGCCGTGGTGATGAGCAAGAACGCGCGTGCCCGCTCGGTGCAGTTGCCGGCGTGGAACGAGGCGCTCGGCCTGCCGCGGCCGTGGGACCAGCAATGGTCGCTGCGCCTTCAGCAGATCGTGGCCTTCGAGACCGACCTGCTCGAATACGGCGACATCTTCGACGGCAGCAAGGAGATCGAGGCCCGCGTCGAGGCGCTGAAGCAGGAAGCGCTCGCCGAGATGGGCCGCATCGCCGACATGGGTGGCGCGGTCGCGGCCATCGAGGCGGCCTACATGAAGCAGCGGCTGGTCGAGTCGAACCTGAAGCGCCTCGCCGCCATTGAGTCTGGCGAGCAGACCGTGGTCGGCGTGAATGCCTACACCGAGGGTGCGCCCTCGCCGCTCGCTGGCGGCCAGGACGCTATCCTGACGGTCGACGATTCCGTCGAGCGTGGCCAGGTCGAGCGGCTGAACGCCTGGCGCGCCAACCGCGACGGCGCGGCGGTGAAGGCCGCGCTCGCCGAGCTCGTGTCGGCCACCAAGGAAGACCGCAACGTCATGCCGGCCTCGATCGCCTGCGCCAAGGCGGGCGTCACCACCGGCGAATGGACCGAAGCGCTGCGCGGCGTGTTCGGTGAATACCGCGCGCCCACAGGCGTGGCCCGCGCCGCCGGTGTCACCGACGGCCGCCTCGAAGCCGCACGCCGCGAGGTCGACACCGTGTCGCGCCGGCTTGGCCGCCGCATCAAGATCCTGGTCGGCAAGCCCGGTCTCGACGGCCATTCCAACGGTGCCGAACAGATCGCCGTACGCGCCCGCGACTGCGGCATGGAAGTTGTCTACGAGGGCATCCGGCTCACACCCGAGCGCATCGTCAACGCAGCCCTCGAGGAGAGCGTGCATGTCTTGGGCCTGTCGATCCTGTCGGGCGGCCACGTCTCGCTGGTGAGCGACGTGCTGAAAGGCATGCGGGAAGCCGGCATCGGTGATGTCCCGGTGGTCGTCGGCGGCATCATCCCGCCGGCCGACGCCGAGGCCCTGATCGCCGCCGGCGTGGCACGTGTCTACACGCCCAAGGACTTCGACCTCACCCAGATCATGCGCGACGTGGTGGCGGTGGTGGACGGCGCCTGGAAGGAAGCGGCGTAGCGTCCAGTCTAACGCGGCAGAGCAACGCCTCCGGCCGCAATGAAGGCGGCGAAGTCCTGCTGCCATTGCACCGCGCCCTCGAACGTCGCCTCGTAGACAGCACCGCCGATCGCCTCGCCCACCGCGGTATGGAGGCCGGCATAGGCGTGCGGCGCTCCGGTCTGGGGTGATGCCACGACGATGCAATCCGTTCCCGTGCCCGTCACGGCGCCCGGTTCGGCTCGGCCCCAGTCGACGATGGCGGCGGTACGCGCCTCGGTCACGATCGACAGCGCCTCGACCAGCGCGCCATCGGTGAGCGGCACGGAAACATGGACCAGCGTGTTGATCGTCCCGGCATGGGGCGCACGCGCCTTGCGCGCGCCCACTCTCTCCGCATTGGCCAGGCCGACCGTCGTCACGCAGGTCGCCGAGACGCCTTCGACCTCCCGCCCGGCCCGGTGATACCGGCTTATGTCGCGCGAGGTCATGAAGGCCAGAGCCTGCGGCAGCCCCGCCTCCCCCAGCCGCGCCGCCAGGAATTCAAGGGGATCGACCGAAGGCCCGAGGTCGCGGTTGCGGACCTCGACCCACACGACGTCGTGCGCCACGGCAAAGCCAGGATGCAGCAGCGACCATCCCAGCGTGCGCTGCGGCGCCGCAAAACGCACCGTCAGGAACGGCGGCGCGCAGTCGATCGTGAAGGGCTCTTCGATCACGTCCGAAGCGTCGCGGTCGCGTGGAGCATGGGCTCGACGACGGCGTGGCTGAACAGCCAGGTCTCGGCGTGAACCGACGAACCGTCCCGGCGCAGGATACGCGAGAGCGCGATCACGTCGGCGGCCTGCGCGGCACGCAGCACGGTGACGTTGAGATGCGACAGGCGCCCGTCGAGACCGGCGGCGGCGCGCAGCGAC
Source organism: uncultured Rhodospirillaceae bacterium (assembly GCA_945952105.1). Classification (GTDB taxonomy): domain Bacteria; phylum Pseudomonadota; class Alphaproteobacteria; order Reyranellales; family Reyranellaceae; genus Reyranella. Next base: position 181,940 of record CAMFGZ010000001.1, on the reverse strand, counting down.
GTGTCGACCAGCGACAGCAGCGCCGCCATCGTCCAGTCGGCTCCGGCCGGCGGCGAGAAACGCAGCCTCACGTCCTGGTCCTGGCACTCCTCGACGAACACGCAGTGAAGGTCGGCGGCGGGCAGCGTGGCCTCGAGCCGCGCCTGTAGTTCGTCTTCGGTCATCTGCGGCACTCTATGCTATCTCCCGGCCTCATGTCCTTCCTCGACCATATCCACCGCTGCAACAATGCCGACCTCGGCCAATTCGAACCGTGGTTCGTGGGCGAGCATCGCGCGGGCTACCTGCATCGCGATTTCGCCGCCGAGGCGATACGGGGGTCGGGCCTGTTCGAGCGCCGCGCCGGCGCATGGCATCTCGATGCCCGCCTCGACACGCCGGAGAAGCGCACGGCTGAGGTGCGCGGCTTTCTCCTCGCCTTGCGCGAGCGCGGCTACTTCAAGGGACTGTGGCGCGAGGAGAACTACGCCGTGGCGCCGCAGGACGGCGTTCCCTTCCTGATGGCGATGGAGCGTTCGGCCGTGCCGTGGTTCGGCGTGCGCGCCGGCGGGCCGCACATGACGGGCTATGTGCGTCGTGCGGACGGGCTACACATCTGGGTGCCGCGCCGCTCGTACGAAAAGCCGACCTTTCCGGGCCAGCTCGACAATACGGTGGCGGGCGGCCAGCCGGCCGGACTCGGCCTGCACGAAAACCTCGTGAAGGAATGCGGCGAGGAAGCCTCGATCCCGCCCGAGCTGGCACGGCAGGCCCGGGCGGTCAGCGTCGTAGGCTACTGGAACCAGTCGGGCCAGCAGCTCAAGCCCGACGTGATGACATGCTTCGATCTGGAGATGCCCGGGGATTTCACGCCGCGCGCCAACGACGGCGAGGTCCATTCCTTCGAACTGTGGCCGGCGCGGCGCGTGTTCGAGACGGTGCGCGACACCACCGAGTTCAAGTACAACTGCAATCTCGTACTGATCGACTTCTTCGTGCGCCACGGCATGCTGTCGGCCGACGATCCCGACTTCATCCCCATCGTCGCCGGCCTCAGGATGCTATACACTCCGCAGTAAGTTCAGGCTGAGCGGCGGTACGCCGCGAAAGGTGGCGGCCTCGATGCCACGACAGTCGTTCATCGTCGCGCTGGCGCGACAGTCGTTCATCGTCGCGCTGGCGCGACAGTCGTTCATCGTCGCGCTGGCGCGACAGTCGCTCATCGTCGCGCTCGTTGCGGCGCTTGCATATCCTGCCATTGCGCAGGACGGCACCCATGGCCAGGGCCATGCCGAGCATCACGACTGGTACCAGAAGCTGAAGCGGCCGGGCTCCAACGCCTCGTGCTGCAGCGGCACGATCAACGGGGTCGAAGGCGACTGCCGCCCGACGCGGGCCTACCAGAAGGACGACGGCACCTGGTTCGCCCTGCTCGACGGCCGCTGGGTGCAGGTGCCGCCGAAGGTCGTGCTGAACGAGCTCGCACCGGACGGCCGCAGCCACATCTGCGCGAACAAGACCGGCAGCATCTTCTGCTTCCTGGGTGGTTCGCCCAAGTCGTAGTCGACTTGGGCGAGGCAAGCGGCCGAGCTTCGCTCGGCCTCACGCCGGCGGCGAGATGTTCGCTTCCTTGATGACCTTGCGCCACTTTTCCGTCTCGGCGGTGAGGCGCCTGCCGTAGTCGACCGCGCTGCCGCCGACCAACACGAAGCCGAGATCGACCAGCTTCTTCGCCATTGCGGGATCCGCCAGCAGCGCGTTGAAAGCCGCGTTCAGTGTCGCAACGATCGGCTCCGGCGTGCCGCCCGTCGCCATCACGCCGAAGAAGACGGCGCCCGTCAGGCTCGCGGGCAGGCCTGCCTCCGCCACCGTCGGCACGTCGGGCAGCATCGGCACGCGCTTTGCGGCCGCGACCACGAGTCCCCGCAGCCTTCCATCCTTCACCGCGAGGCCGCTCGGCAGCAGCGTGTCGGAGAACAGCATCACATGGCCGCCCAGCACGTCCTTCAGCGCATCGGCGCTGCCCTTGTAGCCGATATGCTCGAGCTTGATGCCGGTTTCCATCTTGAGCTGCTCGCCCCACAGATGCGGCATGCTGGCATTGCCGGCGGAGGCGTAGGGTACCGGTCCCGGCTGCGTCTTGGCCCAGGCGATGAGTTCCGCCATCGTCTTGTAGGGAGCGTTGGGGTTGCAGGCGAGCAACAGCGGCATGTCGACGTAGCTGCAGATCGGCGCCAGTTCCTTCACCGGATCGTAGGGCAGCTTCAGGCCGAAGGACGTGTTGGTGGCGACCGGCGCCGGCGCCAGCAGGAGCGTGTAGCCATCGGGCTTCGCCTTCGCGACGATCTCCGTGCCGATGATCGTGCCGCCGCCCGGCTTGTTGTCGACCAGCACCTGCTGGCCGAGCTTGGTCCCGAGATATTCCGCCGCGATGCGCGCCGACGTATCGGTCGCGCCGCCCGGCGCGTAGGGCACGACGAAGCGGATCGGCTTGTCGGGAAAGGCCTGAGCCCGTGCAATCGAGGGCCCGAGCGCGGGGGCGATGGCGGCAGCCGTGGCGGATGCCAGAAGGTGGCGACGCTTCATTTTCTTTCCTCCCTTGGTTCTTCGTTTCTTCTTAGACCGCGTCTCGAGACGCTTGGCCAATTTCCAACGGCCGTTTCCGACCGAAATCTGACGGCCGGCCCTCTGGCGACAAGATTGGCAACAAGTTTGTTGACTCAATTGCAGGCCGAGTATCCAATCGCCAAGGGTTGGAAACATAAGGCCGATAAAATGTCGGGCAGGGTCGTCACCCTAAGAACCAGGGCGAAGACGCGCGCGCGCAAGAGCGCCACGGCTTCATCGGTGCAGGACATCGTCCAGGTCCTGCGCGAACGCATCGCGCGGCAGGATGTGGCGCCTGGCGCCAAGCTCGGCGAGCAGGAACTGGCCGCCGAATTCGCCGTGCCCCGCGCGCGCATCCGTGAAGTGCTGGGCGCCCTCGAAAGCCGCGGCCTGATCGATCGCATCCCCAATCGCGGCGCCGTCGTCTCGCGTCTCGAACTGGATCACGTCTTCCATCTCTACGACGTGCGTGCAGTCCTCGAGGGATTGTGCGTGCGCCTCGCCACGGAGAACGCGCCGCCCGAGACCTGGGACGAGTTCGTCGAGCTGTTCGACGCGCCCATGGACGAGTTCGTTGCCAACCGCGACTTCGATGCCTTCATCGTCGTCTACGAGCGCTTCCGCCGCCGCATCATCGAATGGGCGCGCAATCCCGTGGCCGCGCGCATGCTCGACAGCATCTACGAGAAGACCAACGTCGTGATCCGGCGCATCGTGATCCTGCCCGGGCGCGCCAAGGAAGGCCTGGCCGAGCATCGCGCCGTGGTCGCGGCGATGCGCGCGGGCGACGGCGAGGCGGCCGAGCGGTTGAAGCGCATGAACCTGCAGAACGCCAAGGAAACCCTGCGGCGCTTCCAGAAGTACGTGTTGTGAAAGGCGATACGAGCGTGAGTGAGCCCACGAACTCCGAGCGACAAGGTCCCCTCGCCGGCTATCGCGTCCTGGAAATCGGCTCGACCGTGGCAGGGCCCTTCTGCGGCCGCATGCTGGCCGATTTCGGCGCCGAGGTGATCAAGGTCGAACCCGCCGACGGCGATCCCGTGCGCACCATGGGCAAGCAGTTCGAGGGCCGCTCGCTCTATGCCGCCAGCATCTTCCGCAACAAGAGGCTGGTCTCGATCGACCTGCACAGCGAGGAAGGCCGTGCGCTGATCCGCGACCTCGCCGCCAAGGTCGACGTCGTGGTCGAGAACTTCAAGCCCGGCACCCTGGAGAAGTGGGGCCTCGGCTGGGAAGACCTGTCGAAGCTCAACCCGCGCCTCGTCATGGTGCGCATCTCGGGCTTCGGCCAGGATGGCCCCTACTCACGCCGTCCCGGCTATGGCGTGGTTTGCGAGGCGGTGAGTGGCCTGCGCCATCTCACGGGCGATCCCGACCGCGCGCCGTCCAGGGTGGGCGTCTCGATGACCGACTATATCGCAGGCTTGCACGGTGCCTACGGCGCGGTGATGGCGCTGATGGCGCGCGACAGGACCGGACGCGGCCAGTGCATCGACGCCACCCTGTTCGAGAGCGCCTTCAACTTCATGGAAGTGTGGATCCCCGCCTACGACAAATTGGGCTTCGTGCCGGAACGCACCGGATCGCGCCTGATCGGCTCCACGCCCAACAATCTTTATCCGACCGCCGACGGAACCTACATCCACATCACCGCGATGGCCGACAACCTGTTCCGCCGCCTGGTCGAGGCGATGGGCCAGCCGGAACTGGCAAAGGACTCGCGCTTCGCCAATGCGATGGAGCGCAACGAGCAGCACGAGGCGCTCGACGCGATCGTGAGCGAGTGGACGAGCAAGCTCAGGCTCGAGGAGATCGAGGCGATCCTGCACAAGGCGCAGGTGCCTGCGACGCGCATCTTCACCGTCGCCGACATCTTCAACGATCCGCACTACCGCGCACGCAGCGCCATCGTGAATGCGCCCGACGAGCACATGGGCGAGGTCGCGATGGCCGGTGTGGTGCCGCGCCTGTCGGACACGCCCGGCGTGGTGCGTCATGCCGGCCGCGACGTCGGCCAGGATTCGCGCAGCGTGCTGCGCGATGTGCTGGGCCTTGGCGAGGCACGCATCGAGGAACTGGCCAGGACCGGCGTGATTGCAACGGGGAACGCGAACTGATGGCTACGATGAGCGAGATCTTCGCCGAGAAGAAAGCCAAGGCCGAGGCCATGGGCGGGCCTGAGAAGCTGGCGCGCCGCCGCGCGGCCGGAGTGCTCAACGCCCGCGAGCGCGTAACCAAGCTGGTCGATGCCGGCACTTTCATCGAGTCGGGCCTGTTCGGCACGTCGGGCAGCCGGCCCGAGGATCACGACCGTTCGCCGGCCGACGGCAAGGTCGCGGGCTTCGCCAAGATCGACGGCCGCGAATGCGCCGTCGTCGCCAACGACTTCACGGTGATGGGCGCCTCCTCCGGCGCCACCAACGGCCGCAAGATCGGTCACATGAAGCGGGTCGCCACCAGCCGCGGCCTGCCGATGGTGTTCCTGGGCGAATCCTCCGGCGCACGCATGCCCGACCATATGGGCGCACGCGGCATGGGCTCGTTGCTGGGCAACGACCCGACACAATATGCCCGCATGCGTGAGACGCCGTGGGCGTCGGCGACGCTCGGCCTCTCCTACGGCTCGTCCTCCTGGTACGCCGTGCTCTCGGACTTCTGCGTGCTGCGCAAGGGCGCGGTGCTGGCGGTCTCGAGCGCGCAACTCGCCTCGCTCGCCATCAAGGAAGAAGTCGATCCGCAGGAGATGGGCGGCTGGCAGGTCCATGCCGAGGTGACGGGCTTCGCCGACTACGTCGCCGAGACCGACGAGGAAGCGCTGCAGGCGATCCGCACCTTCCTCTCCTACCTGCCGAGCCATCACAAGGAAGCGCCGCCTGTCCATCCGGTACCGGAAGGCTCAGGCGCCAACATGGCCAACATCGCCAAGCTCCTTCCTGAGCGGCGCACGCAGGTGTACGACGTGCGCGCGATCGTCCGCGCCTTCGTCGATGCCGGTTCCTTTTTCGAGCTGAAGCCACGCTTCGCCAAGGTGGCGGTGACCGGCCTCGCCCGCCTCGACGGCCGCACCGTCGGCATCGTCGCCAACAATCCGCTGTCGCGCGGCGGGGCGATGGACACCGATGCCTGCGAGAAGATCACCAGCTTCCTGGTCCTGTGCGACAGTTTCAACATCCCGATCGTGATGCTGGTCGACAATCCCGGCTTCTCGATCGGCATCGAGGCCGAGCGCCGCCGCGCGCCCGGCAAGATCATGAATTTCATGCAGGCGCTGCAGCTCTGCACCGTGCCGAAGATCTCGATCATCCTGCGCAAGAGCTACGGCCAGGCCTATCTGAACATGGGCGGCGGCCGGAACTCCGACGAGGTGGCAGCCTGGCCGAGCGCCGAGGTGAGCTTCATGGACCCGACCTTCGCGGTGAAGATCGTGCACGGCCTGTCGCCGGGCGATGCGGGCTTCGACGAGGCATTCGCGCAGATGAACAAGGACAACGAGGCCTGGGGCATCGCCGCGATCTACGCCGTCCAGTCCGTCATCCAGCCGCACGAGACCCGCGACTACCTCATCCGCATGCTCGACGTGCACCGCCAGCGCCTCACCAACGGCGTCGGCGAGCACCTGATGCGCGCCTGGCCGACCAGCTTCTAGGAGACAGACAAATGGCGACGATCCAGATCAAGGCGGAAGTGTCGGGCTCGGTGTGGAAGATCATCACGCAGGTCGGCGAGACGGTCGAGCCGGGCAGCACGCTGATGATCCTCGAATCCATGAAGATGGAGATCCCGGTGATCGCCGAGGATGGCGGCAAGGTCGAGAAATTCACGGTCGCCGAGACCGAGGCGGTCAACGAGGGCCAGATCGTGGCCGTGCTCTCGAAGTGACCGCGAAGGTGAGCGGCGACGCGAACGAGAAGGCGGCGGTGCAGGCCGTTCTCCCTCCGAAGGATTGGGGCCCGGAGGTCGAGGAACTGCGCCGCCGCCGCACCTACGCGAAGGCGCTGGGCGGCGAGGAAGCCGTGGCACGCCATCGCGAGCGCGGCCGTCTCACCATCCGCGAGAGGGTCGCGGGCCTCGTCGACCACGGCTCGTTCCAGGAAGTCGGGACACTCACCGGCCACGGCAAGTATGACGGCCCCAACGTCACCGGCGTGCAGCCCGCGCCTTATGTGATGGGCCTCGCCAGCATAGACGGGCGTCCCGTCGCGGTCGGCGGCGAGGATTTCACCATCCGCGGCGGCGCGAGCTGGTCGGGCGATCGCAAGAAGGGCGGCCAGGGTGGCTTCGTCGAGGATCTCGCCGCGAGCTACCGCATCCCGCTCGTGAACCTGATCGACGGCGCCGGCGGCAGCGTGACCTCGATCAACAAGCGCGGCCATGCCGTGTTTCCCGGCGTTCACGGCTTCGAACGCTCGGTCGAGCTTCTGGGCAAGGTGCCCGTGGTCTGCGCCGTGCTCGGCACTGCGGCCGGCGGCCCGGCCGGACGCGCCATCCTCTCGCACTGGTCCGTCATGGTCGACGGGATCAGCCAGGTCTTCGCCGCCGGGCCCCCTGTCGTCGAACGCTCGCTGGGACAGAAGCTCACCAAAGAAGAGCTAGGCGGGCCGCAGGTCGCGGTCGACCTCGCCGGCACGATCGACAATCGCGTCGACACCGAGCAAGCCTGCTTCGCCCAGGTAAAGCGCTTCCTCTCCTACATGCCGCAGAACGTCTGGGAGATGCCGCCCGAGGTCGCCTGCACCGATCCGGTGGACCGCTGCGACGAGGAGCTGCTCTCGATCGTGCCGCGCGACCGCCGCCGGCCCTACAACATGCGCAAGCTGATCGAGCATGTCGTCGACCGCGGCTCGGTGTTCGAAATCCAGCCGACCTACGGCAAGGGCCTGATCACCGTGCTGGCGCGCATGAACGGCAAGGTCGTGGGCATCATCGCCAACAACCCGATGGTCTATGGCGGCGCCATGGACGTGAAGGCGGCGCGCAAGCAAATCCACTTCGTCGAGCTCTGCGACTGCTTCCACATTCCGCTGGTGTTCCTCGTGGACGTGCCGGGCTTCATGGTCGGCCGCGACGCCGAGGCCGCCGCGACGCTGCGCGAGGGCATGCGCGCGGTCTATGTGGGCCTGCAGGCCACCGTGCCAATGTACACGGTCGTCATCCGCAAGTGCTACGGCATGGCCGGCATGGGAACGACCGACAAGAACGGGCTCGACCTCAAGATCGCCTGGCCCTCGGCCGAATGGGGCTCGCTGCCGATCGAGGGCGGTGTCGCCGCCGCCTTCCGCCGCGACATCGCCGGCGCCGCCGATCCCAAGGCGCGCGAGCGCGAGATCGAGGACGAATTGCGCTCCATGGCCTCGCCCTTCCGTACTGCCGAGGCTTTCGGCGTCGAAGAGATCATCGACCCGCGCGAGACGCGACCCTACCTTTGCCGCTTCATCGACGCCGCCCAGGCACGGCTGCGCACGACGCTGGGGCCAAAAGCAAAATACGGCGTACGCCCCTGAGGCCAAGCGCCATCCCATAACAAGAGCCGACAAAAACAGGAGGAAACGATGGGACGACTCAAGACGGCGATAGGCACCGCGATCATGGTCTCCGGTGCGTTGCTCATGGCCAGCGCCGCCTCGGCGCAGGACAAGATCAAGGTGCGCTTCGGCATCCTGACCACCGCTTCGCAGGCCGCCTTCTATGTCGGCGTGAAGCAGGGCATCTACGCCAAGTACGGCTTCGACGTCGAAGTGCTGCCGCTGGCCACCGGCGTGCAGGCCAACCAGGCGCTTGCCGCGGGCCAGGTCGACTGGTCGGGCGGCGGTGTCGAATCGACGGTCGTGAGCTGGGCCACCGGGCTGCCGTTCAAGGCCTACGCGATGTACGCCAAGGGCGGCGATTCCTACGGCATCCTGGTGCGCAAGGAAGCCAACATCGCCTCGCCCAAGGACCTCAAGGGCAAGAAGGTTGCCGTCCCGCAGGGTACGGCGCCGGCGCAAGGGCTGAACCAGATCATCCAGGATGCGGGCCTGCCGCGTGACTCGGTCATGCGGGTCAATGCCAACTACGGCAACATGGGCCAGATGCTGATCTCGGGCTCGGTCGATGCCATGGCGGGACTGGAGCCCTTCCTGACGCTGACCGAGGAGAAGATGGCCGGCCAGGGCGTGCTGCTGATGCGCATGGGCAAGTACGTGCAGGGCGGCGGCCTGTTCCTCATCACCGACAAGTGGGCGGCCGCCAATCCGACCAAGATGGTCGACGCCGTCGCCGCGGTCTGGGAATCGCAGCAGTGGGTTCGCAAGAATCCGAAGGAAGCCGCCGCCATCGAGGCGGAGTTCCTGAAGGTCGAGCCGCGCATCGTCGAGGTCTCGTTCAAGGTGCTCGACTACAGCCCGCTGATCGACGAGTTCACCGCCAAGTCGCTGCAGACCACGTCGGACTATCTCGCGGCGGAGAAGCTGATCCCCGCCCCGGTGAAGCCGGCCGACCATCTCGGCGCGCTGAACAAGATCACGGCCGAGGTGAAGGCCAGGTATCCCAAGCTGCTCGAGTAGCGGCCGGACATGACCGACATCCTCGTCGCCAGGAACGTGTCGAAGACCTACTTCGACACGGTCGCGCAGGACAATGTCGTGGCGCTGCAGGGCCTGTCGCTGGCCGTGCGCGCCCACGAGTTCGTCTCGGTGATCGGCCCCTCGGGCTGCGGCAAGTCGACGTTCCTGCGCATCGTTGCCGGCCTCGACAAGCCGACCTCGGGCGAGATCCTCGTCTCGGGAGCGAAGGTGACGGGGCCAGGCGCCGATCGCGGCATGGTGTTCCAGGAATATGCGCTGCTGCCGTGGAAGACCACGGAAGCCAATGTCGAGTTCGGCCTCCGCCTGAAGGGCATGGCGAAGGAACAGCGCCAGCAGATCACCCAGCGCTTCATCGACCTGGTCGGCCTATCCGGCTTCGAGAAGAAATATCCGCACCAGCTCTCGGGCGGCATGCGCCAACGCGCCGCCGTGGCGCGCGTGCTCGCCAACAATCCGACGGTGCTGCTGATGGACGAGCCCTTTGCCGCCGTCGACGCGATGACGCGCCAGCGCCTGCAGGAGGAGCTGACCGCCATCACCGCGCACGAGCGCACGACGGTGCTGTTCATCACCCACGCCATCGAGGAAGCCGTGTTCCTGTCGGACCGCGTGGTCGCCCTCTCCGGGCGGCCGGGCCGCATCGTCGCCGACCTCACGATCGACCTGCCGCGCCCGCGCAAGTGGGACGACGTGGTGCGCGATCCGCGCTTCAACGCCTATCGCGACGAGCTCACGCAGAGCATCCATTCGAATGGCCCGGTCAACGGAGCTGCGAGGGCGCACGCATGAGCATCGTCAGCCCCCCCAGCAGAAAGCGCCGCGACTGGCGCAGTTACTTCCCGCACGAGATCGTGCCCTTCGTCGTCGGCATCGCCATCTGGCAGGCGCTGTTCTCGGCGCAGATCTGGCCGCCGGTCCTCTTCCCTTCGCCGCTGCAGGTCGTCAACGCGTTCATCGACGACACGCGCTCGGGCGTGCTGCTGGTCAATCTGTGGGTCAGCCTTAAAAGCCTGCTGCTGGGCTTCGTCATCAGCTGCGTGATCGCCATCCCGCTCGGCTACTTGATGGGGTTGAGCCGCGTCACGCGCAACTTCTTCGATCCGCTGGTCAACCTGCTGCAGGCCATCCCCGGCCTTGCCTGGATCCCCTTCGCCATCCTGTGGTTCGGGCTGGGCCAGGGCGCGGTGCTGTTCATCATCGTGATGTCGATCTTCTTCCCGTTGCTGCACAACCTGCTCACCGGCATCCGCATGGTGCAGCCGGTGCTGATCGAGGCGGTGCAGACCCTGGGTGCCGGCAAGGTCGCCGTGGTGAAGCACGTCATCTTCCCCGCGACCTTGCCGAACCTGATGACCGGCATTCGGCTAGGCATCGCCTTCGGCTTCCGCTCGCTGGTCGGCGGCGAGATGATCGCCAGCACCGACGGCCTGGGCTACGCGATCTTCAACGCCCAGCAATACTTCCAGTCGCCGCGCATCGTCGTCGGCATGCTGACCATCGGCCTTGTCTGGCTGGCGATGGACCGCCTCATCCTGCGCCCCATCGAGGTCCGCACGACGATGCGCTGGGGCCTGATCCGCGACGGGCTGGAGAAGAGCTGATTCACCTCTTCTCATGCTCCTCGCCCCCGCTAGGGGGAGAGGAATGTGAGCGCGCCCCTCGACCACATGCTGCGCAACATGCGAAACTCATTCCCTGTAAATTCGAGGGAATGGGCGTGGCGCGGGACGGGCAAGGGTTGGAGCTGGGCAATGCGGACGAGAGTGCGGTCGCCGCGCTCGATTTCGTGACGCAGGAGTGGCTGGGCTTCGGCAAGCGGTTCACCGACTTCATCGCCGCCGCCGACAAGGAAGAGAAGTGCGCGCTGCTGCCGCTGGTGGCCGCGAGCCTCGTCCTCACCATGTATTCGCCCGAGGGCCAGGAGGCCGCCACCCGCTCCCTGAAGCGCGCCAAGGCGCTGCAGGCTTCGGCCAGCCCGCGCGAACTCGCCTGGCTCGGCGCCATCGAGGCGTGGGTCGCGGGCGACGCCGACCGGAGCCTGCAACAGTTCCGAAGGATCGTCGCCGAATGGCCGCGCGACCTGCTGGCCGGCAAGCTGGCGCAGCTCCTTGCCTTCAATCGCGGCGAGGCCGAAACGCTGCTCGATGTCGGCGAGAAGCTCGCCGCCGCGAACGCGGACAATCGCTTCGTCTGGGGCATGTATGCGTTCGGCCTCGAAGAGTGCAATCGCCTCGACGAGGCCGAGGCCATGGCGCGCAAGGGGCTGGCGCTCGACCGCAACGATCCCTGGGCGCATCACGCCGTCGCCCATTGCCTCGAAGCGCGCGGCCGCATGCTGGAGGGCGTCGCCTTCCTCAGTTCGGTGTCCGACACCTGGGCCGACTGCAACTCCTTCATGCAGACGCACAATTGGTGGCACCTGGCGCTCTTCCTGATCGACCTCGATCGCACCGACGAGGCGCTGGCGCTGTATGACGGCCGTGTCTGGGGCGTGTGGAAGGAGTTCTGCGAGGACCAGGCCAACGCCGTGTCGCTGCTGGCGCGGCTCGAACTGCGCGGCGTCGATGCCGGCGGGCGCTGGACCGAGATCGCGCCCTATCTCAAGCCGCGCCTGCACGAGCATCTCTCCGCCTTCCACGACGTCCACTATCTCTATGGTCTCGCGCGCGCCGGCGAGCGCAGCGCCGTCACCGAGATGCTGGCGAGCCTCGAAGACCGCGCCGAGCAGGCCAGGCCCTTCGAGCGCGAGACCTGGGCCGACTGTGTGGTGCCGCTGGCGCATGGCCTCGCCGCACATGCCACCGGCGACATGCCGGCGGCGGCGCGCCTGATCGGCCGTGCGATGCCGCATCTGCGCACGCTCGGCGGCTCGATCGCGCAGCGTGCGCTGTTCGGCGCGATCCATCTCGATGCGCTCATTCGCGCCGGCTGGAACGATGCAGCCCTGGCACTGCTGCAGGCCGACGAGCGCGAGCGCCCCACCGTGGCCGCGACCAAGCGCGCGCTGGCCGATCTCTATCGCAAGGTCGGCCGCACCGAACAGGCGCTGGCCGCCGAATACCAGGCCGAACAGCTCGCCCGCCAGTATCGCGCCGCCCACACGAGGACGGGAGAAGCGGCATGAGGGATCTGACACAGGCGAGCGCGGCCGAACTGGGCGAGCTCTACCAGAAGGGCAAGGCCTCGCCGGTCGAGACGATGCGCGCGGTACTGTCGCGCGCCGAAAAGCTTGCGAGCAGCGTCAATGCGCTCTGCCACATCGATCGCGAGGGCGCGCTGGCCGCCGCGGTCGCTTCCGAGAAGCGGTGGCGCAAGGGCGAGGCGCTGTCGCCGCTCGACGGCGTGCCGGTCTCGATCAAGGAGCTGGTGCGCGTAAAAGGCTGGCCGGCCTCGATGGGCAGCAAGCTCACCGACAAGAGCCCGGCCGATGCCGACGCGCCCGCCGTGGCGCGGCTGCGCGAGGCTGGCGCCATCGTCTTCGCGCAGAGCACCAGTTCCGAGTATGGCCACAAGGGCGTGACCGATTCACCGCTGCACGGCATCACGCGCAATCCGTGGAACACCGACATGACGCCGGGCGGCTCGTCCGGCGGCGCGGGTGCGGCGGTCGCGGCGGGCCTCGGCCCGATCGCCATCGGCACCGACGGCGGCGGCTCCGTGCGCATCCCTGCGAGCTTCAACGGCCTCGTCGGATTGAAGGCCACCTTCGGCCGCGTGCCGGCCTGGCCGCCCTCGATGACCGGCGACCTGTCGAACACCGGCCCGATGGCGCGCACCGCGCTCGACGCGGCGCTGATGATGAATGTCATCGCCCGCCCCGATGCGCGCGACGGCTACGGTCTGCCCGAGGACGACACCGACTACACCAGGAAGCTCGGCAAGCTGCTGAAGAAGCTGAAGGTCGGCTTCGCGCTGCGCTTCGGCGACCATCCGATCGACATCGAGGTCGCGGCCATGGTGACCAAGGCCGCGCGCCAGTTCGAGGAGCTGGGCTGCACGGTCGAGCCGGTCGAGGCGCCCTTCTCCTTCGGCGAGGCGAGCCGCGCCTTCGTGATCCACTGGCTGGCCGCGCTCCAGCGCCTGCTGCAGCTCTTCCCCGAAGGGCGCCACGGCGAGTTCGACCCGAGCCTGCTGGCTGGCGCCAAGGCGGGCTTGCGCTACACTTTGCAGGATGTGGTGAACGCGCAGGTCGTGCGGCGCGATCTCACCCTCGCCTGGAACCTGTTCTTCGAGAAGTTCGACCTGCTGCTCACGCCGACCGTGGCGGTGCAGCCGTTCGCGGCCGGCACAAACCTGCCACCCGGGCCCGACGGCAAGACAAACGTCATGTGGTCGCCCTACACGCCGCAGTTCAACCTCTCGCGGCATCCCGCGGCCACCGTGCCCTGCGGCCTGTCGCGCCAGGGCCTGCCGGTCGGCCTGCAAATCGTGTCCGGCCACTACAAGGACGCGCTGGTGCTGCGCGCCGCCGCGGCCTATGCCGAAGCCCATCCCCTGAAATTCCCTGTCCTTCCGGAGACCAAGTAGATGACTGCCGACCTTGCGATGATGCCGGCCCACGAGCTGGTGAAACTGTTCAAGGCCCGCAAGGCCTCGCCGGTCGAGGCTGCGAAGGCCGCGCTCGCGCGCGTCGAAGCCTTCAACGCCCAGCTCAACGCCTTCCAGCATCTCGACCCCGACGCCGCGATGCGCCAGGCGCGCGCCTCGGAGAAGCGCTGGAGAAAGGGCGGCAAGCGTCTTAGCGACATCGATGGCGTGCCGATCACCATCAAGGACATGGTGCTGACCAAGGGCATGCCCACGCGCATGGGCAGCCTCGCCACCGATGCCGACGGTCCCTTCACGGTCGACGCGCCGGTGGCGCAGCGGCTGCGCGAGGCCGGCACCGTGCTGCTCGGCAAGACGACCTCGCCGGAGTACGGCTGGAAGGGCGTCACCGATTCCAAGCTGTTCGGCGCCACGCACAATCCGTGGAAGCTCGGCCGTACCTCGGGCGGCTCCTCGGGCGGCGGCACCGCGGCCGAGGCGGTCGGCATGGGCAACCTCGCCATCGGCACCGACGGCGCGGGCTCGGTCCGCATCCCCTGCTCCTTCTGCGGCCTGTTTGGCTTGAAGCCCACGCAGGCGCGCGTCCCGCTATTCCCGACCTCGGCGCAGGGCACGCTCTCGCATATCGGCCCGATGACACGCACGGTGCGCGACGCGGCGATGATGATGAACGTCATCGCCCGCCCCGACCCGCGCGACCCCTACGGCCGCCCCGACGATGCCGAGGACTATCTCAAGGGCTTCGACAAGGGCGTGAAGGGACTGCGCATCGCCTATTCGCCCCACCTGGGCTTCGTCGAGCGCGAGAAGATCGACCGCGACGTGGCGGTGGCGGTCGAGCAGGCGGTCAAGGTGTTCAAGACGCTGGGCGCCAAGATCGTCGAGGATTCGCCCGACTTCCAGGGCATGGACCCGCGCAAGGTGCTGAACGCGCACTGGCAGTCGAACGTGGCGCTGCTGCTCAAGGGTTTCAGCCCCGAGAAGCGCGAGCTGATGGATCCGGGCCTGGTGAAGGCCGCCGAATACGGCGCCCAGCTCGGCCAGGAGGCGGTCGTCACCGCCATCCACCAGCGCCAGGCGATCTCGGCGATCATGAACCAGTTCATGGCCAAGTATGACCTGCTGCTGACGCCGACCATGCCGATGACCGCCTTCGCGGTGAACGAGAACGCGGCGTGGGGCGGCGACGGCGTCGACATCGGCTGGACGCCCTTCACCCTCACCTTCAACCTGACGCGCCAGCCGGCCGCCACCATCCCCTGCGGCCTCGACCGCGAGGGCATGCCGATCGGCCTGCAGATCGTGAGCGGCCACGCCAAGGACGCCCTCGTCCTGCGCGCCGCCGCCGCCTACGAACGCGTCCGCCCGATCCCGGCGCCGCCGATGGCGCATCAGATCTGACGGAATGAGAGCGCGCGTCTGATGGCAATCAGCCGCCAGACGCGCCTCTACATCCTGCTCGGTGTGGCGCAGGTTGCGGCGCTGGCTGCCTTGGCTTGGTTCGCCGAGCGGCAGGTGGCGCTGGGGCCGACCGACAAGCTCGGCTGGCGGCCTTTCACCTGGCCGCTCCCGACGGACCGAGCGCCGGCCGGCCGTGCGTATAGCGGCGAGGACCACGACGTCTATGTCTGGCTGACGCTCGACGACCTCGGCACGGGCGACTGCCCCGAGGGCATCGCAAGCGACGCTGCCCTGGAACGCGCCGTCGACATCCGGATCCTCGACCCGCGCTTCGAACCCGTCGGCCCCGGCGAACGTATCCGCGTCACCGACCTCACCGGCTGGACCCGCGTCTACGTCCACCGCCGCAACAACAAGTCCCTGCGCTACGGCGAAGCCGTCGCCGTGGCCTACAAATGCGACGTCATCACCGCGATCATCGACGGCGACGCGCGCGATCCGGCCCGGCGCAAGCTCGCGCACGAGTTCCTGGAATCGAACACCGTACAGGTCTGGATCAACAAGCAGCTCGAGGGGCGGTGATTCTGTCGTCCCGAGCGGCGAAGGACTTCGGCGAGCGCCCGCCATACTCCGAGGTTCGCGGGAGATCCTTCGCGTCGCTCAGGATGACAAGTCTGGTTGGCCGTCGACGTCGCGCATGGCCGCTACAACTTCACCGGCACCTTGCGTGCGAAGAAGGCGGCGATGAAAGCGAAGGCCATGCTGGCCAGCCACAGCCAGTAGCCTTCCCGCAGGCCGGTCACAGGGTTGGACATGCCGGCCTCGTTGGTGACGACGCTTGTCTCGAACAGGAACGAGCCGGCGAGTGCCAGGGCGGCCAGAGCCAGGATCAGCGCCGGCACGCGGCGGCTGAACAAGCTTGCGATCCAGGAAGCACAGAGCAGCGGGTTGGCGAACCAACTCGTATGGCCCAACGCGCCGAACAGCAGGATGCTCCATCCCGGCCAGTCCGAGCAGATGCCGGAAACGCAGAACGCGTCCTGCGTCAGGCTCGCGGCGAAGAGGATGACGCTGAATACCAGCGCGACGCGGGTGAGCGGGCGGGCGATCAATTTATGCTCCTCTCTCCCCCGATAGGGGGAGAGGAACACGATAGGAAGACCACTCAAGCCGCCACGCCGAGCGCGCTGCGGATCGAGTTGTGGAAATGGACCAGCGAGGGCTCGTTGCGGCCGTAGATCACCTCTTCCGTCGCGCCGGATTCGAAGCCGATCTGCATGCGCTCGCCCAGCGGGAAGTCCTCTTCTAGCACGGTGCGGATCGCGATGTCGCGATTCTTGGCCCAGTGCGCCTCGGGACGGTCGCTGTCGGCCGGACGATAGAGGGAGAATTCGATATCGCAGCGGCCGGGATCGTCGCGGTCGGGAAAGGCGCGCCAGATCTCGATATGGTCGACCTGCCAGATGACGATGGCGTTGGGAAAGAGCTGGTAGATGGCGATGATGTGCGGGCGGAAATTGCGCTCGCCTTCGGGCAGCGGCCGTACCGCGTCGATCGAGGTGCGCGGTACGCACATGCGGCCATGGCGGCCCGCCCCGTCGAAGGTGCCGCAATTTCCGATGAAGTACGGCGCGATGGTCCGGCGATGCAGGTGCGGGATGTGATAGCCCTCGAGGAATGTATCGACGGCGAATTTCCAGTTGATGCGCGGCGTGATGCGGTCGACCGAATACAGCGGATAGGTCTCGGGCCTGAGCGCCGCGAAATCCGATGCGAAAGGGCCCAGCACGGCATCGACGTCGACCCCGGCACTTTCGCCGTCCTTCACCGGCGTCGCCCGAACGAAGATCATGCCGTGCCTCTCGCCCGCCGGCAGCCGCACCAGACCGTGCTCAGCGAGATCGAGGCCAGCGAAGCCCACCTTGTCGGTCACGCCCAGCAGCTTGCCCTGCGCGTCATAGGTCCAGCCGTGATAGGGGCAGATGAAGGCGCGGGCATTGCCGCAGCCCTCGGCGACCGGCGCGCCGCGATGGCGGCAGATGTTGGCAAAGGCACGCACTACTCCATCGGGCCCGCGCACCAGCAGAATCGGCATGCCGGCGACATCCTCGGTGATGTAGTCGCCGGCCTTCGGCAAGCGTGACGAGAGGCCCATGAACAGCGGCTGGCTGCGGAACAGCGCATCGCGTTCCCGGGCGGCGCGCTCGCGGCTGGAATAGGCATCGACGCGATTGTGGAACAGCGCGTCGGCGAGATCGGTGGTACGGCCGTCGATATGGCCGAGCAGCCGCCTCCCGACGGCCAGTTGTTCGTTCCGGTCCATGGGCGAAGTGTCAGCCCTTCGCTGGACCTGCGCAACTCCAACCGTCGATCATCTGGAAGACCTCTGCCGGCGTCTTCCCGCCTTCGCGCAGGGCCCGGATGGTGAGGTCGCGGTCGCGCTTGGCGAAGCGGCGGCCGGTGGCATCTGTCAGCAGCCGGTGATGCGCATATTGCGGCGCAGCGTAGCCCAGGAGCTTCTGCAGCAGAGCATGCACATGGGTCGAGGGCAGCAGGTCGATGCCGCGCGTCACCAGAGTCACGCCCTGCAGATGGTCGTCGACCGTGACCGAGAGATGGTAGCTGGTCGGCGTGTCCTTGCGGGCGATCACGAAGTCGCCCATCAGCAGCGGCTGGCCTTCGATCCGGCCCGCCGTCTCGTCGAAGAACGAGTAGGGGCCGGCCTGCTCCGCCGCGCGGCCGGCATCGAAGCGCATGCAGTGCTCCTGCCCGGCCAGAAGACGCTGGCGGCGCTCCCTTGCCGAGATGTGTCGGCAGGTGCCTGGATAGAGCGGCCCGTCCGGTCCCATCGAGACGGGATGCGGCGCACTGGTCGAGGCGGCGATGTCGGCCCGGGTGCAGAAGCAGGGATAGACGAGTCCCCGCTCGTCGAGCCGGTCCAGCACGCGGCCGTAATCCGCGAAATGGTCGGACTGGCGGCGCACCTCGCCGTCCCACACGAGACCGAGCCAGCGCAGGTCTTCGAGCATCGCCGCCTCGTACTCGCGGCGACAGCGGCGGATGTCGATATCCTCGACGCGCACCAGGAAAGTGCCGCCGACATCGCGCGCGCGTCGCCAGGCGATGCGGGCCGAGTAGGCGCTGCCGAGATGAAGTTCGCCTGTCGGGCTGGGGGCAAAACGCGTGACCGCGGTCATGATCCGACGTTACAGCGGCCCCTCGCCGCGTGCTATGGCGGGTGGAACATGGCCAAAGCGACATCTCCGGTCGTTCTAGACAAGAAGACCCTCAAGAAGGCGCTTCGCGAACTGGCGGACGCCGATCCCGACATCGCGCGCGCTCTCGCAGAAGCCGGCCATCCCGAGTTGCGTGAAATGCCGACCGGCTATGGCGGGCTGATGCGATCGATCGTGGGTCAGCAGGTCTCGGTTCACGCCGCGCGCAGCATCTGGCTGCGGCTGGAAGCCGCCGTGCCGACGATGGAGCCGGCGGATTTCCTGGCGATGAGCGACGAGCAGTTGCGCGCGGTCGGCCTGTCGGGCGCCAAGATGAAGTACGGCCGCAGCCTAGCGACCGACATCGTCGAAGGCCGTATCGCCTTCGATCGCCTGCACGAACTCGACGATGCCGCCGCGATCGCAATGCTGACGCAGGCCAAGGGCATCGGCCCCTGGACCGCCGAGATCTACCTGATGTTCGCGCATGGACGGCCCGACATCATGCCGGGCCTCGATCTTGGTCTCGTCGTCGCCGCGCAGCATCTCAAGAAGCTGCGCACTCGCCCCGACGCAAAGCGGCTTCTCAAAATCGCCGAGGCCTGGCGGCCCTGGCGTAGCGCCGCCGCCCTGGTGCTCTGGCACTATCGCCGCAACATGCCGGACTGGTCCGCAAAGGAGAAGAAGGCGACATGACCAAGAAGCTCGACGGCCCGAGCCACGGCCCTCACGCCGGCGGCAAGCCGGGCCATCTCGTGATCCTGCTGCACGGCTACGGCGCCGACGGCAACGACCTGATCGGCCTCGCGCCCGTGCTGGCGCCGCTGATGCCCGACGCGGTGTTCCACGCCCCCAACGCGCCCTACCCGTGCGAGGGCAATCCGATGGGCTTCCAGTGGTTCGGCATCTCGCGCCTCGATCCCGAAGTCGCGGCGGCGGGCGTGCGCTCGGCCGCACCCTTCGCCGAGCAATTCATCGACGACACGATGGCGAAGTACGGGCTCGACGAATCGAAGACCGTCGTCATCGGCTTCAGCCAGGGCACCATGATGGCGCTTCATGTCGGCCTGCGCCGCGAGAAGCAACTGGCCGGCATCGTCGGCTTCTCCGGCATGCTGGCCGCGCCAGATGCGCTGAAAAGCGAGATAAGGTCGAAGCCGCCGGTGCTGCTGGTCCATGGCGACAGCGACGAGATGCTGCCGGCCGTCCTGACCCAGCGCGCGGCGCAGACACTGAACGAGAACGGCGTGCAGGTCGGCGTCCACATCGCCCCAGGCGTCGGCCACGGGATCGACCAGACCGGCCTGTCGCATTGCGCTCGCTTCGTGCTCGAAGCCTTCAAGCTGCCGGTGCCGAAGCCATGAGCGCGGGAGCGATCGGCGGCAGCTGCCGTCCGGGTTTCGAGCGCGTCGCCGAAGCCTTCGAGAGGAACCTGAAGGAGAAGGGCGAGATCGGCGCCTCGGTCTGCCTGACGGTGGGCGGCGAGACGGTGGTGGACTTGTGGGGCGGCGTCGCCGATCCCAAGACGAAGGCCCCGTGGACCCGCGACACGGTGGGCATCGTCTTCTCCTGCACCAAGGGCGCGACGGCCGTGTGTGCGCATGTGCTGGCGAGCCGCGGCCAGCTCGACCTCGACGCTCCGGTCGCCGAGCTTTGGCCCGAGTTCGCGCAACACGGCAAGGATCGCGTGACCACGCGCATGATGCTCGACCATTCCTCCGCCGTGCCCGCCGTGCGCGCGCCGGTGAAGGACGACGGGCCGTATGACTGGGCCTACATGACGGACCGGCTGGCGGCCGAAGTCCCGTTCTGGGAGCCCGGCACGCGCAACGGCTATCACGGCTTCACCTTCGGCTGGACGGTGGGCGAGATGGTGCGCCGTGCCTCGGGCAAGTCCCTGGGCACCTTCTTCCGCGAGGAGATCGCGGGGCCGCTGGGTCTCGACTTCTGGATCGGCCTGCCCGAGGCGATCGAGCCGCGCGTCGCGCCGATCGTGCCGCATGTCTACAAGGCGGCGGATGCGGTGACGCCGTTCATGCGCGATCTCGCGACCAACAAGGAATCGGTGGCCGCCCTCTTCTACTTCAACAACGGCGCCTGGCGCTCCGGCGGCGCCAACAGCCGTGCGGGCCATGCCGCCGAGATCGGTGCGGCCAACGGCATCACCAACGCACGCGGCCTGGCCGGCATGTATGCGCCGCTGGCGAACGGCGGCGGCGACCTGGTCGATGCCACGACCCTCGCCCGCATGGGCGAGGTCTCGATGGCGACGCACGACGACGCGACCTTGCGCATCCCGACGCGCTTTGCGTTGGGCTTCATGAAGTCGATGGACAATCGCAAACGCAGTATGGCGGCCAAGCTGTGGGGCGAGGATTGCGACAGCGTCATCATGGGCAGCGCCGCCTTCGGCCATGTCGGCGCCGGCGGCTCGCTGGGCTTCGCCGATCCGGCCGCCGGGATGTCCTTCGGCTACACGATGAACCGCATGGGCCCGGGCCTGCTGATGAACGAGCGCGGCCAGTCGCTGGTCGACGCGGCCTATCTGTCGCTCGGATATCGCTACAAGGACGGCGGCGTGTGGGTGAAGTGACGGATTCACCCCTCACAAGAGATGGCCTCACCCTGAGGGGGCCGCCGCGGGTCGCGTCTCCTCTGGATGGGGACGGGCTGAGGCACCGGACGACATGCTCGCCGTCTTCCGCCCGCTGAAGGACCGCGCCGTCCAGATCGTCTGGTCCGGGCTCTGCACCTCGACGATCGGCGAGGACCTGTTCCGGGTGGCGAGCGTCTGGCTGGCGGTCGAGGTGGCGGGCAACATGGCCGGCCTCGTGACCGGCGTGCAGTACGTCGCCATGCTGATCGCCGGCCTGTTCGGCGCCGTGGTGTTCGACCGCTGGCGGCCCGACCGCGCGATGATCGGCTCGCGCGCCTGGAGTGCGGCCTTCGCGCTGCTGCCGGTGATCGGCTTCTACGTCTCGGGCCTGTCGATCACCCTGCTCATCCTCTCCTCGGTCGGCCTCGCAGCGCTGCGCATGGTCTTCTCGCCGGCACTGCAGTCGACCATCCCGACCCTGGTGCCCAACCGTGAGGAGCAGCAGGCAATCAACGGCCTGTTCGACGCCACCTATCGCATCGCCCGCCTCGTCGGACCGGTGGTGGCGGCGCTGCTGCATTTGTTCCTGCCGGTGATCCACTTCCTGACGGCGACCGCGATCGGCTTCATCGTCTCGGGTTACGCGCTCTACGTGGCGCGCGACCGGCTGATCAGCGGCGGCCTCGGCGATCCGGTCCGCGTGGCGCCGGGCTGGCGCGGCGCCTGGGAGGCGCTGACCGCCGGCTTCAAGCTGATGCTGCGCGAAAAGCGCATCGGCACGATCCTCGTCACCAACGCGATCCTGAACGGCCCCTGGATGGTGGCGCTGAGCCTCGCCATCGCGCTGATCATCACCGAGTACCGGCCGACGTTCATGGGCTTCGGCGATCTCGCCGCCTACGCGCTGGTGATGGGCGCCTATGGCGTGGGCGACGTCACCGGCAACATCATCGCGGGCTCCGTGCGCCTGCGCCGGCCCTACTCAACCATGTTCCTGGGCTATGTCGTGATGGGCACCGGCTTCTCGCTGCTCGCCATCGCGGTCTGGGTGCTGCCGCCGGAGGTGCTGCTACCCGCCATGATGTTCGGCGCGCTGATGGCCGGGCTGGGTGGGCCTTTCTTCTTCGTGCCCATGATCACCCGAATGCAGACGGTGTTCCACGGCCACGACATCGCCCGCGTGTTCCGCCTGCGCCTGGTGATCATGGCCGGCGCCATGCTGGTCTCCAGCCTGGTCGCCACCTGGTTCTTCGACCAGCTCGGCGCCGTCGCGACGCAACTGGGCTGCGGCCTCGTCATCCTGGCGATCGGCATTGCGGGCCACGTCTATTACCGCCGCGCCGAGACCCGCGAGGAAGCGGGCGCTGCAATACCGCCGCTGGAGGACTAGAAGCGTCAGCCCAGCAGCGGCACGTGCCGCGCACAGTCGCGCGGCATCGCGCCGGTGAGGCGCGGATCGGGGAACACCTCGACCTGGAAGGCAAACGGCACGAAGCCCGAGCGGCGATAGAAGTCGAGCGCCGCAGGATGGTCGAGCGTGCAGGTATGCACCCAGAACCGCGAGATCGGCCGCGACCAAGCCCGCGCAATCGCCTCGTTCATCAAGGTCCGCCCGACGCCACTGCCCACCATCTCAGCGGCCAGCCCGAAGAACGACAACTCGCACTCCCCCGTCGTCCCGAAGTCGAGTTCGAGAATCCCGACGTCGCGCCCCTCCTTGCGAAGCGCGAAGAACTCCACCTGCGGATTTTCGAGGATTGCCTGCAGCTTCTCGTCCGCCATGACCAGCCGTGAGAACCACAGCCAGTCCGTGCCCACCGCGCGATAGAGACGGCGATAGGCTGCGATCGTGCGCTCGAGCGACTGCAACGCGACACCCGGCGGGAAGGGCTGGGCCGGCCGCTGGGGTGGTCGCGCCAGCATTTCAAGACTGGTCACGACGGTGGCGACGTGCCCCGGCGGAACGGCGGAATAGCCGGGCGGCAGGGCGGGATTGGTGTTGCTCATGCGCGTGTACCTAGCCGATCTCGACCGCCTCGAGCTAGGTCGGCGTCCGGAACACCTCGACATAGAGATAGGGCGTCAGACGATCGACGGTGTCGCGCCCCTGCGGCCGACTGTCGATTCAGGCGAGCGTCTCGGCGAGCAGCCGGGCATGCACCTCCTCCGGCAGATACCAGAATTCGGCATAAAGCCTGTCCTGCAGCCGAGCGAGCGCTTCGCCGTAGCTGATATCCATCGTCCAGCGCAGGTCGGAAGCATCGAAAGCGATCGTCTCGCAGCCTTCGGCCTCCATATGCGCGACGAGGTCCGCTCTCTCGTGCGGGTTCAGGCCGAGGTAACGCCCCGCATGGCCGAGTTCGTCGGCACGTCGCGAGAAGCGAAGGCGCACGGCATTGCCGAATGCGCCATGCTCGTTGATCTGGACGATGCGGGCACCAGACTTCGCGACCCGGATCAGTCGCGGCACGCGCCTATCCAGCCGCATTGGATTCTTTCAAACGACGGCTGACTGTGTGATCCGAATCCCTCTTGCAGGAAACGCGGTGTATCGATAACTTTTCATAGATACACGGCGTTACCCAGAAGGAGACTCCCCGTGGCCAAGGCATTCCCGACCGACAATCCGTTCCTCAAGGGCTACTTCGCACCGGTCAACACCGAGGCGGATGCGGGGCATCTCCAGATCAGCGGCGAGATGCCGAGGGAGCTTCTGGGCACGCTCTACCGCAACGGGCCGAACCCGCAGTTCGCGCCGCGCGGCCCCTATCACTGGTTCGGCGGCGACGGCATGATCCATGCCTTCCACATCGAGAACGGCAACGTCTCCTACAAGAACCGCTGGGTGCGGACACCGAAGTGGAAGATCGAAAATGAGGAGGGCGAGGGCCTCTCCGGCACCTTCGGCAATCCGCGCTACACCGACCCGCGCGTCTTCGCGCTGAACTCGACCATCGCCAACACCAACATCGTCTGGCACGGCGGCAAGCTGCTGGCGCTGGAGGAAGCACACGCCCCCTTCTCGCTCGATCCGAAGAGCTTGATGCCCGTCGGACCCAAGGACGGCGGCTACGAGACGTTCGGCGACAAGCTCTGCGGGCCGTTCACCGCGCATCCCAAATTCGATCCCGAAACCGGCGAGATGATCTTCTTCGGTTATTCGGCGAAAGGCCGCTTCACCAAGGAAGTCAGCATCCAGACCGTGACCGAGGACGGCACCGTGACGCGAGCTGAAATCCTCGACGGCCCGTTCCCCTCGATGATCCACGACTTCGCGGTGACGAAGAACTGGATCGTCGTGCCGATCTTCCCGCTCACCTCGTCGATGGAACGCGCGATGGGCGGCCTGCCGCCGTTTGCCTGGGAGCCGGACAAAGGCACGCACATCGCCTTCATCCCGCGCAAGGGCACGGTGGCCGACGTGAAGTGGGTGACGGCGCCGCCGTCCTACGTGTTCCATCCGATGAACCATTTCGAGACGGCGGACGGCCGGATCGTGATCGACGTCATGAAGTACGACGTGGCGCCGCTCTTCCCGCTTCCGGATGGCTCACCCTCGACCAAGGAGCCGCCGGCCGCGCGCCTGTTCCGCTGGACCTTCGACCTGTCGGGTCAGTCCAACACCTTCCAGGAGGAGCAGCTCGACGACCGGGCCGGCGAGTTCCCGCGCTTCGACGAGCGTTTCTGCATGAGCGACTACCGGCATGGCTGGATCGTGTCGGGCAACATCACCCATGCCGGCGTCCGCCGCGGCGAGGGCATCACCCACTACGACCTCAAGAAGGGCACCAACGCCACCTGGAAGGCCGGCGAGGACGACCGGTTCGGCGAGCCGGTGTTCGTGCCGCGCCACGACAAAGCGGCGGAAGGCGACGGCTGGGTTCTGGCGACGATCTTCCGCTCTGCCGAGGGCCGCAGCGACCTTGGCGTTTTCGAGGCGACCGACATCGCCAAGGGCCCGGTGGCGCTCGCCCATCTCAGCAGCCGCGTCCCGGCGGGCTTCCACGGCAACTGGCGGCCCGGTACGCTGTGACCATGATCATCGTCCATCATCTGAACAATTCCCGCTCGCAGCGCATCCTGTGGATGCTCGAGGAACTCGGCCTGCCCTACGAGGTGAAGCGCTATCAACGCCAGCCGTCGATGCAGGCGCCGCAGGAATTGCGTGACGTCCATCCACTGGGCAAGTCGCCGGTCATCACCGACGGCGACAAGGTGCTGGCCGAGTCGGGCGCCATCCTGGAGTATCTAGCGGAAACCTACGGCGGCGGCAGGTTCACGCCTGCCCCCGGGACGCCGGAGCGGCTGCATTACACCTACTTCATGCACTATGCGGAGGGCTCGCTGATGCCGCTCCTGTTCATGAAGCTGGTGTTCGGCCGCATCCCCTCGCGCGTGCCCTTCTTCATGCGGCCGGTGGCGCGTGCCATCTCCAGCGGCGCCGACAAGACGCTGCTGATGCCGCAGATCGGCAACCACTTCATGTTCCTCGAAGGCGAGCTGTCGCGCCGCGAATGGTTCGCGGGGCCCGACTTCACTGCCGCCGACATCCAGATGAGCTTCCCGCTGGAGGCAGCGACAGCGCGCTCGCCGATGGTCAACAAGATGCCCAAGCTCAAGGGCTTCCTCGACCGCATCCATGCCCGGCCCGCGTACAAGCGCGCCCTGGACAAGGGCGGCGCCTACGAGCTGGCGAAGTAGCCGCGCCGGCCGCCGCCGTGCTAGGCCCGTAGCCAAAGCGACAAACAGACCAATTCAAGGAGCGAAACGATGTCCCTTCCTGCCCTGCTGCGCGACAACCTCTCGATCCCGGTGGTCGGCGCGCCGCTGTTCATCGTGTCCAATCCGGACCTCGTCATCGAGCAGTGCAAGGCAGGCGTCGTCGGCTCCTTCCCGGCGCTGAACGCGCGACCGAAGGAGCTGCTGGAGGAATGGCTGAAGCGCATCACCGGCGAGCTGGGCGACTACAAGGCCAAGCATCCGGAGAAGAAGGTCGCGCCCTTCGCCGTCAACCAGATCGTGCATTCCTCGAACGACCGTCTGCAGCACGATGTCGACATGTGCGAGAAGTACAAGGTGCCGATCCAGATCACGTCGCTGCGCGCGCCCGACGACGTCGTCGTCTCGGCGCATCGCTACGGCTGCCTGGTGTTCCATGACGTGACCAACGTGGCGCATGCCAAGCGCGCGTTGAAGGCCGGCGTCGATGGCCTGATCCTGGTCTGCGCCGGCGCCGGCGGCCATGCCGGCCGCCTCTCGCCGCTCGCGCTCGTTCCGGAAGTGCGCCAGTTCTACGACGGCACCATCCTTCTCTCCGGCTCGATCTCCAACGGCGCCTCGGTGCTGGCCGCCCAGGCGATGGGCGCCGACCTCGCCTATCTCGGCACGCGCTTCACCGCGTCGAAGGAAGGCAACGCCACCGACGCCAACAAACAGTGCATCATCGATTCGACCGGCGAGGAAATCGTCTACACGAACCTCTTCACGGGCGTGCACGGCAACTACATGAAGCGCTCGATCGCGGCCGCCGGCCTCGATCCCGACGCGCTGCCGGAAGCCGACAAGAGCAAGATGAACTTCGGCTCGGGCGGCAACATGAAGGTCAAGGCCTGGCGCGACATCTGGGGCGCCGGCCAGGGCGTCGGCCAGATCCACGACGCGCCGCCGGCCGCCGAGATCGTGGCCCGCCTCAAGGCCGAGTACGACGCCGCGCGCGCCGCGCTCTTTGCCGGCGAGACGGTGCCGACGCAGCTGAAGCAGGCGGCAGAATAATGAACACCGCGCACGAATGCTCCGACGCGCGGTCCACACCGCTGTCGGGCTGCCCCTGCTCCTGGCACCCGGCAACGCTGCGGTGCAAAGTAATCTCGGCAACACGCTGAGCACGCTGGGCATACAGAATAGCGAGACGGGACGGTTGGAAGAGGCCGTGAAGGCCTTCCCGCGGCGCTGCAGGAACGCACCCGCGAGCGTGTGCCGCGGGCGTGGGCGAATTCTCGACACGGCTTGGAACTACGCTCGCATTTTGCAAAGCGGCGGCAATAGAAGGATTTCCGCCTCGATCATCATCGAAGTCCGCACGCTCGATTGAAGTCGCGCCAGGTCCAGCGACGACGGCAGACCGCTGGCATGGCCGTGCAGAAGCAGCGCCGTCATGACAGAGAATTGAAAAAAGAGGACCGGCCAGACCGCTCCTACAACTCGTCGATCTTCCAGGCGCGAAATTCCTTGCTCATCGCTCAACAAGGAATCAGATTCATGGCTGTCTTGCCAGACACGACTCACACAGGCTCCTGCCATCCATGCTTCGCCTCGCCCTCCTGACGCTGATTCTGCTGCCCGGCACCGCCGCGGCACAGAGCGGCGTCGACGGTCGGCTAAACGAACTTCAGCGGTCGATCTCTGCCCTTTCCGGCCAGATCGAGCAGTTGAAGGGGCAGAATCAGCAACTCCAGCAGAGGCTGGAGAAAATGCAGACGAGCTTCGAGCAGCGCATCGACCGGTTGGAAAAAGGTCCCGCGCCCAAGCCTGCACCGAAGACGGGCCGGTCGAAAAACTAGGGGCGGCGCGCTGCCTGTCTACGATCACCCCATATCGAGCACGTCGCGCACCCGCGCGGCGAGTTGCTCGAAGGTGAAGGGCTTGGTTATGAGCTGGACGCCGGAATCGAGGCGGCCGTGGTGGACGATGGCGTTGCGTGAATAGCCGGTTGTGAAGAGGATCTTGAGTCCCGGCCTCAAAATGGCGGCTTCGTCCGCCAGCACACGGCCGCTCCTTCCGGGCAGCACGACGTCGGTGAACAGGAGATCGATGCGCGCCGGCCCGCGCAGGATCGTCAAAGCGGCGTCGGCCTCCCCGGCCTCGAGCACCTGGTACCCGAGTTCGCGCAGGACCATCGAACTGTAATTCCGGACATCCTCGTTGTCCTCGACCACGAGAACGACCTCTCCCTCACTGCCTGTCGGCACGGCGGCCGCCAAGTCTTCTCCGGTGCCGACGGCACTCCCGAAGTAACGTGGGAAGTACATGCGCACCGTCGTGCCGTGTCCCTCCTCGCTGTAAATCGTGACATGGCCACCGGACTGCTTGACGAAGCCGTAGACCATGCTGAGGCCAAGACCGGTGCCGCGTCCTACTTCCTTGGTCGTGAAGAAGGGCTCGAAGGCATGCGCCAGCGTCTCGCTGGCCATGCCGTGGCCGCTGTCGCTGACGGAGATGGCGACATATTGGCCGGGCTTCACCTCGGCGTCGATCGCGGCATACGACTCGTCGAGCGCGGTGTTGGCCGTTTCGATGGTCAGCTTCCCGCCCTCCTGCATCGCATCGCGAGCATTGACGGCGAGATTGATCAGCGCGCTTTCGAGCTGGTTCTGGTCGGCCTCGATCGGCCACAGCCGTGGCGCCAGCACTCCCTCCAGTTCGATGTGCTCGCCGAGGGTCCGGTGCAGCAGCTCTGTCATGTCGCGCACCAGCACGTTGAGCTCGATCGGCCTGGGTGCCAGCGGCTGGCGCCGCGAGAAGGCAAGCAATCTGGATGTAAGGCTGGCAGCGCGCTGTGCGCCCTGTAGCGCCATGTCGACGGCACGCTGAACCCGAGCGGTCTCGGCCGGCTTGGCGCGCCGCACCGTTTCGAGGCCACCGATGATAATGGTCAGCAGGTTGTTGAAATCGTGGGCGACGCCGCCCGTGAGCTGGCCGACTGCCTCCATCTTCTGCGCCTGCCGCAGCGCCTCCTCCGCCTTGCTGCGCTCCTCGACCTCGCTGGCCACGCGTTGCTCCAGCGTTTCGTTCAGCGCCTTGAGCGAGGCTTCCGCTTTGCGCCGCTGCTCCAGCTCCCGCCCATTCTCCTGGAAGAGGCGGGCGTTATCCATCGCGACGGCGGCTTGGCTTGCGAGGCCCGCGACCCGCTCCTTCGCAAGCTCGCCGAACACGCCCACTTTCGAATGCCCGAGGAAGAGCCCGCCCAGAACCTCGCCGTTGCGCGAGCGCACCGGAACGGCGAGGTAGCTGCGAACCGGGAGGTGTCCGGGCGGCATGCCATGATGGGGCGCCGAGCGGCCATAGCGCGGATCCTTCGTGATGTCGTCGGAAACGACGATGCCGCTGCCGGAAAACGTCGGCTCGAAAATCGCCGTGTTGCGCGGCATCGGGAACTTCGAGAAGGTCTCGCGCGGTACGCCCGACAGGGCATAGAGCGTGTATCGTTCGCCCCCGTCATCGACGATGTTGTAGAAGAACGCGCCGAACTCCGCAGCCGTGACGGACACGCAGGCGTCGGTGATCTTCTGAACCAGTCGCTCGAGATCGAGATCGCCGGAGATCGCGGCCGAAGCCTCGCCGATCACCTCGAGGGCCGCGCGGCTCTCCCGGATCACGTCCTCAGCGGCCTTGGCTTCGGTAATGTCGATCACGACACCAACCATGCGCTTGGCCCCGTCCTCGTCGGCCTCGACCCGGCCGCGCGCCATCACGACACGCGTCATCCCGGAGCCGACGACGCGATACTCCTCCTGATAGGCCTCGCCGGAATTGATCGAGTTCGCGATGGCCGCCATGACCCGCTCGCGATCCTGGGGCGCGATGCCCTCGACAAAAACGCCCAGCGGCAGGCCGCTCTCGGCCTCGCTTTGCGGCACGCCGAACACCTCGGCCAGCGGGCCCGAGAAGATCAAGTGATCGCTGTCGACGTTCCACTCGAACACGGAGGTTCGGCCGGTGGACAGTGCCAGCGAAAGCCGCTCGCGAGTCATCAGGAAGCGCTGCTCGCTCTCGAAGATCGCGCGATTGGCCTCGCGGCGGAGCGCCGCCATCTGGATGTTGGCGTTCACCCTCGCCAGAAGTTCGCGCGCCGCGAACGGCTTCACGAGATAGTCGTCGGCACCGGCGTCCAGCCCCTCGACCTTGGCCTCCTCGCCGGCCCGTGCCGACAGCAGGATGATCGGCACGCCTGCCGTGGCCGTGTCGGAGCGAATGGCGCGCAGCAGGCCGAACCCGTCGAGGCCCGGCATCATGACGTCGGACAGGATCAGGTCGGGTGCCTGGCGCCGCGCGGATGCGAGCGCCGCCTTGCCATCGGCAACGGCATCGACCTCGTAGCCTTCCGCAACGAGCAAACGGCCGACATAGGAACGCATGTCGGCATTGTCGTCCGCGAGCACGACGCGCTTGCCGGCGCCGCCACGGCTCACCGGCAGCACGCCTCCGGCGACGGTGGAGGAGAGACCGCCTGCCTCGCCGGCCGGCTCGGCATTGGGCAGCCAGGCCAACGCCTCGTCGACATACTCCTGCGCCCGCGCGACGTCTGCCGAGAGGTCCGCATCGTCGACCACCTGGGCGCCAGGAAGATGCGAACGCCCGAACGGCAAGGTGACGGTGAAGCGCGTGCCCTCTCCTTCCCGGCTTTCGACTCCGATCTCGCCACCATGCAGCCGCACAAGCTCCTGCACCAGGGCAAGACCGATTCCGCTGCCCTCGAAGCTGCGGCTCTGGGCGCCCTGTACGCGATGGAAACGCTCGAACAACCGCGGCAGCTCGTCGTCGGGAATGCCGATGCCGGTGTCGCTCACCTCGACGATCGCCGAGCGACGATCGGGCGAGGAACGGACCGCCACCGAGATCTCGCCCGCGAAGGTGAACTTGAACGCATTGGAGAGCAGGTTCAGCAGAACCTTCTCCCACATCTCGCGATCCACATAGACCGGCTGCGGCAGCGGCACGCAATCGAGCGCGAGCCTGAGCCCGGCCCTCTCGATGGTCGACCGAAAGCTCGAGGCGATACCCGTGCTGAACTGGGCGAGGTCGGTCGGCCGGTAGGAGGCCTGCACACGTCCCGCCTCTATACGGGAGAAGTCGAGCAGGCTGTTGACAAGGCGCAACAGACGGTTGCCGTTGCGATGCGCCAGGGCCACGTGCCGCCGCGCCTCCTCGATCGAAACCTCACCGTTCAGCACCTCCTCGAGCGGTCCCAGCATGAGGGTGAGCGGGGTACGGAATTCATGGCTGACGTTGGAAAAGAAGGTGGTCTTGGCTCGATCGAGTTCGGCCATCGCCTCGACCCGGCGACGCTCCTCCTGATAGGCGTCGGCGCTGGCGATCGCCGCCCCGATCTGGCTTGCCGCCAGCTGCAGGAACTCCGCGTAGGACTGATCAAAAAGGCGAAAGGGATTGAGACCCACGATGAGGAAACCCGACCGCCCGGTCTCGCGCGTGGGGGGAACAGCCGCCACCGCTGCCGTCACGGTCGGTCGCTCCCAGACGCGCCCTGGCACGGTCGCTCCGAAGATCTTTGCGAGATCGACGAGGCGCGGCGGCTGGTCCGCCGACATGTCGTCTATTGGCCAGGGCGAACCGTTGCCGAAGCGCAGCCTCTCGACGATGGCCGGGTGCCCTCCCTCCGGCAACCCGCGATGGGCCGCAAGCACCGCCTCGGTACCGCCAGGCTGAACGACGTAGAGCAGGGCGAAAGTTACGTCGCGCGGATTGCCCGACAGGGCTGCGAGGCTCTGTCGGCAGGCTTCCTCCCAACTGCGGGCGTCGATGGTCCGCGCGGCCAGCTCGCGCAGCACCGCCACCTGCCGTTCGCCGATCACCCGATCGGTATCGGCGGTATTGGCGCAGATGATGCCGCCCGGCGTGCCGTCATCGTCCGGGATCGGGCTATAGGAAAAGGTGTAGTAGGTCTCCTCCGGGTAGCCGTTGCGCTCCATCAGGAGCAGAAGTTCCTCTACGTAGATGCCCTCGACGCCGCCCATGGCCGTGTCCAGGAGTGGTCCGATATCGGTCCAGATTTCCTTCCAGACTTCCTTGGTAGGCATGCCCAGTGCGCCGGGGTGGCGACCGCCGATAATCGACTTGTAGGCGTCGTTGTAGAGATAAATCAGCTCCGGGCCCCAGCCGATCCAGATCGGCTGGCGCGAGGTCAGCATGATGCGGACCGCCGTCTTCAAACTCTGCGGCCAGGCCGCCGGCGGCCCCAGCGGATTGTTCGCCCAGTCGTGCTTGCGGATGAGGTCGCCCAGTTCGCCGCCACCGGCAAGGAACAAGAGCGCAGGATCGTCGGCGGGATTCGGTCGATTGACGCTGTCCGTCATTGTCTTCTGGCGTTGCGCTGGGAGGCTCGGGTCGAAGGGGCGTGAAGTCTGCTGACTCTCGGGCGGGATGTGAAGCGAGGGTATCGTGCGATCCCGGACCAACGAAGCACGCGGTGGAAGGTTTCAGGGAATATGGTCACGACGCCCCTGGAGCGCTGCGGCCGTCTTCTCCTCATTGTCGAGGTAGCCGCGAATGGCCTCGGCGCCGCCGAGCGCCCGGTCGGGCTCGTTTCCGTCGCCATGGGCGATCAGCTGCAGGCAGAACCAGCCGAGTCCCGCCTTGGCGGGCACGATCCGCTCCTCATAGGCCTCGGCGCGGTCGGTCTCGCCGTTCAGCAGACGGTTGGGCAGGTCGGTGTCGACGCACATCGGCCGCCCCAGCCCGATCAGGTCGCAGGCGCCCTCGGCCAGCGCCGCCTCCATCGCCACCAAGGTACGGAAGCCGCCGGTGAGCATGATCGGCACGGTCGCCGCCTGCCGGATCAGCCGCGCATAGTCGAGGAAATAGGCCTCTCTGCGCACTGTGCTTTCCTTGGCGCCGCTGCCCATCATCGCCGGCTTCTCGTAGTTGCCGCCGGAAATCTCGATCAGGTCGACCGAGGCCTCGCCCAGCCACCTCACGACCTGCAGGCACTCCTCGTTGGAAAAGCCGCCCTGCTGAAAGTCCGACGAATTCAGCTTCACCGAGATGCAGAAGCCGGGCGCGGTCGCTTCGCGCACCGCGTGCACCACCTCGAGCAGCAGCGAGGCGCGCGCCGCGAGGTCGCCGCCCCAGCGATCGTCGCGCCGGTTGACCAAAGGCGTCAGGAACTGGCTGAGCAGATAGCCGTGCGCGGCATGGACCTGCACGCCGGTGAAGCCCGCCGTGCGAGCGATTGCCGCGACCTCGGCGAAGCGGCGCGGGACGTCGGCCACTTCTTCCGCGGTCATGGCGCGCGGATGGGCGAAGGCACTCTCCGGCAGCGCCAGCGGCACCGCCGACGGCGCCACCGGCTGCTCGCAGACCCGGCGCGGCGTCTGGCGGCCGGGATGGTTGATCTGCATCCAGAGCTGCGTGCCATTGGCGGTGCCGGCCTGCGCATAGGCGCGCAGCGCGTCCAGCCCGCCGTTGCCGTCGATCACCACATTGCCCGGCCGTTCGAGATAACGCCGGTCGATCTGCACGTTGCCGGTGACCACGACCGCCGCGCCACCTGCCGCCCAACGCCCGTACAGCCGCACATGCCGCTCGGTCGCGCGGTTCATCGCATCGGCCAGCCCCTCCGTGAGCGGCGCCTTGCCGATGCGATTCTTCAGCACGACGCCGTTGGGCAGGGTGAGCGGCCGGGCGAGATGGAGAGGCTTGGAAGAGGACATGGTGCCACTTTGCCAAACCGACGCCGCGCCTGCTAGGGAACGCCCCGCATGATCCGCCGCCTCTACGACTGGGTGATCCGCCTCGCCCAACACAGGAACGCCATTCCCGCGATGGGGGTGGTCTCCTTCATGGAGAGTTCGTTCTTCCCCATCCCGCCGGACGTGATGCTGGTGCCGATGGTGCTGGCCAACCGGGAAAAGGCCTTCAAGATCGCGCTGGTCTGCACCGTCTGCTCGGTGTTGGGCGGCCTCTTCGGCTATGCTATCGGCTACTACTTTTTCGAGACGCTGGGCGCCTGGGTGGTCAAGACCTACGGGCTGCAGTCCGGCCTCGCGGCCTTTCGCGCGGGCTTCGCGGAGTACGGGACCTGGTTCATCCTGATCAAGGGCCTGACGCCGATCCCCTACAAGCTCGTGACGATTGCTTCAGGCGCCGCGCACTTCGACCTGTTCACGTTCGTGTGGGCGTCCATCGTGACGCGTGGCCTGCGGTTCTTCCTCGTGGCAGCCTTGCTCTGGAAGTTCGGCGAGCCGATCCGGGCCTTCATCGAGAAGCGCCTGACCCTGCTCACCTGGATATTCCTGTTCGCCCTGATCGGCGGATTCGTCGTCGTCCGGTTCCTCTTCTAGGTTATCGCAATGGCCGCAGCCCAGCGCCTTCCTCTCCCCAGCCAGCTCGGCCTGATCGCTCTTCTTGGCAGCGGCGTCATGATCGGCGGCGCGCTCTTCTTCCAGTATGTGATGGGCTTCGCGCCCTGCGAGATGTGCCACTGGCAGCGCTGGCCGCACATCGTGGCGATGGTCGCGGGCCTCGCGGCCTTCGCCTCGTCGAGCCGGCCGCGGCTGGCCACCGGCCTCGTGACGATCGCCATTGCCGCCATCGCCGTCAGTTCCGCGATCGGCATTTTCCACGCCGGCGTCGAGTATCGGTGGTGGCAGGGGCCGCAATCCTGCACCGGGACGGTGCCCACCGGCCTCTCACCCGAGGAGCTGAAGAAATACCTGTTCGGCGCCAAGATGGTGCGCTGCGACGCGGTCGTGTGGTCCCTGTTCGGCATCTCCATGGCGGGCTGGAACGCGATCCTCTCGGCGATCCTCGCGGGCGGCCTGGCCTCCAGCCTGTCGCGCTCGGCGAAGTAACGCTAGGCTCTCCGGAGCATTCGTACGTCGATGGCGCGCCGCCTCCCGCCGCACCGAGTTTTCAAAGGAAGCCGTCATGAAGACCGGCGACAAGCGCAATCCCGGCGACCCCGATCCCCGTGAACTGGTCGAGCGCACCATCCGCGTCGACCAGGCTGGCGAATTCGGTGCCGTGCGCATCTACGAAGGGCAGCTCGCGGCGCTGCGTTGGGCCGGCCGCTCCAACAGCGAGACCGGGCGACGCATCCAGCACATGGCCGCTCAGGAGCGCCAGCACAACAAGGTATTCGACCGCCTGCTGGTCGAGCGTCGCGTGCGCCCGACCGTGCTGTCGCCCCTGTGGCACGTCGCGGGCTTCGCGCTCGGCGCCGCCACGGCGCTGATGGGCGACAAGGCCGCGATGGCCTGCACCGTCGCCGTCGAGGAAACGATAGAGGAGCATTACGCGCAACAGGCCGCGAAACTCGGCGACGACGAAGCCGACCTGCGCACGACGGTCGAGAAGTTCCGGGCCGAGGAGATGGAGCATCGCGACGAGGCCCTCGCCGCGGGCGCCGAACAGGCCGTCGGCTACGAGGCTTTGTCGGCCGTGATCAAAACGGGCTCGCGCCTGGCGATCTGGCTGTCGACAAGGATCTGATTTTCTTTCGCCTCTCCCCTTGGCGGCGAGAGAAACAATAATTTGAGCGACGCGCATTGGGCGTCATCGTCTTTTCTGAACCATGCGGGCTTTCGCGCCTCAGAAAGCGCTGCCGCCACTGGAGTTGGATCAGCAGGACTAAGGCGTTCGCGCTCGAAAGCCCTAGCCCTGATCCAGTTCCGAGTCCCAATAAAGGAAGTCGCGCCAGCTCTCGTGCAGGTAGCCCGGCGGGAAGGCCCGGCCATGTTCCTGCAGCATCTGAGTCGAGGGTTCGACCGGGGAGCAGCGAAGGACGAGGCCGCTCTCCTTCAGCAGCATGTTGCCCTTGAGCAGGTTGCAGGGACTGCAGGCGGTGACGACGTTCTGCCAGCTCGTGCGGCCGCCCCGCGACTTCGGCACGACATGGTCGAAGGTGAGCTCGTTGGTGGCGAAGTCACCATTGCAATATTGGCAGGTGAAGCGGTCGCGCAGGAACACGTTGAACCGCGTGAAGGCCGGGCGGCGGGCGGCCGGCACATACTCCTTGAGCGCGATGACGCTGGGCAACCGCATCTCGAAGGTCGGGCTGTGGATCGTGCGCTCGTACTGGGAGACGACACTCACGCGGTCGAGGAAGACCGCCTTGACGGCATCCTGCCACGACCAGACCGACAAGGGGAAATACGACAGGGGCCGAAAATCGGCGTTGAGCACCAGCGCGTGGCAGGACTCAAGGCCGGGCGTCACGGTTAGGCCCGCCGCCGCCGCAGGATGGGACTACTCGGAAAATCGATGCGGTCCAACATGCCGGCCATAGTGGCCGGACTCCGGGAGAAACACAATATGCGGGAGCAAACGTCACCGACATGTCATGCGGCAGGATTTCAGCGGCTGAGCCGCTCCCGCGCCCCGGCCTCGGAGCCCAGCGTCCCCGCCGCCGTTGCCAGGGCCAGCACCGAAAGCACCATGACCGCCGCGTAGCCCCCGGTGAGATCGTGCAGCACGCCCCCGATCCAGGCGCCGAGGAAGCCGCCCAGGCCCATGCCGATGGCGATCAGCCCGTAGATCCGGCCGAAATGGGCGCCACGATACCGCAGGGTCGCGAGCGTCGAGATCATCGGCCCGCGCGACCCCATGCTGCCGCCGAACAGCAGCACGAAGGTCCACAGCCAGACATCGTCGCTCGGCCCCCGCACCAGCGCGAGCGCTCCGACGCCCGCGATCGAGCAGGCATAGGCCAGGACCGCCGCCAGCCGCCGACCGCCGCGATCGGCCAGCCACGAGAAGCCGATCATGCCGAGCGGCGTCAGGAAGCCCGCGACGGCCATCGCGCGCGCGGCATAGGGGCCGTCCATGCCACGTTCGAGCAGATAGACCATGGTTTGCGGCATCAGCGAGAAGATGCCGATCGAGGTCAGCGCAAACGACGAAGTGAGCGCCCAGAACGGCCAGTCGCGCAGCGCCTCGCGCACGGTGATGCCGGGCGCCGCCGTCTCACGCAGCCTGGCGAGACCAGGCGCGCCGCGCTCGATCCGCTTCCACGGCAGCACGAGCAGCAGCGGGATGAAGATCGCGCTACCCCCCGAGAAGACGAGATAGGCGTGACGCCAGCCGTCGGTCTCGATCAGGTACTGCGCCGCGGGAAACGTCGCCATCGCGCCGACGCCCGACGCCGACCAGGAGACGGCCAGTGGCACACCGAGGCGATTGGCCGGAAACCAGCGCCCGATCAGCGACGAGGAGAGAATCCCCGACAACGACGCCGCACCGAACCCCATCATCACGCCGAGCGACAGATAGAGATGCCAGAGATGGTCGGCCTGTGAGGCGAGCGCGGTGCTGCCGGCGGCGGCGATCACGCCGAACACGGTCAGCGCGCGCAGGCCGAAGCGATCGAGGATCCAGCCGGTGATCGGCGCGGCGGTACCGCCGACCAGCAAGGCGAAACTGTAGATCAGCGTGACCGAGCCGCGATTGGCATCGAAGGCATGCTGCAGCGCCGGCACGAACACGAGAAATGTGTCGCTGATCGAGCGGCTGGCCACGCCGAGCGCAAAGCAAAGCGCCACGAGCGCCCACGGCAAAGCCGATCCCATCGACTCACCCTCGACGACCGCGAGCAGCGATGCAAGCCGGCAGACAGCCCGGCAGGCTTGCATTCTTCGCATGCGCACGGCAGCTTCGACGCCCGGTTTTCACGCGACGAGGCGACGTTGGACGACACGCTCACCATCAAGGCCGGCTTCAACGGCCCACGCCTCTCCGGCAACGGCGGTTATGTCGCCGGGCTGCTGGCCGACCGCTATACCAGCGCGTTCGGCGGAAATGGCGCGGTCGAGATCACGTTGCGCGCTCCCATCCCCATCGAGACGCCGATGAACCTCGTGCGCGAGGACGTGGCAATGATGATGCGCGACGGCGAGACGTTGATCTGTGAAGCGCGCGCCGGCTCGGTGGACCACCTCGAGCCGCCGAAACCGCCCGTCGACTGGAACGAGGTCCTGCACCAGGATGCCGTCGGCGGCTGCGGCGAAGGCAGCGATTTCCAGTGGTGCCTCGTCTGCGGTCGCAGTCGTGCCGTCGGGGACGGGCTGCGCGTCTTTGGCAGCCACTCGGGCAGCGGCACGTCCCTCTCCTGCTACGTGCCGCACGCCAACCACGCCGACGGCGACGGTCGCATCAAGCCGGAATTCCTGTGGGGCACGCTCGACTGCCCCGGCGCCTGGGCCGCCCAGGATCCCGACGACATCCGCCCCGCCCTCACGGGCCGCATGACCGCGAAAGTGTTCGACCGGCCGAGGGTCGGCGAGCGCTGCGCCATAGTTGGCTGGCGCATCGGCGCGGAGGGCCGCAAGCTCTATTCTGGCACTGCGCTCTACACGGAGTCAGGCAGGCTCTGCGCGCTGGGTCACTGCACGTGGATTGTGTTGAAGGAGTAATCCCCGTCACCTGACGGGACTATCGTAGGTGCCCGCGAAGGGCTTGCCGCCCAGCATCCCCTTCATCATGCCACCGGTCTCTCGCCCCGGCATAAGCTCGGCCGTGCCGGTACGGCCGTCAGCGCAGGTGAGTGCCATCGAGCCGGCATGATCCTCGTCGAGCGCCCAGCGGCCCTCGCAGAGCGCACCTCTGTCGCTGGTGAGCGCCACTACGCCGCCGATTCCGTCAGTGCGACGGCTGAAGGTGCCGGAGAACTTCTCGCCGTCGATCGTCTCGCCCGCTGCGGGCACAACGCCGGAGCATCCTGCCAGCGACAGCAGGGCGATGATGGAGGGCAGGCGCTTCATGCTTTTTACCTGTTAGAACTTGACCTGGCCCGACTTGCCGGCGGCGTTCTTCAGCACGAGCGTCACGGTGGCGCCGCTCGGGATCGCGGCCTTGGCCTCGCCCTTCAGCGCGGTGTCGCCGGACGGCGCGAGCTGCACCGTCTCGCGGTTGCTGCCCGAGACGATCAGCACCGTGCCGCTGAATCCCTTGGCCGAGGTCGGCTTGTTGTTCTCGTCGAGAATGTTGATGGTCACCGCGTTGCCGGCCATCACAAGCTCGGCGTGGACGCCGGCCACGTCCTGGACGGCGCCGCCATTGGGGCCCTTGGTGCTGCCATGGCTGTGCTGGGCCACGGCCAGGCCCGCCCACAACATCATCGCCGCGGCGATCAGAAACGTCTTCATGCGCTCTCCTCTTGTTGAACTGGTTTGTCGCGATGGAACAGGGCGTACAGCGCCGGCAGGACCACCAGGGTCAGAATGGTCGACGAGATGATTCCGCCAATCACCACGGTGGCCAGCGGTCGCTGCACTTCGGCGCCAGCACCGGTCGCGATCGCCATCGGCACGAAGCCGAGAGACGCCACCAGCGCGGTCATGAGCACGGGACGCAGCCGCTTGATCGAGCCCTCGCGCACCGCCTCCGCGACCGGCCGTCCTTGGGCGCGCAGGCCCTGGATGAACGAGATGATCACCAGCCCGTTCAGCACGGCCACGCCCGATAGCGCGATGAAGCCCACGCCGGCGCTGATCGACAGCGGGATGTCGCGCAGCACGAGTGCGGCCACGCCACCGGTCAGCGCCAGCGGCACGCCGCTAAACACCAGCAGCGCATCGCCGACCGAGCCCAGGCTCATACACAGCAGGACGAAGATCAGCAGCAGCGCCACCGGCACGACGATGGCGAGCCGCTGCGAGGCGCCGACGAGCTGCTCGAACTGGCCGCCCCAGCCGATCCAGTAGCCGGACGGCAGCTTCACCTGCTCACCCACCACACGCTGCACCTCCGACACGAACGAGCCGAGATCGCGGTCGCGCACATTGGCCGAGACCACGATACGGCGCTTGCCGTTCTCGCGGCTGATCTGGTTCGGCCCCGGCGCGATCTCGATCGAGGCCACGGCGGACAGCGGAATGTAGGGCGCGGCATTGCCGAGCCCGGTCTGCACGAGACCGCGACCGTTCTCCTTCGTCCCGTTGGGTTGGATCGGCACCGGGATCGGCAGCGAGGTGAGCGCCTCGACATCGACCCTCATATGCTCGGGCAGGCGGACCACGATCTCGAAGCGGCGGTCGCCTTCGAAGACGAGGCCGGCCTCGCGCCCGCCGACCGCCATGGCGACCACGTCCTGCAGCTCGGCGAGGCTGATGCCGTAGCGCGCCAGCGCCGCGCGATTGGGCTTCACGGTGAGCATCGGCAGGCCGCTCACCTGCTCGGTCTTCACGTCGGCGGCGCCGGGCACGGAGCGCACCACGCCCTCGACCTTGGTGGCGATCGACAACAACGTGTCGAGGTCGTCGCCGAAGATCTTGATGCCGAGATCGCTGCGCACGCCGGAGATCAACTCGTTGAAGCGCATCTGGATCGGCTGCGTGAACTCGTAATTGTTGCCCGGGATCTGCTCGACCCGCTTCTCGATGGCCGTCACCAGGTCGGCCTTGGAGCGCTTGGGATCGGGCCATTCCGAACGCGGCTTCAACAGGATGAAATTATCCGCGACGTTGGGTGGCATCGGGTCGGTCGCGACCTCGGCGGTGCCGATCTTGGCCACGACCTCCTTCACCTCGGGGAATTCGAGGATCGCCTTCTCCAGCGCCTCCTGCATCTGCACCGACTGGCTGAGGCTGGTGCCGGGAATGCGCATCGCGTGCATGGCGATGTCGCCTTCGTCGAGCGAGGGGATGAACTCGCCGCCCATGCGCGAGGCCGCGACGCCGGCCACGGCGACCAGCACGAAGGCCATCATAACCACGACGTGGCGCAGGCGGATCGCGGTCTCCAGCGCGGGCGCATAGAGCCGCAGCGCGCCGCGCATGAAGAAGTTCTCCTTCTCCGAGACCTTGCCCGTCACCAGCAGCGCCACCGCCGCCGGCACCAGCGTCATGGAGAGGATCGCAGCCCCCGCCAGCGCCATCAGGACGGTCAACGCCATCGGCGTGAACATCTTTCCTTCCACGCCGGTCAGCGTGAGGATCGGCAAATAGACGACGCCGATGATCACCGTGCCGAACAGGCTGGGCTTGATGACCTCCTGCGCGCCCGCGAGGATCGTGGCGAAGCGTTCGTTGCGCGTCAGCAGCCGGCCGCGTTTGTGCTGCTCCTCGGCCAGCAGGCGCAGGCAGTTCTCGACCACGATCACCGCGCCGTCGACGATGATGCCGAAGTCGATGGCGCCGAGGCTCATCAGGTTGGCGCTGATATGGTTCTCGACCATGCCGGTGATGGTGAAGAGCATCGACAGCGGGATGACGCAGGCCGTGACGAAGGCCGCGCGAAAATTGCCCAGGATCAGGAACAGCACGACGACGACCAGCAGTGCGCCTTCCAGAAGATTCTTCTCGACCGTCCAGATCGTAGCTTCGACGAGCTTGGTGCGGTCGTAGATCGCCTTGGCGACGACGCCCTCGGGCAACGATCCCGCGATCGCGTCGAGCTTGCTGGCCACCCGTTGCGCGGCCGTGCGGCTGTTCTCGCCGATCAGCAGCATGGTCGTGCCGATCACGGTTTCCTTGCCGTCGAGCGTGGCGGCACCGGTGCGCAGGTCGGTGCCTTCCTTGACCTCGGCCACGTCGCCGATGCGGATCGGCACGCCGCCGCGTGTGCCGACCACGATGTCGCGGATCTCCGGCACGGTGTTCACCTGGCCCGGCGTGCGCACGAGATACTGCTCGCCGTTGCGCTCGATATAGCCCGCGCCGACATTGGCATTGTGCGTCGCCAGCGCCGACATCACGTCGCGGAAGGTGAGCCGGTAGGACATCAGCTTCGCGGGATCGGGCAGGACGTGGAACTGCTTCTCGTAGCCGCCGATCGTGTTGACCTCGACGATGCCGGGCACAGTGCGAAGCTGCGGCTTGATGATCCAGTCCTGGATGGTGCGCAGGTCGGTCGCCGTATAGGGCTGACCGTCCGGCTTCTTCGCAGCCGACTTGGCTTCGACTGCGTACATGTAGATCTCGCCCAGGCCCGTCGAGACCGGCCCCATCGCCGTCTCGGTGCCCGGCGGCAGCTGCTCCTTCACCTGCTGGATGCGCTCGTTCACGAGCTGGCGGGCGAAGTAGATGTCGGTGCCGTCCTTGAAGACGACGGTGACCTGGCTCAGGCCATAGCGCGACAGCGAGCGGGTGTATTCGAGCTTCGGCAGGCCGCCCATCGCCGTTTCCAGCGGGAAGGTGATGCGCTGCTCGACTTCCAGCGGCGAGTAGCCCGGCGCCACGGTGTTCACCTGCACCTGGACGTTGGTGATGTCCGGCACCGCGTCGATCGGCAGCCGCGTGAAGTTCCACGCGCCCAGCGCACCGACGGCGATGGCGGCGAGGATGACGAACCAGCGATTCTGGATCGAGAAAGCGAGGATGCGGTTGATCACAACGGTGCCCTCCACGCCACCTCATCCTGAGGAGGTGCGCGCAGCGCGCCGTCTCGAAGGATGGGCAACGGACGCGGTGCGCGTACCCACCCTTCGAGACGCGCTCCTGCGGAGCGCTCCTCAGGGTGGGGTCGTTGGGTGTGACGTGTGCGGCGATCAATGCTCATGCGCCGCTCCCGCCTTGCCGATCTCGGCCTTGATCACGAAGCTGTTCTTCGCGGCGTAGAGGTCGCCGTCGACGACGCCGAAGATCACCTCGACCCAGTCGACATCGCGGCCGCCCAGCTCGACCTCGCGTGTTTCGAAGGCCTCGCCCGCGCGCACGAAGACCACCGTCTTGCCGTCGAGCGTCTGCAGCGCGCCGGTGCTGACCGCGACGTCGACCGGCCGCGCCGAGAGCACCACGCGGCCGCTGACGAACAGGCCCGGCCGCAGGCGGCCGTCGTTGGCCACGATGGCGCGCGCCACCGCCGACTGCGTGTCGCTGGCGCCGATCGGCGAGAGGTAATCGATCTTCGCCTCGATCGGCGGGCCACCGTCGCCGACATCGATCGACACGGCATCGCCCAGGCGCACCTTGGCGAAATCCTTGCGGAAGACGGCGAAGTCGAGCCACATCGTCGACAGGTCGGCGATGGTGAAGATCGGCCGCGCTTCCGAGGCGAACTCGCCCAAGGTGCCGTCGCGATCGATCACGGTGCCGTCGATCGGCGCCTTCAGCTCGTAGACGGTGAGGCTCTGGTTGCTCTCGACCGTCGCCAGTACCTCGCCCGTCTTCACCTTGTCGCCCAGCCGCTTGCGCATGCTGCGGATGACGCCGGGAAAGCGCGGCGTCACCTTCACCAGCGTCTCCTGGTTGGGCTGGATCGTGCCGTTGAGCAGCAGGATGTCGCGCAGCTCGCGCGGTCCCGCCTTCAGGATCTCGATCCCCGCCGCCGCCACCTGCGCATCGGTGAGCTTCACGCCCTCGTCGTGGCCGTGCGCGTCCTTCTCCCCTTCCTTTCCATGGCCGGCCTTGCTCGCCGTGGCCTTGGACTGCTTGGCGAATCGCGCGTCGAAGACGTAATAGCCCGCCGCGCCCAGGATGCCGGCGCAGACCAGGGCCACGACCGCGTAGCCCAG
Organism: uncultured Rhodospirillaceae bacterium; assembly: GCA_945952105.1. GTDB lineage: Bacteria > Pseudomonadota > Alphaproteobacteria > Reyranellales > Reyranellaceae > Reyranella. Next base: position 138,848 of record CAMFGZ010000001.1, on the reverse strand, counting down.
TAGCTTCTTCACGAAATTCATTGTCTCGCCCTCGCCAGGTTCACCGGGGTCGCGGTCAGCCCCTCGATCGTCGCGACGGCCGAGTGGAAGCTCGCGAGCGCCTCGTGCTCCATCAGCTCCGCATCGGCGACGGCGCGATAGGCATCGAGGATCTCCAGCACCGTGAAGCGGCCCTGCCCGTACCCCGCCTCGATGGTCGCGTAGGTCTGGCGCGCCGTCGGCAGGATCGTCTTGCGGATCAGGTCGAGCTGCTGGAGCTGGTTGTTGGCGGTGTCGTGCGCCTTGGCGACGACCGCGATCAGTGCCAGCCGGTTCACCGCGCGCTCGGCATGGGCCTTGCGCGAATTCTCCTGCGCCTCGCGGATGCCGCCGCGATTCTGGTCGAGCACCGGGAACGGCATCGAGACGCCGAGGCGAATCGCGCTCTGCTGGGTGTCGGAGTAATAGCGCCAGCCGAGGCTCGCGGTGACGTCCGGGATCGGCTTCAAGCGCGCCACCAGAAGCTCGCCGTCGCGCTGGGCGCGGATCGCCGTCCAGCGCATGAGCTGCGGGTTGTCGTCGATCGCCTTGATGAGCAGTTCGAGCGCCGCCGGTCGCACGAGACGGCCGAAATCGCCGGTGACTGCGGTGAAGTCGGGCGTGTCGCGGCCCATCAGAGCGACGAGGTCGCGCCGCGCCACCGCGAAGGCGAGACGCGCGCGCTCGCGCTCCAGCCGCGTCATGCCCACTGCCGTCTGGGTGCGCGTCACCTCCGAGGGAGAGGAGGCACCGGCCTCGACGCGGCGCTGCATCAGCGGCACCAGTCTCTCGAGAGTCGCGGCCTGCCGGTCGAGGATCTGGATGCGCCGCTGTACCGACAGCGCCTCGACGAAGGCCAGCGTCGTCTCCGACAACAGCTCCAGTCGGGCCGCTTCCTTCTCCCAGCGCATGGCATCGGCATCGCCCAAGGCCGCCGACACGCGCGCGTCGCGCTTGCCGCCGAGCTCGATGAGCTGGCTCAGCATCAAGGTCGTCTCGGCGCCGCCTACCGTCTCGGAATTACCCGGCGCGAAATTGTCGACCTCGAAGCCGATCGTCGGATTCGGCAGCGCGCCCGCCTGCTGATGCCGGCCGGCCGCCATGCCGATGTTCCGGTCGGCGACGTCGAGGCGCGGGCTGGCATTGGCCGCCTGCTGCAGCGCCTGGCGCAGCGTCAGCGTGCCGGTCGCGGCGCGCTGCGGCTGGGTTGGCGTCTGGGCCGTGCGCGACGTCTTTGACGTCTGCGCAAGGACGGCGCCGGGCGCACCGGCGACAACGAGTGACGTTGCAGCGAGCGCCGCGAAAACGCGGATGGACATGACCTGATCCCAAAAGAGCAATCATCGGCGAACCGCGCCGGCAGGACCGGTGCGGCGAACGAAACGCGATGACTCAGCCCTTGGGGGGAGGTCCGGCGATGCGCAGGGAGACGGGGAAGACCTGGACGAGGCGCCCCTCGGGCACTTCGTCCGCCGCCAGGGCGACGGCGCCGGACGTCACGGCATTGAAATAGGACGCGACCGAGCAGCTATGGCAGGTCTCGGCAGCCTGGGTGGTATCGGTGCCCTGCCCGTCCGGCAGGCTCGATACCGAGGTCGGGCCACCAGCCGACATGGCCCCGCGGCAATCGCCCACGACATGCAGCACGCTCGCGACCGCCAGCGACAGGATGCAAAGCATCCGCACGAAGCGAGCGCCTCGTCGGAAAGTCCCTGCCAGTCGAAGGCCCATCGTGAGCACCATGCAGCGCCATCTATGAGCGTTTCGGGTGGTTATACAATCACGCCGGTGCGAACGCGTCCTTCTGCCTCGGCCGACGACGCGAGGTGGTCATCACAGGTGCGTACCGCCCGTCTCCCATGAGGCAGACGCGTACGGCCCAAAGGACCTTCGCTATGCCCAGGTGACACTAGTGCCGGAACTGCGTCTGTGCACCGATGACAAGAACGGTGCCACGCCGAGTGTGGCGAGCAACCTATCGCTTTCTCGCAAGCACTGACGCTTCACCCCGGCAATCAGCTCCCGCATACTCGCGTACAACAAAGGGGAGTTTTGATGAAAGTCTTTTCAACCGCGCTGGCCGCCGTATTTCTGATCGTGGCGGGCAGCGGTGCCGGACAGGCCCAGACATCCGCTCAGGAACAGCCGCATCCTCCGGCGCCGGCGAAGATGCCGAGCGAACTGCACGGCAACTACCCATGCTTCAGCGCGCCGTTTCAGAACATCGGCCAGAGCCTGACCCTGGCCTACACGATCCCCGACGTCTCCTTCACCAGCCTGGTCTGCGTCAACGGCTCATCGGACGTCGGCGCCACCGTCACCCTCGGCGTCTCGACCCCGCCGATGGGCACGCTCGTCATGGGTAACCGGAAGACTGTGGCAGAGGGCCAGCGCTGCATGTTCATCGCCACGGTCAGCAACGAACTCACCGCCAAGCTCGCCAAGGCCGATTCGACCTTCCAGCCCGGCACGATCTCCGTCACGGCCTGCTACATCCAGCCGGCAACGCGGATGAAGTGAACGTTGCGCAGGCGTCGACAGACGAACGTCACCTCCGGCCGGGTCAGCGCCCGGCGGAACGCTCGCGCACGAAGATCACCGCCGCCTCGTCCGCATAGGCCTGGCGCCAGCCCGGCAGACGGGCGAGCAGACGATTGGCCGGCTGGTCGGGTGGCATGAAGGTCCAGTCGATGCGGTTGCGCTCGAGCATCTGCTCCAGCGGTTCGCCACCGCGCAGGCTGATCGTGTCGGCGTAGCGGCGGATGAAATCCTGGCCGTAAAGCTCGCCGCGACCGTCGATGAAGGTCGGCACGCCGGCGTGGATGAGATAGCCGCCGAAATTATAGTGATTGAGCACGCGGCCGCCGATGCCGGCTTGCTTCACGTAAGCCATTGCGGTCGAAGGCATGGTCGAGAGCGGCGGCACGATACCGCCATAGCGCACCAGGCCGAGCGCGATCGTGGCGCAGGCGGCGATGCCGACGGCAACGGCCGCGAGTCCCGCGGGCTTCGCGAGCGCGGCGGCCTGGTCGGTGAGCGAGGAGCCCTGCCCGTCGGCGGGATCGGGCCGCAGCGCCGGCCATTGGCGCGCCAGCAGGGGCGCGATCGCGAGCGGCGCGAGCATGGCCAGAAGTTCGGCGTTCCGAGCATAGGCAAGATAGAGGTGCAGCAGGCCCAGGACGATCAGCAGGCGCAGCAACGGCAGCCTGAGACCGCGCGACAGGGCGGCGTAGAGGGCGACCAGCAAGACCAGTTCGGCCAGCGGCTGCTTCTGGAAGTCGGGCGACTTCCATTCCGCAATGAAGGCCAGTGCATCGCCGATGCCAAAGATGCGCAGGGTGACGAGGATCGGCTCGGGTCCGTAGGGCGTGATGCAGGCTACGATGAACGAGGCGACGCCAAACTTCGCCCAGCCGGCGAACAAAGCCTTGCGTTCCTCGGCATCACGCGCGCCCAACAGCGCTTCGACCGCGAAGGCGCCGCCCAGCAGCAAGCCGAGCGTGAAGCCGCCATGCAGGTTGGCCCACAGCAGCATCGCGAGCAGCAGCAGCGGCGTCGGCGCGCGGCGTTCCTCGACGGCGCGCACCAGGCCCGCCATCCAGATCAGCATGAACGGGAAGGCCAGGACGTGCGGGCGTGCCAGGAAGTGCGGCAGCGTCATCACGATGGCGGCCAACGCGAACAACGCGGCGGGCAGCGGGCGCAGGTCGCACAGCAGCAGCCGCAGCATCAGCGCGAAGGAGACGGCAATCGCGGCCGCCGCCAGCACGGTGGTGCCGCCCCAACCGCCCAGCTTGAAGGCCGACGCCATCAGCAGCTGCGACAGCCACTCCTTGGCGATCCACGGCTGGCCCGCGAAGGTGAAGGAAAAGGGATCGACCGTCGGCACGGTGCCGTGCGCCAGCATCCAGTTGCCGACCGCGATGTGCCAATGGCTGTCGGGATCGGCCAGCAGCGGGAAACCGCTGCCATTGGCGAGACATATGAAGAGGAGCAGCCCCAGTACCAGCGGCCAGGACAGCGACCACGACGAACGCGGTTGCGCGACGCGCGAGACGCCGTCGCCGGAAAGATCGGGCGAAACCGAGAGGCCGGAACTGACGGCCATGAGGCACGCCCCCAAACAAGGGGAACAATTGCCCCTAATCAATTGATATACATCAGAATTTATTACAAAGCGAGCATTTGGTCGCCATGCGCCCTTCAAGTTCGAAAAAGCAACCTGCCGTTGCTTCAAAATTTAATAATACTATTTAAGTTTGCAACGCTATATCTCTTCAGAAGAAGGAATAGATACATGCGCCGTTTAGTCATGATGAGCTTTACCGGTCTTGCCATGTCGGGTTCTGTGGCGGTCGCGCAACAGACTTTCTTCTACGGAAACGGCCAAGGTGGCGGAACGCTGGTCGGGCCCGGCGGAACGACGAAGGTCTATGAAGGCAGCAACGGCGGCTGGGCGGCCAGCGGACCCTCGGGCATTTCCCGCATGTATGGCGACGGACAGGGTGGCGGCACGCTGATCGGACCGGACGGTTCCACCTCCAGGATCACCAGCAACGGCAACGGCGGCGGCAGCATCATCAGTTCGTCGGGCATATCCCGCTACTACACCATCAACGGAAACACGACGATCGTCGCCCCGGATGGGAGCACGACCCAGATCAACAACCGATAACTCGGACTCACGCGGACCGGGACGCCTGGAGTCGCCAGGCGAGGCCGCAGGGTGAAAAATTGGACACGCCCCATCGGGGCTTCCAGCCCGATGGGCTATAGGAGGGGGATGCAATCGGCCCCCTTCCTCAAGGATCTCGTGCTCGTGGGCGGTGGGCATTCGCATGTCCATGTGGTGAAGAGCTTCGGCATGAAGCCGACGCCGGGCGTGCGGCTGACCCTGATCGCGCGGGACGTCGAGACGCCCTACTCCGGCATGATCCCGGGCTTCGTGGCTGGCGCCTACACGTTCGATGAATGCCATATCGATCTCGCGCGGCTCTGCGCCTGGAGCGGCGCGCGGCTGCTTCATGCCGAGGCGGTCGGGCTCGATCGGATCAATCGCCAGGTCCTGCTGAAGGATCGCCCGCCGGTCTCTTACGATCTCGTCTCGCTCGATGTCGGATCCTCGCCCAGCATGCGCTCGATCCCGGGTGCTGCCGAGCATGCGACGCCGGTGAAGCCGATCGCCGATCTCGGCCGGCGGTGGCTCGGTTTCCTCGAACGGGTGAAAGACTGGCAGGGGGCGCTCAGGGTCGCGGTGATCGGCGGCGGAGCGGGTGGCGTGGAGCTGGCGCTTGCCATCGACCATCGCCTGCGCGAGGTCGCGCGGCAGGCCGAGGTGTCGGTGACCCTGGCGACGCGCGGCGAGATCCTGGCTGGGCAAGCGGTGGCGGCGGGAAACCGCATGCGCGCGATCTTCAAGCGGCGCGGCGTGCGCCTGCTGGAGAACGCCGCCGCCACGCGCATCGACGCCGACGCGGTGCATCTCGAGTCCGGTGAGCGGCTGGCGGTCGACGATGTGTTCGTCGTGACCGAAGCCAGCGCGGCAAAGTGGTTTGCCGACACCGGCCTTCCCCTGGACGAGCGCGGCTTCCTCGCGGTCGAGTCGACGCTGGCGTCGAGCGGCGATCCCGCCGTGTTCGCGGCTGGCGACTGCGCCAGCGTCACCGCGCATCCGCGTCCAAAGGCCGGGGTCTTCGCCGTGCGCCACGGACCGCCGCTCGCACAGAACCTGCGTCTCGCGCTGCTCGGCCAGCGGCCAAGGCCCTTTACACCGCAAAGCCGCTACCTCTCCCTCCTCGGCACCGGCGACGGTCATGCGGTGGCGACGCGCGGCGGCTTCGCCTTCGAAGGCGCGTGGGTCTGGCGCTGGAAAGATCATATCGACCGCAAGTGGATGCGCATGTATCGCGAGCCACCGACGGCCCCAATGGACATGTCCGCGCGCGCCGCGGCGCCCGATCCAGCGCTGGCCGATGCCGAAGCGAAGCGCCTGCTGGCCGATATCGGCATGCGCTGCGGCGGCTGCGGCGCCAAGGTCGGTGCGGGCGTGCTCGAGCGCGTGCTGGCACGGCTCGGCCCCTCGCCCGGTTCGAACGTCACCATCGGCCTCGACGCGCCCGACGATGCGGCGATCATCGAGGTGCCGGCGGGACAGGCGCTGGTCCAGTCGGTCGATTTCTTCCGTACCTTCATCGACGATCCTTTCACCTTCGGCGAGGTCGCGGCCGTACATGCGCTGGGCGATGTCTGGGCGATGGGCGCAAAGCCGCACAGCGCCTTGGCGCTCGCGGTCGTGCCCGCAGCCGCCGAGCGGTTGATGGAAGAAGACCTGTTCCAGATGCTGGCAGGCGCACGACGCATCCTCGACGGCGCGGGCTGCGCCCTGATCGGCGGCCATTCCGGCGAAGGACCCGAGGCGGCGCTCGGCTTCTCGGTGAACGGACTCGTCACCGCGGCGCAGGCGTTGCGCAAGGGCGGGCTCAGGCCGGGCGACCGGCTGGTGCTGACCAAGAAGCTCGGCACCGGCGTGATCTTTGCGGCCGCGATGCGTGGCATGGCGAAGGCACGCTGGATCGATGCGGCATTGGCGTCTATGCGCAGGCCATCGGGTGCGGCGGCACAGGCTCTCGTTGCTGCAGGTGCACACGCCTGCACCGACGTGACGGGCTTCGGTCTTGCCGGTCACATCGCCGAGATGGTTCGCGCTTCAGGCAAAGTCACCGTCGACATCGAACTCGATGCACTGCCGGTACTGCCGGGCGCGATCGAACTGTTCGCGCAGGGCTTTGCGAGCTCGCTGCAGCCAGAGAACCTGCGTGCACGCCATCTCATCGATGGCATGGAGCGTTCTTCATCGCATGCGAAGCTGCCGCTGCTGTTCGATCCGCAAACCGCCGGCGGACTGCTCGCTGCAGTGCCGTTCGATGCGCCTCTCAGCGACGACATGACTCATGTTGGAACGGTGCGCGCGCGCGAAGAAGGCGTGACATCGATGCGAATCGTAACCTAGATGCAACCTTGTGCGAGGTTCGGCGTTTGCCGTCTCGCGGATTGCACAGGGAGAGTTGCATGGCTGCGAAGAAGAAAGCTGCGAAGAAGAAGACGACGGCGAAGCTGGTCGACACGGTTGCCAACGCTGTGGTGAAGGCCGAGATCGCGGTCGTGCGCGCCGGCCGCAAAGCCGTGAAGGCCGCGCAGCGCGGCGTCGAGGCCGTGACGGGTCCCGCGAAGAAGAAGGCTGCGAAGAAGAAGAGCGTAAAGAAGGCGGTGAAGAAGGCCGTCGGCAAGGCCAGGAAGGCCGTCACGAAGACCAAGACCGCGGCGAAGAAGGCCGTGAAGAAGATCGCGAAGAAGGCAGCGTCGCGCCGCAAGCGCCGCTAGACTGATGCGAGGGCCCGACCCCGGGCCCTCAAGCATCGGGAGGCGGACATGGCGCACGCAAAGGCAAGCATCGGCACGACAAACTACGCGACCGCCATTTCCACCGGCCACGCCGGACATCACAAGCTCACGGCCGACGAAGGGCCGGAGCTGGGCGGCAAGGATGCCGGCCCCGCCCCCTACGATCTCCTGACATCGGCTCTGGGCGCCTGCACTGTCATTACCTTGCGCATGTATGCCGAGCGCAAGAAATGGCCGGTCACGGCCGTCCATGCAGACATTCATTTCAGCCGCGACGGCGACAAGCAGCGCATCGACCGCGTGCTCACCATAGAGGGCGCCGTCGACGACGATCAGAAGAAGCGCATGGCCGACATTGCCGAGCGCACGCCGGTGACGCTCACGCTCAAGAACGGCCTGGAGATCAGGACGTCGCTTGCGTGACAACGAGCGATGCTTCCCTTCTTTCCTGTTCCAACACCCCCACCCCGTAGTGAGGAGGGGCCGCAGCCCGCGTCTCGAAGGATGGGCAACGGACAGGGTGCGCGTGCCCATGCTTCGAGACGGCCGCGGAGTTTACGCCGAGGTATTCGAGGGGCGCCCTCCTCGGCATGAAGTCGTCGCTGGTTCGGCGGGAAGACGGCAGCTTCCGTCGCGTCGCGCCCGCCCCTACTTACTCCCCCGCGCCCTCCACGCCTCGTAGTCGCGTTTGGCGTCTTCACCCGCCACAGGAAACAACCCCTTCAGCGAACGGCCGCGCGCCACTTCGGCCTCCGCGAATTCCTCGTAGTGATAGGCGTCGAGCGCTTCCTGGGCGACAGACTCGACGATGTCGGGCGGGATGACGACGATCGCGTCGCGGTCGCCGACGATCACATCGCCGGGATAGATCGCGACGCCGGCGCAGGCGATCGGCAGGTTGAGGTCGACCGGACGATGCGCGATCGGGCTGGGCGGCGAGGACGGACGGCGGTGATAGGCCGGCAGTCCCGTCTTATGTACGCCGTCGGTGTCTCGGAAGCCGCCGTCGGTGACGATGCCGGCCGCGCCACGCGCCTTCAGCCGGCCGACATAGAGATCGCCCGCCGACGCCGCCCGCGAATCGCCGCGCGAGTCGATCATCAGCACATGGCCGGGCGGGCATTCCTCCATCGCCTGCGGCTGCACCATGGACCGGCTGGTGGACGCGGGTCCGTCCTTGTCTTCACGCGACGGGATGAACCGCATCGTGAAGGCCAGCCCCACCATGCGCGGCTGCTCGGGCCGGATCGGCCACACGTCGAACAAGGTCATGCTGCGCAAGCCGCGCTTGTTCAGGACGCCGGTCAGGGTGGAGGTGCCGACCTTCGCCAGTGCCTCCTTCAGATCTGGTGACAATAGGGTCATCGCTTCTCTCCCTCTCGATTTTGCAGAGACGTTAGCCGATAATCCTGCAAATGCGCGTGGAAATCCTCTGTACCGGCGACGAGATCCTCACCGGCAAGACCATCAACACCAACTACAGCCACATGGCCCGCCGCCTCGTCGAAGTCGGGCTGGGCGTCCACTGGGGCACCACGGTCGGAGACGATCGCGAGAGCCTGCTGAAGGCCTTCCACCAGGCCGGCGAGCGCGCCGATGCGGTGATCGTGAACGGCGGGCTGGGCCCCACGGTCGACGATCTCTCGCAGGAGGTCGCGGCACAAGCCTGCGGCGTCGAGCTGGTGCGAAGCGAATACTGGATGAAGCGCATGGAGGAATCCTATGCGCGTCGCGGGCGTGTCATGCCGCCCAACAACGTGAAGCAGGCGATGCTGCCGGCCAACGCCGAGTTCATCGACAATCCGATCGGCACGGCCTGCGGCTTCGCCGTCACCATCGGCAAGGCGCGGTTCTTCTTCACGCCGGGCGTACCGCGCGAAATGCGCCGCATGCTCGACGAGCAGGTGCTGCCGCGCATCCTGGCGATGAGCGGCATCAAGGGTGTGACGAAGCTGAAGCGTTTCCACACGTTCGGTATCGGCGAATCGCGTGCCGACCAGATGCTGGGGGACATCGCGGCCTTCAAGGAAGATGCCAAGGAGGGTGAGCGCATCAAGCTCGGCTTCCAGGCGCATTACCCGCAGCTCGAGACCAAGCTCGCCCTGCGCGCCGACGACGACGCGGCATTGTCCGCCCTGCTCGCCCCGGCCGAGGCCGAGGTGCGCAAGCGGCTGGGCAACTTCATCGTCGCCGAGGACGAGCAGACGCTCGAAGGCGTGGTGCTGGGCAAGCTGCTCGAGAAGGGCGCGACGCTCGCCACCGCCGAGATGATCACCGGCGGCCATCTCGCCGCCCGCCTCGCCCCGCTCGCGGGCGCCGAGCGTGCGTTCCGCCGCGGCGTCGTCGCGCGCGACATCGCCGAGCTGGGCGTCACCGCCGTCGCGCCGGATGCGGCGGCGGCCGCCGCCAAGGCCTTGCGTGCGTCGAGCGGCGCCAGCCACGCGCTGGTGTTGCTCCTCGAACTCGACGAAGGCCCGGACCGGCCTGACATGGGCGGCACGATCTGCATCGGCCTCGCCGATGAGGGCGGCGCGGTCACGCGCCAGGCCCGCCTCGTCGGCGGCCGCGACTGGGTGCGCATCGGCGCGACCGAACTCGGCCTCGATTGCCTGCGCCGCCACCTGCTCGGCCTCCCGGTCGACGAACGCATCGACTTCGAGCGACGGTAGCTCCTCACAATGTCTAGTCGCACCGGCTTCGCGGCCGGTGCATTCTCCCGTCTCGAATACGGATTCCGCAGCGAGAGGAGCGACACATGCCTTTCATCAAGACCCGCGACGGCACAGACATCTATTACAAGGACTGGGGAAAGGGTCCCGCTGTCACCTTCAGCCATGGCTGGCCGCTGACGGCCGACGCGTGGGAAGACCAGATGGTGTTCCTCGCAAGAAACGGCTTCCGGGTGATCGCGCATGATCGCCGCGGTCATGGGCGCTCGAGCCAGACCTGGGACGGCAACGAGATGGACACCTACGCCGACGATCTTGCCGCTCTGTTCGAGGCTCTCGATCTCAAGGACGCGGTGATGGTCGGCCATTCGACCGGCGGTGGCGAGGTTGCGCGCCTCATAGGCCGGCATGGCACCAGCCGCGTCTCGAAGGCCGTGCTGGTCGGCGCCGTCCCACCTCAGATGCTAAAGACCGCGGCCAATCCGGGCGGGCTGCCGATGGAGGTGTTCGACGGCATCCGCAAGGGCGTGACCGACGACCGCTCGCAGTTCTTCAAGGACCTGACGACGCCGTTCTATGGCGCCAACCGGGACGGCGCCAAGGTGAGCCAGGGCGTTCGCGACTTCTTCTGGATGCAGGGCATGATGGGCGGTCTGAAGCCGCTGCTCGACTGCATCAAGGCCTTCTCCGAGACCGATTTCACCGAGGATCTGAAGAAGTTCGACGTGCCGACGCTCATCATCCATGGCGACGACGACCAGATCGTGCCGATCGACGCCGCCGGCCGTGCCTCGCACAGGCTGGTGAAGGGCTCGACCCTGAAAATCTATCCGAAGGGAAGCCACGGCCTGGCGACCCAGAACAAAGACGAGCTCAACGCCGACCTGCTCGCATTCATCAAGGGATAAGGAAATCAAGATGGCTGTCGTCGAAACCGAGAAGCACGGACAGATCTTCGTCGTGCGGATGAACCGGCCCGACCGGCTGAACGCGCTCAATCACGAGATGCGGACGGAACTGTCGGCGGCGTGGAACGAGTTCCGCAAGAGCAAGGACCTGGAAGTCGCGATCTTCACCGGCGCCGGCCGCGGCTTCTGCGCCGGCGAGGACATGAAGGAATCGCTGAAGGACGGCGCACCGGGCGGCCGCCGCCCCGAGATCGAGGATCCCTTCATGTCGGGCAAGCTCGAGAAGCCGGTGATCGCCGCGATCAACGGCTTCGCCATGGGCGGCGGCTTCATGCTGGTCGAGCGCACCGATCTCCGTGTGGCTGTGCGCGAGGCGGTGTTCGAGGTCTCCGAGGCCAAGCGCTGGCTGCTGGGCGGCTACAATCACGGCCACATCGCCAACCTGCCCTATCCGGTGGCCATGGAGATGGCGCTGGGCTTCCGCTTCACCGCGCAGCGCTTCTACGAGATCGGCTTCGTGAACCGCCTGGTCGACGCCGCCGAACTGATGCCGACGGCCATGTCGATGGCCGAGCACCTGCTGACCCTGCCGCCAGCCAGCCGCGTCAACACCGTCCACATGATGCGCCAGATGCGCCCGGCCCCGACCGCCGATCAGCAGCGCCTCGCCGACGCTCTGCACGATCACGGCGCCAAGAGCGACCTCATGGAATCGCGCGCCGCCTTCGCCGAGAAGCGCAAGCCCAACTTCAAGGGCTGGAACGATCCCGAGGACCGCTACAAGCTGCCGACGCTCGATAGCGTGCGCAACAAGTAGGGCGACCAAACGACGAGGGCCGGCCTGCGCAAAGCGGGCCGGCCTTCGTCATGTGTGGAGGACAAGCTTGCCGTCCTGAGACCTGACGGAACGATCAGAGGACTCTTTGGCTGGCATGAGATCCCTCGCTTCGCTCCAGGGCAGGGGTTACTCCGCCCGCGATGACAAGAGAGCCGGCGTCCAGGCCTAATACGCCCGCCCCTCGCACCGCGCGGCGACGGTCTGGACGATCACGCCGCGAGGATCGGCGTAATAGACGTGGGTACCGTTGTCCTGGCCCCGCAGGATGCCGATCATGATCGTGTCGGTCGGTACTATGCCCGTCAGCACGACGAGATAGCGGTCGGAAAACTGGACCGAGGCGCGCACCGGCGACGCGCCGTTGTAGATCACGGTGGGCTCGCCGCCGCGGTTGATGATCGCGAACTTCGCACCGTCGTCGGCGACACAGACCGATTGACCGTCGGTGATCTCGGCCGGCGCGGGCTTCGGAACCGCCGCGCGGCCGGCGGTCGCGCCCGGCACCGGCGCAGAGGGCGGAAGTTCGGGTGAGGCGCCGTACTGGCTGGGCTGCTGCATCTGCGGCACGGGCACCGACCGGGGTTTCTCGGGCAGCGGATCGGCAGCGGATCGCGTCGCTTCGGAGGCGGCCATCACTTCGAAGCCGGGAGCATGGAAGTAGCGTTGCGCGAGATAGCCCGCGACACCGATGAAGACCATCAGCACCGTGGCGAGGATCATCGCTGCCCGGCGACGCGCCATCGCGTCGGCATGTATCAGCCGGGCGGCCGGCGGCGCCATCGGGCGCGGCGGATAGAAAAAGCCGGGAGGGATCCGGCCGGGCGCGGGAACGGCACGCGAGGGCGTCGCGGCGGGGCGCGGGGCCATCGGCCTGAGCGATCCCGACTGGGCCTTGCCGAACAGGATTGCGGCCAGGCGTTGCCGCGAGCGGATCTTGGCTGCCGCCTTCGCCGCCCGCGCCGTTGACGCTGCCCGGGCCGCCTGTTCGCGGCGCGCCCGCTCGGCGTCGAGCGCAGACTGGACCCTGGCGTCGTACCGGGCGCGGTCCTCGGGATCGCTCAGCACCTGATAGGCCGCGGTGATCTGGCGGAAATTGTAGGCCGCCAACTCGGGATTCCCCGAGGCGACGTCGGGATGATACTTCTTCGCAAGGTCGACATAGGCTGCACGGATCGTCGCTGCGTCCGCGGTCCGCGGCACGCCCAGCACGAGGTAATGGTCGACGTCGATTTTCATCGCCCCGCCATCCTACCGGATTTCGTCCCAACCGCCCATTCGCCAGGCCGCATTCCCGGAGTCCGCATTACGGACTTGGAAGAGATTCTCCTGCGGCGGGCTGCCACGGCGCGTATCCTCGCCCGTAACGGACACGAGCTCCGGGAGGAAACGAGCATGGCCTACCAGTCGATCGAAGTGCGCAAGCTGACACCCGGCATCGGAGCGGAGATTTTCGGGGTCGATCTCGGCAAGCCGCTGGGCAACCAGCAATTCCAGGAAGTGCACGACGCACTGATGGAGAACCTGGTGATCTTCTTCCGCGACCAGAAGATGTCGATCGACCAGCACAAGGAATTCGGCCGCCGCTTCGGACCGCTGCACGTCCATCCCAACGCGCCGATCGCCATCCCCGAGCATCCCGAGATCCTCGTCATCAAGGCCGACGAGAAGTCACGCCACGTCGCCGGCGAGGAATGGCACTCCGACGTGTCGTGCGACGTCGAGCCACCGATGGGCTCGATCCTCTACCTCACCGAGGTTCCGCCCGAGGGCGGCGGTGACACGCTGTTCGCCAACATGTACCGGGCCTACGACACGCTCTCGGAGCCGATCAAGAAGATGCTGCAGGGCCTGACCGCGCTGCACGACAGTTCCAAGGCGCATTACTATCGCGTCAGGGCGACGGACCGCGACGACATCAAATTCCCCAACGCCGAGCATCCGGTCGTGCGCACCCATCCGGTGACGGGCAAGCAGAGCCTCTACGTCAATCGCGGCTTCACGCTCCGCATTCCGCAGCTTCGCAAGCCCGAGAGCGACGCGCTGCTGGAAATGCTCTACCGTCATGTCGAGACGCCGGAATTCCAGTGCCGCTTCAAGTGGCAACCCAATTCCGTGGCCTTCTGGGACAATCGCTGCGTCCAGCACCACGCGATGTTCGACTACTTCCCGCACCGCCGGTACGGCCACCGCGTCACCGTCTGCGGCGACAAGCCGTTCATGCGGCTGAGCTAGGCTGCGCCACCGGCGTCAATCGAGCCGTCTTTACATCCCGCCCGGCTTCGCCCTATATCGTCGCCATCATGACGCGCTTCGCGACCAAAACGACCACGACCAAAACGACCACCTTCGGTGGGCCGGCGAGGACGTGCGCGTAAAGTCGAACGTGTCATAGGACAATCCTCAAGGCCCCGCCGGTTTCGGACGGGGCCTTTGTCATTCCAGGCGTCCGTCTCCCGGCTTCGAACGAAGGAGACAGACATGCCATCGAGACCCGCCGCTTCCCGCCCCCTCACCGTTGCCATCGTCGGTGCGACCGGCGCCGTCGGCGTCGAATTCCTGCGCTGCCTGGCCGAGCGCCGCTTCCCGGTGAAGGAGTTGCGGTTGCTGGCCTCGGCCCGCTCGGTCGGCCGCGAACTGTCGTTCGACGGCCGTGCGCTGGTCGTTCAGGAACTCAACGAAAAGAGCTTCGAGGGCGTCGACATCGCGCTGTTCTCGGCTGGCGGCGGCATCTCCAGGCGCTACGCGCCCCTCGCGGTCGCGGCCGGCGCCATCGTGGTCGACAATTCCTCGGCCTTCCGCATGGACCCCGACGTGCCGCTGGTCATCCCCGAGATCAATGCCGGCGCCATCGCAGGCCACAAGGGCATCGTCGCCAACCCCAATTGCGCCGCCATCATCGCCATCACGCCGCTCTGGCCGATCCACCAGCACAATCGCATCAAGCGCATCACCATCGCGACCTACCAGGCGGCCTCCGGCGCAGGCGCGGCGGCGATGGACGAGTTGGCCGACTCGACGCGCGCCTATCTCGACGGACGCAGCTTCCAGCCCAGGGTGCTGCCGCACCCCTACGCCTTCAACCTGTTCAGCCACAACACCGCAATCGATCCCGAGACCGGCTACAACGACGAAGAGACCAAGGTCATGCGCGAGACCCGCAAGATCTACGGCGATCCCGACTTGCGACTGTCGGCGACCTGCGTGCGGGTGCCGGTCCTGCGCGCCCATGCCGCCGCGGTCACCTTCGAGTGCGAGCGCCCGATCGACGAGACCCGGGTCCGCGCGCTTCTCGCCAACGCGCCCGGCGTGCGCCTGGTCGACGACCGCGAGCGGAACGTCTTCCCGATGCCGCGCGACGCCAGCCAGCAGGACGACATCCTTGTGGGCCGCATCCGCCAGGACCTCGGAGACCCCAGCGGTCACTCGATCTCGCTATTCGTTGCGGGCGACCAGTTGCTGAAGGGCGCGGCTCTCAACGCCGTTCAGATCGCGGAGCACCTGCTGGCGGCATGAGACGACGACATCGCTCATTCGTGTGATCCCGGGCGCCGGCGAGGGGCCCTTTGGCATGGCAAGCATCGCCGAAGGATCCCTCGCGTGGCTCGCGATGACACATTCTCTCCGAGGAGCGCGGGACACTCGCCCCTGACTGCCCTCTACCTCTTCTTCGCGCGCTCGGCGCTCGTGCTGGCGGCTCCCATCGTCTTGACCAGCTCGTAGATGCGCTTGCGCACCGAAGCCTCGCGGATCTTGTAGTAGGCGCGAACGAGTTGCAGGGTCTCGCGCTTGATCAGCGGGTCCTTTTCTACGGCAAAGGGCGTCCCGGCCTCGCCGAAGCCGCCGCCCTTCTTCACGCGGGCCGCCATCGGCCGGCCGGCCAGCACGTTGCCCGGCATCTCGTCGAAGAAATAGGAGACCGGGACGTCGAGGGCCTTGGCGAATTCGTAGAGACGGCTGGAGCCGACCCGGTTCGAACCCCGCTCGTACTTCTGCACCTGCTGAAAGGTGAGACCGACCGCGTCGCCAAGCTTGGTCTGGCTCATGCCGAGCAGGGTGCGCCTCTGGCGCATGCGGGTGCCGACATGGGCGTCGACGGGATGAGATTTTGCCATTCCTGATCTTCTTTCTATTCGACGGTCCTACGCGTTACGCGCCGAAAGCCCGGCCTGTACACAAAGATCACCGCTTCGGTATCACTGTCAGAGCCGGGTCGTCCAAGCCAAAGCAAGAAGTGGAGTTCAAATCCAGAGAAACTTCACGGCGGCACCAGCAAATTGCCGTTCGAACGCAAATTACACATCCAGAATATCTCTGCAGATCGGCTCACTTCGGTCGTTCGATCTTCACTCAATATGCAACCCGACGTTGCCAACTTGCAGTGGATACGTCCAATATCGTGGCCGTACCTCTTCAATACCTTTTGGGTATCAAGCATGGATTTGCGTCAGTTGAGATACTTCTGCGCCGTGGTGCGCGAAGGCCATTTCGGGCGGGCAGCCGCTTCGCTGGGCATTGCCCAGCCGCCCCTCACCCGGCAAATCCAGACGCTGGAACGGCAACTCGGCGTCAGTCTTCTCCATCGCACCCAGAAGAAATTCGAGGTCACCCAGGCCGGCCTCCTCCTCTATGAGCGCGCGCGGCGGCTGTTGGACGGAGCCGACCAGGCCGAGGACGATGTGCGGCGCCTCGGGAGTGGCGAGACCGGCCGCCTCACGGTGGGCTTCGCCCCGTCCAATGCCTTCACGATCCTGCCCCCCATCGTCGCTCGCTTCCGGGCAACCTATCCGGACGTCGAACTCGAGTTGCGCCAGTTCACGACCTCGATCCTCGTGACGTCGCTCGAATCGGGCAGTCTCGACGTCGCGCTTCTCCGGCCGCCGCTCAGCTCGCGTTCCCTGCAGATCGTGACGCTCATCCGCGAGCCATTCCTCGCACTTGTGCCTGCCATGCACCGGTTGGCCGCGCGTCCCGCGACGCAGCTGCGCCAGTTCGCCGGCGAGCCCTTCGTGATGTATTCGCGCGCGGGCTCGCCACTCCTCCATGCCCGGGTGATGGACATGTGCCAGCGCGCCCAATTCTCGCCGCGCATCGTCCAGTATGCGGACCAGATCCACACCGTGGCGGGCTTTGTGGCGGCGGGCATCGGCGTGGCTCTGGCGCCCTCGACTGTGACCCGATTCAACATGCCGGGCCTGCGACTCCTCGAGATCGCCGAGAAGCCGGCGCCGCTGGCGATGGCCATGGCATGGCGCACAGGCGCTGCCACCGGCCTGGTGCGCAACTTCACGCGCATCGCACGCGAGGCGACGGGCCCCTGGCAGTCCGGACAACTGGCCGAAGCGACCTAATCCGCCTTCTTGGAAATCAGCTTGAAGTCGTGATCGAAGACGAGATCGTGCTTCTGGCCGCCGCACATCGCATCGTCTACTTCGAATTTGCCCGACGGATGGGGCGGTGACTTGTCATCATCGAATTCCATCCTGCCGCCGCTGCAGCCCGCGGATTTCACGGCGGCCTCGAGGCTCGCTCTTTCCTGATCGGTGGCGGGGCGATCCTTTGCCAGAGCGGGCACGGTCAGGCTCGCTGCGACAGCGAGAGCGGCCGTGAAGGAAAGTGCTCGCATCTGAACCTCCGCGTGTTGTTCAGCTACAATGCGGTGGCCGCCGCGAGGTTGCCGCCTCTCGGCGATCAGGCGGGCGCGGCTCCGTTCAGGACGAAGAGCACGCGGGCGATGCGATCGGTGCGGTTGGCCCAGGCGTGATTGGTGCCGCGCTGGATCAGCACGTCACCGACCTGCATGAGCGTCTCGCCGACGTCCATCAACGCCCAGATCTCGCCCTCGATGACGATCGCGTAGTCGACGCTGTGGGTCTTGTGGAAGCCGGGATGGCGCGCGGCCTTGTCGTGCGCCTGGGCGGCGCCGTACTGGCTGAACACTTCGGCCTGGTTGCCATAGTTGCGCTCCCTGTCGGGCGGGAATTCGACGATGCGCACGACATTGCCGGCGGGCGGCGGCTCCAGCCTGAACGGCCGCGCCGTCGGATCAGGCTGCCCCCTCTCGTTGGTGGTCGGCACGGCATCGAGGACCCAGAGATTGGTCAGCCCGACATTGGGCGAATGCGACGGCGAGAACGGATGGGGCGCCATCCTGTCCTCGAGAAAGACCGAACGCCCCTCCTCGTCGTGGCCCGTCACGATCCTGCGCACCGGCTTCACCATCTCACCGACCTCCTGCGAATTCAGCGGCGAGCACTATGCATGCCCGCGCCACCACTGGAAGAGCGACGGCATGCCAAACGACGCAGGTTCGACGTCCTTACTGCCATCACGACAGCAGTCGCTTCATTGGCTCGCTCGTTGGAGTTCTCGGCGAATTTCCGCCAGTACATGGAGCGCGCCGGCCTCGTCGAGGGTGATTTGCTACGGCCTGATTTCGAAGCTCACGTCGACATCGCGGCTTTGCCATTTGCAAAATGGCGCTCTCGCCTTCTCAAGGGCCACCTGGAACCTTCTTGAAAAGTCATGTCATGAGCGCAGGAGTTCGTCGCGCAGTGGACCGGGCTGCATGAACGGCTCAAGCTCGCGATAAGGGATTATCACCGGAATGACAGCGCTCGCCCGACGCAAACAGTTCCGTCCCGCATGCGACGAGAACTCCGACAGATGAACGGCAAGTCCTTTGACTGTCAGATAGACGGCCAGATACCAGCCGGCCGGCCCCAGCAGCGCGAGCGGCACCAACTCCTCTTTGCAGTACTCGGCATATGGATCGCGGCGAAAGGCGGCACTCTTGGTCGCGAGTTCGAGGTGCTTGTTGTACAATGCCACGAATGCCGTGACGGACTCCTTGTCGCAAACCTCCAAGAAGTCCTCGACCCGGAACTTCGTTCCCTGCCCAAGCCAGCTTGGAGATGGGGACCCGTCCTCCTGGTGACACGTAGTTTTATATAGTGCTTTTTCCCGTTCGAGATCGATAATCCAGCCGTCGGGCTCGGGCCTCTTGGACATGCCAGCCGTGGCGTATTCCACCACGGCAAAGTAACTCACAAACCTCGAGGTTGCGTAAGTCAATGCAACCATCTCCTGCCGTATGAAATGATCACGGGGAATCATGAAAGACATACCCGGCCCGTTTTTTTTATCTTCCCGGACAGCTTCCTCATAGGCTTCCTGCCACTCCGCCGCCTGGCTTGCATAGACGATCGAATCAGCCCCCTGAAGGCCGTCGAATATCCGATTGGCTGTGCGCATTGCCCGACGATCCGACATCCAGGTGATGCGTGGTACGGCCAGGCCGGTGGTCGCATCGACGAGAAGCCGCCAGGCCACTCCGTTGGAAAGGCGTCGTTCGGGACCGAGCCGAACGCGCACATGAGCGCGATAATGTTCGAGCCTCTTTTTGAACCCCGTCGAGCTCTCGTTGAGTCCCCCATCCCACCTGTCGTCGTCCGTGCCGACCTGCTCTGAGGCAATCTGCCCCGACGCCGGAGCCGGCACGCCTCCGATCGGTAGTGCCGCGAGCATCATCGAAAGAAGAACCCGGCAGAGGAAACGGAAACGAAGACGCGTCATGCGTCTGAATTTATCGGTTGCCCAATACACATTCAACACAACTATTGCGGGTTCTTTCCTGTTACCTTTGGAATGTTGGGACGAGAGATCGGTTTGCGCGTATGCCATAGACGAGTAGGATCAAATGCAGGCACGTCGCCCGTTCGCCGCGCGCTCGGGATCCTGGCCGAGCGCGGCCTCGACCGCGCCGGCGTAGAGATCGCCGAGGCCCGTGCGCACCGCCGTGTCGGTCCGACTCGCGTCCCAGCCTTTACGTTCACCCTGGTAGCGCAGCTCGCCCACCGCCGTGCGGCCCAGCGTGCGCAGATGGGCCGCGTCCTGCCAGGACAGCGCCGCGTCACGCGCCAGGTCGGCGAGGCGTTCGGCCACGATGCGGTCGTCCAGCACCGACGTCGCCTACGCCACGATCCGCCCGAGGTCGCCGCCGGCGCGGTCGAGGCGGCGGTCGATCAGCGGCTCGAGCATCGCCTTCTGGCGCGGGCCGATCGACTGCGCCAGGTACCGGTCCTTCAGTTCGGCCAGAAGCGGGATGGTCCCGGCGATGCCGGCCAGCGCCGCCTCGGGATCGCGGCCCGCGAGCCCCGTCGCCGGATCGTTCACCAGCCCGCGGACCTCGCCCGCGCACCCGGTGTCGAGCCGCCGCGCGAACATCTCGTCGGCCTCATGGCCCAGCGGATGGTCGTCGCCCAACTCGGTGCGTGGCCATGACTCCGCGGCAGGCGCTGCCGAGGGCAGCTCCTCCATCTCGATATTTGCCATGTTGGTCTCCGGACCAAGTCCGTTTGTAACTAGTCTGCTCGATCAAGACGCGAAGGTTTGTGCAAAAGCGTGGTCAGTTTCCACGAGGCATGCTAGTTTTATTTTATGTATATTCAACTTTCAGTTGTGGCATTCTATGGGTTGCGCTTGGTCGCGCGCTTCGCCCTTCTCACGCTCGCTCTGTCTGTTCTATTCGACTTGATGGGACAGATCAGTGTCGACTATCTCGAACTGGAAGGGCCTTTCGAGCCGGACAAGCAGGCTTTTTTCTCCGCTGTCTATCTCGGAATGCTGAACGAAGACTGGGGCGAAGGCAGCCTTGCCGGCCTCCTATGGCATTATCTGCCGGCTATCATTCTGTCCTTGTCGATCACCATCGCCTGGACGCTGATCGATATTGCCTGGGCTCCGAAAGATTTTCGGCAAAAGGCCCATATGAACACAACGCGCTTGCCGCACCTGCCTCGCCTGGTCCTGCGCTTCGTCGTTCTTCTGATCGTCCTTTCCTTTCTATTCGACCTGATCGGGCGCACCTGTTTCGACTCTCTCGAACTGGAAGGGCCTTTCGTGGTGCAACGAATGACCGCTTGCTCCGCTCTCACCTTCGGAATGCTAACCGACGCCTTGGCCAAAGCCAGCCTTGCCGGCCGCCTGTGGCATTATCTACCGGCGATCGTCGTGTCCTTGTCGGTCGCCATCGCCTGGATCTTAGTCGACTGCCATCGCCTGGCCTCCAAAAGACTTTCGACGAAAGCCCGCATAAACAGGGCGCCCTTGCCGCTCTTGCGCCGCCTGACTCTGCGCTTCTCTGTTGTATTGTTTTTCCTCGCCGCTCTCTACGATTTGTCCAGACCAATGAGTTTCTGCTTCGATCCAAGTTCGCCGATGACCCTCCCTACTTGCTTTCGTACCTTCTCGGAAAACTGGCTCCTATTGGCACGCAAGGGGGGCCTTCCCGGCCTCGCATGGCACTATCTGCCTGTCGCCGTGGTCGCGATCATCATCATAGCCGATTGGGCTTCGACGCATTGCCGGGGGCGGCGGGAGTGAAGGTGTCATTTTCATAGCTACGTCCGATTCACCGTTTGACTCGCAAATCCAGGCCGCAGGACTCGCTTGGCATGTGGTTGCGAGTACATTCCAATCAATCTGCCGTCCTCGGCGTTGCTTTTTTTATTCTTGGTCGCTTGAAGCCGCTGGTTTCTCCCGCTTCATAGCCGCGTTCGATCCATCTTTTGACTCGCGGATCCAAACCGTAGGGCTCGTTCGGCATGTAATTGCTCGAATGTTCTTCCGCATACTCTCCCGCAACCAACAAAGTCGCCCAAAGGGGAATGCCGGCTTGTTGCATGTACAGTCCCACGTTGAAATTCGAGACATCGCGAAATTGGCGCAACTGCAAGTAGCCCGGAGCGTCGTCGTCTGGACTCCAAAGCCTCTGGTAGTCGAACCGCCCACCTTGGGCGAGATCCCTGCGGAGTAACTTGCGGGCTGTGCCTATCGCTTCAAAGAGACTTACCCGAATATCTCTGCCCGCTTCCCAACCGGCCGCAGCAACGGCGCTAAGGTCGCCGACCGGCGACATCAGGAACTCTGTTTTCGGATCTTCAGAGCTTGGCACGTTTAAACCGTTCGGCAAGACCACGCGCTTTCCCGGGTCTGTGGCCAAATTCGTTGTCGCGGCTTGCAACTTAGAACTGCCGAGAACCGACTTCGTTGGCGGCGCAGTCTCTTGGCCGGCCTTGGCTGGCTCTTGCTGCTGTGCGATTTGCGTATTGCCGTTCGGTTCGACCGGCTCGCCGCCCGAGGTCCGGACGATATTTGGATCGCTTTCACCGCGCGGCAGCACATCGCCCGCCACGTCGTCGACGAGGCCGCGAATGTCGGCCATCGTTGCTGGCTTGCCCTCGACGGATTCGAAGGCGCCTAAAAGCCTGTCGAGCTGTTGCCGCGCGGTCCGGGCCTCCTCCCCGTTGGGATCGACGTTGGCGTTGCGCAGTCCATCGCCCAGGAACAGGCGGCCGAGACGGTGGCGCTCGAAGGCCGGATCGGATTTGCCTTCGACGAGAGCCTGTTGGAGTTTGGTCAGGCGGTCGTAGTCGCTGTCGCCGAGCGACAGCCGATGTTGCGTGAGATCGACGCCGGTGAACTCTTCCGGATTTCTCACCGCCTGGTCGTCGAGCCTGTCGTAGAGGTCGCGGTCCGTGACGACGCGGCCGCCGTTCATGGCTGTCCGGTCGAGCGCCTCCGTCTGCTCCGGGCTCAACCCGTCGCGCAGCTCCGCCGGCATCGCCATCAAGGGCGCCGCGGGATTGGCGCCGAGCCAGTCGAGCGCGCCCGTCGCCGCGCGGCCCCGCGACGCCTGCCAGGCCCGGTCGGCGCGCGCCTGTTCGATGCTGGCCATCCTCGACACCTGCGCCCGCACCTCCGGCGAGGCGTCCGGCGGCGTCGCTGCGGTGGCCCGCGCCTGGTAGTCGTCGGGGTCCGGGCGCCGTGCGGGATCGTCCGGCGTGGCGGCCAGGCCGCCCACGATCTCCGTCACGCGACGCTCCTCGCGCGCCCGGTCGATCCGGCGCTCGACCGCCGCCTGCCGGTCCGGCTGGATCACGTCGCGTGCGTGGTCGTAGAGCGTCGCCGCCCGCTCGGGATCCTGGCCGCTCGCCGACTCGACCGCGCCGGCATAGAGATCGCTGAGGCCCGTGCGCACCGCCGTGTCGGTCCGCCCCGCGTCCCAGCCTTTACGTTCGCCCTGGTAGCGCAGCTCGCCCACCACGGTGGCGCCCAGCGTGCGCAGATGGGCCCTGTCCTGCCACGACAGCGACGCATCAAGTTGCAGGTCGGCCAGCCGCTCGGCCACGATGCGGTCGTCCAGCACCGACGTCGCCTGCACCGCGATCCGGCCGAGTTCGCTGCCGGCGCGGTCGAGACGGCGGTCGATCAACGGCTCCAGCAGCGCCTTCTGGCGCGGACCTCTCGCCTGCGCGAGGTACCGGTCCTTCAGCTCGGCCAACAACGGGATGGTCCCTGAGATGCCGGCCAGCGCCGCCTCCGGGTCCCGGCCCGCGAGACCCGTCGCCGGATCGTTCACCAGCCCGCGCACCTCGCCCGCAAACCCGGTGTCCAGCCGCCGCGCGAACATCTCGTCGGCTTCCAGGCCGAGCAGCGTGTCGCCCCCCAGCTGGTCGTGCGGCCATGGGTCCGCGGCCGGCGCTGCCGAGGGCAGCCCTTCTGTCTCGATGCTTGCCATGTTCGTCTCCGTTCAGCGGCCCTTCGGGGCCTGAGGGTGCGGAAGGTGTCGTCGCCGGTGGGGCTTTCGTTCGCCGCCGTCATGGACATGGACATTGTCCCTTCTTCTGGCCCGCGAGCTTCTCGGCTTCCTTCATCATGGCGAGGGCTATCTTTTCGGTTGCGTCCGACGCCTTACCGAGTTGTTCGCCGGCCATCTGCAGAGCCTTCGCGTCGCCTTCGGTCTGCGTCGTGTTGCCAAAAGCGCCCAGCGGCGCGTTGCTCGGCAGCGTCGCACCGGGGAGACCACGCGCCTCGACGCTGGGCTGGTTGTAGGAACGGATGATTGCCATCAGAGCGATCCTTGCGTTAGCGTCACGGCTATGGGGCGAAGAGGATGAGAATGAAGAAGACGATCTTGCTGCTGGCGCTGTTGTTGGCGGGGTGCGCCAACCCGCAGAACGACGCCGAGAAGACCCTTGCCAAGTATCGCGGGCGACCCGTTGATTCGGTCGTCGCCGCATGGGGTGCGCCCGTATATCAGCACACCGAAGCTGGCGAGATTGTCTTCACTTTCTCCGGTACCGCTGAATCCGCAACTACGTCTACGAGCACGACAATAGGCTCCGTCGGCAACACGCCAGTTACCGCCACCACCACAAGTTCGAGCCCCATCACGATATCTTGTCGAATTCAGGTATTCACCGGTTCCGATCGGCGGATTGTCGCTTTCCGGCACAATGGCGCGGCGGGTGCCTGCTCCAACATGTATCAGAGATTGTAGCATTACCGAGCGCCGCCGGTCGTAGGAGTAGCAGGGGTGACAAACGGCTTCCACTTGTCCGCGAGCATCGAAGCACCCGCGAGCAGAGACGCCCCCGCTCCCAGATAATTCGGCGTGTAGACCGAGTTCGCGGCGCGCGTGCTCTCCAGGATCGACTGGTTGCCATAGCCCAAACCCTGGATCTGATAGCCGTAAGCCTCGCGCGCGGCGTTGGCGCGGATGGTCTGCGCGTCGAGTTCGCCGGCCGCCCTGGTGTCGCCCAGGATGTCGGTCGGGCTGCCTTCGAGGTCGGTGCCTTGCGCGGCGAGCCTTGCCGTCTGCTCACCGAGTTGCTGCTGCATCAGCCGGCGACGATTTTGCTCGGCGACCTGCCCGCGCTGGGTGGCATCGTAGGCCTGCCGCCGCATCAGTTCCTGGTTCTGGGCGGCGACCTGCGCCTGGTACACAGCCTGCGCCTGCGCCGCGCTGGCGGCCTGGGCTTGCGCGTTCTGCTGGCCGATCTGCCCCATGAAGGACATGCCGGTGCCGATCGCGGTAAAAGCCAATGACGTGGCGGCCATTGCTCCAGACATGGTCAGTCTCCCGTAACGGTGAAGGTGTTGAAGGCTTCCGGCCGGCGCGACGCCAGACGATGGGCCTCATCGGTGAACTCGGCCTCGGCCTCCTCGATCGTGCGCACCCGCGTCGGGAACGACATCGTGACGTAGCTGTCCTCCAGGGCGACGAAGGCCTGCTTGCGGTGTGCCGCCGCCGCCAGAACGGCGTGTCCGGCCAGCCGGCTGGTCCCATCGCCCACGGCGACGATCACGTCGCCCTGCACGACGAGCACGGTGGCGACCTTCACCAGCGCGCCGGTGATCACCGTGCCCTTGGGCATGAACAGCGTCCGGACGTACAGGCCGGCATGCAGCACATGATCGGTACGCACCGGCACCTGCGGCGCCTCCAGCACGCGCCGCTCGAACTCGGTCATGCGCGCCAGCGCCTCGTCGGAAATGGCCGGGATGGCCTCGCGATGAACGGCGATCTCAGGCATCGGTCACCTTCTTGAAGAAAATCCGGCTGACTTCGGCGTAGCCGCAACGCGGCAGCACTTCGAACAGGCGGCCGGCGAACGGCGCGCTCACGACGAGCCCCGGCGAGCCGATCTCGCGCGCCTTGTCCTCGGCCGCCCGCAGCAGCTTCAGGCCGGCGCCGGTGTGGCGATGCGCCCGGGCGACGAAGAAGCTCTCCGACACCGCCACCGTCCGCCCGTAGTGCGGCAGCGGCGCCGACAGGACGGTGATGAACCCGACCAGCTCGTCGCCGGCCACGGCCTCCAAAACATGGAGCGCGCCGGCCTCGTCGAGGGCGCGATAGGTCTCCATCCGGGCAGACGGCGGCG
Source organism: uncultured Rhodospirillaceae bacterium (assembly GCA_945952105.1). Lineage (GTDB taxonomy): Bacteria > Pseudomonadota > Alphaproteobacteria > Reyranellales > Reyranellaceae > Reyranella. Next base: position 113,290 of record CAMFGZ010000001.1, on the reverse strand, counting down.
GCATGCCCTCGATGGCGGATTCGGCCGCGTACTCCGCGAGCAGCGCCGGAAAGGACGGCGCGGCCTCCAACTTCGCGATGGTGCCGGGGCGGATCATGCGGCCTCCTTCACGGCGGTGCGGAACAGGCCTCCCTGTAAGGCGAAAGGTTCGCCGACCTCGAAGCCCAGCCAGCGCAGCCAGCGGATCGCGGCGGCGTAGCGGGCATCGACGACGTTGCGCAGCACGTCGAACATGCCGAGCCAGCGGGCGACGGCGCGGCGGGTCTCGACCATGAAGATACGGCGGTGCGCCGGCACGAGATCTGAGCCGAGCAGCCACGGCACGCCGGTCCGGCCGATCAGGCTGAGCGGCGCGACGCCCGCCATGCAGATGACCAGGCCGTCGGCGCGCCAGGTCCAGGCCTCGCGTGCAGCGGCGACGCTCTGCAAGAGGCCGTCGACCGGCTCGACGCCGAGCGCCAGCACCTCGGCGCGATCCTCGGCCCGCAGCAGCGGTGCCAGCTCGCGCGCATCGTCCTCGGTTGCGGGGAGCATGGCGATCACCAGCCGCGCTCCGCGACGGGCTTCTTCTTCCATGAGGCCTGGGTGAGATTGGAATTGACGCCCGCATCGGCGCTCGACGCGACGAAGGCGTTGTAGGTGCCGGTGCGCGTGTGCATCGAGTTCCGGGTGCTGGCGAGCGGCTGCATGTGATAGATGCCGACACCGGCCGAGGTCTGGGTCTGTTGCACCATGGAGATCTGCTCGCCGACCAGATAGCCCTGGTCGTTCGTGGTGCATTCGAAGGTCCAGTCCTTCACCCTGGGGATCACACCCAGATTGTGGTCGGCCGTCATCGTCGTGTTGATGTTGGGGATGCCCGCGCTCCAGCTCCCCTCGAATTTTCCGTTGTAGGCGTAGGCGATCGTGGCCGTGACCGCCGTGCCGCTGGTGTCGGCCTCGCCGACGAACACGAGATTGGTCTGCGGCGCGGTCGTGCCGTTGCCGAGATAGCCCCGCATTTCGCCGATGTTGAACGTGAACTGGCCGTTCGTCGTCGAGGGCGTGCCGCCCCACTGGTAGATCGGCGCCAGCAGCGTCTTGCCGGTGGTCATCACCCCGCCGGAGATCGTGACGTAGAGATAATTCTTGCTCGACGCGGTGAGGCTCGACCAGGTCAGGTTCGTGGTGCTGTACCCGATCGTGTCCACCGGGGCGCCGGTCGCGCTCGACCAGCCGCCCGCGGCCGTGGCGACCAGCGGATAGGTCGAGGACACGTTCTGCGAGGTCAGGTTGAGGGTGGCCGTGGTGGTCGAGGGCAGCAGGCTCGGCAGGCCCGCGGTCGTCACCGGCCCGGCGCTCACGCTCTGGCGCACACCCGAGTAGGTCGGATAGGCCGGCACCTGCCAGGCCGCATCGGCGCCGCTGATGCCCAGGAACTGGCCCGCCGTGCCGCGCGGCAGGCGCTTGTAGCCCGCACCGTCCCGGGTGAGCAGGTCGCCCTGCGTCGTGAGCCTGTCTACGCCGCCAACGGAAGTCTGCAACGACTGGATCAGCGCATAGTTGCTCTGTTCCGTCGCTGGATCGCTGATGCTGCTGACCGTGTAGCGGCTCACGATCTCGGCAAGCTGCTGCATCGCCATGTAGATCTCGTCGAAGCGGCGCTCGACCACCTCGGGATAGTAGCCACCCTGGTTGGACAGCACGGTCGTCTGCGTGTAGGGCACCGTCCGCACGATGGTCAGCTTCGTGCCTGTGGCGATCGGACTGCCGGCCGTCGGGTAGGTCACGCTGCCGCCAGCCGACGCGCCGATCCCGCTCACGGTGTAGAGCGCGGGCGACAGCGTCGTCTCCGTGCCGGACGCGCCGGTGTAGATCACGGAGAGGTGGGCGGCGTCGAGAATGGGAAATCCGTAGGGAAACACGACGGCACTGCCGTTGCCGTTATGGATCACCTTGCGGTCGGTATTCGTGATGGCCATGGGTTCAGGCTCCAGCTTCGAGGCGGGGAATGATGGCCAGCAGCGTGGCCGGCAGCGGATTGGACTGGCGCACGAAGACGCGACCGGCCGCGCTCCAGTCCGGATCGATCAGCACGCGCTCGTCGCCGGTCGTCAGCATGGTCGGAAAGCCGGGCTGCTCGGATGTCCGTTCCTTGATGTCCACGAGCCGGCCGGCGGTGGGACCGGCGCTGAGGCCGCGCGTCTCCTTCACCCGCAGGACGACCTCGCTCACGACCTTCTGCCGGCCTTGCAAGGTCGGCTGGCCGGCCTCGAGGTTCAGCGTCTCCAGGTCGCAGACATAGGGCAGGCCGGCGAGGATGGTGCCCGACGCGCGCGGGAGCACGATCGTGCCGTCGCGCACCGTGGCGGCCGGCTGCACCGATCCGTCGGCCAGGACCACGACCGTGCGACCTTCGAGATGCCACAGGCCGGTCAAGGTGAGCGACGCCAGCGCCCAGTCCTCCGTCTCGCGATTCTGCAGGCTAGCATGCGCCGCGATATCGAGCGTGGCGGTGACGTGCGATGTGTCCGTGAAGGCCGTCACGGTCGCGACGACCTGGTTCTGGCCGGAGCGCAGGAGATACTTCGTCCCGACCGAGGCGGCCGTGAACGGCGTGTGGCCCGTGGCCGTCACGGTGACGGTCGCACCCGCACCCCAACTCGCCCCGGTCAGGGTGAGGCCGAGGCCGGCGGCGCGGTTCCAGCCGTCGTAGCGCACGCCGCTGTCGACGCACCAGGAGCTGTAGACGTCGGGAAAGTAGCGGCTCGCCATGCGCTCGACATAACGGACGGTCCGGTCGCCGACGGTGCGCCGGATCGAGACATACAGGATCGACTCGTCGCCTTCCTGCACCGTCGCCACGCTCTCGACCGCGCCGTCGGTGACGTGGCGCGACCAGGCATAGACGTCGTGCTCCTTCAGGTAGGTGAAGGCCAGCAGCACGCCGTCCGCCCGCACGCACCAGACGATCCCGTGCGGATCGCGCGCATAGGTCCATTCCTCGATGCCGTGCGCCTCGAAGAGATGGCTGGCAAAGATCGACACGTTGCGGCCCTGGAAGCTGTCCGACGTGAGTTCATAAGCGACGTCACGCACCTTCCGGGTGGAGGCGGTGACATAAAGCGCACTGCTCTCCGTGGCGATCGGCGGGATCTCGGCGATGCCCTCGTAGCTTTGCGGCTTCACCGCGCAATTGGCTGGGGTCATGACATCGGCCTGCGCGCCGGCCCAGGCCTTCCAGACCGCGCCGGAGGTCCAGACCAGCAGCACGTTGAGGCTCAGCAGGAAGCGGATCTCGTTCACCTCGCGGCTGGCGATGGTGCGGGTGATCGCGTCGCTGTCCTTCGACGGCGAGCTGGTGTTCATGTTGTTGAAGGCGGCCGAGGCCGACGAATAGAGTGTCTGCGGCTTCTGGTTGGTCCGCGCATACCACTGCCGTCCCTCGTGATAGGTCGCGCAGCCGGGATATTTGTCGGCGGCGTCGAACGGGTTCTTGTCCTGGGGCGGCGTGTCGGACGTGTCGGGCGCCACCGTCGTGTCGGTGAATCCCGGCGAGCCCGAGCCGGCGCGGCCGATGAAGCCAAAGACGCCGTTCTTGCCCTTGTAGACGTTGTAGGAGTCGGCGCCGGGCGCGTCGGTCCAGATCACGGTCGAGGTCTGGTCCGCCGAACTCGCGGTCGCCGACGCCACGCTTTCCTCGCCGGTCTCCGCGCTCACCGCCGTCACGACATAGTCGAAGGCCGCCCCCGGATAGTCGGAAGCGACGCCGGTCGGCGGCTGCTGCGTCGGGGCATAGGTGATCGCCGTGAGCGTCCACGCGGCGTGGCCGGTGCGGGTCAGGTTCCGCGGCGCGTAGGACGGATGCGTGAGCGTCATCGTGTCCGCGCTCTGCACGTACTTCAGCCGCGCGAGATCGGCCGCCGCATAGGGCGTGTCGATCGTGTAGAGCCGCGCCGCCGTCCCGCCCGAGGTCCAGGCGCCGTAGCCCGACGTGTCGATCCCCAGCGAGAAGGTGGAGTCGCCCAGCACCGTCACGGTGAAGCGGCGCCGGTTGAGCGGCGTCATGCCGGAGACGCCGTCGATCCAGAGCGCGTCGCCGGTCGCGAAACCGTGCGGCGCCGCCGTCGTCACGACGCCCGGGCTGGCACGCGTGACGCCGGCTACGGCCACGCCGGGTTCGAGCACGTAGCCTCCGGCCTTCACCACACGCATCTTCAGGTGGCCGAACTCCAGCACGTAGGTTTGCTGCGTGTTGAAGCTGAACGGGATCAGGCGGCTTCGCGTCGCCGGATCGAGGATTTCGCCGACGAAGGCGGTGCCGGCCCGGGTGCTTGCGCCGCCGAACGGATGGATGAACCAGTTGAGGCAGGTCGCCAGGCCCACCTGGTACTTGGCCAGGTCGACGCGGCCCTGCAACGCCGGCGAGAGTTCGCCCGTGGCGAAACTGGGCAGGATGATCGGCGTCGTCATGCGCCACCTCCCGTACCGTCACTCATCCAGTCGAAGTCGCGGACCACCAAACTCTGTGCCAGCCGCTCGGCATCGGCCTGCACGATGCCTTCGTTGGCGCTGTCGGCACGGGCTCGTTCGATACGCTCCTGCGCCCGCTTCGCCAGCATTTCGGCGAGGTCGGCCTTCTGCGTGATGGCATGCGCCACCGCCGCCGCGAGGCAATCCACGAATGCCAGGATGAAGCCCGGCGTGAAGCGCGCCGGATCGGTCACGCGCTGGGCATAGACCGCCGACACCCTGTCCTCGTTGCAGTAGACGAACGTGCCGCTGCCGTCCGAGGCGATCTCGAAGCCGGTCGCCGGATCGCCGGCAACCCAGCTCGCCGCGCCGAAATCGAGCCGGCGCATCTTCAGGCAGTCCGTCGGATAGGCATAGCTCGAGGCCCAGCGCGCCGGCGGCGTGCCGGACGCCGACAGCGCCTGGCTCACGCGATTGAAGTTCCAGTCGACCAGCGACTGGAGATCGTCGCGCACGGTCGCGTACCAGAGATTGATCTGGCGGGCCTCGGTGCTGTTTTCCGTGAGGTCGGCAATGGTGGCGCGCGTCCCGAGACGGCTCAGCGCCATGTTGCCGATGTCGGTATCGGCCGGCATCTAGCGCCCTCCCCCGGCCACGGCCTTCTCGAGCGCCGCGCTCTTCTGCGCCGAACCCGAGCTGGAGCCGACCCAGTAGGCGACGATATCGCCGAACTTGGCGCCCAGCGTGCCCAGCAGGATGTAGGCGATCTCGCGCGAGGCGAGCGGGATCTCCTGGCGCACCACGAACCACAGCGCGGCCATGAAGGCGGCCGTCACCAGCACGCTCACCACGACGGCGCCCCAGGCGATCGCCGAGCCCGCCTTGGCCAGTTCGACCGTTTGGCTGCGGGCGCTCGCCACATCGGCGAGCTGTGCCTGCAACACCTCGAACTCCTGCCGGCGCGCATCGGCCTCGGCCTGGATCACGGCCATACGGAACTGCAGCGCGAGGTTGGGATCGGCCGCGATCGCGCGTTCGATCCCGTCGGCGCTGTCGGTGCCGAGAATGTCGCGGGCAATCCCCGTCACCTTCGAAACGGCGGCACCCGTCTTGTCGCCGAGGATCCACGAGGCGACGGTCGGCGCCAGGCCGAGCAGTAGTGGCAGGAAAGGCATCAACCAGTCTCCCGTGAGATGAAGAGATCGCGTTCGGCAGCGCGGCGGCGGACGAGCCCCGGCAGCACGCCGTCGGCGCCCCGGTTCCAGCGCCTGAACTGATCGGCGGCGCCGGACTCGTCGCCGCCGTTGAGCAGGCGCAGCAGCGTGGAGTTGCCGAAGGCCCCGGCGCCGCAGTTGAAGACGAAGCTCGCCAGTGCATCGAACTGGCCCTGGGTCAGAGGCACGTCGACCAGGTGCCGCACCGCGCCCTCGGCGGCGCGGAGGTCCTCGCGCAGCCAGGCCGTGGCCTGCTCCTCGGAGCAGGTGTCGCCACGGCGCACGCCGCGCGTGTGACCGTAGCCGATCGTCCAGGGCTCGCCGGTGATCCCGTTGCCGGGATCGGGGTAGGCCGTGGTCTCCAGGCCCTCGAACGACTTGATCAGGGCGAGGCCCGCGTCGGACGTGACCAGCAGGGAATTGGCGGTGTGGCTCATCCCGTCACCTGCCCGTGGAGAGCTTGGTCGACACGAAGAACACCAGCGCACCGATCAGGAGCAGGGCGAGGCCCTGGCCGATCTGCCTCAGCGCGCCGTTGCGCACGGTCCGGTACATGTCGAACAGGTCGCGCAGCCCGCGGATGTGCTCGGGCGCGTCCTCGTCGCCGAGGCCGACGCCGGCCAGAGCCTTGCGCGCGCCGCGCTCGGCGGCATCCTCGAGCAGGGCGTCGAGGGCGTCGCGCGGCAGGATGATGTGGTCCCGATCCATGCTCATGCCTCGATCTCCGGGGGAAACGCGGGATCCGCGCTGTCCAGTTGCGGCAGACCCGACAGCAGCTCGTGGTGCATCTCGTGGGCCGGGTCCGCGAGAACGGCGACGCCCAGGATGAACATGCCGTTCTGGCGTTCGACCGGGTCGAGCGCGGCCGGCGGCGTCGTCGGACCACGTACGATGCCGGCTTCCGCGGCCGTCATGATGATGAACAGGCTCATACGTTGGCTCCAACTGAAGTCGCCCATGCCTGCACGGCGTTGTATTGCGCCAGCTCCTGGGCGTCGGAGAGCGGGCCGCCGATGGCGACGAAGCCGATCGAGGCCGCCCTGAACGAAATCGGCGTGTTGCTGCTGTTGTAGGCACCGATGAAGAGCGGTACCGAAGGCGCCGTCGAGCCACCGATCGTCAGCCCGGTAACGTCCGTGAGCCGCACGCCACGATCGTAGCCCAGCGCCGTTGTCCCGCCCGCCCGACTGATCGCCTTCAGGCCCCGACTGTCGGCGGGCGACATGACAAAGTTCACGGCGCCCGCCGTGTGGTTGAGTGCGCCGGTAATCGAACTCGACTGGCGCGGGATGATCATGATCGCCGACGACGTACCGACACGGCATCCGGCCGCCGCGGCGGCGGCGGAGAAATTGACGCGCTCGTAGGCGGCAATGCGCTGGACGTTGCCGGTGTAGGCGACGCCGTGCGTGGACGGAACGAAGCCGGTGTTCAGGTAACTGGTGGCGCCGTCGAAGGTGTAGTGCCGATCGGTCGTGAAGGCCGGTGTATTCACCGGCGCGGCTGTCCGCTTCTGCTTCAGCGACACCAGTGCCTGCTGCGCGTTCTCCGCCCAGAGTCCCCAGTAGTCGTCGGTCAGCGCCCAGGCGCCCGAGGCCTTCTCGCTGAACACGAACTGATCCACCACGACGCGGCGTGAGAGCGACACCGAGCCGCCGGCGGCGACCACCGCCGCTTCCCAGGCCAGCACGTCGGCGTCGAAGGCGCGCGACGCACCTCCGCGCACGCGGTTGAGGAATGCGACCGGCATCGTCAGGATCCCACGAAGACGGTGAGCGTCTGGCCGTTGGCACCGAACTGGGTCATCGCGCTTTGCGCTTCCTTGCCCGTGATCTGCACCGTATCGCCGCCCGACAGCGGGATGCCGGCATCGAGGGCGCAGGTACCTCCCGTGGGATCGAAGGCAGCGTCGCTGTTCGCCCTGGTGCTGCACACGATGACGACGCGGCGCGTGGCGTCGGCGGCAACGAGCGGCGCGGAGGCCCCCGTCATGGTCACGCTCGACCTGGTCAACGCCGTGCCGGTGAGGCCGGTGATCGCGACCGGCAGCGGCCGTGCTTCGGAAACCGGCACGTTGCCGCGGCCGGTCGACGACTGATAGGCAATGTCTTGAGCCATATGATTCTCCTGCGGAGAGATGGGGCCGGCCTTCCGACCGGCCCCTGCTGCTTCACTGAACCAGGACGACCTGATCGCCAGGCCTCGCGGCCTTCACCGGCGCGCCGTCGCCACGGCCGGAGAGCGGATCGCCGAAGATCGGCGCCTCGGCGCCGCTGCGGCGGCGCGGTGCATCGACCGGCGCCAGCGACAGGCCCGGCGGGCCCGACCACAGGATGCGCGCGCCGATCGGATGGAGCTGCACGCCGTCGTAGAAGGGGTTGTCGACGACGACGTACTCGGTGGACTTCTCGGTTCTGTCGTTCTTCGGGGCCATAGGCGTGTCTCCGATCAGCTGACGATGAAGCCGGACGCGTAGGCTTTCGCGGCCTGGCGGTCGTGGGCGAGGAACGCGGTGAACTTGCCGGCCGTGAGCGGACCGGTGGCCACCGTGTAGTTGGTGCGCAGGTAGCGCTCGGCATCGAGCGGCACCTTCACGCGAAGGACTTCCGTGCCGGCCGTCAGCGCGGCCTTGCCGATCGCACCCGAGCTGGCGAGCACCGCCACCGACGAGAAACCCGAGTTGTCGTCCGTCTCGAGGGTGAAGGTGACGGTGGCGGCGCCCGAGGCGGTGACCGTCTCCGTGACCAGGATGACCAGTTCCAGCGGCTCGCCGTTGCCGATGTCGCGGACGGCGCCGAGGTCGATGATGTCGGTCGAAGCGGCCGTCGCGGTGACGGCCTGGTCGGTGCCGAAGGTGTTGAGCTTGTCGTACATCATGAATGGGAGTTCCTTTGCTGCTGCGCCGCTTACGACACGGTCGCTTCGGCCAGCGTGATCTGGTCGCACTTGCGGATCGGGATGCCGCCGAAGCTGTCGAAGATCCGGCCGTCGCTCTCGTCGAGCGTGCGGCGGATGTTGGTGTTGTTCGTGGTCGCGGCGACCGAGGCGCCGAGATTGCGCTGGATGTCGAGCCACTGCTTGACCGTCCGGTTCATGTACCAGGCGGGCTTGCACATCTTGATGTTCGGGATCTTGTTCATCGCCCGCATCATCAGCTTGACCAGGTCGGCCGGCGTCGAGCCCGCGAGATCCGAGACGTCGATGTTGCCGATGCGCACCACGTAGCGCCAATCGCGCACGGTGAGGCCCGCATCCCACTTGTAGTGCGTGCGATAGCCCTGGAAGCGGTTGCCCGAGGCGTCGAGCAGCGTCTGCTCGCCCAGGTCCTTCATCGAGAGGCCGGCCTTGCTGCCCTTGGGGAAGATGCCGTGGACGGTGAGGTCGCCCCAGCCCACGAGCCAGATCGACGTGTTGTCCGAGCCGACGCCGCCGCCGGAAATGAAGTTGTTGGCGGTCTGCGAGGTGCTGGTCGAGGTCGTGTTGTAGCGCGGCGCGAATCCCATGAAGCGCTCGGGATTGGTCGCCGTGTTGCCGTAGAACAGCACGCCGGCGAGCTGCTGCGTCAGGCCTTCGAGGAAGGCGCGGTCCTCGGACAGGCGATAGGCCGCGGTGTTGCCGTTGAGGTCCGCGAGTGCCTTGTCGATCTCCGAATAGGTCTCGAGCATGCCGCAGGAATCGGTGATCTGGGTGCTCGTGCTCTTGGTCGGCACGATACCCTCGTTGAAGCGGCGCCAGGTGCCGGTCGGCAGCGAGGTCTGCACGCTGGTGCGGTGGCCGGTGGGCAGGTTGCCCTCGTTCCACACCATGTCGTCGGTGATCTCGTTCACCGGATAGGCGAAGGTAAGGCAGAGGCCGTCGGCATTGTCGGGCGAGGCCAGGCCGCGCTTCTTCATGTCCTCTTTCTTCTCGAGGCGGATGGCATTGTGCAGGTCGAAGCCATATTCGCGCCCCGTCAGCTCGGCCTTCAGCTCGGGATCGTCGGGGATGGCGCCGGTCCTGAGCCAGGCGCGCATCGAGGCCCACATCTCGGCCGCCTTGTTGGCGGTGAGCGGCATGCCGTCACCGGATCGGGAATGGCGGAAGCCTCGTCGAAGGCGACGAACAGGCGGCGGCCCTGGTTGTGCAGGCCGGCGAAGGCCTCGGTGGTGCGCAGGCTCCAAGGCACGGCGTCGATGCGCCAGGTCCGCTCGTGGGCGGGATCGACGCTGTGGATCGCGGTGGCCGAGACCTCGAACCAGTCGGCGCAAGCCGCCAGCCGCAGCCATTTCGTGAGTTCGGGCCAGGTCTTGGTCTTGAGCTGCGTAGCGGTATTGGCCGTTACGATGCCGCGCGTGTCGCGGAAGGTGGCCAGCGCCCAGACGATGATCCACGCCACCAGGGCCGACTTGCCGACACCATGGCCCGAGGCGACGGCGATGCGGATGGCGTCGGGCAGGCTGCCGAGCGAGCGGCCGATCTCGGACAGCACCTCGCGCTGCCAGGGCTCGGGGCCGAGGTCACGCTCCAGCGGCGTGCCCGGCTCGGCCCACGGGAACGCGAACAGCACGAAGCCCAGCGGGTCGTGCGCGAAGCTTCCGACCTCGATGCCGAGCGGATCGAGGGCGGGTTCGGAGGAGAAATCGAGCTCGTCGGCCACGACACCGGTCCTGATGAACCGGACTCCGCGATTACAAGCGGAAAGCGCGGGCGAACGAAGGAGAGCCAACGAAAAGAGGCCCGGCGATGCCGGGCCTCTCCTGTCTTGAGCTCAGGCGAACCGCTCGGGGTCAACCCGGCCAGTTGGCGCGCATGCGGTCGATCTCGGTCTGGTTCGGACGGTAAGCTGGCGCCTTCGGATCGAAGGTCGTCCAGCCTTCCTTGCGGTAGTCTGCGCCGCGCGCGATCGGGTCGATCGGACGGTAGTTCGCGAGGAGCGCTTCGACGCGGCTGGCATCGGCGTCGTTGACGCGCGCCGTCACCAGCGTGCCGCCGCGACGAACCGATTCCGAATAGACCTCGGCGTGCTCCTTGTCGGTGCCGGCATCGACCAGCGCGCCGACGATTCCGCCCGCGGCCGCTCCGCCCGCGGCGACGGCCGCGGTCGAGGCGAGCCAGCCCGCCGCGACGACGGGGCCGAGGCCGGGGATGGCCAGCATGCCGAGACCGGCCAGCAGACCCGCACCGGCACCGACCGCGCCGCCGATTCCGGCACCGGCGGCGGCCTTGTTCACGTCATCGACGTCGGCATATTCGGCGCTGACATACTTGTTGGCGACGATGCTCACGTCCTTGCTCGGGATGCCCGCCTTCTCGACGGCGTCGACGGCGGCGCGGGCCTGGGCATAGCTGTCGTATGCGCGGCTAACGGTCTTCATGAGGGTGTTCCTTTCTATTCGTTGTGATTGTCTGGATTACTGGCTGGTGGCGACCACGTTGCCCTTGTAGTCGACGGCCACCTGGACGGGCTTGCCGGCCTGCTGCGCGGTGCCGCGCCAGATACCGTCGCCGTCCTTGGTGAGACCGGTCACGCCGTCCATGCCCTGCGCAATGATGCGGTCCTTGGCCTGGCCTTCGGTGAAGGAGTTGGAGCCCTTGAGTGGCGCACCCGCATCGGCCTGCTTCGGCTTGTAGGCGTCGGCCTTGCAGGCGTTCATGAATTCAGCCTGCGTGATCGTTCCTTCCGTCGCGACGGTCATGCCGGCCACGCGCATGAACGACATGTAACGGATGGCTTCCCCGCCCGAGACGTTGCCATCGCTGTTGGCATCGGCCTTCTTCCACATCTCCGTGCATTCGGCGTCGGTGGCGGCGAAGGCGGGCGCAGCAGCCATCAGCGCCGTGAAAGCAGCAGCGGCAAGGATCTTCTTCATGACGTGACCTCTTCGTTGATTAGCGGGGGGCTGAGCAATTCAGCCGCGCGCCAACAACGCGCTTTGGCGCGAAGGTTGCTTCGTGCGCAGTCGCACGAAGCAAGCCACGTACGACGCAATGCATCGGCAACGAACTGGCGCTCAACGCCGTTGGTCGGGCATGCTGAATTTTCTCGTCGCGATGCTCTGGCCGATCATCACCGTCACGACCGTTCTTGCGGTCGGGGGCCTTCTATTTGTGTTCTTCGCAACCCGAAAGCTCGACTGAGGCGCGGCTTAATCTCACGGTCGGCACGTTATGCGTGCCTTCAGCTTCCGTTGGCATGTGTATCTCACGACATCGTCGGCGTGGTGTCGGAGGCACAGCACTTTGCGCCGACGATGTCTCGTTTCTTCACCAATTCGCCGAGAACATACACACGAAGCGCGCTCGACAGCTTCATGTCACGCTTCTCGAGCGATCGACTTCAGAGACCAGCATATTTAGGGACGTCGGTCGCTGGCGTGCCAACCGGCCGAGCTCCGCCCAGAACGCATCTTCGAGCGAAATGCTGGTGCGGTGACCGTCGATTGTGACAGAGCGTTTGCGCATGCCGTGACGTTAGAATCCCGGAAGCGTCTCCTCAACCCTGAATAGCAATTCACATTTCGCGCGTCGGTTTTATGAGAGTTCGGCACTCTCGCCAGCCCAACTTCCCGCGAGCGGCGTCGGACTGTCGTTGAAGCCGCTCATCCACGGAGTTCATAACCGTCAAAGAAAACCCGCTCCGGCAAGGCGGAGCGGGCATCAGGAGGCAACCTCGGGGGAGATGCGACGGGATCAGGTCGCGGGTTGCCAGACGACAACGACCCAACGACATGGCGGTTGCAGGCCCTGCTCAATGCAAGCCTTGTTCTCCACTAGAACACCCGCCCCCAGTGGTGGCGGTCCTCCGCCTCACGCTCCCGGGCTGCGCGGGCGCGGCGTCCAGCGCCGCGCGAGTCCGGTGGACCCGCGATCGCGAGTAGAGCGTCATGCACGGTCTCGTCGAGCAGGAACCGGCGTCGCGCCCGCCACGGCGATGGCTCGATGTCGATCCCACCCACGACGCCGCACAGCCGCGCAAAGTCGGCGGGTTCGGTGACGGCGCAGTGAATCAACAGGGCGGTACTGTCGCGTAGCGGCTGCACGGCGAAGTCGCCGATGAGCTTGGACTGAGTACAGGTTCGAACCATCAGGTTTGCGGCAAACCTCAGGCGCGCCGTATCGAACGGATCGTCCGATCTCGGCCCACCGCCGAAATCGGGCCCAATCTCCGCAACGATCAGAAATGCCCCTTCCGGGCGTGTTCCAAATTCACTCCAGGCAATACGCGCCATTCAGTTTCCTCCGCGAGCAGGGATGAAAAGCCTGCATCGCCGCCGCAGCACCCCTGCGCAGGAGCGCCGCTGATGTTTCAATCGTCCGCACCCCATTCATCTCGGGGCATAGGCTCACTCCAGGGTTTCTTATCGGGCGGCTTGACCTGACGACGTTCGCGGGCCAACCGATCCCGCGCCGACAGACGACGCCGGACAGCGCCCAAGGCTCTTAGGGAGGCGACTTCAGCATCGAGGAAAGGGTTGAAGCCGCCTGGCATCCTTCGCTCCACTCACACGAATCCGGGCGTGCAACGGAACGCCACGCCCGGGGTTGCATGGGCTGAAGCACAAAAGTTGGGATTTCAGGGAACCTGACGAGGCGGACTTCTCCGGACGTGCATTAGCGAACGAAAAGGTTCTCGACCACGGAGGCGATGAAGTTGGCTTGACTACCCTTCAACCCCGCACCGGTACCGCCGGCGGCCTTGTAAAGCACCGCACCGGAAGACTCGGCGATCTTGATGGAGGCCTGAAAGCGCGACGCCTGAACGCTGCATTGCGCGTTTACGGCAAGCGGCCTACCGCGGCGGGCCATCGCCAACGTTCAAGCGCTTGAGTCGTCCGGCGCGCGGACCACCTTGCGCAGCGCTTCTCGCAGTTCGCCGACGGTGATGTCGTCATGGAGGCCACGCATCAGCACGACCCCTTCGGGAATGGGTTCGACGTGCTCGGCCGCGCGAATCGCGTCGATGCCGGCCTCGTAACGCTGCTCCTTCAGGCAATCGATTGCCGAGAGAACGTGGTAGGCCTCCCTGCGGTTGGGATTGCGCTTGTAGCGTTCCAGCACCAGCACGAAGCGATGAACGCGCTGGCAAAGAGATTGACGTGTCGCTTCTGCCGCCATGGCGAGGGTGATAACGCACCTGCCGCGGTCATGCCACCTCGAACGGCACGGCAACGCTTTCATTCATGCGTCGTGCGAGCCATGCCCGACTGCAACAGAATTGTTCGCGGAGCGTAGTTATCCGGCACAGGAGGAATGAATGGCTCTACAAATCACGGTGCATGGAATCGAAGGAACGCTCGAGGTGAACGACGACGGCGAGCTCGTCCATGTGAAGTCCACTCTCGAAACCGAAGTCCTGACCGCGCAGGATGCGATCCGCCGCTGGCCTGCGGCAGAGCGTGAGATTAGGAGTGCCCTGAAGACGCTCGAATGATCTCAAGGCTGGGAACGCAACTATTTTCCGTCAGCGTGGCAGAAATCAGCCCGGTCCGTCGAACTCGTCACCGTCCGGGCCTTGAAGTCGTAGGTTTCGCTGAAGGCCTGCTTCATGGGCGCGGTTCCCTTCTTCCAGTATACGGTCCGCTCAAGCTTCGTGCCGTTCAGTTTGTGGGAGGCAAAGGACTCGACCGTGGTACCGTCGGCCTCCTTGGACGTGCCCAGCGTCACCGGTTCGCCTTCCTGCGAAAGCTTCGTCTTGATAGGTCCGCTCACGCCGTACAGATCCTTGCCGATCACCTCATAGGTCGTAGGCTCTTTCATCGGCACGCCGCGATAGAGGAGATGGCAATCGAGCGAAAGGGACGGCGCGCCTGCTGCGGACGGCGTCGTCTGCGCTTGCACGGCCGTCGCGATGAGCGAGACCAGGACCGCGCCACTCGACAAGACCAGCTTCATGCAGAACCTCCAGGACAAACCTCTGAGATTCAATCCAATACAGCCCTGAAGGTTGCTGCGAGAGGGCGAAGCGCGGCCTTGCGGCACCGGAACGGGCGAGAACGAATGCCCTCGCCCCCGGCCGTTTTTCGCAGGATCCCACCGATCAGAGGATGAAGTGATCGTACCCGTTCGATGCGGGATGCTGCATGTCGGGGGGCAGCGTAGTGTCGTGCATCGCCAAGGGTGGTGGATCGCCGACCAGGATGTTGCCGAAGAAGCCGCCGCCCGCCGTGTCCGAAGTGATCTCGTAGCTGAACTGCAGGGCAAGCAGTCCGTCGCTCCCGTCGTCCAGCGCCGCGATCGGTCCGAAGTCCAGCACCTGGCCGTCGAAGAAGGCGTAAGCCTCTGTTGGGCCGCTCCAGTTATAATTGCCGATCGTAACTCCATCGGCGGAAATGGTGAACGTCATCCCGGTGAAACCGCTGCCAGTGGTCAGCGGATTGTAGAGTCCCACCAGCAGGTTCTCGGGCGCGGGCAATTCCGTGAGATTCACGACGAAAGAGAGCGCACCGCTTGCCGTCTCGATGCCGTCGGGCGCATCGCCATGGCGACCACCGAGGCCCAGGACGGCAAAGAACGACGTCGCATCGGAGAAGCCAGCCGCGATGCTCGGATTGTCGTCGAGGATGGCATTTAATTGCGCAGAGCCTGGCTCGACGGTCAGCGTTGCAAGCGCCGTCGTGTCGGCCGTGAAAGCCGGCGCTGCCTCACCATAGGCGGCAAAGGCAAAGGCAAAGGCATGCTGCAGGCCCGAGCCGGTGGATTGCGCTTGCGCGTCCGCTCCCGAGATCAACGAGGCGGTGT
This sequence comes from uncultured Rhodospirillaceae bacterium, assembly GCA_945952105.1. Classification (GTDB taxonomy): domain Bacteria; phylum Pseudomonadota; class Alphaproteobacteria; order Reyranellales; family Reyranellaceae; genus Reyranella. Next base: position 97,907 of record CAMFGZ010000001.1, on the reverse strand, counting down.
CGTTGCTTTCCGTCTGGGCGCCCGCCGCGACGCTGCTCGCGAGCGCGTCGGCAAAGGCGCTCGCTTCCGCGGTGCCCGGCGTCTCGGTTCCGCCTCCGGCGAAGCTGTACGCCGAGACGGTGGCGCTCGCGCCGGCCACGCCCGATGCCACGGCCCTGGCATCGCCGCCATCAAGGTTCTCGCCCGTGCCGCCACCGCCATCGGCACCGTAGGCCGTCGCGGTCACGCTCAGCACCGACGTCGCGGCCGATGCGGTGATGTCGACATGCACGTCGGCATTGCCAGCAAGCCCGCCGCCGAGGGCGTCGCTACCTCCAAAACCACCAAAGGCCGAGGCAGTGACGTCGATCGTGCCGACTTGAGTGGGGTCGCCGCCATCGTCGATGGTCAGGTAGGACACGGCATCACCGCCGTTGCCGGCATGCCCCCCGCTCTCGGCGTCGCCGCCATGTCCGCCCTGCGTCCGCTGCTCGAGCGACACCGCGCCGGCAGCGCCGATCACATACGACAGTGCGTCGTCGAGCACACTCGACAGGCCGTCGCCGCCGTCAGCGCCCGCCAGTCCCGCACCACCCGCACCGCCTGTCTGGTTGGCGACGAGGGTTACGGAGCCCGTTGCTTCGGCATGCGCCGTCATGCCACCGACGGCGCCGCCGTCTCCGCCCCTGCTGCCGACACTACCGGCCGTGCCGCCCTTGCCCCCGACCGCCGTGGCCGTCACGGCCGCTGAAATCATACCGACGGCTTGCGCACTCACAGCCGTCACGGCACCCCCCGCACCGCCGTTGCCGTCAGTTGAGAGGCCTCCCGCGCCACCTACCGCCGCCGCGTTCGCGGTGGTAGCGGCCCCGGCCATGTTGGATGACACCTCGGCCTGCGCGCTGACCGCCCCGCCCGAGCCACCGGACGAAGCTGCGCCGTCGCCGCCCGCACCGCCGGTGGCAACAGTGCCGACCGTAATGGTTGCGCTTCGCATAGCCGACCCGGAATCGTCGAAGCCGAGGGTCGATTGGGCCATGCCACCTGCGCCCGCGATACCGGCGCCCTCCGCGCTGCCGCCCGCACCGCCCGTCGTGAACTGGCTCAAGGTCGCACTACCGCCGTCGGTGTAGGCCACGAGCGCGTCGGTCACGATCGCGTCGGCGCCCCTAGTGGCATCGGCGTCAGCATTTCCGGCGCCGCCGGCGCCGCCCGTCATGCGCACGACCGCAACCGCTTCGGTGGTGCCCGAGGCGAAGGCCGACAGGACGCCGCCCGATCCGGCCGCGCCGGCGACCTTGCCCACGCCCGCTGCCGCACCGCCCGCACCGCCCGTGCCGACGCTCATCGCGAAGGCCGTCGCACCCGTGGCCGACGAAGCCGCCGTGCCGGCATTGCCGCCCGCACCGCCTGAGCCCGCGCTGCTGCCGTCGCTGGCGCCACCCTCACCGCCGGCGCCCCCCACAACAGCGGCTTGCGCGACGGCGGCGAGGCCGGCCGTCGAGGTGGCCGTCGCCATGCCCGAACCGCCGAGACCGCCGCGGGCGCCTATCGCCGCGCCGCCGGCGCCACCGATGCCAAGGGCGTCGGCTTCGATGTTGCCCGTATCAATCACCGAGGCCGTCGCCGTCCCGTGGGCTCCCGCCTTGCCGCCTAGGGTTCCACCCGTCACACCGCCGCCGGCGCCGCCGACCGCCGTGACGCTGACCTTCAACGCAGCGGGATGATCGGTCCCGCCGCTGTTATCGACGACGAGCGTCGACGTCGCCGCACCGGCGCTGCCGCCCGCGCCGCCGTCGCTTGCCCCGCCCGCGCCGCCCGTAACAACCTGGAAGAGTCCCACGTCGCCGCCGCCGCCCATCCAGTTCACGGCATTGTTGAGCGTGCTTGCCCGGCCCAAACCGCCATTGGCACCATCCGCACCTTCGCCACCGCTGCCGCCGGTCTGAACGAGCTGCACCAGGAGTTCGCCGCTACCGCCAGTGCCCGTCAGCGCGCCAACGGCGACGCCGCCCGCTCCCGCCGTATGGCCCGCGCCGCTGGCACTGCCGCCCGTGCCACCGGTCACGGTCCCGCGGAGGGAGACGTCGAGAGTTCCGCTGGCGGTCGTCGACAGGTTGGCCTTGCCACCAATGCCACCGTTGCCGCCGTCGGAAGCGCCGCCGGCGCCGCCTGCCACCGAGACGACGGCCGACAGATCGGCCGCGGAAGAGAGAGTACCGGTCGCCGTCGCCGCGCCGCCTGTCGAGACGGCAGTGCCTTGGCCGGCATCTCCGCCTCGCGCGGCATTGGTCACTTCCACGCTTGCGCCAGATCCGTCGGCGACATCGAGCGTCGATAGCGCATAGCCCGCGCGGCCACCCGCTCCTGTGCCGCCGCTTGAATTGCCACCGGAGCCGCCAACCGTCTCCTGGGAGAACTGGCGGGTAGTGCCGGCAGTAACGCTGACTGCGTTGACGAGCCTGGCCCACGCTCCCGCACCGCCGGCCGCACCGCCGATGCCCTCTCCGCCGTCACCCCCGAACGCCTTAGCGCTGGCCGACGCGGTCCCGACCGCACTCGCGGTCGCGGCGATGCCGACTGCCACGCCGCCCGCACCGCCCGTCCGGCCGTCTCCGTAGCCAAGACCACCATTGCCGCCCCGGCCTTCCGCCGAGGCAGTGCCATCACCGACCGTAGCCGTCGTGCTGGCGGAGACAAGGTTCGCCCTGCCCCCCTGGCCGCCATCCGCCGACGAATAGCCGGCGTAGAGGTCGGATACGTCACCACCGTCGCCACCCTGGGCACGCGCCTCGGCGCTGCCTTCGCCGACCGAGACCGCCGCGGACGCGCGGGCCAATCCGCCCGACCCGGCGGGTCGGGAATGGAGGTTGGTTTGGCTGCCTGCGCCGCCGACCGCCGTGGCGATCGCGTCGGCTTGCGGCGTATTCAGCACGCTGACGAAGGCATTGGCACTGCCGCCTTTGGCGACATTCCCGACTGTGTTGACGGTCACGCCTGCAGCACCGCCGTTTGCCGCAACTTCCGCACGGACGTAGGCGCTCATCTCTGTTTCGAGCGAAGCATCGTAGGTGAGGTGGGATACCGCCGTGCCGCCCCGTGCTGCATCAGTGGAAAAGGCCCCCCCGCCGGCGCCACCCGTCGCGATCTGCGTGAGCTCCAGGCTGCCCAGCGCACTGTAACCCGACACCGCATCGACCAGCCTCGTGCTCGCACCATGCCCGCTGAACGCGCCGCCCTCGCCCATGCCGCCGGCGCCGCCCGTTGCTTCCGCCCGCACGAAAGTGGTCGCGCCAGTGTCACTCGTGCCTCGTGCCGTTGCCGAGGCGGTGCCGCCGTCGCCGGCATGGGAAGAAACGGCGAAGCCCATGCCGCCGGCACCGCCGGTCGCGATGGCCGTGGCATGTTGCATATCGCCTGAGTCACCCGAGGATGAGACGGTCGCCTGCGCCGTCGCCGCGCCGCCGCCGCCGCCGTTGTTGCCGCTCCCGAGCACGGCTTCGGTGCCAGCGCCGCCGCTCGAGCGGGCCTTGGCGTCGACGTCGTGCAAACCTGACAGGGTGACGGACGCCGTGGCCGCGCCACCCTTGCCCAGCGAGCCGATATTGCCGGCCGCGCCACCGATGGCCTCGACCTCCGCGCTCAGCGAGGCGCTGCTGCCATCGACGAGCGTGAGCGTGGAGATTGCCGCTCCACCTTTGCCCGCTTGTCCACCTAGGGAGTTGCCGCCGCTGCCGCCCACTGCGGTCTGGAAGAGTTCGAGGTCGCCATTGGCCGTGCTGCCGGAAACCGCATTGGCGAGCGTGCTCGATCCTCCGGCGCCCCCGGTCGACGAGCCGCTCGCAGTGCCGCCATCGCCACCAGTTTGCAGGGCAGAGGCGCTCGCCTCGCCGCCGGCATCGGTGGCGATAGCGGTCGCCATCGCACGGTTCACGAGGCTGGCGCCCCAGCCAGCCGCCTGCACGCCGTCGCCACCGCCGCCTCCCGCCGCGCTCGCGAGCGCGGTGGCGAGTAGCCCATCTTGGGCGATGGCAGTGGCAAACGCGGTTCCTCCGCGACCACCGGCGGCATTGCCGGTACCCTCGCCTCCGCTTCCGCCGATCGCGGCAGCGATCGCGTCCGCCTGCGTCACACCCGTCGCATGGGCAGTGGCTTGCGCCGCGCCACCCACGCCGCCGACAGCCGCACCGGATCCCGCGCTGTTGCTGCTGCCGCTGCCGCCAACGGCCGCGGCCACCGCCGACGTCCAGGACAGGCTCGTGCCGGTGGCATCCGCCGTCGCCGAGCCGCCCGTACGAGAACGGCCGGCTGCGTCGGCAGCGCCGGCATCACCACCGCCTGCCTGCGAGGCGACGGTGAGATGCGGTACAGCGGCACTCGTCACGCTCGCCGAGAGATTGGATGTCGCATTGCCGGCGACGCCGCCGTAGCCACCGCCAGTCGCATCGCCTCCGCTTCCGCCAGCCGCGACCTGGGCGAGAGAAGACGTGCCCGAGGTGCTCGTGGCCGTCACGGCGTCGGTCATATTGCTCGACGCGCCGTAACCACCATTGGCGCCGGCGAGACCCGCGCCCCCATCGCCGCCATACTGCGCCGCGCTCGCGTCGACGTCCGATCCGGCGCCGGTGGCTGTGGCCGTAGACGAGGCCGTGCCACCCATACCGCCAACGAAGCCCGTGCCGCTGGCGCTGCCGCCGGTTCCGCCAGTCGCGATCGCGGTTGCCGTCACATGGTCGCCCGAACCGATACCGGACACCACGGAAGAAGCGTTGGCCGCGCCACCCTTGCGGCCTGAAATCGCCGTGGACGCGCCTCCCGCACCACCATGGGCCAACGCGATCCCTCCGACGTCCGCCGCACCGGTGACGTTGAGACTCGACGTGCCGGAGGCACCGTTGCGACCGATACCGCCGCCGCCGCCATCGCCGCCTACAGCTACCACGCCGGCCAGGATCGAGAGGCTCACATCGGCCTGTACCGTGTCGTCAAACGTAAGAGAGGAACTGCCGGCGTTGCCCCAGCCGCCGTACCCCGTGCCGAGCGCCTCGCCGCCGCTGCCGCCCGTAGCCGTCTGGGACAGGGTCAGCACGCCGCCATCGGTCGAGCCGCTGACGGCATCGACGAGGGCGCTGGCGGCACCCGCACCGCCCGATGCCGTGGCGCCGGACGAGGTGCCGCCGTTGCCGCCTGTTTGTTCGACCGAGGCGGTGGCGCGGGCGTCGCTTCCGCCGTGCGCCTCGGCGGTCGAGCCCCTGGCCACGCCGCCGTTCCCGCCGACGACTCCATCGCCGCCATTGCCGCCGGTTGCGACAGCCATCGCATCGGCCGAACCGTCGGCATTGTGCGCCAGCGCGATGGCGCGACTGCTTCCGCCCTTGCCTCCGTTGGCGCCCATGCCGGCCGAACCGGGGGTACCGGCGTCGCCGCCGTCGCCACCGACGGATTCTGCTGTCGCATAGGTCTCGTCTGGATCGGCAGCCAACGCGTTGGCCCGACTCGCGGCGGCGGCACCGGCGCCGCCAGCCCCGGCATTGCCGGTGGTTTCGGCGCCATCTCCACCCGCACCTCCGGCGCCGCCGAACGCCATCGCCCCTGGCTGGAGGTCAGTATTGGAGATGTTGACGGCAGTGGCCTTCCCACCCGCGCTTCCGGCAGTACCTGACTCATCGGGAGCAGTGCCGCTGGCGCCGTTCGTACCTGCCGTTCCGTTGACGATGAGGTCGGTCATGGAAGCCCCTTCACTACCTACGCGTTGCCTCTTGTGATCGTAGGCAACCGACGCGACCCTATCAGCGTCACACAGCGCACGAAAGAAGAGGACTGCGCGCGGGACGCGTCCTCTACCAAAGGGCCGTGTGAATTGAATCTTCTCGGTGACCGGAACACTCCGGATCGGGACGCCGTTTGATCGTGATGATCACCCAATTGAATCCGCCCCTGCCGCTCGAGACGTCGAAAGGCCCGGGTCTCGCCCATTTCGTCATCGACTACGGCCCTGAGTCGCATCTCCTCTGGGTTGTGTTCCTCGATGAAGGCGGTGCCTGCTGGACCGTTCCCAATCCGGAGATCCGCATCCAGAACAACTGGTCGCTGCGCCGCCGCGAGAAGGTCACGACCGCCTGACCGGTTGCGGTGGTCAGATGCACCCTACTGGGGACGTCGGCGCACGCTCCCACCTGACTTTTCAGGGCTGCCCACCGGGCTCAGCCGGCAACATCTCCGGGGGGACAGACGCTGGGTATTTTCCCGTGTCCTGCGCAAACCTCCGTGGGGCTGTGGAAAAGTAAAGGAATTACTAATCTTATCAATAAGTTAGTTTGCCTGCGACCAATGTGGCAAATTTGCAACATTTGTTGGACGCGGCTGACATGCTTGGCCACTATGCCTCCGGCCCTCGGATCACCCTCGTGGTTCCCAACCGGAGAGAAAATTCATGACCTTGAGACCCGGACGACGCTTTCAGTCCAGCGCCCGCTCCCTTCTCAAGGCGAAAGCCGTTTCGGTTGCGATTGTCTCTTGCATCGCGTTGCTGGGCGTCGGCGGCGCGTTCGCCCCCGCCAGCGCGCAGGTCAAGGCACCCCAAGTGAAGCAGGCTTCAAAGGCCAAGGCCCGGCCGGTCGTCAAAGCCGACCCTACCGACGGCATGGCCGACCAGCTCAATGCCAAATGGCAGCAGGACAATGCCGCCTTCGGCGGATTCACGAGCGCGTCTCCTGCGGTTGTCCAGGCTTCCTATAGCGTACCCGCTTCGACCGCAGCGGCCGGCGCCAAGCCGACGATCGCGAACGAATGGGGCGACCGGCTGGTCTCGCGCGCCATGAACTATCTCGGCACGCCCTATCGATATGGCGGCACCTCGCCCCAGACCGGTTTCGACTGCAGTGGCTTCGTCTACTATCTCTACGGGGCCGTCTTCGGTCAGCGCATCCCCCGCATGCCGCATGACATGGTGCGCCAGGGCACGCCGGTGGCGCGCAACGACCTGCAGAGGGGCGACCTCGTCCTGTTTGGTTATCGCGGGACGTTCACACATATCGGTATCTATGCCGGCAACGACCAGTTCGTTCACGCCACGCACCGCGGCTCGCCCGTAATGGTGACCAACCTCGACGCCGACTACTACCGCCAACGGTACATCACGGCGGTCAGACTCTCCCCGCAATAAGACTTCGCGCGCGCCGTCTCACCCGTTCGCCATGATGGTGCGGTAGATCGCTGCCTTCTCTGCAAGAGGAAGGCGGTCGATGGCGGTAAACAGGCGCAGCATCAACTCGCACTGGCGAGCTTTGGGCTGGTCCCGGAGGTCGCGGAATGCGGCCATGTCGGCATCCTCGAACGGCGGGGTTGCCAGCGCGCGCGCGTGCTCATAGGCGGCACCCAGCTCTTCGCCCGACGGCAGTTTATTGGCCGGATTGCTCGATTTGTAGGCCGCGATCATGGCGCGCTGGCGGGCGGACAGGGCGGCATCGACCCGCAGGTTCGGCGAGGTGCGGTTGACACCGGTCATCGCATAATCCGCACAGGCCTCGTCCGAGACGCTGCGCAGGGCCTGCAGAGTAGGCACCGTTCGGTCTCCCCAAGCCGCGACCGCGTCGTCGGACCCGAGCTGGGCCACCGGCATGATCTTGCCGCGGAACGTGGCGGCGGCTGCCTTCGAAACGGCTTGCAGCATCGCTGGATCGTTCATCTCCCCGTGCTGCTCGCGCAGGATCGGCAGCAGGCCCTGCCGGAGGTCGGCCTCGATGGCGGGGTCGAGTGCAAAGACGTCGAGCAGGACGGGATCCTGCGTGACCATGCGCCCCCGGACGACCGACCACGCATAATCGTCGCTACGGTCGAATGCGAACTTCTCGACCTCAGGGCGCCCGACGGTAAAGCCGGTACCCACCAGGAGCGCCACGACAAAACCGAATACGAGCCGCCTCGCCGTGCTGGTCCCCTTGGTGAACTGCGCCACGAGAGCCACCGCTACGCCGATACCCAGCGCCGTTATCACCGCGTAGAGATTGTTCATCACTCCTCTTGGAATGGGAGGGCTGCAAACGCGGCGTCGAACGAGCCGTTGCGATGCATTGTAGCAGGCCCTCGCGAGCCGAGTGTTTCATGATTCGGAACGCCGTGGTCGCTTCGAGACGATCGTAAGGGGTGCGTAAGGACACGGCGTCATCGTTTCGCGGCTATGCCCGCAAAGGGCGTCGGGGGAGACTGCATGGCGAAGCCGCTCTGGCCGAATGTAAGCAGCATCCAGTACCGGAACGACCGCGGCCCGATGCGACCCGCAGACCGCGGGAAAACGCGTGACCGCTAAGCCCGTCGCGGAGCCGCGTCACCGCACATCGGCGAAAGAGCGGGTCTCGACCCGAGACCCGACGATAACGCGGCATGCCCAATTCGGGGCTTGGTATGCGCGGGGCGGGCAAAATCGAGCGGCCAGCAACCTTGGCGACCCGGCGGCGTTATCCACGGCTCGGGAGAGCATTTATATCGCACGCGACTGATTCGGCCGCGCCCCCGGAGCAGACTTGGAGTTCTGGGTGAACGAGCCGTTTCGAAGCGTAGATCTCACCAATTGCGATCGTGAGCCAATCCACATCCTGGGCGCCATCCAGCCCATCGGTTTCCTGATTGCGCTGACGTCCGACTGGATGGTGGCGCGCGCATCCGCGAACGTCGAAACCTGGCTTGGCAAGGGGCCGGAGGAGGTTCTCGGCAGGGCGCTGTCAGAAGTGTTCTCTGCCGAGGCCATCCACGACTTGCGCAACCGCACCATCATGCTGCGCGGCCCCGACTCTGTTGAACGACTGTTCGGGGTGGAAGTCGTGCCGGGACGACCGCGCCTGGACATCGCCCTGCATCTGTCGGGCGGAAGCGTCGTCATCGAGGCCGAGCCCTCCTCGGGTGAGCATCAGGATTCGACCAGTCTCGTACGCTCGATGATCGGCCGCCTCGACCAGTGTGCCGACCTAAACGCCTTCTTCCGCGAAGGCGCGCGCCAGGTGCGTGGCCTTACCGGCTTCGACCGCGTCATGGTCTATCGCTTCGCCCCTGACGGCTCGGGCGAAGTGGTGGGTGAGGCTTGCAAGTCCGGCATCGGCACGTTTCTCGGCCTGCGCTATCCCGCAAGCGACATCCCCCGCCAGGCGCGCGAACTCTACAAGCGCAACTTGCTGCGGGTCATCGCCGATGTGACTGCCGAGCCGGTGCCAATCGTCCCGCAGCTCGACCCGTCTGGCCGGCCGCTCGACCTGTCGCTGTCCATGTTGCGCGCCGTCTCGCCCATCCACATCGAATACCTCCGGAACATGGGCGTCGGCGCCTCGATGTCGATCTCGATCATCGTCGACGGCCGGCTGTGGGGCCTGTTTGCGTGCCATCACTATTCGGCTCGCTGCCCGAGCTTCGAGCGCCGCTCCGTCTGCGAGCTGTTCTCGCAGATGTTCTCGATGAGGCTGGAGGCGCGCGAGCGACGGGAACACGTCGCCTACGAGCGACGCGCGCGCGACATCTCCGACCAGCTCCTGGGTGCGATCGCCTCGAACGAGACACTGCTGCAGGACCCCGAGTGGCTGGCCGACATCCTGATGCGTGCCATCCCGGCCGACGGGATGGGCATCTGGATTGCCGGTTCCTATGCCTTCTCAGGCGTCACCCCGCCGACCGAAGACTTCCGCCGCATCATCCGAGCCTTGAACGGCACGGCGGCCGGCAAGGTCTTCGCCACCGACCATATCGGCTCGATCCTCGACGGCGCCGGCGCCTTCGCCTCCACGGCAGCGGGCCTGCTCGCGATCCCGATCTCGCGCTCGCCTCGCGACTATGTCGTGCTGTTCCGCTCCGAACTGGTGCGCTCGGTCCGTTGGGCGGGCGACCCGCACAAGCCCGTCGAATTCGGCCCCAACGGTCCACGTCTCACCCCGCGCCAGAGCTTTGAGGAATGGAAGGAGCTCGTACAGGGCAAGTCGCAGCCCTTCAGCCCCGCCGAACTGCGCGTCGCCGAGACGCTGCGCGCGACGTTGATCGAGGTGGTGCTGCGCCTGGCCGACGAGGCGACGGCGGAACGCCAGCAGGCGAGCGCACGACAGGAAATGCTCATCGCCGAGTTGAACCACCGGGTGCGCAACATCCTGGGCGTGATCCGCGGCCTCATCCGGCAGTCCCAACCGGACGAGCCGGCGGTGCGCGATTTCGTGCGCTTGGTCGACGGCCGCATCCACGCGCTCGCCCGCGCGCACAACCAGATCACCGACGATCATTGGGGGCCTGCCCCGATGCAGGCACTGATCGATGCCGAAACCGCGGCTATCGCTGGCGACAAGGAGCGCCTGATCTCGGAAGGCAAGCCGCTGCTCCTGAAGCCGCAGGCCTATTCAACCTTGGCGTTGCTCCTGCACGAGCTGGTCACCAACTCGACCAAGTACGGCAGCCTCTCGGTACCCGACGGCCGGACGCGGCTGGGCTGGCACCTCGATTCCAAAGGCGACCTGCGGCTGGAATGGTCCGAGAGCGGCGGCCCGGCCGTGAAGGCACCAAAGCGAAAGGGCTTCGGCACGACGATCATCGAACGCTCCATTCCCTACGATCTCGGCGGCTCGGCCGAGATGAGCTACGACCCGGCGGGAATCCGAGCGACCTTCTGCATTCCGGCGCGGCACGTGGTGGAACCCAAGCCCGGCCCCGCGCAGACCGCGCGTTACCTGCGTTCGGCCCCCGACCATCCGCAACCCCTGCCGGGACAGATCCTGAAGGGCCAGCCAGTCCTGCTGGTCGAAGACAGCCTGATCATCGCGCTCGATGCCGAGGACATTCTCCATCGCCTGGGTGCTGAGAACGTCGTCACCGCGGCGTCCATCGAGGCGGCGCTCGACGCCATCGAGACCACGCGCCCCGCGCTTGCCCTGCTCGACATCAACCTCGGCGACCGCAACAGCTTCCCGATCGCCCATCGTCTGAACGATCTCGGCATTCCGCTGCTCTTCGCGACCGGCTACGGCGAGCAGGCGCAGCTACCGATGGAACATCGCAGCCGCATCGTAGTGCAGAAACCCTACACTCTCGAGATCGTGGCCCGCGCGGTCTACGAGCTTATCGGCGAACCGGCGCCGGCCCAAGAGACGGCGGCGGCGCCATCTGATAGTAAGGAGTGATGGAAGCCGTTCGACACGCCGAGGAAAGCCGCCGCGTCGCGGCGCTACGCCGGTATGCGATCCTCGACACGCCGCGAGAAGAGGAATTCGACGAGGTCGTGCGGGTTGTCAGCGCGATCTGCGGCACCCCCATTGCCGTGGTCAACCTCATCGACGCCGAACGGCAATGGTTCAAGGCCGAAGTCGGCCTCGGCGTGCGTGAGACACCCCTGCCTGCCTCGATCTGTGCCCACGCGATCCTCCAGCCCGACCTTTTCATCGTGCCCGACACGCTGAAGGATGCGAGATTTGCCGACAATCCGCTGGTCGCGGGCGAGCCGCACCTGCGTTTCTACGCCGGCGCGCTGCTCGAGACGCCGGATGGCCTGCCACTCGGCACGATCTGCGTCCTCGACTACGAGCCGCGCGAACTCGACGAGAACCAGAAGGCGCTGCTGCGCATGACGGCGCGGCAGATCATGAAGATGATGGAGCTGCGCCGGCTCAACGCGACCGAACGCACCGCCCGCGAAAGGGCCGAGACCCACGCCGAGGCGACTTCCGCCCGGTTGGCGCACGCCAACCGCGAATCCGATTTGCGCGAGCAGTTCATCGCCGTCCTGGGCCACGACTTGCGCAATCCCCTGGCCTCGATCCAGGCGGCTGCCCATCTCGTGAAACGCGGCAAACTCACGCTCGACGAGATGCTCCATCTCACGCAAGGCAGCATCTCGCGCATGTCGTCGCTGATCGACAACATACTGGACTTCGCGCGGGGCCGGCTGGGCAACGGCATCGACCTCGTGCGCAGCGACGTGGCGCTGGTGCCCCTGCTCACGCAGGTCGTCGACGAGCTGCGTGCCGCGGCGCCCGACCGCACCTTCGTCACCGATTTTGCCCTGGACGGAAACGTCTGCTGTGATGCCGGCCGGATCGGGCAGCTCCTCTCCAATCTGGGCGGCAACGCCGTTGTCTACGGCACGCCCGGCACGCCGATCGACGTTTCGGCCTGTATCCGGGATGGCATGTTCGAACTCTCGGTGAGCAACGCGGGCGAACCGATCCCCGAAGCGGCGCTCGCCAAACTGTTCCAGCCGTTCTTCCGAGGCGAGGTGCGCGCCAACCAGCAGGGGCTGGGGCTCGGCCTCTACATCTCCAGCGAGATCGCCCGCGCCCACGGCGGCACGCTCACCGCGAGCTCGACGCCCGAGAAGACCACCTTTCTGTTTCGCATGCCCGCGCACGCGACCTGACCCGCCGTCAGGCAGCGAGACGCTCCGCGTGCCACGCGAGGTGATCGGCGATGAAGGTCTGGATGAACCAGTAGGTATGATCGTAGCCCTCGTGCCGCCGCAACACGAGTTTCTGGCCCGAAGCGGCGGCCGCACTCTCCAGGGCCTCCGGCCGGAGCTGGGAGTCGAGGAATTGATCCTTCAACCCCTGGTCCACGAGGATCGAATCGGGAAACGGCCGGGCACGCATCAGCAGGCTTGCATCCCACCGCGCCCATCGCTCGCGATCGGCTCCGAGATAGTTGCCGAAAGCTTTCTCCCCCCATGGCACGGCGACGGGATGTGAGATCGGCGCGAAAGCAGAGACCGAGCGATAGGCCTGCGGATTGCTCAAGCCGATCACCAGCGCGCCGTGGCCGCCCATCGAATGGCCGAACACGCCCCGCCGGCCGGGCTCGACGGGGAAGCGGGCCTCTACGAGCGCCGGCAGTTCCTGCGTTACGTAGGAATACATCCGGTAATTCCTCTTCCAGGGTTCGGCTTCGGCATCGAGATAGAAGCCCGCACCCGTTCCGAAATCCCAGTCATCGTCCTCGCCCGGCAGGCCCAGTCCGCGCGGGCTGGTGTCAGGCGCCACGAGGATGAGCCCGAGGTCGGCCGCGCGACGCAGCGCCCCCGCCTTGATCACGAACGTCTCTTCCGTGCAGGTGAGGCCCGCGAGGAAATACAGTGCCGGTCGCGGCCGCGCCTGCGCGCGCGGCGGCAGGAAGACCGAGAACCTCATCTCCGTGCCCGTCTCCACCGAGACATGGCTGTAGAACCCGATCGTTCCGCCAAAGCACGCCTGCTCGCTCCGCACCGTCATACTCATTTGCACACCACTCCTGGACCGGCTTCGATGATACAGGAGACCGATCGACAAGGGACTCGGGAGATCGCGATGGCGGGCGTGAAGGGGGCTAAGGACGAGCGGCGCGGCGACTACGGATGGTGGCTGCCGATCGCCAGCCGTTGGTCGGACTGCGACGCCTACGGCCACGTCAACAATGCCGTCTACTACAACTGGTTCGATACGGCGCTCACCACCCTCGCGATCGAACGCGGCATCCTGCGGGCGCCTGGGCAGACTTCGATCGGCCTCTGCATCGCCAGCGGCTGCGAGTTCCTGGCGCCGGTGGGCTTTCCCGGCACAGTCGATGTCGGCATTCGCGTCGGCCGCATCGGAAACAGCTCCTTGCGTTACGAACTCGCGATCTTCACGGCGGAAAGCGATACGCCGGCCGCGGTCGGTCATTTCGTCCATGTCTATGTCGATGCCGCGACACGCCGGAGCGTCGCCCTGACGGAGGCGCAGAAAGCGTCGATGTCTGACCTTCTGGCAGAACCGCCTGCCCGTTAAGGCGGCGCGGCAGGCACCGGTCCGCCGGTGCGGCTGGTGACGGAATCCAGCCACTTGCGCGCCCGGTCGGCATCTTCGAAGACCCGCAGGGGCCGCTTGGCAGCCGCCAGGACCCCGAAGAGCCGCGACAGGATCAGGTGCTTGTCCTCAGGAAGGACGATGGCCAGCGGGCCGTGGCTTTCGGTCTCGCCCTCGAGGGAGCGAATGCGGACTCCGATGCCGAGAATCTCGAGAGGGCCGATCCGGGTCTCGCCGTGCGTTCCGTCGAACATCTTGCGATAGCCCAGCACATTGCAGCCCACTGCCACATCGATCATTCGGTGAATTTCGTCGAGTTCGACGTTGCCGTCGCAGACGGCCACGAACAGCTGTTGCTGCGAATCGATGGTCCAATGCAGGGGCATGCCGGGAGTCCAGTCCGGGGCGACACGAAGCGCCGACAATGAACTCGGCGCTCTCTACGGGCAAGCGGCTCCTCTTAATTGTACGGTATCCGACGACATAAAGCCGAACGGAACGGCCGCAGGGTGGCACACCGGCATTACCCGAGGGACAGGCCGGACGGGACCGAATATGACAGTCTGCGGATCCGTTCGGCGGGAATGGCCGTACGGTCCGCTTCGTCGAATGCCTCGACAGCGACGACAAAGACGAAAGCCGAGGGGTGCGCAGGCCCGCGCGTCTCCCCGCCCCTGCATCATGAAAGTACCGGAGCCCCGCCATGTCAGCGCCAGCACAAGCCTCGCCAGAGGCCCCCATCAGCCGCTTCCCCGTTCCCGGTCTCACCGACATGCCAGCCGACATTCGCGAGCGCATCGAGAAGGTGCAGGCGAAGTCGGGCTTCATTCCCAACGTCTTCCTCGTGCTGGCGCACCGGCCAGCCGAGTTCCGGGCCTTCTTCGCCTATCACGACGCGCTCATGGACAAGCCCGGCAACCTCAGCAAGGCCGAGCGCGAGATGATCGTGGTGGCGACCTCGAACCTCAACCAGTGCCAGTATTGCGTGATCGCCCATGGCGCAATCCTGCGCATACGCGCCAAGGACCCGCTGATCGCCGACCAGGTCGCGATCAACTACCGCAAGGCCGACATCACGCCGCGCCAGAAGGCGATGCTGGACTTCGCCGTGACGGTGAGCCAGTCCGCGCACCTCGTCGGCGACGCCCACATCGCGACGCTGAAGGAACACGGCTTCGACGAGGAAGACGCCTGGGACATCGCCGCCATCGCCTCCTTCTTCGGCCTGTCGAACCGCATGGCCAACGTCACCAGCATGCGCCCGAACAAGGAATTCTATGCGATGGGGCGGGGCTGAGAGAGTTGGTATGCACAATAATTGAATTGCGCATACCGAAGCCCTACGATGCAGGCTGCCGATGCCCGCAGGCACCGAGTGGTGCAAAATCCGGATGATGATCGGCATCGACCGAATGAAGTCTGAGCTGATCTGGAGTCCCCGCCTATGCACCTGTGCCGCTTTGCGCTTCTGCCGCTCTGCCTCACCCTGGCATTTGCGCCTGCGGCGACCTCAGTCGTGGCCCAGCAGCCGCTGACCGTCGTGGCGGCGGTGGCGGCGGATCCCGGCCACCTCAACCCTGCAATTACGACCGGCTCGCCGACCCATGCGGTGGCCGACTCGCTGTTCAACGGGCTGGTCGTGCTTGACGAGAAGGGCGAGCCGCAGCCCGATCTCGCGCTGCGCTGGCAGCTTTCGGAGGACGGCACGCGCGCGCGCTTCGAGCTGGCGCCCAACGCCAAATGGCATGACGGCCAGCCGGTCACGGCCGACGACGTGAAGTTCACCATCGAGCGCGTGCTGGTGAAGCATCACGCCCGCACGCGCGCGAGCCTCGGGCCGGTGCTCGACTCCATCGAGGTACTGAGCCCGACGAGTCTCGAGTTCCGCCTCAGGCGGCCCCACCCCGCTCTGATCCAGCAACTCGACGTCACCGAAGCGCCGATCCTTCCGCGCCATGTCTACGGCGAAGGCGACATCGAGACGAACCCCGCGAACCTCAGGCCGGTCGGCTCCGGCCCCTACCGCTTCGAGAGCTACGCCAAGGACGATCGCGTCGTGCTGGCGCGCAACGCCAGCTACTTCAAGCCGGGCCTGCCCAAGCCCGACCGGGTGGTGTTCCGCGTCATTCCCGACGGCGCCACGCAGGCGCAGGCGCTGGCCGCCGGCGAGGTCGACTTCGTAGGCCGCGTCGCGCCCAACGAGATCCAGCGGTTGCAACGCTCTGGCAAGGTGACGACCACCGACGTGCGTTTCGGACCGGGCGGCGGCAACTGCATCATGACCCTGGGCTTCAACCTCGACCGGCCGTCGCTGCAGTCACGCGAGGTGCGCGAAGCCTTCGCCGCGGCGATCGATCGCCGCCAGTTCGTCGAGCGCCTCCTGCTCGACCATGGCCGCGTGGCCGATGCGCCGATCTCGAGCGGCATCCCATGGGCGCATGCCGCCAGCTCCTTCCCGGCCTCGCTGTTCGATCCGGCACGCGCGCGAATGCTGCTCGACCAGGCAGGACTGAAGCCCGACGCGCAGGGCGTGCGCCTCACCGTCGAGCTGGTGCAGTTCGCGAGCTTCGGCCGCTACGCCGACCTTTTGCGCGAGCAACTCGGCGCCGTGGGCATCCGCGTGCAGCCGCGGCTGGTCGATCCGGCGGCGATGGTCGATGCGGTGTTCCGCCAGCGCGCGTTCGATCTCACGCTGATTTCCTACTGCAACGGCACCGATCCCGAGATCGGCGTGAACCGCATGTATCTCTCCAGCAACATCGGCAACATCCCCTTCTCGAACGCGGCGGCTTATCGCAACCCGGAGGTCGACGAGCTGATCGCGGCGGCCGGCGCCATCACCAACCGCGAGCGCCGCGCCGAAGCCTATCGCGCGATGCAGCAGATCGTGGTGAAGGATCTTCCCTACGTCTGGTTGGTGGAAACCGACTTCACCGCGGCGTGGCGCAACGAGTTGACCGGCTTCGCGGCCTGGAGCGGCCAGTTCGCCGAACGCGCGGCGCGGCGCTAGACCGGACACCGCGATGGGCCGCTATCTGCTGCGCCGCCTGCTGCAGATGCCTTTCGGTCTCGCGGTCGTCGGCTCGCTCGCCTTCCTGCTGATCCATCTTGCGCCGGGCGGCCCGGTCACGGCGCTGAGCGGCGAGTATGCGACGGCCGAGCTGCGCCAGGAGATCGAGCGGCGCTACGGGCTCGACCGGCCGCTCGCCGAACGCTATCTCGCCTGGGCGGGCGCGGTGCTGTCGGGCGATCTTGGTCGCTCCTACCTGCACAAGGCGCCGGTCGCCGACGTGATCCTGGAACGCCTGCCGGCCACGCTCTCGATCGTGCTGCCGGCTGCGTTCCTGTCGCTGCTGCTGGGTGGCGCCATCGGCCTTTTGGCGACGCGGGCACCCGGCGCGCCACGCAACATGCTGGCGCCGGTGCTGGCGTTGATGGGGCACATGATGCCCACCTTCTGGATCGCGCAGGGCCTGGTGCTGCTGTTCGCGCTGAAGCTCGGCTGGTTTCCCGTACAGGGCCTCGACGATCCGCGCGCGATCAGGCCGGAGTTGGGCGACCGGCTGCGCCACCTCGTGCTGCCGGTGACGGCGCTGGCGATCCACCAGCTTGCGATGATGGCGCTGATCCTGCGCGCCGCGCTGCAGGCCGAGGTGGCGCGGCCCTACATGGTGACGGCGCTCGCCAAGGGGCTCGACTTCCCGCGGGCGCGGCGGCGGCATGCGCTGGTGAATGCGCTGCATCCGGTGCTGGCGGTGATGGGCGGCCGCATCGGCGCGACCTTCGTGGGCGCCATCGCCGTCGAGATTGTGTTCGCGCTGCCCGGCCTCGGACGCCTGATCGTGTCGGCAGCGATCAACCGCGACCATCCGCTGGTATTGGGCATCGCGCTCGCGGTCTGCGCGGCGGCGATGCTGGGCAATCTTCTGACCGACCTGATGATGAACCGGTTCGACCCGCGCATGGCGATCGACCGCGACGAGACGAGCCATGCGGCCTGACGCGGCCCTCGATCCGTCGCGCCGCCGCGCCGCGCGCTGGGGACTGGCGCTGCTCGCGCCGCCGGTCCTGCTCGCGGTGCTGGCGCCGCTATTCGGCAAGCCGCGCGCCGGCCCGATGCTCGCCGCACCGAGCCTCGCCCATCCGTTCGGAACCGACGATCTCGGCCACGACCTGCTGCTGCTGCTCGCGCAGGGCGCGCGCGTCTCCTTCGAGGTCGGCGGATATGCGACGGCGATCGCGCTGCTGCTGGGCCTCGCGCTCGGCCTCGTGGCGGCGTTCGGCGGACGCCTTGCCGACGACTTGGTGATGCGCGGCGCCGAACTCACCGTGACGGTGCCGCCGCTGCTGCTCGCCATCGTGCTGGTGGGCCTGTTCGGCGCCGGCAATCTCCTGACGGCGCTGGCGCTCGGCATCGGCACTTGGCCGATGGTGGCCCGCGTCGTGCGCGCCGCCGCCTACGGGCTGCGCGGCCAGCCGCATGTGATCGCCGCCCGTGCGCTCGGCGTCTCGCGCCCGATGATTGCGCTGCGCCATGTGCTGCCGGCGATCTTGCCGCTCGCTCTCTCGCTCACCGGCGTGCTGTTCAGCGGCGCGGTGCTGGCCGAAGCAACGCTCTCCTTCGTCGGCCTCACCGATCACACGATGCCAGGCTGGGGCCACATCATGGCCCATGCCGGGCCATACCTGCGCGACGCCTGGTGGCTGTGGTTCTTTCCCGGCGGCCTGCTGGTGATGACGACCGCCGGCGTGGCGTGGATCGCCGACGCCGCCTGACGGCCGGCCTAACTCTTGAACGCGCGGGCCCGGCTGTTCGATGACGATGCGGAAGGTAACGAGGGCTTTGGCTGGTCGCTGGCCCGCGCGAGGGCGCAGCCGGCCGGCTGGCGCCTCAGTCGAAACCGACATACTTCACGAACTGTTCGGCGGGCGTGCGCTCTGACTTGACCGCGTTTGCCGGAAACGAATCGTCCGGATAGCCCAGCGCGACACAGGTCATTATCGCTTCGTCGTCCGGGATACGCGCGACCTCGCGCACGATGTCGGAGCGGGCGATGCCCTGGCCGTTGACGACTGCACCGATACCGCGGTCCCACGCCGCCAGCACGATGCCGTAGCACAGCGCGCCGAGGTCGAAGTGGCAGGTCGCGCCGGGATCGAGCACCCGGTCGTAAGTCAGCACCAGCGACACCGGCGCGTCGAACTGGCGAAAGCCGCGCATCACCCAGTCCTGCCGCATCGCCTTGTCGTCGCGTGCGATGCCCATGGCGGCGAAGAGCTGCTTGGCGATGTCGACCTGGCGCTGGCGATGGGCGCCCTCATAGGGTCCGTGGGTGAAGATGTCCCGCTTGGAGGGCTTGCCCGCCGCCATCTCCTCCATGTTGCGCCGGCGCACATCGTCGAGCGGCGCGCCGGTTAGCACATGGACATGCCACGGCTGGCTGTTCATGGACGACGGCGCGCGCTTGGCGTCCTCGATGATGTCCTGGATCACCGTCTTGGGAATCGCCTTGTTCGCGAAACCGCGCGTACTGCGGCGGCTGTGCACCAGTTCCTGGAAGTCCATTCCGTCCCCACGCTCTTGATCGTGCGTCATGATAACAGGCGGCGTTCGTGCACGACACGCGGCTGTGATCTCATTTCCGCAGTGAGCAACGGCTCACGCAATCAGGCTGAAGTCCTTCGCTGCGAGAAGACCGGTCTGCCGGTCGGGGACGTCTTGCCGATGCGGCGGCAACCGAAAGGGTCGCAACAGCCATGACACAAGCGACGACATTCATCGCCGTCGACAAGGGTGCGGCCGTCAACAGGGCACTGGCGAGGATGACGCCGCTCGCATTGGCGGTGCGCAGGACGGCGAAGACCTCGGGACGGCGATGCGGTGGCGCGAGCGAATCGAGGATCAGCGAATAGTGCGTTGCGAGCGGCGCGAGGACGAGGCCGATCAGGATGGCCCCGGCGAGCGTGGTGGCGACGGAGAGGCCGGAGGCCGCGAGCGCCGAGCCCGTGCACATGGTCAGCAATTGTGCGACGACGACGACGCGCGTCGACCGCCGATTGCGCACGCTGACCCAGAGGCCGCCCGTCACTGACGCGAGACACAGCGGCACGGTGAAGAGGATCGCCATCGCCGGCTCGTAACCGAAGTTCAGCGCCAGGGCCACGGCGCCGATCTCGATGGACGCCACGGTCGCACCGCCCGCCATGGCGCATAGCAGCCAAAGCAGGATCGCGGGTTTGAGGATGAAGCCACTCTCGCGGTGTGCAGTCCCCTCCGCCGGAACGGGCGCCGTGCCGAGATTGGGAATGAGCAACGCCGGCAACGCCCCCACGGCCGCCATTGCCACGATGCCGAACACCGGCGAGATCGAGCCGAGGCCAGAGGCGATCACCGGCGCCAGGACAAAGGTGAGTTCATTGAGCGTCGCGGCGATTCCAAGCGCGCGCGACAGGCCCGAGGCCGGCGCGAGCTCGTTCAACACCGCGCGCAGATAACCGGACGCCGCACCGTTCACGAGGCCGGCGGCCGCGGCGAGCGCAATGAGCCACGGCAGCGAGGCTCCCGACGCGGCTCCGATGGCGATCGCCGCCAGCGCCACGGTGCGGACCGCCACCAGCAGCTTCAGGAACGTCGCCATCGCGAAGCCAGTACCCAGCCGCGTGATGGGCACGGCGCCGGCCACCTGGGCCAAGGTCATCGCGAGGATCATCGCTGCACCGCCGCTCGCGTCGCCCGTGAGCGCGACGGCCACCAGCGCAAAGGCGACCGGTCCCGCCGCCTGCGGAAAGCCGAGTGTCGAGGAGGAGATCGCCCAGCGCACGAGCTTCCCCCGCCCGGGCGGCGCTTTCGCGGTCGTCCCGGCCGTCCTCTCCGTGCGTGCTGGATCGCCCGTTGTCATGCCTCGTGCCGTCTACACGGACGATGCGGACGCGCCAATGCCGGCCGCCCCTTCACGATGCGGAAGGAACGCGAGCCGGACCGGGCGATCGGATGGTGTTAGGCGGCAGCCTGGAAGCGACGCGGCGGCATGGCCTGCGCAATCTTCAGCTCGCGGGCAAGTTCATCGAGCGTCAGCATGCCCGGACGCAGAAGCAGGCGCGCGACGCCGGAATTGCGGCGGTTTTCCTCGGGCCAGATCGCCCGGCGCGCCAGAGCGCGCGCATCGTCGTACTTGCTGGCCCGCAGCGCGATGATGGACGCGGCGAGGCAGCGCTGTTCCCATTCACCGAACGTGCTCACGCCGCGCCCCAGCGCGTCGAGGATCGTGGTGATGGCGGCAACAGCCATCTTCTTCTTGTCTTCGGAGGACAGGCCTTCGGAGGAGAGGGCCAGAGATTTACGCAGGTTTTCGATAGCGGACATCGGCACCTTATAGCCATTAAAGCGCGGCTGTGAAGTGCGACGACTGGCCGTCGCCGCTGCGGCAAGGTGTCGACTCGAAATTCGCGCGGCGATCAGGCGTGGCGCAGCGTGCCGCGCAACTGTTCGACGTTGGACTGCGTCGCCACGATGCGCCCCATCAGGTTGACACGCCGGATGACGAGGCTGGTGTTCCTCGGATTGACGTTCAGCTCCTTCGACAGATCGTTGAGATCGTCGCGAAGCTGATTGAGGCCCTTCTCGAGCTCGGCAAGCTTTCTGTCGTCTCTGGTCACCGGCAATCCTCGCAACCCTGGCCCTCAGGATATCACGGCCGCCCCTCGCGGCGACGCGTGCACGCCCGCCGCGTTACGATTGATACAAAACAGGCGGTCATGCGGCCCGCCGTTGACTCCCTCACATACCTCTGGATAGCGTGGCTCGGGGTTCTGCAACCGAAGGCAGCATGGGGGGATGTATGAACAGGCGGTCTTTCCTGGCGCTTGGGGGCGCCTGTGCGTTGTGCGGCTGTGCCGGCGCCGTGCATCAGTTGCCGCAGATCAGCGACAGCCATCTGAGCCTGGCCCAGAACGAGGTGCAGGGTGCCGGGGGACCGCCGGCGCGCCGTTCGCTGACCGACGAGGAAGCCGGCGACATCATGCGATCCGCCCTGGCCCGCATCCGCCCGCCCGCCGACCAGATGTGCCGCGAGATGAACGTCGGCGTGTGCCAGTGGAACATCACGGCTTCCGCCAACCGCTCCATGAATGCAGGTGCCGGCGCCAACGGCCTGATCTTCGTCAATCGCGGGGTCGTGGAATATGCCGCAAACGAGGAGGAGGTCTGCCTCGTGTTCGCGCATGAGATGGGCCACCAGGCGGCAAACCATATCGCCAACAACCAGCGCAACCAGGCGACCGGCGCGCTGATCGGCGCTGTGCTGATGGGCGCGGTGGGAGCGGCCGCCACCTACCGCAGTCCCTATGTCGGGACTGTGACGCGCACCGCGGCAGACACTGGCGCCGCCGTTGGCCGCTCGATTGGTCGCATCTCGTTTTCCAAGGAACAGGAACGCGAGGCCGACTATCTTGCGGCGGTGATTCTTTATCGGTGCAATGTCGACCTGGACAAGGCGCGCGGCATGCTGGTCACGCTGGCGCGCGCCAGCGGCCGGCGCGACACCGGCCTGCTCGACACCCACCCCGCCGGCCCCGAACGTCTTGCCGCCTGGGATCGCGCTGTCGCCGAGATCCGCGCCTCGAAGGGTGCGTTGCCGGCGCGAGCGTAGCGCCGCACTTTCGCCCAAGCCATCGATCGATGTCGTGCAGCGGCGTGGAATAGCCGCGCGTGGACGGCCCTCTTCCATCGGCAAGGCTGCTCGGCACCGGCTCTCCAGCGCAGGCGCAATATGATCAGCACGCACCGTCTCCAAGGCACGAGCACCATCAGCTGATCGGTCTCCAGCAGAACTCCGCGTGGCATCGCAATTGCGCTGACCGGCGTGGCATGATCTAAGCTCATGCCACAATCGCATGGAGCCCGGTGAAAACCCGGGTGGCTATTCCGGCCGCCGATCCGCCGGGCAACTCTCACATGAAAAGCGCTCTTCGACGCGCTGCCTGCTGCCTTCCCGCAAGGCGGAGTCATGTGTTTGTGAATCCAAGGTCAATGTTCAAGAGCTTCAAGTCCGAGTGGTTCGGCAGCGTGGCCGAAATCCGTCGTGATTTTCTGGCCGGGCTCGTTGTGGCCCTCGCCCTCATCCCCGAAGCCATCGGCTTCTCGATCATCTCCGGCGTCGACCCGAAGGTGGGCCTCTGGGCCTCCGTAGCGATCGCGCTGGTGATCGCCTTCCTCGGCGGCCGACCGGCGATGATATCGGCGGCTACCGCCGCGGTCGCCGTCGTGGTCGCGCCACTGGTGCGCGAGCACGGCGTCGACTATCTGTTCGCCGCCACCATCCTGATGGGACTTCTCCAGATCGCGGCGGGTTTCCTGCGCCTCGACCTTCTGATGCAGTTCGTCTCGCGCTCGGTGATCACGGGTTTCGTCAATGCGCTCGCCATCCTGATCTTCATGGCGCAGATCCCGCAGCTCGTCGGCGTATCGTGGCACACCTATTCGATGATCGCCGCGGGCCTCGCGATCATCTATCTCTTGCCACGCGTGACGAAAGTCGTTCCCTCACCGCTGGTCGCGATCGTCGTGCTGGCGGCGCTCAGCATCGGCCTCGGCCTGCCGGTCCACACGGTGGGCGATATGGGAAAGCTGCCCGACACGCTGCCCAGCCTCGCCCTCCCGCAGGTGCCATTCACCTGGGAGACGCTGCGAATCATCCTGCCCTACTCGCTCACCATGGCAGCGGTCGGCCTGCTGGAATCGATGCTGACGGCTCAGATCGTCGATGACATGACCGACACCGAGAGCGACAAGCGTCGTGAATGCATGGGCCAGGGCGGTGCCAACATCGCCGCCGCGCTGGTTGGCGGCATGGGCGGCTGCGCGATGATCGGCCAGTCCGTCATCAACGTCACGTCGGGCGGCCGAAGGCGCTTTTCGACCTTCGTCGCCGGCGCAGCGCTTCTGTTCCTGCTGGCCGCACTGGGGCCACTGGTCGGGCAGATTCCAATGCCGGCACTGGTCGCGGTGATGATCATGGTGTCGATCGGCACCTTCAGCTGGAACTCGATCGCCAACCTGCGCCGCCATCCCCCGACGTCGAGCGTGGTGATGGTGGCCACGGTGACGGTGGTCGTTCTCACCCACGATCTGGCGCAGGGCGTACTGGCAGGTGTGCTGCTGTCCGGCATCTTCTTCGCCGGCAAGGTCCGCCGCATGTTCGCGGTAGCACGCAGCGAGGACGAAGAGATGGTGACCTATCGCATCAGCGGCGAGATATTCTTCGCGTCTGTCGATCTGTTCACCCGCGCGTTTCGGCCGGAAGCAGGACGCAACGTCACCATCGATGTGTCGGCCGCGCATTTCTGGGACATTTCCGGCGTCGGCGCCCTCGACAAGATCATCTCCCGTCTGCGCCGTGACGGCGCGGAGGTGAAGGTCGTCGGCTACAACAAGGCCAGCTCCGACCTGGTCGACCGTTTCGCCCTTCACGACAAGACCGGCGTCGAACTCGGTGCGGTCCCCCACTAGTTAATACTTAGCCATTCCTGAAACTGATCTTGACGGCGCCTGAGTACAGGCTGATAGTTTCCACTATGGCTAAGTATTCGACCGATCTCGACGGCGCCTTTGCCGCGCTAGCGGACCCGACCCGGCGCGCGATCGTCAGTCGCCTGTGCGAGGGCCCGAAGTCCGTGAGCGAGCTTTCGGTACCGTTCGACTTGGCGCTGCCCTCGCTGCTCAAGCATGTGCGCGTGCTGGAACGGAGCGGGCTGGTCAGTTCCCAGAAGGCCGGGCGGGTGCGAACCTGCAGGCTCGAGCCGCACGCACTCCAGGCCGCGGAAGCGTGGATCCACCAGCATGTATTGACGTGGGAGAAGCGCCTCGACCGCCTCGAAGCCCACATCCACCGCATGAAGATGAAAAGGAACTGAAACCATGCGCGAGCCGCCGACGAACGCCGCTTCTCCATGGCGGGACTGGCCACTGGACCGAGAGATCGTCCTTACGCGCGTAATCGATGCGCCACGCGAACTGGTCTATGCAGCCTGGATAGACCCGGAGCAGATCCA
Source organism: uncultured Rhodospirillaceae bacterium (assembly GCA_945952105.1). GTDB lineage: Bacteria > Pseudomonadota > Alphaproteobacteria > Reyranellales > Reyranellaceae > Reyranella. The sequence continues at coordinate 73,107 of CAMFGZ010000001.1, read as the reverse complement.
AGCGTGGTTTGGTCCGGAGGGCTTCGCCATCGAGACCCATGCAATCGACCTCAAGCCGGGTGGCGTCTGGCACTTTGACATGGTGGCGCCCGATGGTACCCGCTACGGCAACCGCATGGTGTTCCTGCGTTTGGACGCGCCTTACGTCATCGAGGTCGAGCACGGATCGGATATGGACGCGGATCCCGACAAGTTCAGGATGCTGGTCACCTTCGATCAGCAGCGCGACGGCAAAACGGTTCTGACGTTACGGCAGATGCATCCATCCAAGGAACGGCGGGCGGCCGCCATCGGCTTCGGCGCCGTGGCGTACGGTGGGCAGACGCTGGAAAAGCTTTCGCGTCATGTCGCGGGACGCACGCCTTCCCAATGAACACATCAGCGGCGCGCTAAGCCTCTTCTTCCTCGCCTTCCTTCTCGCGGATGGATATGGCGTCGGCAAAGCGTCGCGCCACTGCAGGAAGGCCCGCTTCCTCCGCCGCGCGCACGCCCTCCCGATTGGCGGCAAGTCGGTGGAAGTCGTCGGGCGCTGCAGCGGCGAGAGCCCTCTGAAGCAGGTCGATCGCCTCCTGATACTTCTTCTGTTTGCGCAGGGCACTTGCCACCCTGACCGCATCATCCAGACTGCTCATTCTTCACCTCTGTGAAACATCGATGGCGCCGAGTTCGGCGCTCTGGAGGTTCGAGCCTGTGCCACAACGGCGAACCGCGGCCACAGTCCCGCTTCCCGCTCCAGCCCGCAAATCGATTACCGCTTCACCATCAAACGCGGCTGATTGTCCAGCCGGCTCCGCGAGAAGGTCGAAGCGGAGGCGCATCGTTGTGCCGGTGGCCACGGCATCGAGCAGACGTTCGGACACGCTCGCGAACATGCCCTGCGTCTCATCGGACAAAACGGCGTGATCTCCGGCGAACAACAGCCCAAGTGGGAACACTTTGCCGTCGATCGAAATTTCGGCACGAGGATCTGCTTTCAGACCATCCGCCGCGGCACCCTTCGGGATCAGAGGGCCGTCATTGGTGAGATAGAGTTGAAGCTGCAACACAGCGTGCTTTGCAGCCGGCTCGCAGGCGAGAACCAGAGCATCGATATTCAGGTCGGTGCTGCGCGGCTCGATGACGGCATAACTCGGCGCGTCCACGTCATGCTCCACCACCCAGCCGCCACCACTGGCGAGGACCGGCCCGGCGCTCATACCCGTCAAAAGGACGGGCATCAGGGCTTTTTGCACAATTCGTCGCAAAGCCTGCATGGCGAGAACCTTCCGCTGCGATCATCCGAAACCGGGGAACCCGGGCTTGATGTCCAATAAACGGCTGCAGCGACGGAAGGTTTCCCCTTGAGGAAGGGAGGGAACCGCCTCTAGCGAGGCTCGGGATGACAATATCGCGGACTCGGCCCAAGACGCCGTCCAAACCAGCGCCGTCATGGCGAGCCTGATAGAAGGCCCTTTCGCATCTTAAGAACGCCAACTGTCGCTGACTTCTGCCGCACATCCGCCAACCCTGCAGACCAGCGGGGGACCCTGGTTCGTCTTCGGGCAACGGACGGTGGATGTGTGTCAGGTGCCCATGCCCACGCTGGCGGGCATCGAGCGCAGGTGGATTTTCACGCGACGCACGCCCGGCACGTTCTCGGCGGCGACACGATAGGCCTGGCGCACCGCATCGCCCTCCACGAAGCCCCACAAATGGACGACGCCGTCGCTGACGACGACCGTGGTCGGCCAACGCGACGACCAGGGCTGACCTTCCACAGCTTTGGAGACCGCCTCGCGCAGAGTCTTGTCGTCGGGCGTCGCGCCAGCCTCCGCCCCATCGGGTTCGCGTGACAACAGCGCCTCCAGCAGGTTGGCGCGGCTGACGATGCCGACCAGCAGTCCGTCGCGCACCACCGGAATGCGCTTCACCTTGTGCTTTTCGATCAACGCAACGAGGTCGCCCAGCGTCGCATCGGCGGCAGCGGTGACGACATCGCGCGTCATCACGTCAGCGACATTGCGCGCATGCGTCGCCACGAACTCTCGGGCCGCCCCGGCATTGGTCTCAACGAGCCGTGCCAACCACGATTTGCGCGCGCCTGTCGCGATCTCGGCGCGATGGATGAGATCGGCCTCGCTCACGATGCCGAGCACATGTCCCTCATCGTCGACCACGGGCGCCGCGCTGACGCGCGCGCCGAGCAGCATCTCGGCGGCATCGAACACCGTGTCCTTGACGCTCACGCTGACGATGTTGGTCGTCATGATTTCGCTGGCTCGCATGTCAGGTCCCTCCGGGATGATGCACAGGAACATTGGGCCGCCCGGCGCGCGCGCGCCTTGCGCCATGTCAAACGCCAGTCGAGCCGTCTTCGCAGGTGCCACGCAAACCAACTTCGCCGTGGGATGGCGCGCAACTTCAAGGCGACAGGGGGCGTTGGCCAAGCAACAGCGCCATCGCCCCCGCAGGCGCCCCTCAGGAGAGCCGTCATGGCAAGCCCCCCACAGCACGAACTTCGGCGTCGCAGCGTGATCGCCGCGGCTGCGACCACCGCCGCTATCGGCAGCGCCCCGGCGCGGGCGCAAGCCCCCGTCACGCCCGCGGCAAACGGCAGGGCCGTTGCCACCCTCAAGGTTTCGTTCTCCGTAAATGGCAGGCCTCGGAATCTAGACCTCGATCCACGCACTACCCTGCTGGATGCGCTGCGCGAGGAACTGCATCTGACCGGAACGAAGAAAGGCTGCGATCATGGTCAGTGTGGGGCCTGTACGGTGATACTGGACGGGAGGCGTATAAATTCCTGCCTGACTCTCGCAGTCATGCATCCAGGCGGCAGCATTACTACGGTCGAGGGTCTCGGTTCACCCTCGAGCCTTCACCCGATGCAGACAGCTTTCGTCAAGCATGATGGTTACCAGTGCGGCTATTGCACACCGGGACAGATCTGCTCCGCTGTTGCCATGCTCGAAGAAATCGAAGCCGGTATTCCGAGTCACGTCACGGCCGATCTGAATAGCAATCCTAAGCTAACAGGCGCCGAACTGCGTGAGCGCATGAGTGGCAATCTCTGCCGCTGCGGCGCCTATTCTAACATCGTCGACGCGATTACAGAAGTCGCCGTGAGCAAGGCATGAAACCCTTCACTTACGAGCGCGTGGGCTCGCCAGCGGAGGCTGCCGAAGCGGCCGCGCGCCGGCCCGATGCGCGGTTCATCGCCGGCGGCACCAACCTTCTCGACCTGATGAAGCTGCAGATCGAGGCGCCGGCGCATCTCATCGACGTAAACGGCCTCGCGCTCGACAAGATCGAGGCTACTCCTGAAGGCGGACTGCGTATCGGCGCTTTGGTGCGCAATACCGATCTGGCGGCTGATCCGCGCGTGCGACGCGACTATGGCGTGCTAACCCGCGCCTTGCTGGCGGGCGCTTCGGGCCAATTGCGCAACCGCGCAACGACGGCAGGCAATCTCCTGCAGCGCACGCGCTGCCCCTACTTCTACGACACCAACATGGCATGCAACAAACGTCGGCCCGGCAGCGGCTGTTCGGCAATAGGTGGCGTCACTCGCCAGCATGCCGTGGTCGGCGCCAGCGACGCGTGCATTGCCACGCATCCCAGCGACATGGCGGTGGCGATGCGCGTGCTGGACGCGACTGTTGAGACGGTGAAGCCGCAGGGCGCAACCCGCACCGTTCCGATCGCCGAGTTCCATCGCCTGCCGGGTGATACTCCGCATGTCGACTCCGCCCTCGAGGCGGGCGAATTCATCACTGCCGTCACATTGCCGAAGCCGGTGGGTGGCTCACAGCACTATCGCAAGGTTCGCGATCGCGCTTCCTATGCCTTCGCGCTCGTTTCGGTCGCGGCCATCGTCCAGCCCGACGGCAGCGGCCGCGTCGCCTTGGGCGGCGTGGCTCACAAGCCTTGGCGCATGGAAGCCGCCGACGCCGCGATTGCAGGAGGCGCCAGCGCCGTCACGGCGAGATTGTTCGCCGAGGCAAAACCGACCGAGCACAACGCTTTCAAACTGCCGCTGGCCGAGCGCGCACTCTCGTCCGTGCTTGCCGAAGCGAGGGGCTGAGCCATGAAGTTCGACACGCCCGCAACGATCAATCCGATCGACCAGCTCAAGGTGATCGGCCAGCCGGTCGATCGCATCGATGGCCGGTTGAAGACCACCGGCGCTGCTCCCTATGCGTATGAGCGCCATGACGTCGCGCCGAATCAGGCCTATGGCCATGTGCTGGGCTCCGCGATCGCCAAGGGGCGCATCACTTCGATGGATGTCACCGAGGCCGAAGCCGCGCCTGGCGTCCTAGCCGTGGTGACGGCAGAGAACGCGGGCAAGGTCGGCAAGGGCAAGTTCAATGCGGCGCGCCTGCTGGGTGGCCCCGAGATCGAACACTATCATCAGGCCATCGCGTTGGTGGTTGCCGGGACTTTCGAACAGGCACGTCACGCCACCAGCCTGATCCGGGTCAACTATGCGCCGTCCAAGGGCGCATTCGACCTCGCAGCAGCAAAGGATTCGGCCAAGCCTGCACAAGGAACCAACAGCGAAGCCGACAGCAAGGTCGGCGATTTCGAGGGGGCCTTCGCAAGCGCGCCGGTGAAGCTCGACGCTACCTATACCACCCCCGACCAAGGTCACGCGATGATGGAGCCGCACGCGTCCATCGCGGCGTGGGAAGGCGACAAGCTCACCATCTGGACGTCCAACCAGATGATCGACTGGAGCACTGGAGATCTCGCCAAGACGTTGGGCATCTCCAAGGACCTGGTCCATCTCGTCTCGCCATTCGTCGGGGGCGGCTTCGGCGGCAAGCTTTGGGTGCGCGCCGACGCGTTGCTGGCGGCGCTTGGCGCGCGCGCCACCAAACGACCCGTGAAGGTCGCGTTGACCCGGCCGCTCATGTTCAACAATACGGTGCATCGGCCGGCAACCATCCAGCGCCTTCGCATCGGCGCGACCAGAGATGGCAAGATAACGGCGATCGGTCATGAGAGCTGGTCGGGCAACTTGCCCGGCGGCAAGCCGGAGACCGCGGTCAATCAGACCCGCATCCTCTATGCCGGCCCCCATCGACTGACGGCAACACGGCTCGCCTTTCTCGACCTCCCCGAGGGCAACGCCATGCGCGCGCCTGGCGAGGCGCCGGGCATGATGGCACTCGAGATCGCCATGGATGAAATGGCGGAGAAGCTCTCCCTCGATCCGGTCGAATTCCGGATCCGCAACGACACGCAAGTCGATCCAGAGAAGCCGGGGCGGAAGTTCTCACAGCGCCGGCTCGTGGAATGCCTACGTACCGGGGCCGAGCGATTCGGCTGGGCCGCGAGGAAGGAGCCGAAGGCCGTGCGGGATGGACGCTGGCTGGTGGGGCTCGGCATGGCCGCCGCCTATCGCGCCGCGCCGGTGAACAAGTCGGCGGCTCGCGTGAGGCTTGATGCGAGCGGTGTCGTGACTGTCGAGACCGACATGACCGATATCGGCACTGGCAGCTATACGATCATCGCGCAGACAGCCGCCGAGATGATGGGCGTGCCTCTGCACAAGGTCGTGGTTCGGCTGGGCGACTCCTCCTATCCGGTTTCTGCCGGCTCGGGCGGCCAATGGGGCGCCAATTCCGCGACCTCGGGCGTCTATGCCGCATGCATCAAGTTGCGCGAGGCGGTGGTCGCGAAGCTTGGCCTGAATGCCTCAGAGGCACGGTTCGCAGACGGCCAGGTGCTTTCGGCGCACCGCGCCATCGCGCTTTCCGAAGCCGCCAGGGACCGCGAACTCGTGGCAGAGGATGCGATCGAATTCGGGGATCTCGCGAAGAAGTCACAGCTCGCGACCTTCGGCGCGCATTTCGTCGAGGTCGGTGTGGACACGGCGACTGCGGAGGTACGACTGCGCCGCATGCTCGTCGTCTGCGCCGCTGGGCGCATCCTGAACCCCAAGTCTGCGCGCAGTCAGGTGATTGGCTCCATGACCATGGGCGCCGGCGCCGCTTTGATGGAGGAACTGGCGGTCGACAGGCGCCATGGCTTCTTCGTCAATCACGATCTCGCGGGCTACGAGGTGCCGGTACACGCCGACATCCCCCACCAGGAGGTTATCTTCCTCGACGAGACCGATCCCATGTCTTCGCCCATGAAGGCCAAAGGCGTCGGAGAACTGGGCATCTGCGGGGTCGCGGCAGCCATCGCCAACGCGATCCACAATGCGACGGGCATCCGTGTACGGGAGTACCCCATCACACTCGACAAGCTGTTGAACGCGATGCCGGCCCCGGCATGATGGCCGGTGCCACAGCTATCGTACCGCCAAGCTTGCAGCTTGTCTCATGAAGCGTTGCAACGTTCTTCTTGTTTCGCCGCGATTCCCGCAGGCGACGTTCTGGAACAACAAGGCGACGTGTGAAGCAGGCGGTGCGCGCCACTCGGCCATCCCGCTCGGGCTTCTGACCGTCGCGGCGCTGCTGCCGATCGAATGGACATGCCGGCTGGTCGACCAGAACATAGACCAGGTAAGCACCGACGATATCGCTTGGGCAGATATGGTGATGACCGGAGGCATGACCGTCCAGCGTCCCGATTGCCTGGAAGTGGTCGAACTCGCACAGGCAGGCGGCAAGCCGGTGGTCGTCGGGGGGCCCGACGTTACCTCCGAGCCACAATACTATGCTCATGCCGACTTCGTCGTGGTAGGCGAAGCCGAAGTGGTGATCCGCGATTTCATCTCCGCATGGGAAGCCGGCGAGCGGCGTGGCACGTTCACCGCCGAAAAATTCAAGGTCGACGTCACCACGACGCCGGTAGCGCGCTACGACCTGCTGAAGCGCGGCGACTATCTCTACCTCGCCGTCCAGTTCTCGCGCGGCTGCCCCTTCACCTGCGAGTTCTGCGACATCATCGAACTCTACGGCCGCCGCCCCCGCGTTAAGACCACGGCGCAGATGCTGGCCGAGTTGGAGGCGATATGGCGCAGCGGCTATCGTGGCCACTTGGATTTCGTCGACGACAATTTCATCGGCAACAAGAAGGCGGTGAAGGAATTCCTGCCCGCGCTCATCTCCTGGCAGAAGAGGCACGATTATCCGTTCGTCTTCTCGACCGAGGCCTCGGTGAACCTGGCCGACGACGAGGCGCTGCTGGCGCTGATGCGCGAGGCCGGCTTCTTCGTAGTATTCATCGGCATCGAGAGTCCCGACGCCGAAACGCTCGTGGCGACGCAGAAGAAGCAGAACATCCGCAGGGCGCTCAGCGACAGCGTCGCCCGCATCCATCGCCACGGCATGTTCGTGATCGCGGGTTTCATCGTGGGCTTCGACAGCGAGAAGGCGAGCGTCGCCGACGGCATGGTCGACTGCATCGAGGACGCCGGCATTGCGATCTGCATGGCCGGCCTGCTCACGGCACTGGCAAACACGCAGCTCACGCGACGCCTTGAGGGCGAGAACCGCCTGTTCCCGGAGGACTGGACGCAGAACAAACTCCGCGAAGGCGGCGACCAGTGCCTGATCGGACTCAATTTCGAGACGCTGCGGCAGCGTCGCGACGTGCTGGCCGACTACAAGAACGTGATCGACCGCATCTACACTCCGCGAGCCTTCTTTGGACGCGTGAGACGCGCCGCTCGCCAGCTCGACTGCTTCTGGCCTGCGCGCAAGCCAGTGCCGGACGCGAAGCCTTCCTCGCGCGTGCTTGGCCTGGGGCGCGGCGACTGGGTCGCGCTCTATCGGCTCCTGCGCGCGGTGGGACGGCGCCAGCCGCTGCTGATCGGCTACTACCTCAAGGCGATGCTCGACTGTCTGCGCGACAATCCCGGCGCCCTGCAGGCGGTGGGCACGATGGCGGCCTTCTATCTCCATCTCGGCCCCTTCTCGCGCGTCGTGTCGAGGGAGATGGCGCGTCAGATCGCCGAGATCGACAATGGAACCTGGCGCTCGCCTCGAAATCCTAGCGAGCCGGCCCGCTCGCTCGAATGGCGGAAGACTCCAGCCACTCGCGGGCTTTCACGGGGTCGCTGAAGATGCGCATGGGGCGCCTCGCCGCGGCCAGCATGCCCAGCACACGCGACAGGAGCGCGTACTTTTCCTCGGGCAGCACGACCGCCAGCGGGCCTATCGAGCCTGCCGCATGCAACTCGCGCATGCGCACCCCCAGGGCAAGGATTTCGACCGCGCTCATCCTTGTGTCGCCCGCACTTCCATCGAACAGCTTGCGGTAGCCCAGGACGTTCGACCCCACCATGACATCTAGCATGCGGTCCACGTCTGCCCGGTCTACGAGACCTTCGGCCGTTACGATGAACAGCGCCTCGCGCGAGTTGATGGTCCAGTTCAGCGGCATGATCTATCGCCTCGCCGGCTGGTAAGACGGCGGCGTGACCACCGCGGGAGAGGCAGTGGGAGACACAGACATTCGATTGATCCTTCGTCGTGATCCGCGGGAAGGCCCCGGTCCGCGGGGCGAATCAGGCGACGAATTTCGGCGGCTTCCTCAAGCTCCGTGGCGTACTGCCCACGAGAAGTCCGACCGGGGCAGCGTCCGGCGGCGGTCCACCGGATGCAACGAACGCGTCCGACCACGGGACGAAGGTCAAGCTCTTGCCGCCGAAGCAGGGCGCGTTCTTGCATACCGCGCCGCAGCAGCGACCGGCGTTCATGGAGGCAAGTGGCGCAGCAGCCATCTGGCGCTTGGCGGGAGCCGTATCTGCCGCGGGCGGCGGCTCGCTGGCAGCGGCATGCATAGGGTCATGGCAGAGCTTCGCGCTCGCCGCGCCCGGCAGCAGGAATGTCGCGATCGCGAGGATCAACGTTCCGAGCATCAGAAGGGAGCGTACCGGCTTCGACATCACGCAACAGGCTATGGGTTTGCAGCGACAATTCAAGAGGCCCCTACGACCAGCAGCTTCATCGGCTTCGCCGGTCGCTTCAACAGGTCGCTCAGGGCGTAGCGATCGGGTGCCGCCCGGAAGGCGGCCAGCGCCTGGTCCAGCATGCCGGTGAGTTCACAGGCCGGTGCGATTGCACATGTGCCGCATTCGACCGGGTTGGCCTCGTCCTCTGCCTTGGCCCCCCCCCTGGTGCCGCCTTCGATGAGCCCGCCTTCGGCGCCAATACTCCAGGCGGGGGATTCCGCGCCGGCCAACGACGTGCAGGAAACGTGGCGCCGGCTCACTACAGTGTCTGTGTCGTCAGCTTAGGAAGTGCAAAAAATTCACGAGCCTCCTTCAGCCTTTGACTTGGCGCGACGGAGGTACGCTTGGCATTATCTGCGCCAACCGAACCTCTCGCGAAAGCGCCGCCATGCCGACGACGTACAATCCGATCGCCAACTCGACCTTCCTCGAATATTCCGGCTATGGCATCGCGGACCAGAGTCAGACGGTCGAGCACGCATATCAGATGACCGACGGCGGGGATTTTCCCAACGGTTCCTCGTACGGCATCAACGTGGCCCTGGTTCTCGATCGCGCGAACGATCCGACGTCGATGCTGGCGGGCGACTGGGGCAGCCGGCAGGTCACGCTGCAGGCGCTGAACGATGCCAACTCTCTGTGGACGACCTACGGCGCCGACGTCGCGCAGTACAACAGCTCCGTCGCCTTCATCAAGGACACGCTCGGGCTGACAGTCCTCGACAGCAGCAACAGCAACTACATCTCATCCGCCGCCTCCCGCACGATCTGGGTGGAGATCAATACCCAGGCCGAATGGAAAGCGCTGTTCGGTCCCGATACGCCGCTCAAGTATTCGCCGACCGGCGGTCAGCAGGGCGAGGTCTGGTACTGGAACGGCTCGCTGTCGCTCCCGAGCCAGCTCACGGTCGCGGGCCTTTGGCTCGACCAGTCAACGGCGCCCGCGGCGACCGACATGGCGCCGGCGGGCCGGTCGGTGACACTGGACGCGGGCTGGCAGAGCATCGGTAACGCCGCCGACGTACCGAATACCGCACCGCAAAAATTCGGCGAGCTCTACGACTTTCCGCTGAACGGCGCCAATTACCAGACCGGCACGATCGGCCTTATCGAGCCGGGCGTCGGCACCTCCCTGTCCGGCGACGAGACCGGCACCCAATTCGAGTCACGGCTGGCCGCCTATCTCACCGCCGTCGGCACCAGCGGCACCGGAGCCGTTTTCGTGCAGGGCATCAATGGCCAGAACGGCATCGAAGGCGAGCGTTCGCTCGACGTTGGCATCGTCGCGGCCGTCAATCCCAACAGCAACCTCGCCCTCTATAACGGCTCCGGCGACAACGTGGTGAACGGCAACGCCCAGTCCGGCGTCTTCACGGCCATCCAGAGTTCGATCTTTGGTACGGCCTCCAATCTCGGCAACACGCAGTCGGTGCCGCCCGCGCCGGTCACCACCAACTCTTGGGGCGACGCCCAGTACCTCGCGCCGGCTTCGCCCTTCTATTACGCCTACATGCAGCTCTATGTGGACGCCGCGCTGGCCAACCAGACGACGATGATCGCCTTGGGCGACGGCGGCTCGGGATTTCAGACTGCCAACGGTCTCGCCACCGTCGAGAACAACCAGACCAGCCCTTACAACATCCTCGTCGGCGGGTCGTCACTCTCGACCCTGGGCACCGCGGCGCAAGATCCGACGCTGAACGGCACGAGCGGGAATCTGAACTTCTGGCCGATCTACTATCTGGCCATAGGTGGCTATGCCCCGACGCTGTGGCAGCTCATGAGCGGTGGCCTCAGCCACCTGCCCAGCACCGCAGCGCTGGGCGACTGGCTGGTCGAAACGGTGTGGAATGAATACGAGACCACCGATCATCAGACCTTCGTGGGCGGCAACGGCGGCAGCGGCAGTTCCTACCAGACCAACAATACCGGCTCCGGCGGCATGGACACGACTCAGGCCACACCGGACTACCAGATCGACTACGGCCTCACCTCGGCGATCTACACGGCGCTGGGCCTGACCGGTCGAGGCACGCCCGACGTGGTTGCACCGGCTGGCGGCAACATGTTCTACACCACGCCCGGCGCGGACATGACGGGCCTGGTTGGAGAGGGCGGCACCAGCGCCGCCACGCCGTTCTGGGCGTCGCTGATCACGCAGATCAACTACGTGTTCAACGACCAGCACCTGCCCAACCTCGGCTACATGACCGACCTGCTCTATCTCGCGTCGGTCATCGCGCCCGGTTCGTTCAACGACGTGACGCTGGGCAACAACACGTCGAGCTTCTCGCTGGGCGGCGCCGATTACGGCGGCATCAATCCGACCGGTTACGGCTACGAGGCAGGTGCGGGCTACGATCTCGCGTCGGGCCTGGGCTCGCCCAACGGCTTGCTGCTCGCCCGCTCGCTGACCGAGATCGCCCATTCGCAGATCTATTTCAGCGCCACGCCGGACGTGATCGATTCGGGTGCCGGCGGCTGGACCAGCGGCACCGCGCAGACCTTGCTGCTGCAGACCACCGCCACAGCCGACGCGACCGCCACCGTCGATACCGGCTCGACCGCGACCGATGCAGGCAGCGCCGCTCATGCGATCTATGCCTGGACCAGCCAGCTCGCCCAGCAGTCGCTGCAGAGCGACTTCGACGGCGCCCTGCTCGCGCTGTTCGACGGCCAGAGTCAGGGAGCGCTCACACAGGCCATCGTCGCCAATGGCGACAGCGTGTCGGTCACCTTCAACGGCACGCCGACCGTCGCCGCGCAGGCCGGCATGAGCGCCTCCTTCGGCTTCGCCGACTTCTTCTCCGACGCCAACAACTCGGTCCGCCTTGCCCAGGCCGTCGCGGTCGCGGAGACCGCGAACCACGCCAACGACGTCAACGTCGTGGTGCGCATGCGGCAGGTCGCCGGCGCCGACCTCTCGCTGATGCTCTACAAGGTCGACGACTACAACGGCACGATCGGCGGCGTGGCCCCCGATCAGGCGGGCTACGCCGCCGCCGCCGCGGGCCGCGCCTATGCCGTGATGGGTGGCGGCACGACCATCGCCGGTCCCGGCGACGGCAACGCCGGGCAGGCCCAGATCACCGGCGTCGATGCCGGCGACCTGGTCGCCATGCGGCTCACCAACGTCACCAACGGCGACACCTTCTGGGCCTTCAGCCAGGCCAACGAGATCGTGGGCGGCGAGCACGTCTCGCATCTCTGGAACTACGGCGCCAACACCTGGGGCTGGGAAGACCTGTACGGCGGTGGCGACCGCGACTACAACGACCTCGTCGTCCAGCTCGACTTCACCAGCACCGCCGGACACGGCCTGCTCGTCGCATAAGCCTCTCCTTCGCTGCGATCAGGCCGAACGCTTCAGCCCTTCGACCCGCGACCTCGGGCGACGGAGGGGGCGCGTTCGTACCAACCCTTGCTCGCGTTCACGATCTTCACCACCGAAAGCATGACCGGCACCTCGATCAGGACGCCGACCACGGTGGCGAGTGCCGCGCCGGAGGAGAAGCCGAACAGGCCGATGGCGGCAGCGACCGCGAGTTCGAAGAAATTGCTCGCACCGATCAGCGCAGAGGGGCCGGCGACGCAATGCTGCTCGCCCGCCGCGCGGTTCAGTAGATAGGCCAGGCCGGAATTGAAATAGACTTGGATCAGGATCGGCACCGCCAGCAGCGCGATGATCAGCGGTTGCGCGATGATCTGCTCACCCTGGAAGCCGAACAGCAACACCAGCGTCGCGAGCAGCGCGACCAAGGAGGCGGGCTGCAGGCGTGCCAGCAGACGCGCAAGCCCGACCTGCCCGCCTCGGGCCAGCGCCGCGCGACGCACGAGCTGCGCCAGCACGACCGGCACGAGGATATAGAGGACGACCGACAGGATCAGGGTCTGCCACGGCACGATGATGGCCGAGAGGCCGAGCAGCAGGCCCACGATCGGCGCGAAGGCCACCAGCATGATCGCGTCGTTCAGAGCCACCTGCGTCAGCGTGAAGTCGGGCTCGCCGTCGGAAAGGTTGCTCCACACGAACACCATCGCCGTGCAGGGCGCCGCCGCCAGCAGGATCAGACCCGCGATGTAGCTGTCGATCTGGTCGGCCGGCAGCCACGGCCGGAACAGATGGCCGATGAACACCCAGCCCAGCGCCGCCATCGAAAACGGCTTCACCGCCCAGTTGATGAACAGCGTCACGCCGATCCCTCGCCAGTGCCGGCGCACTTCGGCGATGGCGGCGAAGTCGACCTTGATGAGCATCGGCACGATCATCAGCCAGATCAGGGCCGCTACCGGCAGGTTCACATGCGCCACCTCCGCCGCGCCGATCGCGTGGAACGCCCGCGGGAACAGGTGTCCCAGTCCGATTCCCACGGCGATGCAGGCGGTGACCCACAGGGTCAGATAACGCTCGAAAAGGGACATCCTTGCCGTCTCCGGAACCGCCGTTTGCCGAACTTGCTCATCACGCCGCCGCGGCAGGGGGCGTGCGGCCGATCGCATCGAGCCGGCTTTGCAGGCCCATCCTGTCGAGGCTCGTGTGTGGAAGGCTGAGGAAGAGGCGAATGCGGTTCTCGAGCTCGGCATAGGCCGCACGGAATGCGGCACGCTTCGCGATCTCCGCGCCCTCTACGGCGGCGGGATCGGGCAGGCCCCAATGCGCCGTCATCGGCTGGCCGGGCCACACCGGACAGGCCTCGCCGGCCGCGCTGTCGCAGACGGTGAAGATGAAATCCATCGCTGGCGCACCGGCCACCGCGTAGAGGTCCCAGCTCTTCGAGAACAGCCCGTCAACCGGATGGCCAAGGCTCTTCAGGAGATCGAGGGTGAAAGGATGCACCTCTCCCTTCGGTTGGCTGCCGGCGCTGAACCCCTTGAAGCGCCCCTCACCCAGCCTGTCGACGATGGCCTCCCCCAGCACGCTTCGCGCGGAGTTGCCGGTGCAAAGGAAGAGGACGTTGTAAGGGCGCGGATTCATGCGAGGGCTCCGGTTGGCGGGTCATTGCTATAAACCAATCATTTCTATATTTCTAGAAATATGGTTAACTCGCCGGCTTGTGACACTAGGCTTACGGAATGAAGATCGACGACGCTGCGGCCCATCTGGAAGCATTGGGCAATCCGACCCGCCTCAAGATCTACCGCGCACTGATCCGCGCCGGCGAACAGGGAATGCCCGTCGGCCGCCTGCTGGCGAAGCTCGATGTGGCGGGCTCCACGCTCAGCCATCACTTGAAGACACTGATGGGCGTCGGCCTGATCTCGCAGAAGCGCAATGGCGCGACTCTCGTGTGCCACGCCAACTACGACCAGATGCGCAGCCTCGTCGCCTTCCTGGTCGATGAATGTTGCGCCGAAAGCCCCGGCTCGTGCAGCCCCCACACGTTCGGCAAGGTCGCTTGAGGAGAACGGACATGACCGATTCTATCGCCCGCCCGAAGTCGGTCGCCGTCATCGGCGCCGGCCCCGTCGGTCTCGCCGCCGCCGCGCATCTGCTGCAGCGCGGGCTGGAGCCGGTCGTGCTCGAAGCCGGCCCGACTGTCGGCCATGCGGTGCGCCAGTGGGGCCACGTCCAGACCTTCTCGCCGTGGGAGTTCAACATCGACAAGGCGGCGGAGCGGCTGCTCACCGCCACCGGCTGGAACAAGCCACAGCCCGACCATTATCCGACCGGCGCCGAGCTGGTGGAGCAGTACCTCGAACCGCTGGCGACGCGCACGGCGCTGAAGAATCGCATCCGCACGAACAGCCGCGTGACCGCCATCGGCCGAGTGGGCTTCGACAAGGTGAAGACGAAAGGCCGAGAAGCCGCGTCGTTCGAAATCCGGTACGAGAACGGAAAGGGCCCCGAGAAGATGACGGCCGATACCGTCATCGATGCGAGCGGCACCTGGTTCTCGCCCAATCCTGCCGGCGCCAACGGCCTCGCGGCCATCGGCGAGCATGAACTGCAGGACCGCATCACCTACGGCATGCCCGATGTACTGGGTCGAGACCGCGCGCGCTATGCCGGCCGCAGGGTCGCCGTCCTCGGCAGCGGCCACTCCGCCATCGGCACGCTGATCGACCTCGCACGGCTCCAGGACGAGGTGCCCGCGACGGCAATCGCCTGGTTGCTGAGGGGGACCGATCCCGCCAAGTCGTTCGGCGGCGGCTCGGCCGACCAACTCAAGGTACGCGGCGCGCTGGGTTCGACCTTCGCGGCGCTGGTGGCGAGCGGCCGGATCGCCATCGAGGTCGGCTTCCGCGTCGGCCATATGTCGCAGGCAGACGATGTGATGCGCATCGCGACCGGCGCGAGCGACTGCTGTCGTGCGATCTCAGCCGACCAGCTGATCGTGGCCACGGGCTTCCGCCCCGACCTCGATTTCCTGCGCGAGCTGCGCCTGTCGCTCGACCCGGCGCTGGAATGCCCGCCGATCCTCGCGCCGCTGATCGATCCCAACGAGCATAGTTGCGGCAGCGTGCGTCCGCACGGGGCGCGCGAGCTGGCCCAGCCCGAGGCCGGCTTCTACTTCGCCGGCATGAAGAGCTATGGCCGCGCCCCGACTTTCCTGATGATGACGGGCTACGAGCAGGTTCGCTCGATCGCCGCGGACATCGCGGGCGACCCCGAGGCCGCCGGAAGGGTCGAGCTGGTGCTGCCGGAAACCGGCGTGTGCAATGGTCCCCCCAAATCCTCCGCATCGAGCGCCGTCGCCGGCTGCTGCCCCGCCCCGACAGCGTGCTGTGGTGACTGACCGAGTGTCGGGCGCGCGACTCGTCGCGACCGTCTGCGCGGCACAGATCTTCGTGCAGCTCGGCGCCGGTTTCTGGCCGGCGCTGTTGCCGCAGATGATGCAGCGCTGGAGCCTCACGAACAGCGAGGCCGGCTGGATCACCGCAATCTTCTTCGGGGCCTACATGGTCTCGGTTCCGGTCCTGGTGACGTTGACCGATCGCGTCGACGCCAAACGGGTCTACCTGTTCGGCGTGGGCTGTACCGTGGCGGGCCACCTGCTGTTCGGCCTGACCGCCGACGGCTTCTGGTCGGCCTTCTTCACGCGAGCGCTCGCCGGGCTGGGCTGGGCCGGCACGTATATGACAGGGTTGAAGCTGCTGGCCGACCAGGTCACGCCGAAGCTGATGTCACGCGCCGTCACCGGCCATGCGGCCAGCATCGGCATATCGGGCGCCGTGTCCTTCCTTCTGGGCGAAGTGCTGGCGGACCAGTTCGGCTGGCGTAGTGCCTTCGTCTTCTCGGCCGCCACCGCTTTCATTGCCTGGGTCATGGTCGCCTCGGTCGTGCCATCGCGTTCCGCGCCACCGGCTACCGCTGCACGCAAGCCTGCGACGGGCGGTAGCCTGTTCGACTTCCGCCCGGTGGTGCGCAACACCTCGGCTTTCGCCTACTCGGTCGTCTATTGCGTCCACACGCTCGAGATGAGCGCGTTGCGCGGATGGGGTGTCGCTTTCCTCGCCTTCGTGGCTTCACATACCGGTCTCGAGGACGAGACGCTTTCCCCCGCCCTTGTCGTCACCGTGCTGGCCCTGCTCGGCACGCTGGCAAGCATCGCGGGCAACGAGGCCTCGATCCGCTTCGGCCGCCGCAAGCTCGTCGCCACGGCGATGATCCTCTCCATCGGCTTCGCCACCATCGTGGGGTTCGCAGGCTCAACCAGCTACTGGCTGGCCGTCGGCCTGCTGATCGCCTACGGCATCGTCGTGTGGCTCGACTCCTCTTCGGTGACGGCGGGCGCCGCGGGCAACGCCGATCCCGCGCGCCGCGGCGCCACGCTCGCGGTGCATTCGACGCTGGGCTACGCGGGCGGCTTCGTGGGGCCGCTGGTCGTGGGCTGGACACTCGACCTCGCCGGCGGCATGTCGCCGATGGCCTGGGGACTCGCCTTCGCCAGCGTCGGCGCGCTGATGCTGCTCGCGCTCGTGGCATTCCTCGCCATGCGCCCGGCAAATCTCACGGGCGATCGCGGGCGCTAGACAGCTTCACCGCCGCTATCGCCGCGATTGCGGCGGCAGCGAGCAGAAGCAGGTCCATTCCGGCGACGGGCCACAAAGGACGCGCGGCGAGTGTCACGCCGGGATGGTCGCCCGTCGTCAGCCAGTTGAGGGCGACGGCGGCAACGGCGAGCGCCGCGATGGCCATGCACTGCTCGCGCCAGGCCAGGCGCGGACGCAGCCAGGCATGGGCGAAGCTCAACAGCCACACCAGATAGAAGATTCCGGCTTCGAGCTCGGGTCGCTCCAGGCCCACCAGCGACGCCGCGGGCGGCAACAGCCTGTTGGCCACGAAGAAGGCGAGCGTCGCGGCCACGATGCCGCTTACCGATCCGACGGTCAGGCCTTCAACCACGCGCACGCCCGCCAGGCCGAGCTGGGCATGACGCTTGCGTCGCGATTCGAGCCAGAAGAGCAGTCCCGTCGCGATCAGGGCGCAACCGGAGAGACCCAGCCCGAAGTAGACCCACCGCAGCAGCCAGTGATCGAACTGGATGAAATGGAAGCCGGTGATGAAACGGTGCACGGCCATCACGGGCTGCGCGGAGTTGCTCGACAGGACGGCGCCGGTGCCCGCATCGAAGTAGAGCGCATCGACCGGCATGGTCACGCGATCGCCGACGAAAGACCGGCGCACCTCGACATAGGCATTGGCGTCACCGGGATGGAAAACCCTGAACAATTGCGGGCTCCCCCCGCCCCACCGGCGTGACGCCTCCGCCACCATGGCGTCGAGCGAAGCCGATGGCTGCCCCGGCCGACCGAGCCGCGGCCGCGAATAGATGCCGTAGGATTCCTTCACGAAGGCCTGCCTGTCGCCGCGATAGGCCATTTCCCAGGCGCCCGAAAAATAGACCGTGAAGAAGATGACCAGGCCCGACAGCGTGATGAAGAAATGGAAGGGCAGGCCGAGCACGCCGGTGACGTTGTGCAGGTCGAGGACGACGCGGCGCGGCTTGCGGCCGGCGCGGAAGGTGAAGAAGTCCGCGAAGATCTTGCGATGGATGACGACGCCGGAAACGCAGAGGACCAGCATCGCCATACCTGCGACGCCGACGATCCAGAGGCCGAGCGACCATGCCCTGATGTGGAGGTTGACGTGGAACGGATAGAGGAATCCCGACCCCGCCCATGTGCCGGCGTCGGGGAGAAGTGCCGAGGTCGGGGGATCGGCATGGCGGTATCTCGTCTTGCCGCCCGTCGCGTAGCCGACGCGGGCCGTGGGCTCGCGCTCGCCCGGGAAGAGCACGAACCATTGGGGCGACCCACCGATCAGCGGCTGCAGTTCGCGGGCCAGCGCATCCACCGACTTCAGCTCGGCCGCCGCGACGCGCGTGGCAGGCATCATCCAGCGATCGATCTCGCGATCGAACACCGAAAGCGTGCCCATCCAGAAGACGGCGAACAGCACGGCGCTGAGGCATACTCCCGCCCAGGTGTGCAGCCAGTTCATGGATTCGCGGAAGGTTCGTTCCATGTCAGACGGACACGATCGGCGACCGCTTTCCTCCCCCGTCATACGGGGGAGGTGGCCGCAGGCCGGAGGGGGAAGACCACGGTCCGGATCTCTTCTCGATCGAGACTCTTCGCGCTGCTTTCCCTCTACCTGACCTCCCTCGCAGGGCGAGGGAGGAGAAGAGCTCCGGCTTCATCCCGCGCGCTAGAAGTCGGCGCTCAGCGAGAGGCGGAAGGTGCGCGGGGCGCCCAGGAACAAGAAGGTCGAGGTCTGGTTGCTGCCGGCCCAATAGTTGGCGTCGAGTACGTTATCGACGTCGAAGCGCGCGACCAGCATCTTCCCCTTGGCGCCGGGATTCTCGAAGGCATAGCGGGCCCCGAGATCGAAGCGCGTCCATTGCGGCATCATGCGTTGCGGCCCCGTCGCGTCGATATATTGCGGACCGGTGTAGATCGCCCGGCCCGCCAGGGTGAGGCCCGGCACGAAGGGCAGGTCGACCTCGCCCGACAGGTTCATCGTGAACTGCGGCGTGAAGGGCGCGATCAGGCCATTGTTGAGGCCGCCCTGAGTCTGGGTCAGCCTCGGATTGAGGAACATGGCACCGCCCAGCACGCGGAAGCCCTTCATCGGCTCGCCGAAGAAGTTCAGTTCGAGGCCCTGATTGACCTGCTGCCCGTTCACGTTCTGGGTGTTGTTGGTCGTGTTGGTGACCACGCTGGGCTGAGTGATCTGGAACAGCGCCGCGGTCGTCGTGAACTTGCCCCAGTCGACCTTGACTCCGACCTCGAGCTGGTTCGACACGAAGGGCGGCAGGACGGTTCCCGCATTGGCGAACGGCGCTTGCACGACAGTGCCCTGCTGCAGTCCCTGGATGTAGTTGCCGTAGAGCGAGACGTTCTCCAGCGGCTTGACGATCAGCGCCACCGCGGGGCTGATGACGGTCTGGTCGTAGCTGGTGGTCAGAGCCCCGGTTATGGCATTGAAGTTGGCCGACTGGACGTTCTGCGCGCGCAGGCCGGCCGTAAGCTGGATCCTGTTGTTCAGCGAGGAAATCGTGTCGGCGATGCCCAGGCTGTTGAAACCGGATGTCGAAGTCTTGTTGGCCGCCGGCGTCGGGATGTTCGGCCGCGCGATCAGCGTGGGATTGTAGATGTTGGTCGCGAAGCCGATGGGCTGCGAGACGTTGACCTGCCCGTTCGACGATTGCAGCGTCGAAGCGGTGATGCCCAATTCATGGTCCGCCGGGCCTGTGTTGAAGCGCGCACGCACGCCGCCCTGTGCCGTCAGCGTCGTCGTGTACTGGCTGAGGTTGAAGACCCCGAGCGCCGTCGCCGCACCGCTGAAGTTGGTGATCGTCGTGGCCGGCGAGTAGAGGCCGCCCAACCGGAAGTCATGCGCGCCGGCCGACGCGTAAAGAGTGACGTTCTCGGTGACGTCCATCTCCAGCCGAACGACGCCGAAAGCGTCCTTGCGGTCCTGGTAGCCCCAGGGCTGCGCGGTAGGATTGTTTCGCACGTTCGGTGCGTACGGAAGCTGCACGCCCGCCGCGAGCGAGAGGTACGGCGTGATGCCGGAGATGTACTGATTCTGGAATCCGAGGTCGGCGGAGAGCCGCAGGCGCTCGCCGCGGAAATCGAGCCCTAGCAGTGCAAGCGCGCGTTGGTCTGCATTGTATTGCAGGTCGGTCTGGCCGGCTCTGTACACGCCGTTGAAGCGCACGCCGACCTGCTTGTCCTCGCCGTAGCGGCGGCCAAAATCGACATGCCCGCCGAACTGGCTTCCCGAGATGTAGCTTGCCGTCGCCTGCGTCAGGTCCTCGTTGGGCGCGCGCTTTGGAACGACGTTGACGTTGCCGCCGATCGATCCGAACGGCGGTACGCCGTTCAGAAGGGCACTCGGTCCCTTAAGCACCTCGATGCGCTCGGCCATCTCAGCCATCACCGACGACGACGGCAACATGCCGTAGAGGCCGCCATATGAGAAATCACCGTTATCGACGCTAAAGCCGCGGATCTTGACGGCATCGGAGCCGGGGCTGGTGTCGCCGCGCGTGATACGTACCGAGGGGTCGTCAACCAGCACGTCGCGTACCGTCTTGGCCTGCTGGTCCTGCGCCTTCTTCGCCGTGTAGTTCGTTTGGTTGAACGGCGTGTCCATCACCGGGCGGTTGCCGAGCAGTCCTAGTTGACCTCCGGTCGCGACCTGCCCGCCGGCATAGGCAGGCGGCGCGTTGTCGATCATGGCCTGCGGCGGCACGAGGAATGCGCCTTGCACCTGGATGGGATCGAGCTGCAGCGCGCCGCCGGCTTCCGGTGCGCCCATGATCGTGACCGACGTGGGCGAGGTGAAGCGGTAGGAAATGCCCGTGCCGGACAGCATCCGGCGCAGCGCCTGCTCGGCCGTCATGGCGCCGGAGACCGGCGTGCTCGTCTTGCCGGCGACGATGGACGCGGTCACGGCGAACTGCAGTCCCGCCTGCTGCCCGAGTGTGGTCAGCGCCTGGGCGAGAGGCTGCGCGGGGATGTCGAAGGTCGTTGCCGGTGCGACCTGCGCCAGCTCCGCGGCCGGCGGCGACTGGGCCGCCGCCGGCGCCAGGAAGGCCACGAGCGAACCCGCGGCGACGACGGCGGCAACGCCGTTCGCGACTTGCGCCGTCGAGCGCTTGAATGACACGAGAACTCTCCCCCGAAAGTCCGTTGCCGGCGGGTCACGGAACCGTCTGGCGCAAATCGGAAGCGATCGCGCCCTCAACACCCATGACGGCCCGACCCGTGCCGATTTGAAGGGGCCGGCGAAAAAAAGACGGAGCGTGGATCAGCGCCGCGAGACGATCAGCAGATAAGGCGTCACTTCCGTGACTGCCGCGTTCTGCGACGCGGCCAGCGTGCGCAAGGCGTCGACCGGCTGCGCGAGGTCGAACACACCGGTGATCGCCTGCCGGTTCAGGGCGCCGTCGCGCACGAAGACGACGCCTGGCAGATGGCGGCCCAGCGTATCGACGATGTCGCCGAATGAGGTATCGACGACGACGAGCCGCCGTTGGCGCCACGACGCTACCTGCTCCGGCGCCACGCGCTCGCGACGCACGTTGTTGCCGGTGCGCTCGATCAACAGGCGATCGCCGATCGTCAACGGATCGCCCTCGCGTCTGCCGCCACGCAACACTTCGACGCTGCCCGTCTGCACCGCGACATCGATCGTCGTCGCCGTCTTGGAGACGCTGAAGGCGGTTCCCGTGACGACGATCGCAACGTCGCCTGCCTGAACGGCAAAAGGTCGATGCACGTCGCGCGTGACCTGGAAGAATGCCTGGCCCGACAGCAGCACGATACGACGTTCGGCCTCCTCGTAGTCGACTGAGATGGCGCTGCCGGCATCGAGTTGCACGACGCTGCCGTCGGGCAGACTCACGTCGCGCAGTTCTGCGACGCCGGTTTCGTGGTCCGCGACGAGGGAGCGGTGCAGCGACGGGAACGCCACGATCAGCACGCAGGCGGCTGCCAGCGCCGCCGCGGCCCCATACCAGCGCCGCCGGCGGGACACACGCACCGGCCGGCCCGCAACGTTGTCGGACGCGCCAGTGCTGCGCACCGGCAAGGCTACGACGTTGTCGCTCGTGAGAGCGCCACGCACGGGCAGGACGACAACGTTGTCGCCCTTGTTGGCGCCGCCGGCGGCGGGCGCCTGTGCGGGAAGCTCCCCGAGCTCCGCCCAGGTCGACCGCACCGCCTCATAGGCCTGACGATGCAGCTCGGCCTCGGCGAGCCATTGCTGGAAGTCACGCTCGAGAGCCGCATCTCGGGGCGCCATCTCGCGGCGGAGCAGCCACTCCATCGCCCGCTCGATCGCGGCGTCCAGTTTACCTGTGGATGCGTCCACGCGCTGCCATCCCCGTTGCGGGTGTCCCCGCAATGGGGTCCCCAATCCCTAGAGCGATTCGGATGCACCATTTTGAATGGTGCAATCCGTTTTATTTGCGTTCGTTCGAGACACCGGACTGGCCCATCAGGCGGCGCGTGGCATGTGCGCCCGCGTCGCGAACGAGTTGGAAGGTGCGCGCGACCGAGATTCCGAGATGGTCGGCAATCACCTGCAGCGTATTCTCCTCCAGCCGGTACATACGGAAGGCAACCTGCGTGCGCTCCGGCAGCTCGGCGATCGCCTCGGCGAGTACGCGCAGCCGTTCGCGATGAAAGACGACATCCTCGGCGGAGGGTTGTTCGAGCGGGATCGTGTCGTACGGCGCGAGCGCGGTGTCGGCCACGGTCTCGCGCGTCCGGCGCTGAAGAACGTCGAGCGCCAGATTTCGCACGATGGAATACATGTAATGAAGCGGATTGAGGATCTCCGCGCCCTGCCCGTGCCGCGCGGACAGCCGGATCCAGGCCTCCTGCACCACGTCCTCCGCTTTCGCGCGGTCCTGCTGCAGCAAGCGGCTCGCATAGTCCACGAGTTCCTCCCGGTACTCGATATAGAGGGCAAGCGAAGGATTTGGGGGCGACACGGGGAAATATGCGAATGGTTCTCATTCGTATATCTTGCCGCCCAAGTATTGTCACCCCCGTCCACCAGCGGATGGAGCGGCGCGAGAGCGCCCCTCAACGCGTCACGTTCGCAACCATGCGAGCGTTCGCCCCGGTGTTCAGAGTTTGCCGCCTCGCTTGGATTCCCCTCGCCGCGTCACGCCGAGGGGAATCCAAGCGAGGCGGCAACCTGCAGAAGTCCGGCGGGTTGGCGAAGTCCAACCGCCTGGACGAGGACGAAGATCATGGATCACAGCAAGCATGTACGGCTCACCGCCGGAGAACTGACCATGGACATTCTGGAAGGCGCCACCATTTATGGCCCCGGCGACGAGAAGATCGGCAGCGTTGCGCATCTGCACGGCACCGGCGCAGCGGCCCAGGTCGTGATCGATGTCGGCGGCTTCCTCGGCATCGGCGCCAAGCCCGTCGGTGTCCCGATCAGTGGCCTGGAGTTCATGCGCGACGAAGATGGCGACGTCCACGCCGTGACCGGCTGGACGAAGGACCAGCTCAAGGCAATGCCCGAGCACGTCGATCGGTAGGACGACTTCCTTTTCGGTGACAAGCGGGATCGAAACGTCGCAGGCTCTATATGTACGGGAACAAACAGACGCGACGCGGCGTTTCACCACCGCGTATGGAGCCGCGTGGGGTGTCTGGATGTCTCCAGACGGTCGGTCTCTGGAGTCGTGCAATGGAAAAGACATCGGTCCTCGTGCTGATCGCCGAGGACGAGGCCGAGATCCGCGACATTCTGCAGGATTCTTTCGAGGAGGGGGGCTTCGACGTCTTCCTCGTGTCGACCGGCGAGGAGGCCATCTCCGCGCTCGACAATCAGGGCGAGGCGTTGCGCGCCCTAGTCACCGACATCAACCTTGGCGGCGACGCGACAGGGTGGGATGTTGCGCGCCACTCGCGCCAAACGCGGCCGGATATGCCCGTGGTCTACATGACCGGTACCGAGGGCGCCGACTGGCCCTCGCTCGGGGTCCCCAACAGTATCCTGATCACCAAGCCCTTTGCGCCTTCGCAGGTATTGACGGCGGTATCTCAACTCCTCAACGCCGCCGCTACGGCCACTCCTCCCTCCTCGGGCAGCTGAGCGTTCCTTACGCCTGCTTGCGCAACGGAGCACGCCCGAGCCCGGCCTTGTCGAACGCCCGGCCCTCCTCGTTGTCGCTCTGGCGCACCACGAGAAGCGGTTCGGCCAGGATATGGCCTGCGAAGCGGCCCCAGTAGCGCGCCGTCGACACGATGTTGTCGGACTCGAGGGCGGCCATACGTTCGGTCTGGCTGCAGTAGGCGTCGATCGCCTGAAGCTTGGCGCCGATGAAGTCGGTGATGTCGACGAAGCGCTGCGGCTTGAAATCAACTGTCGAGGACGGCGACTGGTAGCAATAGACGTTTGGCACGCCGCGGGCGGCCACCAAGGTGGCGGCATGGACCGCGCGATGGTCCTGGTGCGTGTCCTCCTTGCAATGGGTGTAGACGTGGGTCGGTTGCATTTGCTGCACGACCGCCTCGATCAGTTCGACCGTCTCGCGTCCGTCGGTGATGTGAGTATCCACCAACTTGCCGAGGTGCAACTCGGCGCCCAACAGCGAGGCGGCGTTGCGAGCCTCCACTGTGCGCACGTTGACGTCGCCGCCGGCCGCGCCGCGCGACAGGGTCAGGATGTGAAGCAGATCACCCGCAGCATGATGCTTGGCGATAGCACCGCCGCATCCGATCTCGACATCGTCGGGATGGGCACCGATCGCCAGCACGCGCTTCTGCTGCTGCTTGCGTCGCGTGGCGACGGCACTGGCCAGCAGCACGACCTGCTCGACGAAGTCCTCCTCTGTCAGCGGCCGGAACAGCAACCCGTCGATCCGACACTTCACCACCTGGCGCATGAAGGACGGGCTCTGGTCGCCACTCACCACCAACGTGGCAACCCAGCGATGATTGTCCTTTATCTCCCGTAGCAGCGAGAAGCCGTCCGTCACCGACGCGTCGACGACCACCAGGTCGAACCGCTCCGCCGCGACCAGGGCGGACGCCGCATCCGCCGTCGCCGCATATTTCAGCTTGGTGACCGGTAACGGCTGCAAAGCTTGCCGCGCCACCTGCAGCGAACTCTCTTCGCTATCCACCAGCAGGATGCGCAGCCGCTTGCGCTCGGTCTTCTCGACCACGCTCAACCGCGCGATTTCAGTCTCTGTGTTGTGAGTCGACATGGCCATCACGCAGGGTGCTGAAAGATTAAGGGCGCGGACCCTAAACTTTCGCCCACCCGCGCGCGAGCCTTCGCGAGAGCGACGAGACTGTTTTGTCGCACAACATGACGTGATCGAAGCAGCTGACGACCAGGTAACTGCAAAAAGACGGCCAGTCTGGCGACGCCCTCGCTCTCGGTCATCGCTCTCAGGCGATGGCGCGGTTGACGCCATGGGCCACAGCCTTGCGCCGCGAGCCGAGGGTTTGCGTCGAGCGGTCGATCCCAAGGGTATCGTCGCGATGCAGGATGAGCCCTCCGAACGGCCGTCCGGATACGCTGCGGTGAGTCTCGTCGAGCCTAACGCGTGGCGCCGATCGCGCCCCTGTCGTTTCCCGCTTTGCGGCAAGGCCACGCTCGGCGCCTGCCGCCTCGAGCAAGCTTTCGAGACGGGAGACCGCTCGCCCGTCGCAGGGTGACCTCTTTGCCGGCTGCGGGATGATCGGCCTTCTGATGATGGCGGTCCCTCCCCACGCGATACCTTCAATGCGTAACCTGCGCCGGGTACGCGCGGGGCGGGCGACTTGCAGACGGCGAACCGTGGGCTTCCGTGCCTCCGCGGGAAGTATCGGCCGCGACGGAGCAGGACTAGCCTGTGGCCGGCGGGCCACACGCGCGATGCTTCGCGTGATCGGACGGCGGGGGCCCGGAACTCGTCGCAGCGCGCCGGCGTTCGTTGGCGAAACAACTGGGGACTTACCGACAATGGACGACAGCTCCCGCCAGCTTCTCTTCGCGACCTTCGCCTATCTTATGCTAATCGGCGGCCTGATCGGTACGCTGGGTGCCGCCTTCGGCGCCTGACACGCCCGCTCGACAGCGCGCGGAACGACGGTCCAGCTTCCGGCCTCTCCCTCTGTACGAGATGTTGGCCGCGACCCGAGTGGAGGACCGCAATGACCCCACTGGCGCTTCCTTCATGGAATCGTTGCGGGTCATTCGCTGAGTTCGAATGGCAGACACGCGTGCTGAGACTTCAGCGCTTCTGGAAGGAGCAGATGAGCCTCGGTCATCACGACCAAGGCGAATGTTGTCGCGGGCGATGCCACCTCCTGCTGGCAGCGGCGTCACCGCAGTAGTTTGCCCTTGCTTACGCGTTGTGTGGTCTTTGGCGTTCAGCACCCAACCAGCCCGCCGTCTTTCCCATACTCTTGACCGCCCCAGTCGCGGCTCTTGCAGGACTCCCCATCGACATGCCCCGGAAGCTCAAGGCCTTCACGACAACGGCGGGCTTTTTCGATCTCGCGATTGCCGCCCCTTCGATGAAAGCGGCGCTGACTGCTTGGGGCGCCGAAAGCAATCTCTTCCATCAGGGTTTTGCCCGCGAAACCCGGAACGCCGCCATCATCGAGGCGACGATGGCCCGGCCAGGCGTCGTGCTGCGCCGGCCCGTCGGCACCGACAAGGCTTTCGCGGAAACCGCAGAAGTTTCCGAAAGGGCACTGGTCGGCCGCGCGAAGAAAAGGACGAGGAAGAAGAAGGCGGAGATGCCAGGGCATGTTGTGCGGAATGGCACAGCCGTGCCGCGAGGACACGAGGCCATCCGAGACTTCGAGAAGCAGGAGAAGCTACGCGCCGATCATGAACGGCGCGAAGAAGAAGCGCAGGAAAGAGAAAACGCCCGCCGCGAGAAAGCGGTGTCCGCCGCCGCATCGGCACTGCAGGAAGCGGAAGCCGCCCACAAATTGAAGGTGACGGCGATCGAAAGAGAAAGGGCTGCGCTCGACCGCAAGGCAAGCGCGGAGGAGCGAAGCTGGGCTCGCAAGAAAGACCGGCTGCGCCGGGCGCTGCGACGCGCCCGGCAGTGAGGATCAGTACTTCGTGTCGCCGCCGCCGCTGGTGGCGCCGCGGGCCGAGTCTTCCTTGATGCGCTGTTCCAGCATGGTGCTCGAGCTGGTGGCTCCGTTCCAGGTGGCATTGACGTTCGATCTCGTGCCCATGTAGCGCTCAGGCGCCGCACCGTAGGCGCCGCCGTTGCCGCTGTTGCCGCTGTTGCCGGCGCTGCAACCCGCCAGGATCAGCGTGGCAGCCACGGTCACCATCTTCGTCGTCGCCTTCATTCCAGCCTCCACTATGCAATCTTCCTACAATGCACCGGTCACTCCTCGATGTCGTCGCGAGTGCGACTGAGAAGCATTTATTTTCATCACTAATGCAACCTCTTTAACGTTTGTGTATATGCCTCCTGATGCCGCTGCACTGGAATATTAAATCGGACGCGCGCCTCTTCGAGGTGATCTGCGAGGGCAATGTCGAGGCGCACGAGGTACATGCCATGCTGGATGTACTGGTGGGCTCGGGGGCGCTCGGTTACCGCAAGATCTTCGACGGTACGCGCGGCGAGACCCGCATGGGCACGATGGAAATCATCGACATCGGCGTGCGCATGCGCAGCCTGCACAAGGGCGACGTGGCGCTGGGACCGTTGGCTGTCGCCATTGCAGACGACAAGTACGTTCTCCTGGGGCGCGTCCTGGGCATGCTCGCCGCGCCGCGCCGGCCGATGCGCGTCTTCAAGACCGCAAAGCAGGCCTATCGCTGGCTGAACTCCCCCGCAATCCTGGCGAGGCTGCCCGAACCTGTGTCTTCGCCCTGATCTCCCGCTGAACCCGCCCCGCGATCAACGGCGCCTCTCTACGATCGAGTGGGCAAATCGGACAGCGCGGCTTCGTGTCGGTTAAGCGCAAGGCCTCGGTCGAGCAGAATATGCCAGCGTCTACCAGCATGACCTGGGGCGCGATCGGCCTGCATCGGCCGCCGGACGATCACCGCATCGCCACACCGAAGCGGCAGGTAACGACGTCGCCCTCGCCCGACTCACCTTCGCCTACAGCGTCACACCCACCGTCCGCAGAGAGCGGTTGCGAGAAGGCAGCCGCCATATCACGAAGCCCGCGCCGTGAAACTTACGTAAATGATGTCACGCAGGCGATTTTCCGCTCAGGGTTCATTCCTGGGTTCGCAGTGATGACGATGCGGCGATTGAGAGACGCTCATCCGCAGGGCAAGGTGTAGGATGCGCCTGCGGCTGGCGGTGGGAGAAAGAGATGCGGACGCTCGGCAATGTCCTGTGGCACTTTCCGTTTTTCGGATTCCTGACCGCGGCCTTCTACTGGCTGCTCGGCCTTCTGTTGACCTTGCTGGTCATTACCGCGCCGATCGGCCTGGGGCTGATGGAATTCGGCAAGTTCCTGCTGGCGCCGTTTGGCAACGAGATGGTGAGCAAGGCCAGCCTCAACGTGAAGCAGAACCCTTTGTGGGAAGCCTATTCGACGCTCGTGATGATCCTCTACCTGCCGTTCGGCGTGGTGTTCGTGATCCTGAACGCGATCCAGGTCTTCGCGCTGTGCTTCTCGATCGTCGGCATCCCGGTCGCGCTCGTGATCGCCAAGTCGCTGGGCACTGTGCTCAATCCGGTTAGCAAGGTCTGCGTTCCGTCCGCCGTCGCCGAGGAGATGGCCCGCCGCAACGCCACCGCTGAGATCGCCCGCCGGACCGGCTGATGGCCGAAGAACGAAGAGGCACGACGCTGCCGGCTACTGCGATTTGAAGATACCGTGCGCCGCCCGTGGCCGCGATCGCGTTGCCCGAACTGGCGGCCGGTGCTTCGGAACATATTCCCGGTGTCCGTTTCGGCGTTTTGACCGCGACCACATCGAATAATTGACATCGACAACGCGGCCCGTCAGTTGCGTTCGCCGGCCGAGAGCCGCCGCGGATTGATGATCTCGTCGTGTCCGAACGTGAAGAGTTCGGGACAGCCGTTCGGCGCCAAGGCCCGCGGGGCGACGAGGCCGGTGGGCGTGATGAGCACGACTCCATAGTCGGCGCGGTCGGATGGCGAGAGCGTGACAAGGCAACTCATACGGCCGTCGGGCAATTCCAGGTGATAGGCACGAGCCCGCATCGCGGGAAGCGGCAGGCCGGCGGCCGCGAGTTCGTCGTAGATCGCCTCGGTGCCCCGGCCAC
The DNA here is from genome assembly GCA_945952105.1 of uncultured Rhodospirillaceae bacterium. GTDB lineage: Bacteria > Pseudomonadota > Alphaproteobacteria > Reyranellales > Reyranellaceae > Reyranella. Next base: position 44,014 of record CAMFGZ010000001.1, on the reverse strand, counting down.
CGCGCAGCACCTGCTGCAGGCGCGTGGCCAGCCCGGAGCGCACGTTGGCCTTGCCGGCCTGCGCCGCGACCTGGCCGATCAGGAGACGGCGCGCCTCCATCGGCGTGTACTGCACGATCAGGTCGGGCCATGCCGGCAGCACGCCCTGGCTGGCATTGGTGCAGACGTTGGTCGCCTGCTCGGCAGCGGTAACGTGCGGGGCCACGAGATCGACGGGACAGAGGCCAAGGCTTACGAATTCGCCAGCGGTCTCGATGTAGGTGATGTCTTCGGGCGGCCGCACGAGCGCGCGCAGCACGTCCTCGGGATCGACGCCCATCTCCATGACATAGGCAATGATGACGGCCGACGCAGCGCGCCCCTCAGTGACACCGCGGGCACGGCTGGTGGCGGCGTCGCGCGAATCAGGATCACGCATTACATAGAAAGCGTGGAAGCCGAGCTGGCCACCGATCGCCAGCCGCCTGTACGGCTGGGCGCCCTGGGGCCCCATACTGGTGCCGCCCACGAAGGCCAGCGCGCAGGCCGACAGGCAGCGGTCACCGGCACGGACGAGCGTGCCGGCGCCGAATCTGCGCAGCAGCCGCCCGATGCGCATGCCTTCTTCCAGGGCACCGCCGCGGCTGTCGAAGCTCACGATGGCGCGCGGCCCGACGGCGGGGAGGCCGCCCTGCTGTTCAATCGACTGCAGCGTCGCGGCGAGCTGATCGGCATCGCCCGGCAGGATCGCACCAGAAACGCGGATTTCAGAAAGGGAGCCGGGCGACGCCGCCACCGTCGTGAGCGTGACCGCATGACTGGAGCGCGGCGTCGGGAGCCAGCCGGCAGCCAGTGCCGCGATCAACGCCAGCAGCCATCGCGAGGCGCGTGACGGGTTCCTGCGGCTGGTGACTGCAACTTTTTTTTCCATGTGCTCCCCTTCCACATGACGAGGTTGCATCCTCTTCCTCTTCTCCGGCCACGGGAAGTGCGAACGACTCCGAATCGGAGGCATTCCCACCTTGCTCTTCAATCGACGGTCGCGCAGACATTGCCGCTCGTGCGCGGAGTCAACGATACGCCCGACCTTCCGAAGCCCGGATGCCTCTTCGACGCGGTCGTAAGGTAAGCGCCCGCGCTAGCCGTAGTAGTGCCAATCTTCCTTCGGCGCGATGCGACGGTAGCGTCGCGACCAATCCGGACGCAAAGACCGCATCCTCCCCGTCGCATGGCCACGTCCGCGGATGGCTTGCGCGTCCGACGACGCGGCAATACGGTCATCCGTCGAGAGAATTCGGGGAGCGTGATGACAAGGCGTGCGTGGCGTGGCGCGGTGGCGGGCGTGGCGATGGTGGGCGTGTCGGCAATGGCGGGAATGGCTTCGGCGCAGACGAAGACACTGGGCACGTTCGGCGGATGGGAGATCAGCCAGCTTTACGACAAGGGTAAATTTGCGCGATGCGTCGCCGACACGACCGGTCCGGCGCAGAATGAAGGGCTGCGCATGAGCTTCGGCAATGACGGCAACCGCCACTTCATTCTTCCCGGCCCGGGAACGCCGGGCGGCTCGAAGGAGCAGGCAGTCGTGATCCTTCAGCCGAGCGGCAAGCGGTTCGAGTTCGCAATGATGCAGGACCGCTCCAACCGCATGTGGAGCCCGGTACTGGAGAACGGCTTCACCGACGTCTTCTTCGAGTCCAGGCGCCTCGAAGTCTCGATGCCGTCGCACAACGTCAAGCGGGTGTTCGACCTCGGCGATCCCGACACGATGAGCGCGCGCATCGACGGCTGCATGGCCTCCAATCACTGACCCGACACGGAATTTGCCGCATGTGCCGCACGATGACCGCACTGGCGTCGCTCGCCGTTCTCGCCGTGTCGCCTCTCGTCGCGGCGACCGCTTGGGCGGAACCCGGCGATACCGCCTTCTGCCGCCAATATGCCGATACCGCAGCGACCGCGGCAAAGGATGCCATCGCGATCAACCCGGCCTGCCAGGATTACGGCAAGGGCGTCCACGCGGTGGCGAAGATGCATGTCGACTGGTGCCTGCGCACCGATCGCACCGAGGTAGAGGGCGCCTCCACGCACATCCGCCGTCTCGCCAGCCGTTGCACCCAGGGCGCGCTTGCCACGCCCACGGACTATGGCGGCTACAGCATCGTCGGCAACGACCGGTTCGAGCGATCCTACGGCAAGGCCGGACCCTGGGAGATCCGCGCGGCATCGAGCGGCCATACCTTCATGTTTTGCGTCGCGGTGTCGAACGCGGGCGGCCGCAAGGTGCGCATCGGCGTAGATCTCGTGCAGCCGGGCGCGTCCGAGCAGTGGCAGATCGCGGTGCCGATGCGCGGTCCCAAAGAATGGCAAGGGTCCTTCCAGATCGACGGCAAAGGCGCGGGCGACCGCGGATCGAACCAGATGAATGGAATAGGCCAGGATGGGTGGAGCATCGCCTGGCCCGGCGCGGCCGAGATCGCGGCCCTGCGCCGCGGTGGTCGCGAAGGGCTCGTGGGCGTGGAGACCCAGGACTACGAATTCAGCCTGGAGGGTGTGACGGCCGCGCTGCGCGAGGTCGAGGAGTGCCGCAAGCGCCGCGGCGTCGCGAGCTGACCGGCTTCCTCCGCCCAAGGTCGGGATACCGTCGCCGGACCACGGCGCCTAGACTGCCGACAAGACACTTTCAGACCGACTTTATGCCGGGACATGTCGCTTCACTGGACCGTCCACTCGAATTCCAAGCTCGTGACTGTCGTCGCCGAGGGTGACGTCACGCGGGCCGACATCGAAGCCTATCTCGCCATGGTCACTGGCGGCGGGCTGGTCGAATGGCGCAAGCTGTTCGACGCGCGCAAGGGCCGCGGTGCCTTCACCGTCGAGGAGGTCGAGGGCATCGGGGTGCGCATCCGCGAAGCCGCCGCCGTCGGCACCGTGGGGCCCATCGCCTTCGTAGTGCCCGAGGTCGAGACGCCGGCGCTGCGGCGGTTCCTGGGTTTCCTCGCGGCCGCGCGCCGCCCGATGCGCCTCTTCCGCGAGATCGAGCCGGCGCGGCGCTGGATCATGAAGACGAAGGTCTGACGGGCGGCTCCACTTCGCGCAGGCGCTTCACCCGCTCCCGCCCCTTCTCGATCGCATCGCCCACCGTCCCACGGGCCGTGGCGTCAGGCGCGGGTCGTTCGCCGTATCGTTTGGGGGCGATACGGGCGGTGTACCACTTGATCGCATCGACATAGAGCCGGCGCGCTGTGGCGTTGGCCGATGTGGCCTCGCGGGCGACGCGGATCGCATCCTCGGCCAGCGCGTCGGCGAGCGAGTCGCGTGCGAGGGCATAGCGGCTGCGGAACGCGCTGTTCTCGCGCAACCACTGCCGCACCGTCTCGGGATGCGGCATGCGCCGGGCGCGGCAGACCTCGTGCAGCAGCTTGCCTTCGGCGGTGCGCCGGCAGACCTCGGCCGCCAGCGACTCGCTGAAGCGTACGGGACGCTCGCTCATCGCCCAAGCCTGTCGTCGGCCACCTCGGCGCGGCCGGCCACCTTCTTGCCCAGACGGCGACGATTCACACGCATCAGCGCGACCGTGGCGGCGCGCGACTGGCCGGGCGCCAGTCCCGCCTCGCGTCGATGGCGGCGGATCAGATCGGGGTGGCGCGTCATCGTTTCGGCGATCTCGCCGTCGGTGCAACCCGCGGCCACCAGCCGCCGCAACTGCGCGCCATCTTCGGCAGTCCAGGGACGGCCGCGGCTCATCTCGCGTCTCCCGCAATCTCGCCGGGCGCTTCTGGCACCGTGCACGGCCGGCGTGGCGCCAATTCACGAAGTGTCATCGCGATCTCGTTCGGCATGTCGGTCCTCCGCGCGGCCTTGTCGTCGCCGCAAACGCACGCCACCGTCGGCGCATGAAAAGATCCGTGCTTCTCCCGATCGCACTGGCGCTCTGCGCCGGCCCCGCGGTCGCGCAGACCAAAACAGCGCCAGCCGCCGCCGCGACTGCACCGCCCGCCGCCGCCACGAAGACCCCCGCCTGCGCCAGCGCCGGCGCGCTGCCGCAGAGTTGGTCGGGTCAGGCTTATGCGATCGACGGCGAGCAGCTGGGCGGCATTGGGCTGAAGGCGCCGCTGAAACTGTGGGGCCTGCAGGCACCGGCACTGCGCGATGCGGCGAAGACCGAGACAGTGGGCGGCATGCGCGCCCGCGCGACGCTGGAGGACCTTCTGTCGCGCGCCGACCACAAAGTGAAGTGCCGCATCGCCCGCTTCGATTCCGAGTGCCGCCTCGTGGCACAATGCGCGCTCGACGAGGCGCAGCCCGTCGATCTCGGCGGCGCGATGCTGGCGTCGGGCGTCGCCTGGGGCCACGAACTGGAGGATGCGCTGGCCTGGGAGCCGCGCGCCAGCCAGCGCTACGCCGATGCCGAATTCGAGGCCCGCAAGGCGCGCAAGGGAATGTGGCCGGCCTGGCTCGGGGAAAAATGAGCTTGTCCCGAACCGTGTGACGATACCCCCCTCGACTCGGCCGCAGTGCGGTGCTTGTCTGGGCGCGGGGATTGGGGAATCCGCATGACATTGGGAACGACTGCGGCCGGGGGCGGCCGTGTCGATACATCGGCTGGCTTTCGGCTGCCTGCGACCGGCTGGCGTGAGGGGATCAAGCGCATCGTCGCGCCTGCGAGCTTCGGCCTGGTGGCGGGCTTCTGTCTCGCCGTGGCGACCGGCGCCACGCATGCCGGCGGCGACGTGCGCACCGCCTTCCTGCTGACGGGCGCGGCGATCCTCGTCACCGGTATCAGCGTCTTCAGCAGCTGGGCGGTCGGCCAGTGGACCGACCATGCGCGCCGCCGCCGCCGCGCCGCCGTGGCCGGGCTGCACGTCGCGCGCCTGCGCACGCTGCTGCTCGAACTGGAGACATTGGTCTCCAATCCACGCTTCGCCACCGATCCGCTGCGCCCCGGCACACCCAGCTTCGAGGCGGCACGCAGCGTGCTGCGACGCATCGGTGACGTCAGCGAGACCGATGCCGATTTCGAGGACCTGATCGACGGTCCCGACGATTTGGACATGCTGGAACGCGCGCGCTGGGCTTTCCATGCCTGCCGCACACAGTTCCGCCTGCCCGAAGGCATCGCGCAGGATGAGGGAGCGCTCACGGCCTGGCTTGACGCCACGTCGCGCAGCGAGCGGGTGCGCGAGGCGCTGGTTCCGCTGATCCACCACCTCGAGACAACCGAACGTCACCTCGCCGCCCGCGCCGCGGGCTGAGCGGCCGCCGCCAGCGCCGCATCGACCGCCCGCTCGACGTCGCGCTCCGCGATGCCGAGTTCGCGTGCTCGGTCGGCCAGCATGTCGCGCGTCGCCATGCGCGCCGCGCGCGCCGAGAAGCCGGCCTGGCGCTCGAAGCCGAGGCAGTCGCGCGCATCCTCGACCAGCAACGGATGCGCCGACCCGAGCGCGCGGGGCTTCATGTCGGTGCGACGCATCACGACCACTCCGGCGGGATGAGGGCTTCGAGCCGGGCCAGCGTGTTGGCCGTCGGATTCCAGGCGGGCCGCGCGGCGAGGCGCAGCGTCTTCTCGTCGACGCCGGCGCGGGCGGCGATCTCCCCGCGCGGCAGGGAAGTGGCGGCAAGCCAGCGGCGGACGCGGGCGACGGCTTCAATGGTGGGGGAGGTCATGGACATGTAAGCATATCCGGATTATTTTCCCATTCAAGGTGGATTCCGGAAAAAACTCCTCTCGGATTCTATTCCTGAACCTGCCAGAATGCGGGCATGGCTTTCGACGCCAACCAACGCCGCCAGGCACTCCGCCGCTTCATGGCCGGGGCCGGCCTCAATGTCGCCCAGTGGGAAACCCTCTCAGGCCTGGGGGACGGAACGCTGCGCAAGTTCCTCGACGATCCGACCGGCGCCAAGACACTGACCGACAAGACCTATGCGAAGCTGGCTGCCGGCGCCGCCCGCAAGACCGGCCGCGCCGTGGGCGTCGCCGAGCTGCAGGGCGCGATCGCCGTCGAGGGCATGGCCAGCGGCGGCAGCGACGGGTTCGGCGTGTCGATCGGCGACATCGCAGGCAACGTCTCGCCGGCCTTCGACGCGCCCGCGCGGCCGATGATCGGCCACATGCTGCACGACGTGCCGCTCTATGGCACCGCGATGGGCGGCGACGGCAACGGCGAATTCGAGATGAACGGCACGGTGATCGATCATGTGGCGCGGCCGCCGGGCATCATGGGCCGCGGCGACGTGTTCGCATTGAACGTGGTGGGCGATTCGATGTGGCCTTGGCGCAAGCCCAACAGCCTGATCTACGTCGAGCGCGACCGCGCGCCGAGCGTCAACGACCATGTCGTGGTCGAGTTCAGGCCGATCGCGGGTTCGAGCGTGGGCCAGGCCGTGGTGAAGTTGCTGGTCGGCCTCTCCGGCAACCGGATCAAGCTCGGGCAATATCGTCCGGCAAAGGAGTTCGAGGTCGACCGCAAGACGGTCTTCCGCGTCTACCGCGTGCTGGAATGGGACGAGTTGATGAAGGGGGGACGGTAGGATGCCGGCCGAGATGGCGAACGACATGGAGGCTAAGTCCGGCAAGTGCCATTGCGGCGCGGTGCGTTTCGAAGCGACGCTCAGCGACGGTTACAAGTCGATCCGCCGCTGCACCTGCTCCTTCTGCCGGATGCGGGGCGCCGTCGTGGTCATGGCGGAGATGGGCGGGATCAGGATCCTCGAAGGCGAGCAGGCGCTGACGACGTACCGCTTCCATACCGGCACGGCTCAGCACTTCTTCTGCTCGCGCTGCGGGATCTACACCCACCATCAACGCCGCTCCGACACGACCTTGTATGCCGTCAACGTAGCGTGCCTGGAGGGTGTCAGCCCCTTCGACTTCCCCGAGGTGCCGGTCATGGACGGCATCAATCATACGAACGACACGGGGAAGCCGACGCGGCGGGCCGGCACACTCCGCTTCGAGCCAAGCGACTGACGGGCCGGAATTGATTCCGGATTTCCGTCCGGATTTTCCTTGAATATTCCGGATCATGGTCCGATACTGGGATCATGCCCGACAGTCTCACCCGATGCCCGTCGGAGACCGTCGCCGACCTCATCCGTCGCGACCGCCGGCCCCTCCCCGCACCCGTGTTCGACGGAACCCACACCTTCCGCGCCCAGGTCATCGCCGCTTGCCACGCCGAAATCCGGCACCGCAGCCACGACTTCCAGCGAGTCGAACGCACCCTCGGCCTTACCTTCGACCGCTGGCTCGAACCCGACTGCGAGCAACTCGGCCAGTTCCAGCACGAAGCCCATGCCGCTGCCGCCCTCGTATGGCTTTCTCATTTGCAGGCCCACGAAAGCGAAAAGCGCACGCCGTGGTCGGGCGTGCCTTTCAGATGCTGGAGTAAGAACGACCGCACGCAATGGTTGGAGAAGCGGCGCAAGTTATGGAGGGGCTTCGTCCGGCAGGTCGAACGTTATCGAGTAGCACGTCACGCCCTGTAGCAATCCGAAGCGGGACTTATCTCACCAGCGGCAGCGGCCGGATCTCCGCTTTCGCGAGCATGCCCAGCGCGAAGATGCGCCGCGCCACGACCAGGGCTTCGCCGGCGGTGCCGACGACGGCAGCGGCGATGCGGTCGTGGGTGGCCTTCATCGCGAACTCCACGACGCTGCTCATGACGGCGGTCGAGGAAGCGGAAAACAGGACGTGCGAGACGATGCGCCAAACGGCACGGGCGCCGTGCCGCAGGCCGTAGACCTGCATCAGGTCCTTCACCAGCGAGAGACCGATGCCCAGCACGACCAGCGCGTCGAGCGCGGGATGCGGACAGGCGGCGACGCCGAGGCTCGCGCGCAGCGCGGCGCGCTGGATGCGTTCGTCGGCCAGGCGATCCATCGGCACGAAAATCTCGCGATTGAGCAGATCGATCACGTCGGCGTCGGTGTGCTGCGGCTGCAGCGCACTGGACACAGCGTCGAGCTTGCCCAGCACTTCCGGATTGCCCGCGTACAGTCCCTTCAGCGCGCCGATCAGGCGGCCGCCGCTGCCGACACCGCCCAGCCGCGACAGGTGCTCGGCCAGCGCCCGCGCCTTCTCCGCCGACCTCAGACGCGTGTAGGCGCGCGCCTGCGCGGCGATGAGCCAGAGCGTCGAGCCAAGCAGCGCGGCCAGCACGCCGAACATCGCGAGATCGAGCACGCTGCCGCGCTCGATCGCGCCGCGCAGCAGTGAGGCCGCCCCGTCGACGATCACCAGCAGCAGCAGGAGCGCGGCCGAGCCGAGCGCCAGCGTCGCGGGCCAGCCGATTGCGGACGGGCGCGTCGTTACGTCGGGAAGGATCTCGTCGACCAGCGGCGCATCGGCGGGCGGCAGCTCGCCCGGCCGGAACTCCATGTCGACCAGGCGGCGCGGCCCCTGAGTGGAGACGTCGGTGGAGGGAGTGATGCTCATGGGTCTGCTCACGCGAGGAGGAACTGGAGGACCTTGTCGAGATTGATGTGCGGCAGCGGCCGGTCGGCGAAGCCGGGGCCGAGCCGCGGCGGCTCGAAGCGCCTGATGTGAAAGGCGACCTCGTCCCACTGATCCATGGCCGGGATGGTGCCGGGAATCACGCCGGGCTGGAGGTCCAGCACCTCGTCGCGACCGGCCGGGATGCCGCGCAGGAAGGGCATCGCGAGATCGTTCACCCTGAGCTTGAGGTCGGTGGTCGCCCTCACGGAGGCCACGGCCAGCAGCCCCGATTGGCGCGCGGTCGCGAGCAGGAACGGCTCGCCCACGATGTCGCGCAGCAGGTTGACCAGGTTGGCGTGCTGGTCGGCGGTGACGTGATCGGCCTTGGTGGCGACCAATGCCAGCCGGTCCACGCGGGCGACCGGCAGCATCTTCAGCAGCGGATGCCGGAGTTCGTCGAAGGCGTCGCTGATGCTGCGGATCGCGAGGCCGAGATCTGCGAAGGAATCGCGGCCCTGCTGCAGCGCCGACAGGAGGTCGACCAGCAGAACCTGCTTGCCAAGGCGGCCGAACACGTCGCGGTGAAACTGGCGCACCAGCTTCAGGTAAGCGGCATGGCGGGCGAGCAGCGCTGCGCCCATCGTGCCACGCTTCGCCGCTCCCAGGCCCGGGCGAAGGCGCGACAGCGGGAAGAACAGCGTCGCGGGATCGACCGCCTCGTCCGCCGTGACGAAGCGTCCCGGCTGCACGAAGCAGAGGTTGCGCTCCTCGCGGCAGCGCCCGAGATAGTCGCGATAGAGGGCGGCGATGCGCGTCAGCTCGATCGGGTTCTCGGGCGCGGCGGGGTCGAACGACAGCACGGCATCGAGCCATGGTTGCGCCAGCTCGCGCCGCGCGGTGCTGTGGGCCAGCTCTTCCATCTGCAGCGACCAGTCGCGGAAGGACTGGCCGATCATCGGCAGATCCAGAAGCCATTCGCCGGGATAGTCGATCAGGTCGAGATCGGTCGTGGCCGTTGACGAGAGGGCCGAGCGCAGCAAGCTGACATCGCCGTGGCGGATGCGAATGCGCAGGCCGCCGAGGCCGGTCGTCGGCGCGGGCCATTCGGGCTTCTCGGCGAGCAGCTGCCCGAGACGCTCCTCGAAGGGAAAGCGCGGCACGCCCGGGATCTCCAGCAGCTCCACGCTGCGCACATGCTCGCGCCAGGGAAAGAACGGGAAGGCCGCCATCGGCGCGCGCGCCGCCGTCATCAACGCATGGGCGAAGGCCGTGATGAACACGGTCTTGCCGGAGCGCTGCAGCCCGGTGACGGCAATGCGATGCCGCCGGACCGACAGCGGCGAGGCGTCGAGCGCGGCGCCCACGCTCTCGAGCGCGCTGCCGGCCACGGTCTTCAAACGGGAAAGCGGTGTCACCAGGTTACGCCCAATCGCGCCGAGGAAATCAGGCCCGCATGTGGGGACCGTCCGCGTCCGAAGTATGGCAAGGCGCAAGATGAAGGGCATTCAGCCTTCTCTGTCCCAAGTCACAAATTCCATATCTGGCGTGCTTTCAGGGCTTTCAGGCCCCATATCCCGTGGCTTGTTGTTCCTGTTTTGTTCCTATACGAGTCGCCTCCAGAGAGGAGGGGCGGAATGGTTGGATCTACGGTTCATGACGTCGTCAACGCGCCGCCGACCCGCCTCCTGCGCGACCAGGACGCGACCAGCCGCAGCTACTATGTCACCTCGACCGACATCGAGCGCGTCTATCCGCATGCCACGCAGGTGATCCAGCGCGGCCACTGGCTGGCCTACGAGCAGGCTGGAGTGAATGCGACGCTGCGGCGGCTGGGCGAGCATCGCCTCGGCCGCTTCAACGGGCTCGCCACCATCCGCTTCCTCGAACCCGGGCCCGCCGCCCTCTTCGCCGAGCATGCGCTGGCGCACGGGCTGCACCGGCTGCGCGCCGGGAGCCATCACGGCGCCACGCGCGAGGAGGTGGCGATGGAATGGGAGCGGCGCGAGGCCGAGCGCGAGGAGATCCTCGCCTGGGGCCGCACCACCGGCATGCTGCGCGAAGTGGTGCAGCACTATCGCTTCGAGCGCAGCACGGGCACCTGGTCCCGGACCGCCCATCTCTCGGCCGGGCGGCTGATCGAGAAGACCCATCCCACCATAAGCGATCCCGTGAACCGTGCCGGCGTGATGATCGTGTGGGCGGAAAAGGAACACCGCGCCTGGTTCTGGAACGGCTGCCGCGGCGACCATCATTTGTGAGAGAGACCATGTCCGTCCTTCCCTTCGTCCAGCACGCTGCCCCCGACGTCGATGCGCTCGATGCCTACGAGGTCGAGGCCGACCTGATCCTGCGTGCGATGGAACTGGCGTCGGAGCAGCCCTACGGGTTTGGCGTCGAGGATCTCGAACGGGTCGAGGCCTACTGGTCGCAGCTCGAGGCGGAACTGTCGTTCCTCGGCTGCGTCGTCAGCCTCACCGACGGCCGACGCTTCCACCTGCTCTATATCTGCGGCGAGGAGCCCGAGGACGAGCCGGGCGATTCGCTGCCCGGCCCGGAGACGGTGCAGGTCACGCAGATGATGACGACCGAAGACCTGCCGCCGCAGGAGGAGCCGCCGTGGATCCACGCAGTGGCCGACATCAACGCCTGGCTCGGCCTGCCGCCGCCGGACCCGCGGCACGGCGCCTGAGACACGCCACGGCATGGACTTGCGCCCGCGCCGCCGCTCGCCCACAAGCTCCCTCATGCCAAAGCATTCGTCCCGCGAACGTCCCGACGTCATCGCCGCACAGAAGGTGCTGGCCGAGGTCTGGCCCGGTGGCGCGCGGAAAAGTTCGGTGGAGCTGCTGAAGGCGCTGCACGTGCTGACGCGCGACGGCGGGCTCAATCTCGATTCGCGGCGCAAGCTGAAGCAGGTACTGCATCTCGTGCAGCTCCTGCGGCCGTCGCTCGACGCGCTGCTGGCCGAGCGGCCGGACGCGACCGTCGCCGATCTCGGCACCGGCAAATCCTATCTCGGCTTCCTGCTCTACGATCTCGTCGTCGGGCCGGCGGGCTACGGTTCGCTCGTGGGCATCGACGTGCGCGCCGAGCTGGTCGAGCGCTCGCAGGCGCTGGCGAAGGCCTGCGGCTTCGATCGCATGTCGTTCATGGCCGGGGAGATTGCGGGCGCCACCCTGCCCGGCGGCCGCGCCGACATGGTGACGGCGCTGCATGCCTGCGACACCGCCACCGACGATGCGATCCGCTTCGCGCTACGCCACCAGGCGAAGGTTGTGGCGCTGATCCCCTGCTGCCAGGCCGAGGTCGCCTCGCTGCTCGAAGGCGCGAAGCCCGCGCCGATCGATCAGCTCTGGCGCCATCCGATGCACCGCCGCGAGTTCGGCGCGCACGCCACCAACGTCCTGCGCGCGCTGGTGCTCGAGGCGAAGGGCTACAAGGTGCGCGTGACCGAGTTCACCGGCCTCGAACATTCATTGAAGAACGAGCTGATCCTCGCGACGCGCCACCAGCAGGGCAATGCGCTGGCACGCCGCAAGCTCGACCAGCTCGTCGAGCAACTCGGCGTGCGTCCCGGCCTGCTCGACGTGATGGACGCCGCCGCCTGAGGCGCGGCGCCCGCAGCCTCTTACTTCGCGACGGCGAAGTCCTCGAGCTTCTTGCGGCCGCCCTTCAGCGCGGCAACCAGCCAGCGCGGACGGTTGCCGCGGCCGGCCCAGACTTCCGCCTCGTTCTCGGGATTGCGATACTTCGGCTCGATCTTGCGACCCTTGCCGGTGCCGGCCCGCGGACCGCGCTTGCCGCGCGCGGGCGAGCCGCCCGTGCCGATCGCGTCCAGACGCTCGAGCGAGGCGGTGAGGCGCTTGCGCTCCTTGTCGACCCGCGTCGCAATGGCCGCCTCGACCTTTGCCTTGAGGGCCAGCAGTTCGTCGAAGTCCATCGAGTCCAGTCGCTTCATTTCAAAACACCGAATTTGTTAAAGGGAAAGCCCCCGCGCGCCTTTTCGTCTAGTGAGGAAACACGGTCCGTGCAAGCGCATCGCCGCATTACTTTCCGCACAGAGTATGTAGGGAAAGCCTTTGCGGAAGCCTTTCGCAAAGCTTTTGCGAAGCCGGCAAACGGTGAAATCCTACGCCTTTCCCGCGGCCGCGATCATCTCGCGGCGGGCCTTGGCGCCGTCCATGACGAAGGAGACGTCGGCGCCGCCCAGCAGGAACTGGACACCGTGCTTCAGGAACTTCTCGATCAGCTCCTTCGAATAGACGCCGCCCATGCCGAAGAACTTGCCGCTGGCCTTGCACGCCGCGCCCACCGTGGCATAGGCCGCCGCGATGTCGGCGTGACCCTGATTGCCGGGGATGCCGAAGTCGGCGGTGAGGTCCGAGGTGCCGATCATCAGCGCGTCGACGCCCGGGACGGCGGCGATGGCGGCGGCATTGGCGACGGCGGTGCGCGTCTCGATCATCACGATGGTCAGGGTCTCGGCGTTGAGCTGCGCCAGCGACTGCGGATCGCCGCTGCGCTGGAACTCGGCCTGGGCCAGCGGGCTGGTGAGCGAGCGGGTGCCCATCGGCGGATATTTGGTGGCGGCGGCGGCAAGCGTCGCCTGCTCGACCGTGTCGACATGCGGGAAGACGATGCCCTGGGCGCCGGCATCGAGCAGGCGTGCGGCCTGGTAGAACTGGTCCATGCCGACGCGGGCGATCGGCGTCACGCCGGTGGCGAGCGCGGTGATCGACATCTGCCCGGCCAGGTCCTCGCTCAGCGTCGAGTGCTCGAGGTCGAGGAACATCCATTCGAAGCCCGCGAACTTCGCGATCTCGGCGGCATCGACGCTGCGCCAGCGGTTGACGTTGAAACTGGCGACCGTGCGGCCGCTCTTCATCGCGGCCTTCATGACGTTCTGGCGGATGGCCATCTCTCGTTTCCTCTCCTGAATTCCGAACCGGATTACCTTATCCCACGACGCAGCGCGCCGGCGGCGCCTTGCCGTCGAGCACGTAAAAGATGTTCTCGACCGCCTGCACGGCGACGCGTTCCATCGACTGGCGCGTCGAGCCGCCGACATGCGGCGTGAAGATGACGTTCTTCTGCTTCCACAGCGGATGATCGGCGTCGGGCGGCTCGACGACGAAGGTGTCGAGCGCGGCGCCGGCGAGATGGCCGCTCTCCAGCGCCGCCACCAGCGCGACGTCGTCGACCAGCGGCCCGCGGCCGGCATTCACCAGGAACGAGCCCTTCTGCATGCGCGCGAGGGCGGCCGCATCGATCATGCGGTCGGTTTCCTTGGTGAGCGGGCAATGCAGCGTGACGATCTCCGCCCAGCTCAAAAGCTCGTCGAAGGCGTGGAAGCGGCCGACGCCCTCGGGAATCGCGTCGGGGGCGATGTAGGGATCGTAGATCCTGATGTCGAGATCGAAGGGCCGGCAGAGCGCGACCAGCGAGGAGCCGACGGCGCCGCAGCCGACGACGCCGAGCTTCGAGCCCGAGAACTCGCGGCCCATGACGGCGGACTGCGCCCAGGTGCCCTCGCGCAGCGCGGTGTCGAGCGGCCGGACATGGCGCAGCAGCGAGATGGTCATGGCGAGCGCCAGCTCGGCGACCGAGCGGGCATTGGCGCCGTGCGCGCGCAGCACGGCGATGCCGCGCGCCTTGGCGGCCGCGACGTCGATATTGTCGTAGCCGACGCCGTGCTTGGAGACGACGCGCAGGTCGGGCGCGGCGTCGTAGACGGCGGGCGTGATCCTGGTGGAGCGCACCAGGATGCCGTGCGTCGGTGCCTCGGAGACGGCGGCGATCATCTCGGCCTCGGAGGCGTGCGTGCCGAGCTGCCGGACGACCGCCCCCCGCTCCTCGAGCAACGCCAGCGCCGCCGGCGCCAGCACGTCAGAATTCACGATGATCCGCGGCCCGTTTCGCATAAGCGCACCCTTCCCCGACGCAACATTAGGGTGGTGTTTAGCGGGATTGGGGCGGTGGGGCGAGTGGGTGGGTTGTGGGAGTCAGCGCGGAGCGGAAGGCGCACATTCAGCTAAAGTGTAGCAATTGCTATAGGCCACCAATCTACTTGCTACACGCCCTACTTGAACTCATGATCGCGACACACGCATAATGCTACACCTCGGGGGAGGCACTAAGTGGATCGCACGACCTTTCCAGCCGATCTGGAGTCAGCACGGCGACTGCCCGCGCTTCTTTTGAGATATGCGCGGCAAGAGGCGCTGGCAATCCAGATCATTACTAAGGAGCATGCGAATCTATGCATGTCTAGGGTTAGGCTTGCTTTTATTGAAACTCCCTTGAGTTAAGCTATCAGCCCTCGTGCCTAGCGCTTGGCCGGAAGTCTCATCCAAATCTTAAAATGCGTACGCACTAATCGCTAACGCTCTGCTCAGTCGATTGGAAAAGGCCTTAATGACATCAAGCAAAACACCGAAGGCCCGGCATGCGCGCCTTTTGTCCAATGGCTTCTTCCCACCTGAGATGCCAAGTTGTTTTTACAGTGAACGTTTTGGCGCCCAGCGAGACGCAATTTTGGTCGCGCTGGATCAGGTACCCTCGAAAAAGGCCGGCACGCCTCACTACTACTTTCACAAGGGCGAGCGGGCAGTTTTTACCTTCCCTCGCTTTCGACGCGAAGATCGCAGGCACTCATATATAAATCCGATCTCGTACTTTTACTTATCGAAGGCGTTGGCCGAGAAGTACATTGCGATGAGAAAACTGAATCGACGCTCGAAGATGTCGATCGCACCGGCAATTTTCGATTGGAAAGGCGAAAGAGCACTAATCAGGCCTGCTTTCGACGCACGCGACTCACAGCGTGTTACTCTGAACGCGGGATATGAACTTCTAGCTGAAGCAGACGTCAACGCATTCTTTCATTCGATCTACACGCATACGATCCCATGGGCTATTCACGGCAAAGCAGTCGCCAAGAAAAAGAAACAGGACATGAGCCTTTATGGAAATGTCCTCGATCTTTTAGTCCGCAATGCCCAAGACGGGCAGACCATAGGACTACCCGTAGGACCGGATACTTCTAGGCTACTCGCAGAGATCGTGGGGACAGCCATCGACAAGTTAATCCAAACAACAGTTAGCAAGAGTGGTTGGAGCGCAAAGAGACGAGGAGCGATGCGCTTCGTGGATGATTTTACTTTCGGGTGCATGTCACATCAGCAAGCTGAGATAGCCGTGGCCGCAATCCGGCGTTGCGTGAATGAATTTGAATTGGAGTTGAACAACACCAAGACGAAGATACTTCCAACGGGCCCGTTCTTTCCAACAGCATGGAAGGAGCACATCAGAAGTATTTTGCCGACCGGCACAGTCGGCAAGTCTGAACTTCTCCAGTATTTTTATCGAGTCGAAGCAGCAGTAGCCGCTCATCCGGAAGCGAATGTCCAAAAATTTGCACTTCAGAATGCTCGTCGTCTGTTTTTAGAAGCTAGCGAGTGGAGTCTTATTGAAGACTATTTGCTGTCGAGCTATCGCCAGAACCCAACTGTTCTCTCTATAGTTCTTGAGATCCTCATACTCAGACAATTGGATAAGCAAGACGTATCGATTGATCGAATTTCCGCATTTGTCACAGCTAGAATTGCAACTCTTTCTCGCTTGCAGAAGCATGGAGAAATTTGCTGGCTATTATTCCTCTGTATTGGGCTTCGAGCTCCTATTCCTTCTTCAGCGCTTTCTAGCTTATTCGACGTAGAGGACAGCGCCATCGCCATTCTAATCAGCGATGCAAACAAACAACACTTGGTTAGTGGGTTAATCGATCAATCTAAATGGGATAGCAATCTAACTGCCGATGGGTTGCGGAGTTCAATGTGGCTATATGCATACGAAAGTGCTCTCAAGGGGATTAATTCAACAGCAACAAGTAGCCACGTTGTAGCTGATCCGTACTTTGGTCCGATGTTTAGCTTGAACGTGGAGTTCTATCGATCCGGTTCCTCCCACATGAATCGGAACACTCTGCTATCCAGATTGCGCTTGATGCGCCTAAGACATGCGGCTCAACAAGCGGCCGTAGAGGAAGACCTAGCGGAGGAATTTTTCGACTTCGAGGAAGAAGAAGTCGATGATAGCGAGAGTGACCTCTATTAGAGAATTGCGGACCGGAGCTGAGAGATCCTGCGACTATCTCGCTACGTTCCGCGACTCCCCTCTTACTCCGCCTTCAGCAGCCCGTCCTTGATCATCTGCGCCGCCGCGGCGTCTTCCTTCTTCAGGAGGGCGTCGTACTGGTCGGGGGTCATCTTGCGGCCCTCGGTGCCGAGGCCGCGCAGCTTGGCCTGGACCTCGGGATCGTCGAGCACCTTCTGCAGCGCGTCGCCCAGCACCTTGACCGTCGCGGGCGGGGTCTTGGCCGGCGCGATCAGGCCCGAGCCGGTGACGACCTCGAAGCCCTTGAGGCCCAGCTCGTCGAGCGTCGGCGTGTCGGGCAGGTCGAGGCTGCGCTTCAGGCTGGTCACCGCCAGCGGCTTGAAGGCGCCGGAGCGGAGCTGGCCGATCGAGCTCGGGATCTGGTCGATGATGGCGTCGATGTTGTTGCCCAGAAGGTCGGTGATGGCCGGCGCCGAGCCCTTGTAGGGAACCGGCGTGAACTTGGCGCCCAGCATCTGTTGCAGGCGCAGGATCGCGACATGGTTGGTCGTGCCGTTGCCGGTATGGCCGATGCGCACCGCCTCGGGGTTGGCCTTGGCGTAGGCCGCGAAGTCCGCGAAGGTCTTGAAGCGGCTGTTGGCCGGGACTTCCAGCACCAGCGGCGTCTCGGAGGTCGAGCCGATGCCGGCGAACTCCTCCACCGTGTAGGGCGGCGTCGGCACCAGGCGCGGCGCCAGCACGAAGCCGGTCGTGCCCGAGAGCACCAGGGTGTAGCCGTCGGGTTTGGCCTTCGCCACGGCGGTCTGCGCGATCAGGCCGGCGGCGCCCGGCCGGTTCTCGATCACCACGGGCTGGCCCAGCACCTTCGACAGCGCCTGGCCGACGGTGCGCGCCGTCACGTCGATGTTTCCCCCGGGCGCGTAGCCGACGAGGATGGTGATCGGCTTGTTGGGGAAGCCCTGGGCGCCGGCAGGACCGGCGCCGGCCAGGGAGGTGGCCGCGGCCGAAAGGCAGAGCGCGACGAAACGGCTTCTACGCATGGAAACACCTCCGGAAGACATCCTCCAGAGGTGTCATATCAGGCCGAGGGCGGAACGGGCGCAACCGCGTGACGTCCGTTCCGCGCGTCGAGGCGGCGGCGGCGGATCAGCACCGCGGCGCGGTACGGGTCCTGTAGCCGTCGTAATACTGGCTGCCGCAGACGACCTGCTGCTGGACCACATCGTCGCGATAGCCGTTCTGGCCGCGGTTGGTCACGGTGACGGTCGTGTAGGCGCGGCCGTCGGCCTGATTGTAGAAAGTGCCCTGCTGCTGCTGCGGCTGGTTGGCATAGTAGTAGTTCGGCGCCGGCTGGGCGTAGCCGTAAGCCGGTTGCGCGTAGCCATAGGCCGGCTGTGCGTAGCCGTAGCGCGGCGGCGGCGGGCTGTTGTAGCCGGTGTTGTAGTAACCCGGCCCGCCGGGATAGGCGCCGCTCGGGGCGCCGTAGCCGTCGCCCTGGCAGGCCGCGGCGGCGAGGCCCAAACCCACCACCAGCACAAGTCTCGCGGGAATCCTCAGCATCGTCTCCTCCAGGGCCCGGGTGCGGGCACGACCACCATCATCGAAAAGGCTTCGGGCCGAACCAAGGCGGATCCGGCCACGCCTGGGCCATAAAACGCCCAGGCGGCCCGAACGTTGCGGCCGCGCGCGCGAGCGCTAGAAGATGAAGTCCATCGCCGTCATCAGGCCGGCCGTGGTGGTGTTGATGCTGATGGCCAAGTCTGTGTCGATGTTGAACGTGCCGGGGGTCTGCACGACATAGACCGACTGCGCCGTGCCGGCATTCTCGATCCAGAGATGGGCAAAATCGGTGCCCAGCGCCGACAGGTCGATCTTGTCGGTGCCGAGGATGAAGTCGACGATCGTGTCGTAGCCCGTCTTGAGGTTGCTGTCGGCGTAGCCCTGGTAGCCGAACGTCACGATGCCGCCGCCGGCATAGAGCTTGTCGGCGCCCCCGAGCCCCTCGAAGCGGTTGGTGCCGCCGTTGCCGATCAGCGTGTCGCCGAGCGTTCCGCCGATCGCCGCCTGGATCGAGTTCATCTGGTCGGTGAGCGTGAGGACACCCTTGAACCAGACGAAGCCGAGCTGCTGTGCCAGGTCGACCTGCACGCTGTAGGTCTGCGCCGAATAGTCGACGGTGTTGAAGCCGGTGCCGCCCCAGAGCTGGCTGACGCTTATGTCGTCCGGCTCGGTGTCCATGAAATCCACACCGGCATTGATGCCGCCGACCAGGACGTCGTCGCCGCCCAGCCCGTAGAGCGCATTCGCCCCCAGGCCGCCGTCCAGCCGGTTGGCGCCATTGTCGCCGATCAGCCTGTCGTCGCCCGCGCCGCCGATCGCATTCTGGATCAGGTTCATCTGGTCGACGAGGACGAAGGCGGTGCCCCGGAGGACGGCGCCGGAGCCCGCGCCCAGGTCCACGCTGAGGGTCGAGGACAGCGCGGAATAGTCGACCGTGTTGACCCCCGCGCCACCCCAGAGCTGGTTCACGCCGCCGGTCGCCGTACCGCCGACGAAGACGTCGTCGCCGTCCAGGCCGTAGAGCGCGTTCGCACCGGCGCCGCCGTCGAGGCGGTTGGAGCCGGCATCGCCGATCAGCGTGTCGTTGCCGAGGCCGCCCTGCGCGCCCTCGATCGAGTCCAGCGCATCGGTGAGGACCCACGCGCCGTCCTGCCTCACATAGCCGGCGCCGGCGCCCAGATCGACGTACACGGCGGCGGTCTGGTCGGCGTAGGAGACTATGTCGAAGCCCTCGCCGCCCCAGAGCTGGTTGACCCCCGCGCCGAGCGACGTGCCGCCGCTCAGCGTGTCGTCGCCGGCGCCGCCATAGAGCACGTCGATGCCGCCGACGCCGTTGATCGTGTCGTTCCCGTCGTTGGCGACGATGACGTTGTTCAGCTCGTTGCCGATGATCCGGTCGTTGCCCGCCCCGGTGATCAGGTTGCTGATCAGCGACCGCGTATCGCCATTGTAGAGAAGCGTGTTGTAGACGTTGCCGTTCGCCAGGTTGCCGTAGGCATCGGCGCCCGGCGCGGCCTGCGGGTTCAGGTCGGCGATCTGGGCCTTGGAAAAGTTCAGCCACTGGCCGGCGCGCAGGTCGTCGACCTGGTCGCCGTCGAAGTTGCTGAGGTCGTAGGTCGTGAGGGCACCCTCGGTCCACACGGTCGAGAAGATCTTGCCGGTCGCGGTCGTGCCGGTGTTGGCGGCCTTCTGGTCGTTGATGTACTGCTGACCGGTCGAATTATCCCAGGTGTAGGTGCGCGTCGTGCCGACCGCGTCCAGGTTGGCGCCGTAATAGGCCTGGAGGGCCGCAATGTCGTACATCATGTAGCTCTGTGCCGACGATCCGACGTGTGCGGCGATCGCACCCTCCACGTCGGCGCCGATATAGGCGGCATAGGTCATGATCGAGAACTCGACATCGTCGCGATCGGCCGAGAGCTTGCCGTTGAAACTGGCGTCGTGCCCATGCTTCAGGCCGAACGCATGCCCCAACTCGTGCATGATGGTGGTGAACTGGTCGGTGCCGATGAAGACGGGAACCTCGCCGGGCGAGGCCGGCACGATCCAGCCATTGTCCTTGCCGATGAACGTATCGCCCGCCGAGCGGCTGTCCGACTTGGAATAGGAACCGTCGTTGGGCGGGAAATTCGAGACCGAAAGCGAGATGTCGCGGGCCTGGCGGAAGGTCGCGTTGCTGGCGAGGCCGGAGGCGACCTCCTCGAACTTGAGCTGGGTGTAGGAGGTCACGAGATTGAAGGCGATGCGCGTCGCCTCCTGCTCGTACTGGTTCATCGGGGCGAACTCGGAGACCTGCCAGACCCTCGGATAGCCCTCGACGACGAGATAGTCCTGCGCCGAGGTCGGAAAGGAAAAGGTCGCACGGGTCGCGGCGACGCTGCCGCCGTATTCCGTCGTCCAGCGATAGTCCATCAGCAATGAACGCACGTTGGGATCGAGCCCGGACGAATCGAACGGGCCGCCGTAGAGGCCGCCTTTCGAAGTGTCGTAAACAGCGGCCATCGGCTCAATCTCCCGTCAGAACAGGTGGTTCCGCCTACCCTCATTTTGCGTAAGTCTTTTGTCAACGATGGCGTCTTCCCTCGACATTACCTGCGCCACCGGGCGCGCCGGCACATCGATGTTCCCGCCCGCGGCATCGCCCACGAGGGCGGCGATCGGCTTGTTGGGAAAGCCCTGCGCATTCGCAATGTGTGTTCTCGCGAACTCTGCCGCCGCCCAGAAGAACGAAGCGTTCCGCGCGTCGACGCCTTCTCAGGCTGGATCAGATAGGCGATACGCCCCGTCGAGAGGCATCGATGCCGCCTTCGCCAGGGACTCGCCTAGCGCAGGAGGGGTACATGATTTTGAGTCCGCCACGCCGTCGGCGTCGTCTGGAAGCGGGTGCGGAACCAGCGGGAGAAGGCGCTGAGGGAGGCAAAGCCGGCCATGTCGGCGAGCGCGGTCAACGGGCGGTCGGGATTGGGCAGGGTGCGGGTGACGATCTCGGTGCGCACGCCTTCCATGATCTCCGAGAAGGTCAGCCCCTCCTCCGCGAGCCGCCGGTGCAGCAGGCGGCGGTTCACGTTGAGCTGCCCGGCCACCAGCTCGATCGTGCAGCGGCCGCTCGCGAGCTGCAGCGAGATCAGCTCGCGCGTCTTGTCGGAGAGCCGCGTGTTGGGCCGCGCCAAAAGCGAGTCGAGATGCTGGCGCGCATACCGCGCCAGCGCGGGGTCGGCGGTCGGGATGCGGCGGTCGAGGTCCTGCGTCTCGCAGACGATCCCGTTGAAGTCGCGGCCGAACCCGACCCGGTCGCCGAACAGCTTGCGGTGCGTATCGCGGCGGCGCGGGGCGGCATGGGTGAAGCAGATCTCGGGCTTCCAGTGGGCGCCAATCAGCGACCGCAGCACGCGATGCAGCACGCCCACCGTCAGCTCGATGCCCTGGCGCACCGCCACCGGCCGCGTGACGCGGATACCGGCGCTCAGGATCGCGACGCCGTCGCCTTCCTCCAGCCGCAGGTCGAGCGATTCGTTGTGCAGCGGAAGGTAACGTATCAGCGACATCGCCGCCGCGCGCACCGTCGGCTCCTCGCGCAGCAGCAGCCCGATCGGTCCCAGGATCGACAGCGTCCGCGTCTCGGCGAGACGCAGGCCGAAATCCTCGGCCTTCGCCGCCTGTGCGGACCCCTCCAGCAGGCGGCCGAGCGACGCCGCCGACACCTTGATCTCGGGATCATCGAGACTGCGACGGTCGATGCCGGCGACTTTCAGCATGCGCATCGGGTCGAGCCCGACCGACCGGGCGATCTCCGGATAGGACGTCAGGCAGGCGCTGCGGATGAGGTCGGTCACGGGCGGGGCGAAGGCAGTCGGGAGGTTCGCCCGAACTGTCAAATCCATGTCCCCGATTGTCAAATGCCCCGATCGTCCCCCGCCTAGTCTCCGGGAAAATCTCCAAGGAGGGACGCATGGCCTATCAGTCGATCGATGTCAGAAAGCTCACCCCCACGATCGGCGCCGAGATCTTCGGCGTGGATCTGTCGCAGCCGCTGGGCAACCAGCAGTTCGACGAGGTCCACCAGGCGCTGATGGACAATCTCGTGATCTTCTTCCGCGACCAGAAGATGGACATCCCCAGCCACAAGGCGTTCGGCCAGCGCTTCGGCCGCCTACACGTGCATCCGAACGCGCCGATCGCCTTGCCCGAGCATCGCGAGATTCTGGTGATCAAGGCCGACGAGACTTCCAAGCGGGTGGCCGGCGAGGAATGGCACAGCGACGTGTCGTGCGATGCCGAGCCTCCGATGGGCTCGATCCTGTACCTGACGGAAGTGCCGCCCGACGGCGGCGGCGACACGCTGTTCGCCAACATGTACCGCGCCTACGAGACGCTGTCGGAGCCGATGCGCACGATGCTGAACGGGCTCACCGCGATCCACGACAGCGCCAAGGCGCACAGTTTCCGCAGCCGGGCCGGCGACCGCGCCGACATGGCCTTCCCCGCCAGCGAGCATCCGGTCGTCCGTACCCATCCCGTGACCGGCCGGCAGGCGCTCTATGTCAGCCGCGGCTTCACCACGCGCATCCCGCAACTGAAGAAGCACGAGAGCGACGCGCTGCTCGAAATGCTCTACCGCCACATCGAGACGCCGGAACTGCAGTGCCGCTTCCACTGGCGGGCGAACTCGGTGGCCTTCTGGGACAATCGCTGCGCCCAGCATCACGCGATGTTCGATTACTTTCCCAACCGCCGCTACGGCCATCGCGTGACGGTGTGCGGCGACAAGCCGGTCTATCGGGCCGCGTGACCATGAAGCGCCGCCTGTTCCTCGCCGCCGCCGCGACGATCCCCGCGGCGATGGCGCACGCCGACACCTACCCGTCGAAGACCATCCGCATGATCCTGCCCGGACCGGCGGGCGGCCTGCTCGACGTCGCCGCCCGCGCCGTGTCCGAGGCGATGCAGCGGGAGCTCGGCCAGACCTGGCTGACGGACCCGCGGCCCGGCGCCAACGGCATCATGGCCGCTCAGCTCGTGCTCGCGTCGCCGCCGGACGGCTACACGCTCTATCTCACCATCTCCGGCCATGTCGTGCTGAACCTGCTGATGAAGGCGCCGTTCGACGCCATGACCGACTTCAAGCCGATCGCCATGGTGGGCGTCAGCAGCGGCCTGATCTGCGTGCCGCCCTCCTCGCCCGCCAATACGATCGCGGAGTTCGTGGCTCATGCGCGCGCCAATCCGGGCAAGCTCAACTATTTCAATCCCGGCAACGGCACCGGCGCGCACCTGATCCCCGAGCAGCTCAAGATCAAGTACGGGATCGACGTCACCTCGATCTACTACAAGGGGCTGCCGCCCGGCGTTCAGGACCTTCTGGGCGGCCGGCTCGATCTCGGCGTGATCAGCACGGTGCTGGCAGCCTCGCACGTCAAGGCGGGGCGGCTGAAGGCGATCGCCCTGGTGGGCGTGAAGCGCTCCGACGACCTGCCCGGCGTGCCGACCATGGCCGAGCAGGGCGAGGCCGCGCTGGAAGTGCAGTCGTCGATCCCGCTCTACGGCCAGAAGGACCTGCCCGACGCCATCGTCGAACGGCTGAACGGCGCGATCAACAAGGCGCTCGCCGATCCCGAGGTCTGCGCCCGTCTCACCGGCGCCTACATCGATCCCACGCCGATGAGTCCCGCCCAGCTCGACGAGGCGATGCGCCGCGAGCATGCCCACCTCGCCAGGCTCATCAAGCAGCTCGGCATTACCGCCGACGGCGTCTAGCCCTCACCTCAACCCCGCGTTCTTCAGTCAGCGTAAAACAGGAAGCGACAATGTACTTCACCGACGACTCTCTCTTTCCCGAGAACATGCAGCCGCTGATCATCACCGCCGCGCCGTTCGGCCCGGAATGGCTGCCGGGCGACGTGGAAGACCTGCCGCTCACGTGGGACCAACAGATCCAGGCCGCGGTCGACTGCTACAATGCCGGCGCCACGATGCTGCACGTCCATGTGCGCGATCCCAAGACCGGCCAGGGCTCGAGCAATTTCGACGACTACAATCGCTTCCTCGCCGATCTGCGCAACGCAGTGCCGAAGATGATCCTGCAGGTCGGTGGCTCGATCTCCTTCGCGCCGCATACCGAGGGCGCCAAGGCCAAGTGGCTCGACTACGACACGCGCCACATGCTGACCGAACTCGATCCGAAGCCGGACTGCATCACCGTCACCACGGGCACCACCTTGTGGGACGTCACCCAGGCCTTCGTGCCCGGCGACGCCAAGGGCACGCACCTCGACGATCCGAAGGTGCAGGCGGCGTGGAGCGGCATGGTGATCGACTCGACGCCGGCCTTCTATCTCGAGCATCTAAAGCGCCTGCAGGCCAACAGGATCCAGCCTTACTTCGTGCCGGCCCACATCCACCAGCTCGAGATCATCGAGCGGCTGATCCGCAGCGGCGCGTACAAGGGCCCGATGAACGTTGCACTGTGCGGCTACGGCGGCGGCTCGATGGGTCGCAATCCGTTCGACTGGATGGAGATGCTGCGCCGCACGCCGCACGGCGCCTCGACCGTCACCTTCTGGAGCAGCATGCGAGGCAACATCGCCATCCAGAACCTGGCCCTTATCCTCGGCGCCCACGTGCGCGTCGGCAACGAGGACAATATCTGGGATGCCAAGGGCCAGCGCTGGTCGACGGTGAAGCAGATCGAATGGGCGGTGAAGATGGCCGAGCAGTTCGGCCGCAAGGTCGCGACCGCCGAGGAGGCCCGGAAGATGATGAAGATCGGCGTCTGGTACGACACGATCGACGAGACTCTGTTCAACCTCGCTTTGCCGCCGAACCGGCCAGAAGGCTACAAGGGCTTCCTTGCCTACGACACCGACGGCCGCTCGCCCAAGGTCGCCGGCACGCGCACCACTCCGGTCAGCATCCTCTGATGACCGGAGTGGCGGGTATGGGACCGTGGGAAGACGCCGCGCTCGAAACGCTGCGTAATTGGGACCCGTCATGGTCGGCGATCGCCGCCACCATGACGGACGCCCCCTGCGAGAACGGCGTGTTGCCCCGGAAGTTCGTCGAGCTTGTCGGCGTCGCGCTGAACGCGGCCTGCACCAGCCTCAATCCCGAAGGCACACGGCGTCATATCCGCGCCGCTCTCTCGGCGGGTGCGGCGCGCGACGAAATCCTGACGATCCTGAAGATGGCCTCGGTAATGGCCATCCACTCCTGCAGCCTGGGCGCTCCGATCCTCCTGGAGGAAGCCGCCAAAGCGGGCGTGCAAGCGGCGAAGAACGCCCATGGTCCGACGCCCGCCTGCGACCGCATGCGCAGCGCCGGCCAATGGAATGCCGCGTGGGATCCGTTCTTCGCCCTCGATCCGCACTGGACCGATGCGTTCATGGCCACGGGCGTCGCGATCTACGCCGGCAAGACCTTCACGCCGAAGGAAGTCGAGCTTTTAAGCATCGCCTTCGACGCCTCCTACACGCACATGTACTCCCCGGGCACGCGCCGCCATATCAGGGGCGCGCTGGCTGCCGGCGCCACGGCCGGAGAGATCATGGAAGTGCTGAAGCTCTGCGTCTCGCAGGGCGTGCAGGCCTGCAACCTCGGCGTCCCCATCCTCGCCGAGGAGCTGGAGCGCGCGGGGCGGACGGATTAGATCGACCCGGCACGTATCGCTCCCAACCTCATACTGGGAAGGCCGAAAAGAGGCCATCTCGAAGCATGGCCACACGCACCGCATCAGTCGTCCATCCTTCGAGACGCACGCCTTCGTAGCGCTCTTCAGGATGAGATCGGGGCAGTGGTCTCGTTGAGCAGAAAGACCCCTTCGTATGAATTCCAATGACACCCGCCTGCAGCGGCTGAAGGATAAGGGCCTCGAGGAGTTCCACCGATTCACGGTGATGTTCCTCTATCTCTGGCTCGTCTTCGCGCTGTTCGTGCTGAACGAGTTCGTGATCCTTGGCAGGGCGCATAACCATCTCGCGCTGCAGGGCTTCGCGATCGTCAACGCCGCGGTGCTGGCGAAGGTCATGCTGATCGGAGAGGACTTGAAGCTCGGGCGGCGCTTCGAGCACCGGCCGCTCTTCTGGTCGGTGCTCTACAAATCCTGCCTCTTCGCGCTGGTCTTCATCGTTTTCCACTTCGTGGAGCAGACGGCACTCGGCCTGTTTGCCGGGAAACCGCTCACCGCCAGCCTGCCGTCGATGGGTGACGGCTCGTGGGCCGGCGTCGCTTCGACCTGGGGTATCATCGCGGTGTCGCTGCTGCCCTTCTTCGCGCTGCGCGAGATCAGCCGGGTGCTGGGCAAGGACGTGTTGTGGAGCATGATGTTCCGCCAGTCGGCGAAGGAAGCGCAGTGGAATGCCGGGCGGGCCGCAAACCGCGGGGACGATCAGCCCTGACGCGGCCTTACTGGCGGAACCGGTTCCGCCACGCCGCCGGGGATTTGCCGACCTTCGCACTGAACGCACGCGAGAAGGCTGCAACGTCGGAATAGCAGAGCGTGGCAGCGATGTCGGCGATCGAGAGGTCGGTGTCGTGCATCAACTGTTGCGCGATCTGCAGGCGGACCCCGGCGATCAGGTCCTTGGTCGAAGTGCCGCCTTCCGCGAGTCGTCGGTTCAGCGTGCGCTTGCTGAGGCCCAGCGAGGACGCGACGCTGTCGACGCCGACGATGCCCTGCGCCATGCCGCGGATGATGGCGCGACGCGCCTGGGTCGCGATGTCGAGATCCGGGATTGTCGGCGGACGCGCCAGAAACGCCTGCCCCGGTGCGAGAGGCGCCGGCCGTCGGGTCAGCCAGCAGCGATCGAAAACCAGCGAATTGATCGGCGCACCGAAATCGAGGGGCACCTTGAAGAACGTCTCGTAGGGCCGGCGATCGGCGGGCTCACGGCGCGCGAACGTCACCCGCAGCGGCATCCATCGCGGCCCGCACAGGAATCGCAGGATGTTCGACGCAAAGGCCAGCACGAAATCGTCGAGTTGCTCTGTGCCGCATGCATGAAGATCGTAGGGCGTGATGCTGAAGCAGGCATCATCGGCGCCGATCGTCAGCGCGGGCACGACGGCCTCGCCATTGAGATGCAAGCTCATGACCAGGCCGCGCAGCGCACGCTCGACCGACATCGCGCCGGTCAGCAATCGGGCCAGGGGCTCACCCAGCGCCGGCAGCTGCACCGGGCCGGCGAGCAGCAATCCGAAATGCGGGCAGCCAGACTGCTCGGCGCAACGTGTCGCGAGCTGCACCAGCCGGCCGACGGGCAGGCGATTGTCGGGATCGTGAAAACTCTCGGGCGGCAAGCCGACATCGGCAAGAAGCGGCGCGAGGGCAAGGCCGAACCGGCCAAGCAGCGCCTCGATCCCCAGCATCGGTGCGACCCGCATCGTGCGGACGGAGGACCTTGAGCGAAGCGGGTCGTCGCAGGCCGTCTGTATCGTCGAGGTGTCGATCACGTTGTGTAAATCCTTGCACTTTTGGCGCAAAATGTCATGGCTTGCTCGGCGATGGTTTGGCAAACCGCCCGCATCGCGTCATGCCCTATCAGACCATCGAGGAAGCTTCGTGAAACGGGAGTTGGCGGCCGCCGCGCTTGTCCTTTGGGGGCACCTCGCCGCCACCCCGGCAAGGGCCGACGAGGCGGCGGCTGCCAACACGCCGGCGGCGGATTCCGGCGCCTGGCGCTTCCAGGCCGCGACCTATGGCTGGCTGATGAGCGTAAGCGGCAGCACCACCTCGCACGGCCAGACGATCGACACCAATGCCAGCTTCATCGACCTGCTGCAGAAGAGCGATTCGCTGATCGGCTTCATGGCCTATCTCGAAGCGGACAAGGGACCAGCCGGCGTCTATGCGGATTTCGTCTTCACGAAGATGGGCTTCGCGACCAGCCAAGCGGCCTATCGCAATCCGATCGCGGGCCTGAAGCTCAGCGCCACGGCCAACGCCGCCCTCTCCTTGCAGATGTTCGTCATGGAGGTAGGCGGCGTCTACGAACTTGCGCGCTGGAACGGCGGAGCCAACAACACGACCACGCTCGAGGCGGTCGGCGGCTTCCGCTACTGGAACGTCAACCTGACCGGCACCTTCGACGCGCTGATCACGGCCGACACGACGCGCTTCAACCTCAGCCGCAGTGGCGGCTTCGCACTGGCCGACAGCGGCACCACGCAATGGGTCGATCCTCTGGTCGGCCTGCGGCTGCGTCACCAGCTCGCGCCGAACCAGATGATCACGGTGCGCGGCGACATCGGCGGGTTCAACCTCGCCAACTCGCTGAGCTGGCAGGCCCTTGCCGTCTACTCCTACGATTGGCAGTTCACCGGCTACCAGATCGCAGCCCTGCTCGGCTTCCGCGCCCTCGGCGTCAACTACAACACCGGCAGCGGCGCCACCGCCTTCGGCCTCAACGAAGTCTTCTACGGCCCCGTCGTGGGCGCGACTTTCCGTTTTTGATTGCAACAATGAGGTTCAGCCATGCGTATCACCCGTCGTAACGCCGCCCTGTGCGGCCTGGGCCTCGTTCTGGGCGGTTCCCGTACCGCCTCCGCGCAAGGTCTTGAAACGCGTCCTGCCGAGGCGCTCGCCTTGGCGCTCGACGCCTACATTTACGGCTACTCGCTCGTCACCACCGAGATCACGCGCGTGCAGATGAGCAACGTCGCAAAGACGGAAGGCCTGCACGGGCCGATGAATTCGTTCATCAACGTGCTACGCTATCCGCCGGCAGACTATCGCGGTGTCTCGGCGCCCAACGCCGACACGCTCTATTCGCTGGCCTGGCTCGACCTCTCCGAGCCGCAGGTGTTCAGCCATCCCGACATGGGCAAGCGCTTCTACCTGTTCGAGATCACCGATCTCTGGATGATCGACTACGAAGCGCCGGGCACGCGCACCGCCGGCGGCGCTGCCGCGAACTACCTGATCACCGGCCCGGGCTGGAAGGGCACCGTGCCGGCCGGCATGAAGCACATCGCGATGCCGACGCGCTACATGGTGATCCTCGGTCGCACCTATGCCGACGGGACCGCGGAGGACTACAAAGCGGTCAACGCGCTGCAGGCGCAATACAGGATCACGCCGCTGTCGAGCTGGGACAAGCCGTTCACCTACGTGGCGCCGCCGGTGAACCCCAATCCCGGCTTCAGCATGACCGCGAGCCCCCAGCAGGCGATCCTCGACCTCGGAACGGCCGGCTACTTCGATCTCATGGCGAAGCTGATGGGCGGCGCCGCGCCGCCCGCGGCGGAAGATGCGCCGATGGTGGCGAGCATGGCCCGTCTCGGGATCGTGCCGGGCCAGCCGTTCGACATGGGCAAGCTCGACCCAGCCGTGCAGGCGGCACTGAAGGACCTGCCGCAGGTCGCGCTGAAGAAAATCGAGGCCAACAAGGCCAATCTAGGCGTCATCGCCAATCGCTGGGTCGTGACGAAGGGTCTCGGCATCTACGGCACCAACTACCTGAAGCGCGCCGTGGTTGCCGCGTTCGGATGGCCGGCGAACCGCCAGGAAGATGCGGTCTACCCCTACACCACCGTCGACGGCGATGGGCAGCCGCTCAGCGGTGCCAACAAGTACACGCTGACCTTCCCCAAGGGGCAATTGCCGCCGGCCGACGGCTTCTGGTCGATCACCATGTACGAAATCTCCAAGGACGGCTGGTGGTTCGTGCCCAACGCGCTCAACCGCTTCACGTCGAGCCTGCGCGACAAGCCCGCATTCAACGCCGACGGGTCTCTGACCTTCTATTTCCAGAACGAGTCGCCAGGCAAGGACAAGGAAGCCAACTGGCTGCCCGCGCCCAAGGGCCCGTTCCTCCCGATGCTGCGCATGTACTGGCCGCGCCAGACGGCCCCGTCGATCATCGACGGCTCGTGGACGCCGCCGTCGGTGATGAAGGTCCGGTAGGGCATTCCGCTCGCATCTCGCTCAGGGCGCCATCGCGACGGCGGTGGCGCAGCGGCACGCGCCGCCATCGTCCGCAGCTGACCGAGAGGTTGTGGACTGAAGGCGCATTGAAGCCGGGTGGCACACCGTCAGGGCTCTCACGATTCCCAGGAGTGGCGGCGGATAGAGAACCACCAGGGCAACGGTGCCGCCGTCGACACGCATCTCCTGTCGGCGATCGGCGCCCATCTCGATGTCGAACACCACCGGCGGCAGGCGGAGAGAGCCCTGGACCAGCAGTCAGCGCGTCGTGAGCGGGCTGGGTGCGAGCGGTGGCAGCGGTGAGGGCGTGAAAGGGCCGGCGTTCGGCCCGACCGACGGATCATTCACCTGGTTCGGATTGACCGACGTGTCGTTGACCATCGTCGGATTCACCTTCTCGTCGCCGCCGACAGCTTGTGTGGCACCTGGCCGGCCGGAGGGAGCCGCCGACGTGGGCGGACTTCCGGCCGGGGCGGTGCCCGGTGGCGGCGTCGCAGGCCGGCCCTCCTGCTGGGCGACCGCCTTGGCGGCGGACGAGGTGTAGAGCCATTCGTCGGCGCCGCGCGTCGCGCCCTCACGGAACACGGCGATCGCGCGCTGCTTGTCGCCAGCCTTCCAGAAGGCTTCGGACACGTCGCGATAGACCATGCCGGTGGCGCTGGGCTTGTTGTCCTTCGGCACGAGTTGCAGCGCGCCCTTGGCCCGGTCGAAGCTGCGTTCCCCGGCGGACTTGTCGCCGCTGCGGATCTGGTACTCGGCAAGGCTCGAATAGGCGAGCGCCAGGGTGCCGCAATTGTAGTTGGTGGTGGAGGAGCACTGGTCGGACGCCGAGTACTTGTCCACTTCCTTCTGGGCGAGGCTGGTGGCGGTCTTGAGATCACCCTTGTCGGATGCCTGCATGGCCTCGGCCTGGTAGGAATCCCCGCCGCTCGCACAGGCCGCCGCCAGCGCCCCCATCGCGACCGTCGCGACAAGCCTCAGGATATTGCTCCTGCGTTCCCCCCAAAGCGCCGTCATTCCCGTTCCCTGTCCGATACGAAGACCGCAGACCGGCCATTCCCCTCAACGAGCTTATGCCGGCCGCGCTGCCCGAGCGAAAGGAGATTTGTGGGTCATGCTTTACGCGGCCCCGTAGAGTCGGGGGGCTTTACGTGGCAATGTCCGGAGCTGTCGTATGAGATGGCAAACAGTCGGGTCGACGTCGGCATACCGTGGATGAACCGTTGAGGAAGACCAGGTACCTGCATCAGGCCACAGCTTCGATCCTCGCGTCGGTCGGTGTCCTCGCCACCGTCCTAGCCTTGCCCGGCAGCGCGATGGCGCAGAACGCCAAGCAGGAATATCCGATCCCGCGCACCCCCGACGAGGACCTGACCGCGATCGAGCGCATCTTCGTGCCGCCGAAGCCACCGCCCCTGTCGGCCTTTCCCGAGTTGCGCGAGCGGTGGAAAGACACGCCGGACTTCCTGCGCGATTCGCGTATCAGCTTCGACGCCCGCAGCTATTTCCGCGACTATGTGTCGAGTTCACCGGCCAGCAGCACCCTGCAGCAGGCCTGGGCGAGCGGCGGTTCGGTTTCGGCGGAGACCGGCAAACTGTTCGATCTCGTGACGCTGGGCACCGTACTGTACACTTCGTTTCCCGTGATCGCGCCGCCGCAATACGGCAACACCGGGCTGCTGCTGCCGGACCAGCAGGGCTTCGCCGTGTTCGGCCAGCTCTACGGGCAGGCGCACCTGTTCGACGATCACCGGATCACCGTCGGCCGCTATCTCTACAACACCCCGTTCCTGGGGCCGCACGACAACCGCATGGCGCCGCAGACCTTCTCCGGCTACTCCATCAGCGGCACGCTCGGCGGCGACGGCACGCTCGCCGGCGGTCCCAGCTTCCGCTATGGCGGTGGCTTCATCGACGCCATCAAGCCACGCGATGCCATCACGTTCCAATCGATGGCGAGCGCGGCCGGCGTCCCGACGTCCAATGCCGGTGTCGGCGTGCTGGGCGGCCTGATGAGCTGGGGACCGGCCCGCATCGGCGCGATCAATTACTACAGTCAGGACCTGCTCAACATCTTCTACGGCGAAGGCAAGGTCGGTCACGACTTCAGCAACGGCATCAAGACGCTCGCCGCGGCCCAGTTCGTCGCCCAGAACAGCACCGGCCAGTCGCTGATGAACGGGGGCACGCCCTTCGCCACCAACGAGTTCGGCGCGAAGGTCGATCTCGGCTACCAGAACGGAATCCTCACCATGGGATACTCCGCCACGAATTCCGGCCTCGGCATCCTGACGCCGTGGAGCGCCAGTCCGTTCTACACAAGCGCACTGATCCAGAACTTCCAGCGCGCCGGCGAGCAGGCGGTGATGGTGGGCCTGTCGCACAGTCTCATAGGGCTCGGCCTGCCGGCCGCGGTATCGACCCACTTCTACAACGGCTGGACCAGTGCCGCCGCCGCGGGACCGCCGCTCGTCGAGAGCGAATGGGACGTCCATGTCGACTGGCGGCCCGATCATGATCGGCTGCAGGGGCTCTGGTTCCGCGTGCAGTACGGCCGCTTCACGATCTGGCAGAGCGGCACCGTCACCAACGGCGAGGAACTGCGCATCGTATTGAACTACAAGCTCAACCTCTATTGAGGACAGGTCGAACCGCACTGCGTGGCAAGCTAGAAGACACGACAGGCATTCGTCACTTAGAGCCTTTTGCGCTTCTCCTCCGTGATGCTTGCCCCATCCATGAAGCGCTGGGCTTGGATGGCGGATCTTCCCTGCCGATCCGGTACGGGAAGTGGAAGTTTCCGCCGTTGGATGTGCGGTAGTCGGCCGAGCGAAGCTTGGCCGCAGAAAGCGTCAGGAGCCAACCGTCGGCAAGCTCCAGGTGGTGGCTCAGCCGTTCAAGCCGCCCTCTCGAACGTCCCCGTGATCGCGGCCTTGGCCAATGTGTTGAAATGCAGTTGGAAGCCCACGATCGCCGCCGACGTATCGGCAGCGACCGGCAGCGTCTCTTCCTTCACCGCAAACACCGTGAACACGTAGCGGTGCGGGCCGTGGCCCGGCGGCGGGCACGGGCCGCCGTAGCCCGGCGCGCCGAAGTCGGTGCGGGTTTGCAAGGCGCCCTTCGGGAGAAGCCCCGCTTTCGGATTGCCGGCGTCGAGGGCCAGTTCGGTCGTGCCGGCCGGAATGTTCACGACCACCCAGTGCCAGAAGCCCGAGCCGGTCGGCGCGTCGGGGTCGAAGCAATGCACCGCGAAGCTCTTCGTCCCTTCGGGCGCACCGGACCAGCGCAGGTGCGGCGACTTGTTGCCGCCGCCGCAGCCGAAGCCGTACTCGGCCGACAGGATGTGCTCCATGCCCAGAGGGGCGCCGTCCTTGAAGCTGTCGCTGGTGAGGGTGAAGGTCATGGCTGGGTCTTTCCTACGTTGAATCGTTGCACCACCAAGCGTCGCTCCCGGAGCTTGCCATGGGCAGGTTCCTGACGCTCATGGGCGGAGTAAGGCACGAGCGTAGCGCGCGCCTTACTCCGCCTTGATCCCGATTTCCTTCATGACCTTGAGCATGATCGCGGTGTCGCGCTGGAAGACCTTGTTGGTCGCCGCGAAATCCAAGGGGCCGACGATCAGATAGTTGGCCATCAGCGCTTTCACCTTTTCGTCCGTGCCGGCTTCGAACAGCGTGTCGGACAGCTTTGTCGCGATGTCCTTGGGCGTTGCAGCCGGGACGGCAAAGACGGCGAAGGCGCGCGTTTCGTAGAAGCCGCCGACCGCGCCCTGCTCCACCATCGTCTCGACACCCGGAAAGGCCGGCAGGCGATCGCCCATCATGGCGATGGCCTTACCCTTGCCGGAGGCGATCACCGCCGCCGCGCCGGCCGGGCTGCCGGCCGCGCCGTCGAGCGCCTGGGCCGCCACGTCGGCGAACATCGCCGCCTCGCCTCGATACTGCACGACCTCGACCTTGAATCCGTACTGCCGGGCCATCGTCTCGATCAGCATCTGCGGCGTCGAGCCCGGCCCGTAGGCGCCGAAGTTCAGCTTGTCGACCTTCCTGGCATACTCGACGAACTGCTTGAGGTTGGTCGCGCCGGTCTTCTCGGCCGCGACGACGGGACCGCCGAGGCTGGTCGTCATGGCGAGATAGGTGAAGTCCCTCTCCGGATCGTAGGGCAGGTCCTTCACCGTGACCCGGTTCTGGATCAGCGACGAGGAGATGGTGCAGAGGACGGTGTAGCCGTCCGGCGGCGCGCGCTTCACCTCGGCCACGCCGATCGTGCCGCCGGCACCGCCCTTGTTCTCGACCACCACCGAGGTGCCGAGCTTGCGGCCGAGATACTCGCCATAGACCCGCGCGATGCCGTCGGTCTGCCCGCCCGCCGGATAGGGCACGATGATGCGGATCGGCTTGTTGGGAAACGCCCCCTGCGCCCACGCGGACGAGCCGATGATCGATGGTGCCGCAAGAACGCCTGCACCCGCAGCAATGAGTCCGCGCCGTGTCGGATTACGCATCACACTACC
The DNA here is from genome assembly GCA_945952105.1 of uncultured Rhodospirillaceae bacterium. Lineage (GTDB taxonomy): Bacteria > Pseudomonadota > Alphaproteobacteria > Reyranellales > Reyranellaceae > Reyranella. The sequence continues at coordinate 9,487 of CAMFGZ010000001.1, read as the reverse complement.
TCCCTGATCCGCAGAGCCTTCCCGGCCCTTGATCTTGTGGGCGGCACACTAATTCAGGACGTGTGAAGGCGGCAAGCGCTGGCGCCCCACCGCGTCTTCGTGCTCATACTTCCCGGGCGAATCGACGGAGCCTTCATCTGCAAAACGAAACTGCGCGGCCTCTCATTCACCTGCAAGGCCCCGCCCTGGTGTTCGGCGGTTGCTACAGCAATCTTGAAGCGACCGTTGCATTAAGGCGTGAGGCGGAGCGGCTGGGCATTCCTGCGCGCAACACGATCTGCACCGGCGACGTGGTCGCCTACTGCGCCGATCCGGTCGCGACGGTCGATCTTGTGCGCGACTGGGGCGTGCACGTCGTCATGGGGAATTGTGAGGAGCAGCTGGGCTGGAGCAAGGACGATTGCGGATGCGGCTTCGAGGAAGGCACGGCCTGCGAGGCGCTGTCGGTCGACTGGTATGGCTATTCCAACCGCCATCTTGGCGAAGACGCGCGCGCCTGGATGCGCGGACTGCCGCGGCGCATCGACATGACCATCGGGTCGTGCCGGCTGGCGGTGATCCACGGCGCGGCCGATCTCATCAACGGCTTCGTCTTCGCCTCGACGCCGTGGAGCGAGAAGGCACGGCAGATCGGCCTCACCGGCTGCGACGGCGCGATCGGCGGGCACAGCGGCATTCCCTTCACCGAGATGGAGGGCGGCAGCCTCTGGCACAATAGCGGCGCACTGGGCATGCCCGCGAACGACGGCACGCGGCGCGTCTGGTACAGCCTGCTCGCGCCGATACGCGACGGCGTCGAGGTCACGACACACTCCCTCGACTACGACTCCGCGACGGCGGCGCGGAAGATGCGCATGCGCGGCCTGCCGGCAGGCTACGCGGACGCGCTCGAAACCGGCCTGTGGCCGAGTTGCGACGTGCTGCCGCCGCGCGAACTGTCGGAGCGCGGCATCCCTCTGGCTGCGTCCACGGTCGCATGGCGCGGACGGCGGGCCGCATGACGGGGGTCTGGATCGCCGGCGCGGCAAGCGTTGGCGTCGCATACCTGCTGGGCGCCACGCCCACCGGGTATCTCGCGGGGAAGCTGCTTCGCGGCATCGACATCCGCGAACACGGTTCGCGTTCGACCGGCGCCACGAACGTGCTGCGCACGCTGGGCAAAGGCGCGGCGCTGGTCGTGCTTCTCGTCGACGTGCTGAAAGGCGTCGCCGCAATCCTGTTCGCGCGCTGGTTCCTCGCCTGGCTGGGCGCCCCGGCCGAGACCGCGCCATGGGCGATCTGCCTGTGCGGCCTCGCGGCGCTGCTGGGACACAGCCGCTCGGTGTGGCTGGGCTTCACCGGCGGCAAGTCGGCGGCGACCGGGCTCGGCGTGCTGCTGGCGCTGTCCTGGCCGGTCGGGCTCGGCGCGGCTTCCGTGTTTCTCGCCGTGCTGGCCATGGGGCGCATCGTGTCGATGAGCTCGATGCTGGCAGCCGTGACCGCCGCCGTCCTGGTCTGCGTGCTACCGGAGCCGCTGCCCTATCGCCTGCTTGTCATCGCCGGCGGCCTCTACGTGATCGTGCTGCATCGGGCAAACATCGGACGACTGCTCGCCGGCACGGAACCCAGGATCGGGCGGAGCGCCTGATCCGGTGCTCCCGCACCGCCCTCACGCAGGCGCGGCGTTGCGGCTGGAACTCGCGTCCACATTGGGAAAGCCGATGACGAAGGCCGCAGGAAGCAGGAGCAGGTAGCAGATCGCCCCGAGGGAAAGCGTCGTCCCAATCCCATAGGCAATGCCGCAGGCGACACCCGTCGCCGAAGCGAGAACGCTGCTCGCCCCATTGATCCCCCAGAACCAAGGCGTGGGCCGCTTGTCGACCGCCGATATGAAACTCATTCCTGTCGGGAAACCATACCCCATGAGCACTCCCGCCGGGGCGATGATCGCAATGCTCACCAGGCTGCGGGCCAGCAAGGTTTCGCTATCGAGCGACAGAAGCAGCGAAGGTACCCAGAACACCTGCGACAGGATGTACCCTCCGGTGATCGCGACCCACACGGAGAAGCTGGAGCGGCCGGTAATCCTGAGGGAATCGGAAAGCAGGCTGCCGATTCCCGCCGAAAGGATCAGCGAAGACAGCACCACGCTCAGCGAGTAGGTGGGATGTCCCAGGAACACGCTGAACCGCTGGAGAAGGCCGATCTCGACAAGCATGAATCCGACGCCGATGAGAACGAAATAGGCCGTGCCGCCTACAGCAAGGCGTTGACCGACATCGTTCAAGGCATTGCGCAGCGGGAGCACGATGGTGACGAGAACCAGCAGCAGTGCCATCAGGAAGAGACCCGCCAGCGTGGCGGTGGCGAGGAAGTTCCCCTTGCGGACCCCGGGGGGAACTTCGGCGAAGCCGATCGCGAAGACCTGAGAGAACGGTAACTGGTTGAAGAAGAAGGGGCGATTGTCGGTCGGCGGCGTCATGTCGAGCCGGAAACTACCCGTGAAGCGCTCGAGGTCGGCGAGGTTCGTGAAGTTGACGATGCGGTTCAGGGTCTCCGAAGGGGACTTCTGGCCCGGCACGATCAGCGGCTCGAATTTCAGCCTGTCGATGGCCGTTCCGAGACTTTGCAGTTGCGTCGCCGTCAACGCCGACCGCGAGACGATCAGCGTGGAGATGCCGGCGCCTTCGTCGCCCGGCCGAAGCCACGCGAGGAATATGTGCTTCTCGGGTTCCTTGACTCCCAGCTCCAGCAGGGAGGCAACGGCCAGGCTCACGATTCGTCCGGTTTCGGCAACGTCCTGGGCCGCATGCCACCGGCTCACGGTGAAGACGCCGTCCGGCGTGAGGCGGCGCAGGAAGATCTTCCAGGCGTCGACCGTATAGAGGCCGTTCTCGCTGAGAGAGAATGCACCCGCGCCGGTCGCCGCCCAGGTGTCGATCAGGTTCATCTGAATGACGTCGAAATTCTCGCGGCTTCGCGCGAGCCAACTGCGGGCCTCGTCCACCACCAGCGTGATGCCGCCGATCTTCTCCATGCCGACGAAGGAACCGAACAACCCGTCGGGACGCAGCAGGTTGATGAATGTGGGGTTGACCTCTACTCCCGTAACCTTGGGGATCCCAAACAAGCGCGCGGCCAGGATATCCCGTCCGCCGCCAACCCCGATCACCGCGGCGCTTTTCAAGTCCGGCAGATAGTAGGCCAGGTTCGTGATGTCGCTCTTCAGGAAGGAAGCGCGCGCGAGATCGCCCTCGATTCCGTAGGCGACCGTGCCGGCATCGCTATCGATCGACATGCCGCTTTGCGGGACGGGGGCATCGGTGGGCACGAAGGCCGGTGAAGGGCCGGACAGTTGCGGCGCACTCACCGGCAGCGCCGGCCGCGTCGCAACGATGCGGGAAAACGAGTTCCACTTCTCGAACCACGGCAGAGCGTCGAGCTGCATCGTCGCCTTGGCAAAGATCGGATAGAAGCCCATTCGCCGAGTGTCGAAGCTGTTGAGCGTCGCGACGGCCACGAGGACCACGAGCCACACGCGGTGCCAGCTCAACAGGCGTGCCGAGAACGCGGGTTTCGACGGAACGGCGCCGACACCGGAATTGGCGAAGAACACGGCGCCGAGCGAAACCAGAACCGCACTGCACAGAATGGCGGTCGGCCCGTTGAACTCATTGAGCAGGAGCAGCACGCCGAAGCAGCCGACCGCCGCCCCGATGAGGTCGACACCGTACACCCGGCCGATCGGAAACGGACTGCGGGTAAGAGCCAGGCTGACCACGACGCCCGAGTAGAAGAACGGTGCCGCAATGACGACAGCCAGCTCCAGCCAGATCACGATCGTCGTGAAGGCAAATCGCGAGGTCGGGGTGAGCGTGACCTGCAGGGCGAGCCCGAGAACCGTCGTCAGCGCGAAGGCGGTACTGTAGTTTGCAAGATCGAATGAAAGCGTCTTCTCCGTGAAGCGCGGCCCCTTCAGGTAGACCCATACCGCCCCGGCAGTCAGGCCGAGCATGGCCATGCTGATGACGAAGAAGGCCAAGTGGTACCAGACGACGACCGAAAGCATCCGGGTCTGGATCAGCTGGAGCATCAGCGTCGCCGACGTCACGCAAAACACGCCGCTGTAGAAATTGAAGGGTCGCATGCCGGCTCTTCTGGTTGTGCCCGCGACTACTTATATCGCATTTTACACTCTTGCCACCGAAGGGCGTTGCCAGCGCCTCGCCTTCGCAGATCGGAGGCTGAGAACGTCCCTACCGCCGTCCCCTCATCGTGTCGGCGATGGCCTGATCGAGATGAGCCTGCAGGAAGGGTTTGTTGAGGCGCGGCACCGTCGTGCCCTCGCCGTGGGGCAGTTCGGCGTAGCCGGTGGCAAGCAGAACGGGGAGATCGGGGCGTACGCGGCGGATCTCCTCGATGAGCTGCGTGCCCGTCATGCCGGGCATTGCCTGGTCGGTGATCACCAGGTCGACACGGGGCATATCCGGCAGCGCCGCCAGCGCCTCGCGGCCGGAATAGGCGATGGTGACCTGGTGGCCGAGATCCTCCAGCATCGCCGCGGTGTTCACCAGGATCAGCGCGTCGTCGTCGACGGCCAGGATCGCGAGCGGCCGGGGCCGCGACGTCTCGGGCGCGGGCGCCAGCGCCGGCTGCGCCTCGCCGCCGGCCACCGGAATCCAGAGCGACGCCGTAGTACCCTGCCCCTCCCGGCTCTCGAGTTGCAGCCGGCCGCCGAGCTGCTCGGCGAGCCCGTGCGCCATCGACAGGCCTAGCCCGGTACCCTTGCCCACACCCTTGGTCGTGAAGAAGGGCTCGGCCGCCCGCTCCAGCGTCGCGGCATCCATGCCATGGCCCTGGTCCTTCACCTGCAGCCGAACGTAACGTCCCTCCTTCAGCGACAGCGACGTCGCCATCGCGGCCGTCACCGCGATCTCGGCGGCGGAAAGGGCGACGACGCCGCCACGCGGCATGGCATCTCGCGCATTCACCACCAGGTTGAGCAACGCCATTTCCACCTGGTTGGTGTCGACCCTGACCGGCGACAGCGTCACGGGACAGTCGATGTCGAGAACGATCTCGGGACCCAGCGTGTGATCGAACAGGCTCTTCATGCCGTCGACCAGCTCGCGCACCGAGACGAGCTCGGGGTCGAGTTCCTGACGGCGCGCGAAGGCCAGCATGCGCTGGGTCAGGGCGCCGCCACGGCGCGCCGCCTGCATGGCATTGTCGATCAGCGCGAGGTTGCGGTCGCCGGCCGGCAGGCGCTTGCGCACCAGTTCGAGGCTGCCGATCACCGCGGTCAGGAGATTGTTGAAGTCGTGCGCGACGCCACCGGTGAGCTGGCCAATCGCCTCCATCTTCTGCGACTGGAACAGCGCCTCGCGCGCCTGCTCCAGCTCGAGCTGAGCCCGACGGCGCTCGGTGATGTCGCGCGTGACCTTGGCAAAACCCAGCAGAGCTCCGTCCGCGCCGCGCACCGGATCGATGACGACGCTCGCCCAGAAGCGCGTTCCGTCCTTGCGCACCCGCCACGCTTCCTTTTCGAAGCGGCCCTCGCGCGCTGCGGTGTCGAGCGCGCGCTGCGGCTCGCCCTTGGCACGATCCTCCGCGGTGTAGAAGGTGGAGAAGTGGCGCCCCAGGATTTCCTCCGGAGCATAGCCCTTGATGCGCTGGGCGCCGGCATTCCAGGTCACGACGTTGCCGTCGGAGTCGAGCTTGCAAATGCCGTAGTCGGTGACGCTCTGCACCAGCAGGCGGAACTCCTCCTGGCTGCGGCGCAGCTCCTCCTCGGTGGCCCGCCGCTCGGTGAGGTCGCGCGTGATCTTGGCGAAGCCACGCAAGGTGCCCGAGGCGTCGCGGATCGGATCGATGACGACATGCGCCCAGAAGCGCGTGCCGTCCTTGCGCACCCGCCAGCCCTCGGACTCGAACTTGCCTTCGCTGAGAGCCGTCGCCAGCGCCCGCGCCGGCCGCCCGTCGCGCCGATCCTGCTCGGTGTAGAAACGCGAGAAGTGGCTGCCGATGATTTCGTCGGCCGTATAGCCCTTGAACCGCTCCGCACCGCTGTTCCAGCTCGCGACGTTACCCTCGGGATCGAGCATGTAGATCGCATAATCCCGCACGCCCTCGACCAGCAGCCGGAACGAGCTTTCGTCGATCCGCTCGCGCGGCGACCGTTTTGTTTGAGGAGGCGAGACCGGCACCTTCATGCCGGCCTTTTAGCACAGTCGTCTCACATCGAGAGGAGCATGCGAGAGAGCGGCCGTTACCTTGCCCGGTCCACCGCTTCGGCGATGCCCCGTAGCTTTTCCTCCGCTGCACTCGTGCTGCAGATGGGATTGTCGGCAAAGGTGGCGAACCCGCAGTCGGGATGGAAGAGCAGCCGTTCGCGGCCAAACAGATCGATGGCGCGGGCGATCCTCGCGCCGATCTCGCCGACCGGTTCGGCGTGGGCGCATTTCTGGTTCACCACGCCGATACCGATCCGGGCGTCCTGCGGCAGGCGCCTCAGTACCTCCATCTCGCCGGCGCGCGGGGTGCACATCTCCAGCAGGTAGGAGCCGACCTTCATCAGGGCCAGCGTGTCGACCAGCGGGCGGTAGTCGCCGGCCAGCGCCACCGATTCGTCGGGCGTCCAGTTGCCGCGGCAGACATGCAGCGCGATGCGCTCGCGCGGCGCGCCCTCGATCACCGCGTTCACGAGGTCGCGCGCGAGGGCCAGCTCATGCTCGGGGTCGCGCGACTCCGACAGCGCGCCGCACATGAAGCTGGGTCCGCTCTTGGCGCCACTGAACACGACCTCGGACAGGACGGGCTCGTCGAACTGCACCAGCGACACGCCCGCATCCAGCAGATCCTGCAATTCAGCACGCAGCGCCGCGACGATGTCGGCGCTCAATTCCTCTCGATTGTCGTAAGCGCGCTCGTTCAGGCACTCCATCCACATGGTGCGCGTCAGCAGGTACGGACCGGGCAGTGCGACCTTGATCGGCTTCGCCGTCAACGTGCGCAGGAAATCGGCCTCGTGGCCCACCAGTGGACGCGAGCGCGCGATGCGGCCCAGCACTGCCGGGTGCCGCACGTCGGCTGCGGGCACGTCGAGCGCCCGCAGCTCCCGCTCGAATTTTTCCGGATCGTCGACGAGAGGTAAAAGATCGGTGAGCGGGATGAGCTGGCAGTTGTCGAGGCGCGTCGCCACGAAGCTGGCATAGGAATCACGGCGCTGCTCGCCGTCGGTGATGACACCGGCGCCCGACCGCTCCTGCGCGGCGACGCAGAGGCGGACCGCGTCGTTGGCGGTCTCGTGGAACGCGGCCTCGTCGAGCTTGCCCTCGACATAGGAATGCATCGCCTCGACCATCCAGCGTGGCCGCGGCCAGGATCCGATGCCCATGACGGACATCGGCAGGATTTTCGGCGCCTCGACCGGCACGCGTGGCGCTTGCGGACGGGCTGGTACCTGAGCCCGGGCGCCACTGGAGTGGCGCGCTCCGGACGCGGCGACCGGTACCACGCCTCGTTCCGCGAGCTTGCCTTTGGCGATCACGAAACTGCGCTGTTTGCCGATCTTCCGGAACGAAACCAGCTCGTTGGACGTAAGGCGGCACCAGGCGGGCAGGTCCTCGTCGACCGAGATTTCGGTCGAGAGGATTTCCAGCAACTGGCCGCGCGACATCGGATCGATGTGCTTGCGGATCAGCAGAAGGAGGCCGTTGCCGCAATCGAGGTCGCCACCATCGAAGCTGACGTCGGGACCCGAGATGCCATCGGGAAAGACATGGATTTCGGTCGGCTTCATGGAGAACCTCCAGCGTTCATGGTGCCGTTGCCGTAGAGTTGCCCGAAGGCCCGCTCGTCAAAGCGCGCTATCGGACTGTCGATCACCTTGCGTCCCTGCGAGAGGCCCACGACGCGATCGGCGAAGCTGCGCGCGAGATGGACCTGATGTAGCGAGCAGACGACGCCTACGCCGTCCCGGCGGGCGATGCCCTGCAGCAGCTCAAGCACACCCGCACCAGCGGCGGGATCGAGGCTGGCCACAGGCTCGTCGGCCACGATCAGACTCGGCCGCTGCGCCATGGCGCGTGCGATCGCCACCCTTTGCTGCTGCCCGCCCGACAGCGTGTCGGCACGCTGGGTTGCCTGTCGCAGCAGGCCGACGCGATCGAGGCATTCCAGCGCCAGCAGACGGTCGGCGCGATCGAAGCGGCGCAGCATGCCGCGCCAGGCCGGAACATGGCCGAGGCGGCCGGCCAGCACGTTGTCGAGCGCGCTGAGGCGGCTCACCAGGTTGAACTGCTGGAACACCACGGCGATGCGACGGCGCGCCCGCCCATGCAGCCGCGCGACATCCTCATCGCCCACCCTCACCTCACCCTTGTCCGGCGACACAAGCCCGGTCAGGCAACGGAAGAGAGTTGTCTTGCCGGCGCCGCTCGGCCCCAGCACCGCCACGAACTCGCCCTCGCGCACGGAGAAGCTGATGTCCTGGATCGCCGCATGCCCCTCGAAGGTCTTGGTGAGACCGACCGCGGTGAGCCGCGGGGCGACGTGCTGACGCGCGTCCCTCATCCGCGGATCAGCCGCCGGCGCAGCCAGGCCGAAAACTGGTCGAGCACGGTCACGACCACCAGGATCATGGCGATGATGGTGAACAGCCGGGGGAAATCGAGCAGGTCCATGCTGTTCTTGAGTTCCAGGCCGATGCCGCCCGCGCCAACCACGCCCAGCACGGTCGAGGCGCGGATGTTGAACTCCCACCAGAAGAGCGTGGTCGAGAGCATCACCGGCAGGATGTCCGGCACCAGCGCATAGGCGATCGCCGTCATGCGGCCGGCGCCGGTGGTGCGCACCGCTTCGAGCGGGCCGAGATTGGCATTCTCTATATGGTCGGCGAAGAATTTGGCAGCGCTGCCCCAGGTATGTAGCGCGATGCCGAGCACGCCGGCGAAAGGCCCGAGGCCGACCGCCGCCACGAACAACAGGGCGAAGACGAAGGAATCGATGCCGCGCAACGCATTCAGAAACCAGCGCACCGGATAATAGAGCGCGGGCCACGGCGTGATGTTGCGGCTGGCCACGATGGCCAGCGGAATGGCCAGCAGGGTCGCGAGCGTTGTCCCGAGTGCGGCCATCGCCACCGTCTCGGCGATGCGATAGGCAAAGAGCGGAAGCTCGCGCGTGTCGGGCGGCCAGGCCGACGCGATCCAGTGGCCGAGCTTCGGCAGGCCGGTCGCCAGCCGCCCGAGGTCGATGCCCGCGAGGTCCCAGGACACGGCGTAGAAGGCCACCACGACCGCCGCGATCAGCCACAGCCGCACCCGCCGCGCCGAAAAACCACGCCCCTGCGCTTCGAGTTCGGCAAGCGCCTTTTCAGCCGCGCTTGCCATCAGTGCGTTCCCGGGACGGGAAACGCCCGTCGAGTCATTCTCTCGCAAGTCCACCGACTCTCCTCATCCTGAGAGCTTGTGAACGTATTGAGCAAGCTCTCGGGGGTGGCTTCGCG